>JAFGSW010000051.1 GCA_016934415.1 Spirochaetales bacterium | reverse complement strand
CCCGTCGCTGGATTTCCAGGGCGGTGATGAGGCTCGAAAGGCGGGCGGACGCGCGCGGTCCGTCCGGGACGTTCACGACCGTCACGCCCGCGCCTTTGAGCTCGTTCGCCCGGGCGACGACCGTGGAGAGATCGGCGCCGTGCGGCGGAACAAGCTCCACGGCCGTGATCCATTCCCCGCCGGCCAGGGCGCTTCCGAGGCGCGAGCGCTCGGCGAGCGGGCGCTCGGGGTGCTGCGCCGCCTCTTCCGTGAAGGCCGTCACCTTGACGCTGCGCCGGCCCCCGTCGAAGGTTTTCACCGCGCGCGCGATCTCTCGAATGTGCGCGGGGGTGGTCCCGCAGCACCCGCCGATGACCTGGGCGCCCGCCTCCAGAAACTGGCGCGCGTATTCCGCCATGTACTCGGGCGATGAAAGGTAGAACGAGCGGCCCTCGACTTCCTTGGGGAAACCGGCGTTGGGCATGACGGAAATCGGTTTGGCCACGTGCTCGCGCAGCTTCAAGAGCACGTCGAGCGAGTGGGCCGAGCCGATGGAGCAGTTGATTCCGACGACGTCCGCGGCGGAGAGCGCCTGCAGAATGGCGCCGGCTTTCTCGAGAGGCATGCCCCCCTCGGTGAGGCCGTCGGGGCCCACCGTGAACTGGGCCTGGATGGGGATGTCTTTCGAGAGCGCGCGGCATATTTCCGCGGCGAGGACGAGCTCATCGATGCTCTTGAAGGTCTCGAGGAGGATGAGGTCGACGCCGCACTCAAGCAGCGCCGCGAAGTGCCGCCGGAAATCGTCCTGCGCCTCGGCGCGGGTGACGGTGCCGATGGGCTCGATGTGCGCGCCGAGCGGACCGACCGACCCCGCCACGTACGCGTCCTCGCCCGCGGCTTCCCGCGCCAGGGCGCAGGAGCGCATCACGATCTCCTCGAGCTTTCCCTCGAGGCCGTGCTTGGCGAGCTTCCGCGGATTGGCGCCGAAGGTGTTGGTTTCGATCGCCTCCGCGCCGGCGGCGACGTATTCCTCGTGGATCTTCCGTACCAGGTCGCCCTGGGTGAGGGAGACCTCCTCGAAACAGCGGTTGAAGAAGATCCCGCGGCTGTAGAGCATGGTGCCCATGGCCCCGTCGAAGACAATGACGCCGCGCGTAAGGCGTTCCCGGTATCCTAACCTCATCGCCTGTCCCCTTTCCTCCGCTGGGGGCTGCCGGGAGCCCGGTCGTCGTCGGTTTGGTGGGCGAGGATGAGATCCGCCAGGTCGACCTTTTTTTCGTAATAAGCCTTTCCGATGATCACCCCCGCAACAAGCTTGTGCTGGCCGTTCGCCACCGCCTCCACGTCTTCCGGCCGCCCGATGCCGCCCGAGAGGATCACCGGCAGACCGCCGGCCGCGGCGACCTCGTTGGTGGCGGCGAGGTCGGGACCGGCGAGGGTGCCGTCCACGGCGATGTTCGTGTAGACGATCTGCTGAAAGCCCATCTCGCGGCAGCGGACCGCGAGCGCCGTGTCCGCGAGGCCGGAGTCGTCGGTCCAGCCCTGCACCCGGATCCTCCGGTCGCGCGCGTCCAGCCCGGCGACGGAGCAGAAGCGGTAGTGGGCGATCCAGCCGGCCACCTCATCCGGCGCGCGGACGAGAGCCGTCCCGATGACGATGCGCTCCACCCCGCAGTCGAGGAGCTCGGCCACGTCGCTTTCCGACCGCACGCCCCCGCCCACCTCGATCGCGCAGGAGACGCTCCGGCGCACGGCGCGGATGAGATCCCGGTTGGCGGACGTATCGTCCGGGGCGGCGGAGGAACCGCGAGCGCGGTCGAGGTCGACGATATGGATGAGCCGGGCGCCGGCCTCTTCGAACGCCCGCGCCACCGGCAGGGGGTCGTCGGCGTAGACCGTCGCTTTGTCGTAATCCCCCTTGAACAGCCGCACCACCCGGCCGCCGAAAAGGTCGATCGATGGAATAATAAGCACGTATCCTCCCTGTCTGGAAGATAACACAAGCGATCGTTCTTTGCCACTCCTTTACTTCCGGTTATCCTTGACTTAGAATGGGAGTAACGAGGAGAGGCATATGAAAGAGATCGATGGCAAGGAATTTGCCAAAACCGTGGGGCGGATCATCGTCTTCAAATACCTGAAGCCCGAGGCGGTGAAGAAGATCATCTCGATTTCACGGTTCTATTCGTACGGCAAAGACGAGAAAATCATCTCCAAGGGAGATCTCAGCAACGATTTGTGCGCCGTGCTCTCGGGCACCGTGCACGTGGTCGTGCCGGAGAAGGCGACCGGTTCGGTCTTCATTTCCTCGATCGGCGAGGGCGACGTGTTCGGCGAGGCGGGGATCTTCCTCAACGTGAAACGCACCGCCGACGTGGTCAGCGCCGACGAATCGGTCATCCTCTCCATCACCCGCGAGGACATCATCAATTTCATCAAGTCCCAGCCCGAGGCCGGCATCAAGATCCTGATGCTCATCATCTACAGCCTGCTGCGCAAGCTCAAGGAGGCGAACATCGAGCTCGCCTTCGAGCGCAAGGCCGACATCAATCAGAACGACATCGACGCCATGGTGGAGGAGGTCATGCGGGAGTAGTACGATGCAGCCTGACGGGAAAGAGGACACGAAGGGCACCCCTCGGCGGAGTTTATCCCGAGCCCTTCAGCAGGCTCAGGACAAGCTCCGTCGAGGGGCTCGGGGTATGCTCCGGAAACGGAGAGCACGGGGAAAAGAGAGAGAAAAAAAGGGTTGGAAAATCGACGCAAACAGATTTTCTTTTTATCTTTCTTTCCTCCGTGTCCTTCCTCAGGAAGTGGATCTCGCGTAAGTGATTGCCAAAACCGACCCGCAATGCTATATTAATCACCGACAAGACTTTCGGGGCAAGGTGAAATTCCTGACCGGCGGTAGGGGTCCCGTGGCGGACCCGAGCCCGCAACCCGCGTTTGAGCGCTCCGCTCCGGCGCGGCTGATCCGGTGAGATTCCGGAGCCGACAGTTACAGTCTGGATGGGAGAAGGTCGACGTTTCCTTTCACGTATCCCGTCTTTTACATGCCCCGAAACAACGAAGGATGAATCATGGCGTTTGAGCCGCGCGACGAGTTCCACATGCGCCGCTGCCTTTCGCTCGCCGAGCGCGGGCTTGGCTTCACGTCGCCCAACCCGGCGGTCGGCGCGGTTGTGGTGAAGGACGGGCGCATGGCGGGGAAGGGCTTCCACCGCCGCGCCGGCGCCGAGCACGCCGAGATCGTCGCCCTGCGCCAGGCCGGCGACCGGGCCGAAGGCGCGACGCTTTACGTGAGCCTGGAGCCGTGCTCCCACTTCGGCAAGACGCCGCCCTGCGCCGACGAGATCGTCCGGCGCAAGGTCGCGCGCGTTGTCGTGGCCATGCGCGATCCGAATCCTCTCGTGGACGGCAAGGGCATCGAGCGCCTCAGGAACGCGGGCGTGACGGTGGAAACCGGGCTCCTGGAAACGCGCGCGCGCCGTCTCAACGAGGTCTTCGTCGTCAACATGCTCTCCCGCCGGCCGTTCACGGCGCTCAAGGCCGCGGCCAGCCTCGACGGCCGGATCGCGACCGCCTCCGGGGAGAGCCGCTGGATCACGGGCGAGGAGGCGCGCGCCCACGCCCACCGCCTGCGCGGCCGGTACGACGCGGTCATGGTCGGGATCAACACCGTGCTCAAGGACGATCCGCTCCTCACCCCGCGCGTGCCGCCGTACGAGGGGAAGAAGACGATGCGGGTCGTCGTCGACTCCCGGGCCCGGATCCCGGTGGACTGCGCGCTCGTGAAATCCGCGCGCGAGACGCCGCTGGTCGTGGCCGTCACCGGTCAGGCCCTGCCGGGCAAGGTGAAGACGCTCGGAGCCCAGGGAGCGGCCGTGCTTCTCGTGAACGAGGACCGCGGCCGGGTCGACCTCGACGATCTTTTGGCCAAGCTGTACACGCTTTCGGTCTGCTCGGTGCTGGTCGAGGGAGGCGGAGAGCTCCTCGCCTCGTTCGTCGAGCGCGACCTCTACGACAAACTCTACCTGTTCCAGGCGCCGAAGCTCATCGGCGGCAGCGCCGCGCTTTCGTTCCTGGGCGGACGCGGGGTGGAGAGGCTCGAGCGCGCGCCGCGGCTTTCGGAAGTTTCAAGCCGGAGGCTGGGGAAGGACCGGTTGTACGAATACTACCCGGCGGGCAGCCTGTTCGCGGGAGGAGCGTGATGTTTACGGGCATCGTGGAAGAGACGGGCACCGTGCGCGCCTTGCGGCGATACGGTGACGTCTGGCGAATGGCGATCGCGGCGGCGGCGGTCTGCGAAGGCACGGCCGCCGGGGACAGCATCGCCGTGGACGGCGTGTGCCTCACCGCCGTGAGCGTGGCGGAGGACGGCTTCGAGGCGGAGATCTCCCCCGAGACCCGGAGTCGCTCCACGCTCGAGCACGCCGGTCCGGGCGCGGTCGTGAATCTGGAGCGGGCGCTCGCGCTCGGAACGAGGCTGGGCGGCCACCTGGTGCAGGGGCACGTGGACGCGCGGGGCCGGATCGCGTCGCTTCAGAACCGCGGGCCGGCCGCGGAGCTCGTCATTCGATTTCCGGCCGAGGGACGGAAATACCTGGCGCTGAAAGGGGCGGTGGCCGTAGACGGCATCAGCCTGACCGTGGCCGCGCTGGAGGCGGAGACGTTCGCCGCGGCGGTCATCCCGCACACGCTGGCGCACACGACCCTCCTTGGCAAGAAGGCCGGGGACGAAGTCAACCTCGAGTACGACGTGATCGCCAAATACGTGGAGAGCCTGCTCGCCTACGGAAAAACCGACGCGGGCGCGGTGACGATGGATTTTTTGCGGGAGAAGGGATTTTAACGAGCCGCGTCATGGTGAGCCTGTCGAACCATGAACTGCGATTGCCGGTCACCCTTCGACAGGCCTGTCCTGGGCGCAGTCGAAGGACTCAGGGTGACAAGCAATAAGGAGACCGAAATGAGTCTTTTGAAAATAGAGGACGCGATCGAGCGGATCAAGCGGGGCGAGCTGCTCGTGGTGGTGGACGACGAAAACCGCGAGAACGAAGGCGACCTCATCGCCGCCGCGGAGAAGGTGACGCAGGAAACGATCAACTTCATGGTCACCCATGGACGCGGCCTGGTGTGCGCGCCTCTCCTCAAGGAACGGCTGAACGAGCTGGCCCTGCCGCCCATGGTCGCCGAGAACACCGACCGGCGGAAAACCGCCTTCACCGTGTCCGTGGACGTCATCACCTGCAACACCGGGATCTCCGCCCGGGAACGCGCCATGACGGTCGCCGCCCTCGTCGACCCGGCCACGAAGCCGGCCGACCTCATGCGGCCCGGCCACGTCTTCCCGCTCTGCGCGCGGTCCGGCGGGGTGCTCGAGCGTGCCGGGCACACCGAGGCGACCGTGGACCTGGCCCGGCTCGCCGGACTCTTCCCCGCCGGCGTGCTCTGCGAGATCATGGCCGATGACGGCACGATGATGCGTTTCCCCGAGCTCCTCACGTTCGCGGAAAAGCACGGCCTGGGGATGATCTCCATCGCCGACCTCATCCGTTACCGCATGGGGCGCGAGCACCTGGTGAGGCGCGGGGAGGCCGTCTCCCTGCCCACGCACCACGGGGACTTCAAGGCCGTGACCTACGCGTCCGTCCTCGACGGCCAGCACCACATGGCCCTCGTCAAGGGCGAGGTGCAGGGAAGGAAGAACGTCCTCGTGCGCGTCCATTCCGAGTGCCTCACCGGGGACGTCTTCGGCTCCCTGCGCTGCGACTGCGGCGAGCAGCTCGAAGAGGCCCTCCGCCGCATCGGCGCCGAGGAGGCGGGGGTGCTGCTCTACATGCGCCAGGAGGGCCGCGGCATCGGCCTGGCCAATAAAATGAAAGCCTACAAACTGCAGGAACAGGGCCACGACACGGTCGAGGCGAACGAGAAGCTCGGCTTCGCGCCGGACCTCCGGGACTACGGCGTCGGCGCGCAGATCCTCTGCGACCTGGGACTGTCGACGATCCGGCTCCTCACCAACAACCCGCGCAAGATCGCGGGGCTTTCCGGGTACGGCCTCACGGTCGTCGAGCGCGTTCCGCTCGAAATACCGCCCCGGGCGTCGAACGCCTTTTACCTCAAGACGAAGCGCGACAAGCTCGGGCACATACTGAAGAACATCGATTTAAAGGAGGAACCGGTTCATGGCAAAAAACGCGATCAAGGTGATTGAGGGCGATTTCAACGGCGAGGGGATGTCGATCGGCATCGTCGCCTCGCGCTTCAACGAGTTCATCACGGGCAAGCTCGTCGAGGGGGCGCTCGACGGCCTCGTGCGCCACGGCGTGAAGGAGGAGAACGTCGCGATCGCCTGGGTGCCGGGTTCGTTCGAGACCCCGGCCGCGGCCAGGCGTTTGGCCGAGTCCGGCCGATACGACGCGGTCGTCTGTCTCGGCGCCGTCATCCGCGGAGAGACCCCGCACTTCGACTACGTGGCCGCCGAGGTCAGCAAGGGCGTGGCCCAGGTCGGCCTGGCCGCCGACGTCCCCGTGATCTACGGCGTGCTCACGACCGACAACGTCGCCCAGGCGGTGGATCGCGCCGGCACCAAGGCGGGCAACAAGGGCTTCGCCGCCGCCACGGCGGCCATCGAGATGGCGAATCTCTACAAGAAACTTGGCAAGAAGTAACCCTGCCGGGTTGGGGCGGGGCGTGCCTTGCAGTCGGCTGACGCCGGGTCTTCTCTCAAATCAATTTTGTCAACTGCCGTTGCGGCGGGAAGATTCACCCGCGTGAACGACAAGCGTTTCTCCTTCGGAGGGAACGGGGCGAGCCTCACCGAGGCAGGGCCGGAACGGCCCGAGCCGAGGTTGAGGCGAGGTTGCTCTGTCGAGTTTCCAACTTGCGGTCGGCTGACGAGGGGTCTACTTCCGGAATTATTTTTTTCAACATCCGTTGTTGCATGAGATTCACTCACGTTTACGAGATGTTTTTCCCTTCGCAGGGGGCGGGACGACTCCACCAGCTGGTGGAGCCGAGGGAGGGGGCTTGTGTAAGCCCCCTCCCTCGACCCACCCCAACCCGCCCGCTTCGGGCATCCTGCCCTCAGAGGGCTCCGGAAGAACGGCGCCCTCCATGGCGCCGCCTTCAATTTGTCAAACGTGATTTTGATAATTGTTCAACTGTAATTGGTTTACGGGAAGCTCACTCCACAATTGACCATCGAGGATGCGGCCGTTTTTTTTCTTTTGTGTTCCGCCCCATTGTTTGAAGAAAAACGGTACTTGTTTTTGAATACAAATATCCCTTATTTTTAACACCCACTCTTTTTCCATTGAGCGGCTGTTTGGACCTGATTCTCCTCCGACGATCACCCAGTCGATACCTTCCAGATTAAGATCACCTATATCGGAAAGAAGCGGCTCGAAGGAGATAAATTTCGTCTTTGCGTCGGTTTCTCGGAGATCGTCGATTCTGTGAATATTCGATTTGTTTTCAACCGTGACTCCCATGATTATATTGGGAGCCCAATTGAGAAAGGCATTATATTTCTTCAGTAAATTCGAACGTTTTGTAAGAACTTGGAATAAATGCCAATAACATTCGTGCATGATTTCAAAAATATCTTGAATAGTTTTCAATTCAAGATCTTCATGGAATAAATCGCTCATCGAATTGACGAAGATCCGCTGCGGCTTTTTCCACTTCTTAGGAAGGTCGAACATCCGCTCATGAACCGTGAGATTGAATCCATTGGCGTAATTTCGTTGCCCCATGGCTTTCAGCCGTTTTGCCATGCGTTCGGCATAACAGTTCTGGCAACCGGCGCTGATTTTAGTACAACCGGTTATAGGATTCCAGCTTGCTTCTGTCCACTCAATCGTGGTTTTATGGGCCATGCTAAATTCTCTTTAAAATATCTTCTGCAATTCTTACTGCAGTTGCAGCTCCTTTTGGATTTCCAGCAGCAAAACATAATAAAAATAGTGGGACGTTTTTACTATTTAACAATTTAGCCGGGTTTTTTGCAACCTGAGAAAAGATACTTTCAAGACGAACATTGAAAAATTTTGCGATTTTATCAAAATCAGCAGTCTTTTTCGTGTATTCCGATAGCCCAAATAATGTTTCCTCAACTGTAATTTTATAAAAATCCTTCAACCAAGCTTTAGTGCCGAAAATGTCATCTAATTTATCTCTGAAAATCTCTTTGATTTCACCATTTTTCTTAAGTAGACGTGAAACACCAATTCCTAAAGGAAATAATAACCACATATCGATGGCTCTAGTATCTGCTATGCACTTTATTGTGTTCCATTTGACTTGCATCCCGAATGGATCAAGAAATAATACTGCTCGATGTTTTGCCCAATTAAAACTGCATATGCCTTCAAGATAATTGTTTGCATCAGCATTTTTTATAACAACCCGCTCTTTTACGTCCGGATAACGTTCTACTACCTTTTGAAGTTCCTTGCATTTTTTACTGCTCTTTTCAATAAAAACATATCTATCGAATGGTGGGATTACAGCCAATGCTTTTTGTATTGATCCTTCTTTAAACGATTTTGAGTCTGATTCTTCAAGTTCTGGGAAGAGTAATTTCCCGCTTTCTTCATCGATTATTTCTCTATATCCAGTTCCGGCAAACGCATCAATGTATGCGACTCTGAATCCTTTCCCATATACTATTTTCATATATGCATCAAGATATTTTTTCAGGCATCCAAGTTTCAGTTCAGTCCAATTTCCCCCATAACTTTGTCTCATAAACCCTCCTGAGTCATTAACAACGTTTTATCAGTAATACATTGTTCCCAATAAATTGAAGCCGCCCTCGCGGACGGCTTCAATTCCCTCTTATGCCTGCGTTTTAAGTTTCTTCGGCTTGCTGTCCTTGAAGGGCAGGAGGCCGAAGTCCCGCACCGCGGCGTTCTTCTTGCCGAAGAGGCCGTAGATCAATGACTTGAGCTGCGAGACGGTTTTGTCGAAGGTCCTGTCGTCCAGCTTGAACTGCTGGCTGTCCTGGCGGTACTGCGCCGCCGCGTCGTCGACTTTTTTGCGGGAAGCGGCGTAGACGTCCCTGATTTTTTCCACCGCCTTGAGGTTGAGCATGGCGGGGAAGCCTTCGTCCGCCTGGTGCTCCTTGATCCCGTCGATGATCTTGTTGATCGTCTGGATTTTCCGGTTGAAGAGTTTTGCCGTGATTTCGGGCATTGCATTCTCCTTCTTTGTTGAATGTAAATATGGATATTAAAACCGTCGGGAACTTTTTTCATTTTCATAAATATTTTTTGGGCGGGTGCCCGCGTCTTTGAGCCGGCGATTTGCGTTCTAAAATCGTTTGCTTCAGCAGCTAAGCTCGCGATTTATTTTTCCGAATCGACGGCTTCTATTTTTAAGGAGCCGATGTATCTTCTCAAACCGCCGATTTGAAAAGATAAATTGCCGGTTTTGAAAGATAAATCCGGAATTCATGGTTTCAACTCGTCAATTTTAGAATTCAAATCGTCCGCTGACGAAGAAAAACGACGAATGACAAAAGATAAATCAGCGATTTCAATTTATAAATTCCGATGTTGACAAACGCCGTCCACGGGTGAAAAATGCGGAGAGGCGGAATGACTGCCGCTCGTGAATGGAATATGCAATTCCCGCCGCGGGAGGACCCCCATGCGCGCACCGAGCCGTAAAGAAATCGAGGAGCTCATGAGCACGCTTGACGCTTTGGCCGAGGTGATAAGGCGTCACAAGAACGACCCCGAATTTAAAACCGATTTAACGGAAGAAAAAATCGAGGCAATGCGCGAAGAACTGCTGGCGTCTTGGGAGAAATTCAAGCTGGCGGATCGTGAAAAAAAAGCCGCCGACGCCGAGCTCAAGGCCGTCAAAAAGAAGAGAGCCGCGGCGAAGAAGAAGCTCGAAAAATATATCGGGAAGATGGATCATAAGCAGAATTGAAACAAGACTGCAAGAAATATCGAGGGATAACGGTTTATTCCGTAAAAGCGCTTCGTGTTATAAATTTGAAGTAATTAAAAAGCTTCTTTAGATTTCGAGTTGATATTTTTTTCCTTCCTCGCGCATGGATGCGCGAAACCCCGGAGCCCTCTGAGGCCAGGGATGGCCGAAGCGGGCGGGTTTAGGTGGATTCCACCAGCTGGTGGAGTCGTCCCGCCCCCCTGCGAAGGGAAACGCTTGTCGATCTCGCGTGTGAATCCACATGCCGCAACGGTAGTTGAAAAGTTGTCTAGGAAGAAGACCCGGCGTCAGCCGGCTGCACGTAAGGTACG
The DNA here is from genome assembly GCA_016934415.1 of Spirochaetales bacterium. Lineage (GTDB taxonomy): Bacteria > Spirochaetota > Spirochaetia > SZUA-6 > RPPD01 > JAFGSW01. The sequence goes on along the minus strand of JAFGSW010000051.1, from coordinate 23,124 downwards.
CGTAGGGCGCCTTCGCCTCGCCCTCGGCTCGGGCCGTTCCGGCCCCGCCTCGGCAAGGCTCGCCTCTCCCCGCGAGGGGAACTTTTTTTACTGAAAAACTTTATTCATAACAACGTTTTTTGAATGAAACGGAAGGACCGCCGGAGGAACCACCCCGGAATCCCAAAATCCCTTTTGGAAAAAAGAGGGGGTATGAACGAAAGGATAGAGGGCATAGATGGGCTGTTCATACCCCGCTCCCAGGCCGGGAAGGCTTCAGGCGATAACGCCATTGACGTTATCGTTTTTACCTCGCACCTTTTTTAACTGACCGTTTACTTTATGCGCCGCTGGCCGGGCGGCTCTCATGCTTCAATTCGTTCGGATCGACCGCTTTCATGATGTACAGGTCCTTGCGCACCGCCAGGTCGATCTCGTGCGGCGGCGCGATTTCCTCGCCGTACTTGTCGCGGATGATCTCCACCTTCGGGCGGAGCGTTGATTCCTCGCCGGTCTCGATGACGCGGGCGACGGAGTAATTGCTCAAGAGAACGACGGTTCCCAGGGGGTAGATGCCGATGCCCGCCAGGAGCAGCTTCACCGTCTCCGGGTTGAACTGCTGGCCCGTGCCGTGGAGGATCTTCTTCACCGCGTCGTAGCCGAGGTAGTGGTCGCGGTAGGGCTTGTTGTTGATGAGCGCGATGTACGCGTCGGCGACGGCCGTGATGAGGGCCTGGTCGTGGATCTTGGGGCCGGGCACCTTGCGCGGGTACCCCTTGCCGTCCCAGCGCTCGTGGTGGTCGAGCACGGCGTTGGCGACGCCGACCGGGTAGCCGAGCTCGCGGAGCAGGGTGTAGGAGAGCGCCGAGTGCGTCTTCACCACCGCGAGCTCGCGCGGCTCGAGCGCGCCTTTTTTCTCGCGGATCTCCCGGGGGATGAAGAGCATGCCGATGTCGTGGAGAAAGGCCGTGGCGGCGAGGGCGAGGAGCTCGTGGGCGAGCGATTTTTTCCGCAGGCCCATGACCACCGCCACGATCGCGCAATGGAGGGCGCTCGTGGCCGGGTCGGAGGCGGAATTGTCGACCCCGTGGATGATCTGGATCATCTCCCTCGGATTGTCCTTCGTGCAGCGGTAGACCTCATCGATCGTATCGTCCAGGTTCCGCTTGTCGAGCGGCTCCTTTTTCCTGAGCAGGGAAAACAGGATCTTGGACTGGTTGAGAAGATCGGAATAGATCTTGAGGCAGCGGGCTTCCTCGTCCTTGATATAGAAAAGGTGCAGGGTGTTGCGGTTCCGGACCGATTCCCTCTCTTCAGGCAGGAGCCGTCCCTCCGTGGAGACGACGGAGATCCCGATTCTGTGAAGCGTCTCGATATCGCGAGAGCGGATGGGGATGCCGGCGTCGACCAGCAGGTTGCCGCCCTCGAAGAAAACCGGCGCGCTGAATCTCATGCCTTCCTTCAGGTCGGATAAACTCATTTCAAGAATCGACTCTTTATTCATTGCGTTCATTTTTATCGCCCCCGCTACAATTGTCTGTAAATGCAATGTGTGTGCCAAACATGAAAGATAAGATATATCGTTATCAGACAAGGATTTATTGCGATGCTCTTTGTTTGATTCTTTTATGCCTCAACAGGCATGTATGTTTTATCGTACTTTTTTTATCGCAGCGTCGAAAAGTAGGACAAATGAACACGTGAAAATGACTTATCGTTAACAAAAGTTAATGGTTTGATGAAATGAATCGAAATCGTCCCCGCTTTTCATCGCAATCTTGGGAGTCCGGAACAGCCGGTGTATAGAACAATCTTGGCGGCACCTTGTCGGAGGGGCATGGGCAACAATCTTGGCGGCACTGAGTTCCCGACACCGGCGCTGATGAAGCCTGCGCCGCCGCCTTCAGCGGCCTCCCCCCCGGACGTGATCGACGCTGGAAATAAACATCGTTTGCCGTTATATTATTGAAAACCGTTGTTTTATGGCCGGGAAACGAAGCGCACATGATTTTCAGCGCGTGATTGATGGTTTTTTCGGCATCATCCGTATCCGGGGCCGTCAGCCGGGCCCGGGAATCAGTTTTCAAGGGGACGGCTCGAACGCAGATAATAGTATAAAAAATCTTGAATATTCCGATAATTGAGACGTTGAAAGACCGATTATCGATTCAGGCGGCAAGAGGAAAGTCCATGCGGACAGACGACACGGTACAGGCATACTCATTGGAAGGCGCGGTCTTGGTGACGCCGAGGAAAACCTTGAAGAAAGCCCTGCGCATCAGCGGCAGGAAGATCGAAGCGCTCGGCAAACCGAACCCGGCGCACTTCTCGTTCAAGGACTCCTACGTTTTTCCTGCGCTCATCAATGTCCATGACCACCTGCGCGGCGATTATCTCCCGAAAGTCGGTCCCCCCCCCGGGACCTTCTACGTCCGCTGCCACGATTGGGAAAAGGACCTGCGGGCCGCCAAGCTGGTGGCGGTCGAACGGGCTAAAATTTCCGAAAAGGACTGCTACTTGCTGGGCGCCTATAAAAACCTCTTTGCCGGCGCCGCCACCGTCAACGACCATTTCCTCCACTCGGTCAATGACCAATACATCCCCTTCCTCCCCATCCGGGTCGTCAGCCGGTACACCCTGCACCACGAGCCCACCTCGTATTCACTTCCCTGGGGCGAGGGCATTGAGATCGAGCACCAGCGGGCTCGGAATCTCGATTTGCCCTTCATCATCCACATGGAAGAAGGGATGGACGCGGAATACCAGCGCGGGCTCGACCTGGTCGAGGAGCTCGATTGTCTCGACGACCACAATGTCCACGTCCACTGCGTCGGTTATTCCGACCTCGACATTGCCAAGACGAAGAAGGCGGGCGCGCACGTGGTCTGGTGCCCGAATTCCAATATCTTCATGTACAACCTCACGTGCAAGATAAGGAAGATCCTGGCCGCGGGCATTAACGTTTCGCTCGGCACCGATTCCACGGCCACCGGCTCCTTGAATCTGCTCGAGGAGCTGCGTTTCGCCCGGCGGACGTACCGCAAGCTGTACGGCGAGGAGATTTCGGCCAGGCTCCTGACGGACATGGTGACCGAGAACGCGGCCGCGGCCCTCCGCGTGAGCCGCGATATCGGGAGTCTCGAGGAGGGGAAGCTCGCGGACGCGGTCGTGCTCGCGCGGAAAGACGACGACCCGTACGAATCGCTCGTCAAGACGAACATCGAGGACATCGAGCTGCTCGTCCTCGAAGGCGATCCGATTTTCGGCCGAAAGGAACACGAGGAGATTTTCGCCCTGCGCGGCCAAAAATACGCGACGGTGAAGCTCCGCGGCCGCGAGATGCTCGTCAAGGGTGATCCCGCCGGGCTCATGCGCCGCGTGCGCGAGGCCGTCGGGTTCAAAAAAGTACTTGATTTTATTCCGCTTGATCTCTAGTATCAATGATGAAGCGGCAAGCCGGGACGCTCCCGGCGATGTATTGAACGAGAGGAGAAGACGGCGTGCCTCCCAAGGCGGCGTTTTACAAGGCGAATTCCATCATCTATTTCAGGGGCGATGAAGGCGACAAGGTCTTCATCCTCAATTCGGGCAAGGTGAGCCTCACCTATGAGGACATCGAGACCGGCCAGGAGATGCGCGACCTGGTGAAAGTGGGCGAGTTCTTCGGCGTCAAGTCGGCGCTCGGGCGGTTTCGCCGCGAGGAAACCGCCCTGGTTCTCGCCGATTGCCAGGTGGTCGCGTTCAGCGCCGACGAATTCGAGCTCCTTGTTCTCAAAAACATCCCCCTCATCATGAAGATGCTCAAGGTGTACTCCAACCAGCTCCGCCGCATCCAGAAGCAGGTGCAGACCCTCCTCGGCGCCGAGGAACACGTCGACGCCGCGAAGGGCCTGTTCAGCATCGGCGAGTACTACCTGCGCAACAAGGCCTATCCCCAGGCCACCTACGCCTTCAAGCGCTACCTCGTCTATTACCCGTCCGGCGCGGCGGCGAACCAGGCGCTCAAGAACATCGAGGTGGCGGAGGCCTACCTCAGCCGCTACGGGACGGGCAAGGGCCCGGACGTCCAGGCGGCCGGTCCCGCCGAAAAGACCGCGCCGCAGCCGCAAGCGGCCGATAAGGCGCCGGCTTCGGACGCGGAACAACGCTATTACCGGGCGGTCAGTCTCATCAGCCAGGAAAAATACGAGGACGCCCTCAAGGAATTCAAGGGTCTCATCGCCGCCGGACCCGACGAGGAATACCTTTCCAAGGCGCAGTACGAGTCGGGCCGCTGCCTCTTCTACCTGAAGCAGTACGACAAGGCGATCGGACTTTTCACCCAGTGGGTGCAGAAGTATCCCAAGCACCCCGACCTGCGGGACGCGCTCTATTTCGTCGGCACGAGCTATTACAACATGAACGATAAGACCAAGGCGGCGGGGATCTTCAAGAAAATCCTCACCATGACGCCCGAAAGCGAGTCGATCTACCAGAAAACGAGAAAACTCTTGAAGCAGATCGAGGGGAACCCCTGATGGATGCCTTCGGCGAGATGTTCAAACGGTTCCTAAAGACGTACCAGAAGGGGAGTCTCATCTTCTGCGAGTACGAACCCGGAGATAATTTCTTCCTCATCCAGTCGGGACGCGTGCAGATCGTGAAGATCATGGGCGACATCGAAAAGACCCTCGACGTGCTGAAGCCGGGGGAGATCTTCGGCGAGATGGCCATCCTGGAGGAGGCCCCGCGCTCGGCGACCGCCATCGCCATGGACAGGGTCGAGGCGCTCGAGTTCAACCGCGCCAATTTCGAGGTGCTCATGCGCGGCAATCCGCAGATCGCGCTCAAGCTCCTCAAGCTGTTCGCCCGCCGCGTGTACGACCAGAAGCGCCGCTTCATGATCCTCACCCTCGAGGAGGTCGACGCCAAGGTGGCGGACGTGTTCCTGATGCTCGCCGAAAAGGAGCCGGTCCGGATGGGCGAAGTGGAGACGCTTGAGCTCAAGACCACGGTGGACGACATCGCCCACTGGGCGGCCATTCCGACGGCCGACTGCCGCACCGTGCTCAATCATTTCATCCAGCAGCGCCGCATCGAGCTGTTTGCGGACCGGATCGTGATCAAGAACCTGGAAAGCTTCCAGCGCATGGTCAATTCCCGCCGCAAACCGAAAACCTAAGTCACGTTTTTCCCCTCCGAGCATACCGCCAAAACGCAGGTCAAGAACATTGACCGGAACCGGGAGTGCGGAATCGCGTCGAGCTTCTACACCTCGTTCAAATCGAAGCGGAGCCGTCCGCGTCGCGTTATACCTGATAAGCAGGTTGTTGAAAAAACTCAACTTTTCAACAACCTGCCAGGGCGCGGCTGAAAAAGATTGCTTCAACGGTAAAATTTCCCTATATTTTTTTCAACGAAAGAAAGGAGTACGAGATTATGACAATGCATAAAGACGTAAAAAGCGCCCTCAATAAGCAGATCACGATGGAATTCCATTCGTCCTCCATATATCTGGCCATGGCTGCGGATTTCTTCGCGAAAAACCTTCCGGGGTTCGGGCAGTGGATGCTCGTCCAGGCGGGCGAAGAGACGGGCCACGGCATGAAGATTTTCCGGTATGTCATCGAGCGCGGTGAAACGGTCGAGCTCGAGGCGATCGAGGCGCCGCCGAAGGCGTGGACGTCTCCCCTCGAGGCCTTCCGGGCGGCGCTCGCCCACGAGCGCAAGGTGTCCGCCTCCATTCACGCGCTCACGGAGTTGGCGCGGGAGAAGAAAGACCACGCCGCGGAGATCTTTCTCCAGTGGTTCGAGACCGAGCAGGTGGAGGAAGAAGCAAATGCCGACGCCGTCGTAAAGAAACTCGAGCTCGGCAAGGATTTCCCCGGTACGGTGCCCATGCTCGACCAGGAGCTTGGCCGGCGGAAGAAAGACTAAAGGGCGCGCGGGATTGAACCTCAAATCAAACGACATCTTCGACATTGCGATCCAGATCGAGAAGAACGGGCGTGATTTTTACCTGCGGGCGATAGAGCGGCTCGACGAGGGGGGGCTCAAGGAACTCTTCTCCCGGCTCGCCGATATGGAGCTCGTTCACGCGAGCACGTTCGTCGAGCTCAAGGCGATGTGCGCCGAGAGGGGAGAGCCCGCCAAGGGGCCGGAGGACGCCGCCGTCTCCTACCTCAAGGCGTTCGCGCGCGGCCATGTTTTCGATCCGGCCGAAGATGCGGCCGCGGCCCTGGCCGAGCTCCGCACCCCGGAGGACGTGCTGAAGAGGGCGATCGTCGCCGAAAAAGATTCGATCGCCCTCTATACCGGAATCAAGGCCTTCATCGCCGACGATCAGTGCGGCCGGGAGAAGATCGACCGGGTGATCGCCGAGGAAATGAACCACCTCGCGGAGCTCTCCGACTGGCTCGAACGGCGCGCGGATACGGACGGCGACGGATGATGGAAGTCTCTTCTTCACACGCGGCGCGCTTTCATAGTATGATGGAAACGGCGCCGGAAAGGCGACCGCCCGAAACACAACGAGCGAGGGAGTTGATATGCAGAAATATCGCTGTACCATTTGCGACTACATTTACGATCCGGCCCAGGGCGACGCGGACGGCGGCATCAAGCCGGGGACTCCGTTCGAGCAGATTCCAGACGACTGGGTGTGCCCGGTCTGCGGCGCCGCAAAATCGGACTTCGAACCCGCGTAACGGTTTTCTTGTTTGCATGGACGGAGCCTTTTAAAAACCGCCGGTTTCCCGCCGGGCGGGAAACCCGGTTTGTTCCAAAGCAGAGCAGACTTCAATCGTACCTCGACCGCCTGAGGGCGGCCGGGCGGGACGGAAGGATCTTTCCATCATGAAGCACGCGCCCCCTCCTTTCTTCGCCGCCTACACGGACGTGTTGCGCTCGGCCCTTCTTTTCGCCAAATCGTCGATGCGTCGCAACACCCGGCTCATGGACAACGTGCGGCTCGTGACCGCGCTCCTCGACGCCGTGTCGGGCGTCCCCGAGGCGCTTTTCGCCTGGGACGACGCGAACGAGACGCCGCTCCGCAAGAAGCTTGAGTATTACGACAGCCGGTACGCCAAGGCGGAGAACGATTTCAGCCTCATGAAAGTATACCGCAAGCACGTTGAAAGCTGACGGTCGGGCAGAACGTGCTATAACGAAAGAAAACTACGGATGACGCGGATAAGCGCGGATGAAAAGAAGAATAAAGGACATCATCGGTGCATGGTATCGACACGTTGATTTTCGACTGAACAATAGAACGGCTTTCGACGTCGAGACGGATGTCATTTATTCCATTTTTTTTTCTCCTTCTCTTTTTAAAGTGCCCCCAAGATTGTTATTCTCCATTCTCTCCATCCCCGATTGACGAACCCTGCTCATCCGCGTTTATCCGTAGTTTCTCTTTTCCCCTTGCCATTTCGCCCCAAAGTCTATATATTTCATACCAACTTACTAGGAAATAGAGGAGGACTATCTGAGCGGCAAGGGCATGTTCAACGTCTCGACAAGGGTGCAGTATGGTTTTCTCGCCCTGCTCGCCCTGGCGGACGGCGACGGGAAAACCCCGGTCCGCCTCGGTTCCATCGCCCGCGACCTCCATCTTTCCTTCAAGTACCTGGAAAACATCTTCCAGTCGCTCGTCAAGGCGCGCATTGTCCGCGGCACACGCGGACCCGAGGGCGGGTACGTACTCGAGCGGGACCCGCGAAGTTTAAGCCTTTACGACATTTTCCGCGCCCTGGAGGGGCCGGTTTTCACCGTGGAGTGTTTCGACGAGGAATCGGCCTGCCGCCACCTGGCACTCTGCCCGGTGCGCGACTTGTGGGGCGAGCTACGGGGATCGCTCGAGAAATTCTTGAAGCGGCGGACACTCGCCGACATCAAGTCGAAATACAAGAAACCGGTAGTGCTGGCTCATATGGAGATGTTCGGCGTCGCCGGCGAAGAAACGGGAAAAAAGGAGAGTGCATCGATATGAAGAAGAAATCGGTCTACCTCGATTACAACGCCACCACGCCCCTGCACCCGCGGGTGAAGGAGGAGATGATCGCTGGATTCGAGCTGTACGCCAATCCCTCGAGCCTGCACGAGCCGGCCCGCCGGGCGCGGAACCAGATCGAGCGCGTGCGCCAACTCGTCGCCTCCTTCCTGGACGCCTCCCCCGAGGAGATCATCTTCACCGGCGGCGGCTCCGAATCGAACAACACCGTCCTGAAGATGCTCTCCTGCCCGGGGTGCACGGTCGACTGCATGTGGCGGGAAGGGCAGGAGATCATCACCACCGCGATCGAGCACCCGAGCGTCATCAACACCGTGCAGTACCTGCAGTCGATCGGGCGGACGGTGCACGTCCTCCCCGTGGACCGCTACGGCACAGTCGACATGGACGCGTTCCGCGCCGTCCTCTCCGAACGCACCGGGCTCGTGTCCGTCATGCTCGCCAACAACGAGATCGGCACGATCGAGGACGTGAAGTCGATCGCCGCCCTCGCCCATGAGCGCGGCGCGCTCGTCCACACCGACGCGGTGCAGGCGATCGGCCGCATCCCGGTGAGCGTCAAGAACCTCGACGTCGACTACTTGAGCTTCTCGGGGCACAAATTCTACGGGCCCAAGGGCGTCGGCGTGCTCTACGGACGGCTGACCAAGCCCTTCTGCACCTTCATCCACGGCGGGCACCAGGAGCAGGGCCGGCGGGCCGGCACCACCAACACGCTCGGTATCATCGGCCTGGGCAAGGCGCTCGAGCTGGTGCGGGAAGAGATGGGGGAGACGATGGCGCGCGTCCGCGTCCTGCGCGACAAGCTGAAAGAGGGCATTACGCGGCTCGTGCCGGACGTGAAGCTCAACGGCCACCCCGCCGACTGCCTGCCCAACACCCTGAACGTCAGTTTCACCGGGGCCGAGGGCGAGGCCATCCTCCTCTACCTCGACCTCGAGGGCATCGCCGTGTCCACCGGCTCGGCCTGCTCCTCCGGCTCGCTCGAGCCGTCGCACGTGCTCCTCGCCACCGGCGTGGGGCCCGAGCTCGCGCACGGCTCGATTCGCTTCTCCCTGGGCCGCGAGACGACCGATGAGGAGATCGATTACGTCCTGGCGGTGGTGCCCGGCGTAATCGAGCGGGTGCGCAAGATGTCGACCGTCTATTCAAGGAGCTGCACATGAGCGATTTCGACTGGGTCTACACGGAAAAAGTGAAGGATCATTTCATCAATCCCCGCAACGTTATGGAGGACGAGGGCGCCTTCGCGCCCGACGGCCGCGGCGTGGTCGGGAACATCAAGTGCGGCGACCAGATGCTCATGGCGATCAAGGTCAAGGACGATACGATCACCGACTGCAAGTGGAAGACCTACGGCTGCGCCTCGGCCATCGCCTCCACCTCCATGCTCTCGGAGATGGTGAAGGGCATGAGCCTCGAAAAGGCCTACAGTATCAAGCCCCCCGACATCGTCAAGGAACTGGGGGCGCTCCCCGAGCACAAGATCCACTGCTCGGTTCTCGGCGACCGCGCCCTGCGGGCCGCCATCGAGGATTATTACACAAAGAGCGGGCAGGAGGACAAGATCCTCCGCGAGAAGGCGGTCGTCGTCTGCCAGTGCATGAACGTGACCGACAAAGACATTGAGCGCGCGGTCCGCGACGGCGCCCACACCTTCGAGGAGCTCCAGTACCGGACCAAGATCAGCACGGTCTGCGGCCAGTGCCGGGGCAAGGCCGAGGAGCTTTTGCACGAGTACGTTCATCTTTTCGGAGACTGAGACGGGTGTATCCCCCGCTGTGCAGCTTCGGAAATAATGTTATGATATTCGTATGGAGACTCTCAACCAAGGTCGGGAAAAGCCCATTCTGGTGACCGTCATCGGCATCCTCAGTATCGCCTTCTGCCTGGCAACCGGTGCGCTGTTCCTTTACGGTATCGTTTCGAATTCCAATCAACTCCGACGTTTCATCGAAGAGCCGCCATTGAAGGGGCTGTCGATCGATGTCCTGAAAAACGACCTCTACCAGGTGACCCGGCAATACGGACGCTGGCTTTGGGCGCTGGACCTGGCAAAAATGGCGATAGCCTTGACAGGGCTGACGGGGGGCATTCTCATACTTCTCTCAAAACGAACCGGAGGATTGATTTTAAAGATATATGTTCTCGTAAGCATGGCCGCGCTGGCGTTCGCCATCGGGTTGGCCGTTTACTTCGCCGGCGAGGAGCGGATCGTCTTACGGGAATTTTATCAAGCTCAGGGCATGCCACCTGAGGACATTGAAAAATCTGCCGTCACGCTGACTGATTTTTCTTCCTTCTTTTGGATAGTCTTTCTTGCCAACCTGGAGATTCTCTGGCCGATCGTCGTTTTCATCCTGATGAGTACGAAAAAGGTCAGGGCATATTTCCGCCGCCCGATCGAGATGACAGGTACGTGAACCGCCGGTTCTTCATAATCCCAATTGAGCGGCGTTTGGGTGTATAATTTCATTATGAAACTGAAGCGATGGGCGGCGCTCGCGGTGTGTTTCCTGGTCCTGACATTGGGCCGGGCCGCGGCCGAGGATTTATTGTATACCAAGAAATCCGGGAATGAGGTTTCCTCGTTTTCCGTCCGCATCGAAAAAACCGCGTCGGGATACGCGCTCACGGCCGGGACCGTCCGGGACGGCCGATTCTTCCTTGAGGTGAGCATGAAGACGGACGCCTGCCTGGCCACCCTCGAATGGGCGTATGCCGATCCGAAGACGAAACTCGCTCTCAAGGCGGTCCGCGATGGAAACCGGATCGAATTGTCCGGCACCCAGGACGGCCGCCCGATCAAAAAAACCTTCACCATCGACGGCAAGCCATGGCTTCAGTTTTTCCCGTTCGGTCTTGAAGAGTTTGCGGTTTCCAGGACGACGACCATCGAATTCTGGGCGGTGAGTCCCTCCCTGCTCAACTGCGGGCTCATGAGAGCCAGCAAGAAATCGGTCGAGACGGTCATGAGCCTCGGCCGGGAACAAACCGCAGTCAAGACCCGCGTCACGCTCGCCGGGCCTTTGTCCGTCTTCTGGAGCGCCGACTTCTGGCTGAGCGTCGAAGACGGGCACTACCTCAAGTTTGAGGGAACGGAAGGTCCCGGCACGCCTGAAACGACCATCGCGCTCGCGCAGCGCCGGGCCTAGCCGGTTGTATAAAAATTTGAGTTTTTCAACAACCGGCTAGACACGAGATCTGAAGCTTTTATATAAATATTCAAAAAAAACCCGATCAGATCCGCAACAATCTTGGGAGCACCCGGCCGCCCGCCGTGGGTCTTCGCTTGCTTAGGGCGGGCCGTCCAGTTCCTCGAGCGGCTCGTTCAGTGCCTCCGTGCCCGGCAGGACGAAGCGGCCGTCGCGGATGATGTCGATCTCGCGGCCGTCCGCGCGGACGGCCGCGATTCGGCCGACCTCTCCGTAGGGAAGGGTGATGTCGACGTGGGTGTCGGTGTAAGCGGAGGCCGGATCGGTTTTCCGCAGGCTTGTTTTCTCGTTTTCCTTGGCGACGATCCTCTTGCCGTCGATCACGTTAAAACTCGGGTGATCCTCCTCATGGGAGAAACAGGTGTCGCCCACTGCGAAGTGCGGTCCCATCTTTTCTATGATGAGAACCGGCATACGGTCGAGGATGCCGAAGCGCCGGCTCATGGCGAAGGCGAGGGTGTTGGTGCCGATCGCGAACTCGCCCAGCGGCAGGGTTTTATGCGGAAAGAGGAGGTTTTCCTCGATGTAGTGCCGGTTCTCCTCCCCGGTCGGATAATTGGCGCAGCCGTAGCCGGTCACCATTCCGTCGGTGAAGTCGAGCCTGAGATCCCGGAAGAACCGGTCGAACAGAAACGCTTCCCCGACGTGGAGGGTCCCGTTCGTCCCCGTAAGCTGCGGTGAGGTGAAGACCTCTCCCAGCGGAATATTGATGTCCGCGCCGCAGTTTACGAAATTCGTTTCCCGTTCCGGGTGATCAAGTCGATGGAGGCGGACGGTGAGGTTCGTTTTATTCGCGCCTTTCCCGATTATGCGGACGCTTGAGGCGGCATCAAGCGCGTCGATGATCGTCTTTTGAACGGCCTCGTATTTCACCGCGTCGAGTGTGTTGACGGCTATCATTTCCCTGAAAATTTCCTCGAACCGATCCCCGATTTCGGCGCACGGAAAAGCGACGGCGGTAAAGCTCGTCCGCGCGCGGGGCAGGGCGCAGGCGCGGCGTTCGGCCATCCGGCGGCGGTGTTCGGCCAGCAGGCGCTGCTGATCGGGGGAAAGCTTCACGTTCTCCCGCTTCAGGACCGGCGTGAACGGTTTTTCTCCGAACGCCTCGAAATAGACGTCGCCTGAATACGCCCCGCAAAGCCCGGCGCACGCGTCGAGCGCGGCCTGATACTCGGTTTCCCGGCGGCCAGCAAGCTCTTCCGAAAGGTACAGGGCGACGTCGAACTGGTGGTCGAAGTAGTATTGCCGGTTGACGGGCTGCGCGGACAGGTATTTCAGAGCCGCGTCGAAACCTTCCTCCTTGAGGCGGGCAATGAGACTGCGATAGATGCGCTCCTGACCCAGGCTGCCCCAAATGCCGCAGACGGTCCGGGCCGTGCGGTCCTTGTTTTCGACCTCGAACCCGCGCGCGTAGCCGGCCGCCGCCGAGCGGGCGACGGCGTCGACGTCCCGCGGCGGCAGGGAGCCGATGAACCGGGCGGTTTCAATCTCGACGTCCGAAACGCGCATCCCGTGGATGAAGAGCGCGCGCGGATCGTCGCCGGCCTCGTCCCATATTCCGCCCGCCAGATCGTACTCGAGACTCAGGCCTTCCTTGAGTTCGCGGACGAATTCGGGCGTCCGGTCCCGGCGATGGCGGGCGGTGAGAATTTCCCCCAGCACGCCGGGATCGGGCCGGCCGCCGCGGAGATGTTCGTACGCGGCGAGGAACGTCCGGTGCGTCTCCAGCATTTCGAACCGCTCATGGCGGGAGGCGTAGCGGACATGCTGACGGTTCGCCACGTGAAAAAATGACATAAGTTGTCCGAGTTCCTCGCCGAATACGGAAACGCACCACGAGGGGTTGGCGTAGCTGCGCTCGTAGGCCCCGGACTCGATCTCGCCGAAGAACGACCGGTTCTCGCGCCGCAATTCCTCGAGCGGGCGGGAGAGAAAATACTCGGGGCTTGCCTTTTTTTCATGGTCGCAGAGGCGAAGGAGCCACTCGCAATCGGTTCGGATAAATTCGCGGAAGGGAGAAGACAGGCCGGGAAAATCCTCCCGCAAGAGGCCTGTGAGCGCCGTGAGCGATTCCCCGTATTCCCGGTCGATCGCTTTGTTTTCTTTCGCGTAGTAGATTCTGCCGTCGAACATTTTCCGCCTCCTCTTCCCGATTCGGTGAATTATATAATAAAGGCGGAGCGGCGGCGATGAAGCTTTCGCGGCACTCATCGGCCTGCGCGCCTGCGTCATGATCCTTCGATCCAGCTCGCCAGCCCTTCGGTTTCCGTGAGATCCGTCACCGCCTTGTCCGCGCCCGCGGCCTCGAGCTCGGCGGCCGAGAACCGGCCCGTGGCGACCGCCAGCATCCGGCAGCCGAACTCACGGGCGCACTCTACGTCGCGCAGGGTGTCGCCGATTATGACGACGCGGCCCGGATCGACCGGCCGTCCGAGGAAGGCGGCGGCGCGCTCGAAGGCGGCCGGAAAAAGCTCGCGGCGTTCCCGGCCGTCCGTTCCCCAGGCGTAGACGACGAACAGCCGTTTGTCGATACCGGCGCATGTAAGTTTGCAGTGTCCGATCTCCGGGTAGTTGCCTGAAAGGACGCCCTGCACCACGCGGTCGGAGCGCCCGAGCCGCGCCACGAGCTCCCGGGCGCCGGGCAAAGCGTGAATCACCGGATGTTCCGTCTCGCGCGCCTTGAGCCGGGCGAGGTAGGCGGCCCGGTAGCGACCCTCCAGGCCGTCCGGGTCCTCGACGCCGTTGGCCGCCGCGATGTCGCGCCAGATGTTCGGGTCGAGCGTGCCCGCCATGTCGACACCGTCGATGTCGAAATCCCGGCCGATTAATTCCCGGCCGGCCTCGGCCATGGCGCGCTTGTCGGTCCAGTGCGTGTCGAGGAGGGTGAGGTCGACGTCCCAGAGGACGAGGAGTGAATCGCGCTTCATCAGTATCTCGCTTTCAGAAGGATAATATCATAATTATTCAATCGAGGTAGTTGTTTGGAAAGCGACCCGCGGCGGTTTCCCGATTCTTTCGAGTGTGATGGTGGCCGTATCAGGCGTCATGGTTGATCTCGGATTTTTCCACCTTAGTTACCTTTTAAAATAAACCTCGTTCCGTTCCCATTCTTTTTTTACTTCCTTCCCTTCCTGGTTTCCTGGCTTCCTTATCGACTTTTCCTTGGTAGACAAAAAAACCGCCGGCTTTTGACCGGCGGCCTTGTATGCGTAAGCTTGTGACTTACATTCGGATGGAATTACATACCCAAGAGGGCTTTGTTGAATTCGTAGTCGAGAGCGGCGATGTTGACCGGGGTCTCATTGACTTTCTTGTAGTCGATCTTCGCGGCCAAAAGCGCCTTGGTGTCGTAAGACTCGAGGGCTTTGGTAAGCGATGACTGCTTGTCCACGATGGCGGAATAGAGCTTGTTCAGGTTCGCGTTCTTGGCGAGCTGCTCGGCCTTGGCTTCGGCCAGACGGTAGCTTTCCACGTTGTGCTTGATGTATTCCTTGCGGATATTGATCGCGTTTTCCTTGCCGGGAGCGCAGTCGGTGCGGAGCACGTGGTTGTCGAACTCGACGTGGCCGTTCCAGTTGAGCTTTTCCATCATCCAGAGCACGCCGATGATTTCCTTCACGCCGTCCATGCCGGTCATGGTCGGGTTGTCATTGTCGAACTGGCCGGGCTTCTGGTTGCCGAGGTGGATAAAGGGGAGTTTGCCCGCGTTGATGGCCATGCCGATGGCGTTGATGGCGGACAGGTTGGTCATGCCTTCGTGCTGGAGGATCTCCGGGTTGACGTTCCAGAAGGAGGGGTCTTCCAGACGGCTGATGAGGCCGAGGGCGTGGCCTGTGGTGGCGAGGAACATTTCGCCGCGCGGCTCGTTCGGCTTGGGTTCGATAGTGCCGGACTTGATGGAGAGCTTGTTTTCCTTGATGTAGCGGGCGGCCAGGTTGAGTCCGCCTTCGAGGTACTTGTAGCAGCGGTCCCACGGGATGGCGAACTGGCACTCGAAGCCGTCGCGCGCGACCCAGTAGGTGCAGTGCTCGGCGCCGAAGTAGTTGCCGATGCGCAGGGTGCGCATCACCTTCTGGGCGGCCAGGGCGCGGATCTCTGGATCGGGGTTGGTGAGACCGCCGTTCCGGAACACGACATTGCCGTGCAGGCTGCAGGTGATCATTTTCATCTTCAGGCCGGCCTTGTCCATCATGTCCTTGATCTGCTTCAGGGTCTTGGAAGCCGGGCTGTTCGGATCCTGGTCGTCCATGGGATTGGCGGGGTCCCAGGCGACGAGATCGTCGTCGTGGGCGGAGGTGAAGTCGATCAGGCCTTTGCTCTTGGCGTCGCAGAGGAGTTCGCATACCTCGACGGCCGAAAGCTTGTCCATGACCGAGCCCCCGAACGGGTCGCCGACGGGATTGCCGACGCACCAAAACGGCATCGATAATTTTCTTTTCATGGCTTTCCTTCCTTTGAGCTGTTGTTTGTTTGACAGGTTCGTATGAAACGAAGTGCCTTTATTGGCTTCAATAATACCGAATTCGAAATCGATTTTCAAGTTATTTCCATAGAGATGGTTTTTCACGAAAACCAACCAGAGCAAGGATCTCAATCAGGCGATCGCCGCCCGACCAGTTGCCGATTTTCGACGGCGGTGATAGAGTGTCTTCGGTGTTTTTTCGAACAGGCGCCGGAGGCCGTCCCCATGATGGTGAAACGCGTTTTGCCGCCAATTCTCGCCCTCCTCCTCGTCGGCCTTCTCTTTTTACTGTCGGCCTTCTTGTTCTCCGAAGGCGTTCGATCCCTGGCCTCGGGCTCGCGTTTCCTGGCCGCTCCGCTTCTCGCCGACGGCGCGGAGCTCTCCCGGCATGAAGGCGACATCGTCTGGCTTACCGGCTCGCTCGCGCTCGCGGAGGGCGCGCAGCCGCCCGTCGGGCCGCTGTCGGAAACCCGCTGCCTGTATTACCGCGTGGAGAAGTGGAAGGGCGATTGGGAGGAAGACAGCGACGGCGATATAAGGCGGGTTTGGTACCTGAACGACAGCGACGCCAAAACCGGGCCGCTCGTCCTGCGTCTCGGGACCGCCCGTTTGTCCATCCCCTCCGTCGGGACGGCGTATGAAAATCTCGAGCTCCGGAAGGAATTCGAGAGAAGGATCGACGGGGACGTGTACCAATTCCGCGAGTATGCGATCCCGCTCGAAAACGAAGCCTGGATCCTGGGGAGACTCGAGAGCGGCAAAATCGGGCCGGCCGATCGGGACGTGACCGTCAGTCTGTGGAACGTCCGCCCGGTCGCCTGGCGATATTTTGGCGATCCGGCCCTTTTCGGCTTCTGCGCCGTACTCTGTGCGCAGGCAGGTTTGGGTATTGGAGGGGCGCTCGCCGCATGGTTCATCGGAAAACGGCGCGCTTTTGCGTCGCCCAAAGCATTTTTATTTTTTTTCTTGGCGGCGTTTTATTTTTGGATTATCTCGGGCGGGGTGTTCGCGAGCCTGGGAGAGAATTCTCCCGTGACGGGGATCGTCGTCGGCCTGGTCGCGAGTTTTCTGGCGGCAGGGCCGCTTTTGGGCGAGGCCGGCGGGGAAAGACCGCTTCCGGCCGTGCCTGTGTTCATGCTCGGGATCGGTCTGGCCGTCGCCGGGGGGTGGCTGATGTTCGATTCGTTCTTCCCGCTCGCAACCGGCCTGCCGCGTCTGCTGCTCGGGATTATCGCCGTCGCCGCCGCCCCCGCCATTCTCCTGGGTTTCCGCGCCCTCGCCGCCAAAAAAAACCGCGTTCCTCGCGGAAACGCGGCTTGAACCCTGCGAAGGGTGTTCATTCGTAAACGGTATAAGCAAAAGCCGGGCCGAACGAGATCATGCACTGATCCGTGCCTTGCGTGCTTAGATTTTCAAAAAGCTCGGCCGCCGGTTGCCATGATGAGTTGAAGTAAGTTTCGAAAAGAACGGTGGCATTCATATCGCCGGTGACGGGCGCCAATGCCCCGACCGAAGTGTCCAGATTGGAGTAGAGGTCATGAACATCGTTCGCTGCGGTAAACGTCGAGGCGCCGGCCCCTGACACGGTGACCGTGCATCTCACCGGCACCATGGTTGTGATCAGGCCGCCGTCATAATAGCTGAGTCCGATTGTTCCCGTCCACACGGCGACCCCTGTGCCGAGTTTGGATTCGCCGAGATTGAATATCAGTGTTTCCTCATGTTCCCATGATGATCCCGTAAATGAAAGCTGGGGGGGATAGGCAGCTTCGAATGCCCACCAGAGATCGTTCACCGCGGACAAGGTGAAGCTGGAATAATTGATGACGAGACCCCCGGCCAGACCGGCTTGCCGGCCCGCATCCGCCTCGGCCACGGGATTATCGCCGCTGTCCGTATAGGCATAGCTCGGGTCGGCCGGACTCGGCCATTCGGGTCCATAAAATACGAGTATCGGCGTCGGCGTGGGAGACGGACTCGGAGACGGCGAAGGCGACGGTGAGGGCGCCGTTGGGGCCGGACACGCGCTTAAAAGAATGAGCAACCCTGCGGCGACAAAGGACAGTATAATAATACTGAGCTTGTTTTTTCTCATGAGATAACCTCCATTATTTGGGTTTTTAAAACAAATGATTATACGGTAATTTATTACCGTTTGTCTATAAAAAACGAATGATCTTTATAGATTTAGTTGGAGGAATTGGGGTGTGGAAAAAACAGCCTGAGACCCTTAGCCAAACCATCCAAAGTGTTGACCGGATGTAATTGCCGGTCATGGTTCCCCTCGACATCCTCTCAGGGGAGGCTTCATCTCGCCATGACTTTCTTTTCCGATTCCACACCTTAACCGTAGATTCCCACAGCCCCAGCACTTCCTTTAGATCCCTCGGCTCCAGCCGAAAATGGGAGCCGCGCCCCTGCAGAAAGTGGTGGGTGGCGAGGAGGTGGAGCGAGAGGTCGCTTACGACGAGGGCGCGGCCGGTCTCGAGGCGGGTGACGATCGCCGTGCATTTGGCGGAGCGGAAATCCTCGTACGGTCAGACCACGGCGCCGCGCGCCTCCTCGGTCAGGACCGTGAAGGTCCGGTCGACGGTCACCCGGCCGAGCTTTGCCGCCGCGGCCTCGAAGGTCACGCCCAGAGCCGCCATCTCGGCCTCGTCGGCCAGGGCGGAAAGCAGGTCGCGTCCCGGTTCGGCGGCGACGGCGCGTTTGGAACGGTTGATATCTATAGTGACGCTCATGCGTAGTATTGTGCCGGTTTCGCCTTCCGCGGTCGGCGGTTCGATCGGTCCCCCATCAGGCGAATAACTGGGACAGAAGCTCCGGCTCCATACGAAAAGGCGATCCGCGCCCCTGGAGAAAGTGATGGACGGCGCAGAGATGCACCGCCAGGTCGGTGGTGAGGAGACGCAGGCCGTTGTCGAGCCGGACGATGACGACCCGGCTTTTGGGATAACAGCCGTCGCGGTAGGGGCAGGGGACGAGTCCCCGCGCCTCCTCCACCGTCACGCTCCATTTTCCGTCCACCGTGACTGGCGACTCGAACCCGCGTCCGCCTTCCTTGATGAGACGCCGGAGCATTTCGGCCACGTCCTCGAAATCGAGCCCCCGCCTGCGCATCTCCTCCTCGTCCGCCTGGACGATGTCCGGCAGGGGCCGGTTGTCGGTTCCGAAGAAGCCTTCCCGGGAGATTCCTCCCGGGGCCATGGCTTCGCTTGCGCGCTTGTCTTCCGGTGACATTTTCATGGCGGGCTCCTTCTCAGGAAAATTTGTCGTAGTAGATTTTATCCTCGGGAATCCCCTCGGATTTCAATAACGCGACGGAGGCGTCGATCATTCCCGGGCTGCCGCAGAGATACGCCTCCTTGGGCGCGCTCTTGTCCATTTTTTCGTCCATGTATTTCTTCGTGACCGTGGTGACCAGCCCGGTCTCGCCGTCCCAATGGTCATCGGGGAGCGGGGCGGACAGGGCGGGCACGAAGTGGAAGGAGGGCCAGGAGGCCTCGAGCTCGCGGAAGAGATCGACGAGATAGAGGTCGCGCTTCGAGACGGCCCCGAAGAAATACCAGACGGCGGGTTTGCCGATCCCGCGCTCGCGCATGTCGAAGAGGATGGATTTGATCGGCGCCATGCCCGAGCCGCCGGCGATGCAGATCATGGCCGCCTCGTTGTCGTGGAGGCGGAACTCTCCCATCGGCCCCACCACGGCCAGCTCCTGCCCGACCGCCAGGTGCTTGTGGAGGTAGGTGGTGGCCGTGCCCCCAGGCACCAGGCGCACGATGAACTCCACTTCGTTCGGGCGAGCCGGGGTGGAGGCGAAGGAATAGGCGCGGACCGTCTCCTCCCGCACCCGCTCGTAGGGAGGGACCACGATCTGCGCGAACTGGCCGGACGTGAATTTCATCTCGGCCGGCTCGAGCAGGGAGAAGCGGATGAGCTTGGTGTCGTAGGTGAGATCGACGATCTCCGCCACCCGGGCGCGGTGGCGCTGGATGGCGAAGAGCTCCTCGGGGATGACGATTTTGATGTCGGCCTTCACCTTGATCTGGCAGGAAAGGCGGATGTTGTCCTTGATCTCCGCCCCGCTCATGAAGGGAAGCTCCGTGGGGAGGTGCGGGCCCACGTCGGAGGCGACGCGCACCTTGCACACGCCGCAGGTGGCCCGTCCGCCGCACGAGGAGGGGATGAAGATGCCTTCTCCGCCCAGGGTGGAAAGGAGCGAAGAGCCGCCCTTGACGGTGAGGGTCTTGGCGCCGTCGTTGACGTCGATCTTCACCTCGCCGTAGTTGTTGACCACCAGGTCGACGAGGACGATGACCAACGCGAGCACGGCGCTCATCGAGGAGACGACGAGGGTGGCGACGATGACGAGCGGCACGATTCCTCCCTTACTGCACGGCCAGCATGCCGGAGAATCCGAGGAAGGCCATGGCCATGAGCCCGATGGTGATGAGCGTGATGCCGGGTCCCTTGAGGCCGGAGGGAACGGGCGACTTGTCCACCTTGGCCCGGATGGCGGCCAGGGCCAGGATGGCGAGCCACCAGCCCACCCCCGAACCGAAGCCGAAGAGAAGGGCTTGCAGGAAGGTATAGTGCCTGATCTGGATGAAGAGCACCACGCCCAGGATGGCGCAGTTGACCGTGATGAGGGGGAGGAAGATCCCGAGCGCCATGTAGAGCGCCGGGGAGATTCGCTCGATCACCATCTCCAGGATCTGCACCGTGGCCGCGATGACCATGATGAAGACGATGAAGCTCAAGAACCCGAGGCCGAGAGGTAGCATGATGAAGCGGTCGATAAACCAGTTGATGGCGGAAGAGATGGTCATGACGAGGATGACCGCGATGCCCAGCCCGTTCGAGGACTTGATGTTGCCGGAAATGGAAATGAACGAGCACATCCCCAGGAAGTTCGACAGGAGGATGTTGCTCGTGAAGACGGCGGCGAAGAGCAGGACGATCGGGCTCAAGGCTGGCGCATTCATATCCTATCCTCCCCGGGAAAAAAGGCGATGCGTGCGGCGGTACGGGGGAACATCGGTTTCATGCTTTCTTCTTCCTCCCCATGGCGCTCTTCGCGATCCAGATGACGATACCGAGGATGAAGAACGCGCTCGGAGCCATGAGCATGATGGTCCAGGTGGGGAAGCCCTGCGGCATGACGCGGAATCCGTAGAGGGAGCCGAATCCTAAAAGCTCGCGGATGAAGGCGACCACCAGGAGCACCGCCATGTATCCGGCCCCGGCCGTGACCCCGTCCCAGAAGGAGATAAGCGGCGGCTGGTTTTGGGCGAAGGCCTCGGCCCGGCCCATGATGATGCAGTTGGTGATGATGAGGCCCACGTAGGGCCCGAGCGCGCGGGAGACCGAAGGCAGGAAGGCGCGGAGCACAAGGTCGACCACGATGACGTAGAAGGCGATGATCAGGACCTGTGTGATCATGCGCACCTTGCGCGGGATGAGGGTCTTGATCGACGAGATGGTCAGGTTGGAAAAACCGGTGGTGAACACCACGCCCAGCGCCATGATGGAAGTATTGATGAGATTGTTGGTGACCGCGAGCGTGGAGCAGATGCCCAGGACCTGGATGAGGATCTGGTTTTCCGACCATAGGTTGCGGATCGTGACCTGCTTGAAAGAGGGCGTGTTCATTGCCGGCCTCCACTGTCGTTCCCGCCCGCCGGGACGCCGCTTCCGGCGGGGGCGCCGGTCAGGATCGTCCGCAGCCGCGCAAGCGCCGTGTTGAGCATGACGTCGAACAGATGCGAGGTGAGGCTCGCGCCGGTGATCGCGTCAAACCGGCCGTTGGAGAGGTTGGCGTCTCCCGTTCCCGCCGGCCCCACGGTGATCCGGCCGGCGGAATTGAGCGCTTCGCCCTTGAACTGCGCCTTGAACCACGCCTCGTCGATGCGTCCCCCCAGGCCCGGGGTTTCGTTCTGGGAGATGATGTCGATCCCCAGCGTCTCGGTGACGTCCGAGTTCACGGCCACCGCGAATCTGATCGTGCCCCAAAGCCCCGGACCGCTGGAGATGGCGGCATAAATCGGCTGCCCGTTTTTTTGAGCCCGGTAATAGACGTCCCCTCCGGCGGCCGTCCCGGCCGGGGGGGTGAACGGGGCGACCTGGGAATTGAAGAGCGTGAGCGCCTCCGCGTCGCCGGTGTATGAAAAACCCATCGCGTTGAGAATGGCCCGTGCTTGCGAGATCCGGCCGTTCCTCTCCACCTGTCCGGCAAGCGCGCTGTTGACCAGGGAGAGGGCAAAAACGAACACCAGGCTGATGAGAAACATGAAGACGACGGTGTAGATCTTGCCTTGCGTGTTCATGCCGGTTTCTTCCTGAAAATATGATCGAAGAGCGGGGCGAACATGTTGCCGAGAAGCACGGCGAAGCTCGTGCCTTCCGTGAAGAGCGAGAACTGGCGGATGAGTACGGCGGCCGCGCCGATGACCACTCCATAGATCCATTGGGAGAGGCGGCCCTTGGGGGCGGAGACGGGGTCCGTGGCGTAAAACACCGCGGCGAAGAAAATGCTTCCCGAGAGCATCGCCTCCAGCGGGGGAAAGGCCTGGCTCACGCCCGCCGCCCAGAGCAAGACGGTGAGGGCCAGCGCCCCGGCCAGCGTGGAGATCATGATCCGATAGCTCGCCGTTTTGGTGACAACCAGAAACACGGCGGCGGCGAAAATCAGGACGATGGCGCTTTCTCCGAAAGAGCCCGGGTGAATCCCCGTGACGAGCGAGACGAGATCGACGTTTTTTCCCGCACGGAGGAGACCGAGCGGCGTGGCCGCGGAGACGGCATCCACGCCGAAATTGCCCGCGGACAGGAAGGCGGCGGTGAGGTTGGGAAAGGCGATATAGACGAACAAGCGGCCGCTTAAGGCGGGGTTGAAAACATTACGGCCGAAACCGCCGAAAACCTCCTTGCCGATGACCACGGCGAAAACGATGCCGATGAGCGCCACCCAGAACGGAATTCCCGGATCCAGCGAGAGGAGGAAGAGGAAGGCCGTGACGAAGACGGCCTCGCTCACGGAAGCCTTTTTTCCCCGCGGGGTCCGGATGCGCTCGAAAAGATATTCCGTGATCACGGCGGCGGGCACGACCACGGCCGTCAGAATAACGAGACGGAGACCGTACAGGTATACGGCGAATCCGTAGACGGGGATCAAGGCGATGAGCACCCGTCTCATCATGACCTGTCTTTTGAAAAAAAGCATGCCTTTCCTCGTTTCACGTCGGATTTTAGCAGGTAAAAAATCCCGATGCAAGCGAGGGGTGGAAAAAAGACGGTATCCGGCGGAATGATTTGAACCGTCATCCAAAAAAAACGCCCCTCACCATACGAAGTGAGGGGCGTAACGCTGTCATCGAGGACGTTAAATGTTCCCGAATCCGATGTAGCCGTTGCAGTGCATCCATTCGCTTCTGGAGCCGCCGCCGCACCTGCCGTTCGCATACAGGGCGGTATTGGTG
>JAFGSW010000050.1 GCA_016934415.1 Spirochaetales bacterium | reverse complement strand
CCCCGTTTCTTCAGGAGACCCACGGCCACGATGTTGGCCGAGGCGCCGATGGGGGTGATGTTGCCGCCGAGGCTCGCGCCGATCAAGAGGCCGAAGAAAAGCACCGCCGGATCGGGGAGTCCCATGCGGGCGGCCAGGGTGGCGGTCAAGGGAAGCATGGCCGCCAGGTACGGCACATTGTCCACGAACGCGGAAAACAGGACGGAGAAGGCTACGATCATGACGAACCCCAGAAATACATTCCCGCCGACGAGGACCGAGACGAGCTCGGCGATGCGGTCGATCCAGCCGGTTTCCGAAATGCCCCCGACGAGAATGAATACGCCGAGCAGGAATCCGGCCGTGTTCCAGTCGAGGATCTTCAGGAAGGCCTTGACGTCGCCTTCCCTCCGCGCAAGACGCCAGATGAAGGAGACCGCGCCGGCCGCCATGCACAGGATGCCGGCCGCGTAGGAAAAGCCCGAGTCGATGAAGGAGGAAGCCGCCAGGGCGGCGATGAGGCCGACCATGATGAAGGTGGGCGCCCAGGTGCGGACCTTTTCCACGGGCACCGCCACGGCCGGGTTCCGATAGCGGCGAAAGACGACGAACAGGACGGCCAGCGAGACGAGCGCGCCGATCTCGACCGCGAAAAAAATGCCGGGCCTCCCCTTGTACACGAAGAAATCAAGGAAGTTCAACTTCGCGTACCCGGCCAGGAGCATGCTGGGCGGGTCGCCGATGAGCGTGGCGGTCCCCTGCAGGTTCGAGCAGACGGCGATGGCGATGAGCATGTTCGCGGGATTGATCTTGAGCTTATCCGCGATGGAAAGGGCCACGGGCGCCACGATCAGCACCGCGGCCACGTTTTCGACGAAAATCGAAATGAAACTCACGAGCGCGCACGTAAAGAGGAGCGCCCAGCGGACGGTGCCGCACCGGGCGACGATCTTTTCCGCCAGAAACGCCGGCACCCCGCTCTCGAGAAAATCGTCGGCCACGAACAGCATGCCGACGAAAATCCCCATCACGTTCCAGTTGACCGCGGCCAGTGCCTGGAGGGGACTCAACGTCAGGCTGGCCACGAGCGCGACCGCCCCTCCCAACGCGACGAAGGTCCGGTATTTGGGGAGCGCAATGAAGAGCACGTACGCGATGATGAAAACGGAAATGGAGATGATGCTTTGAACGTCCGCCACGACCGATTCCTCCCTCCCTGCGCTCCGCGGGATCGACAGGCGCCCCGCGGCGCGCATTGCGCGGCGATTACGCGGTATATAAAAGATGGACTAATTGCAGATTTTTGTCCACACTGCCGGATTCGGGGGGAGCCCTTCAGGCCGATTTGTCAGTCTATCCCCAAACCAGCCACACGAAAGCCGCGCCGGCCGTCACCGCGGCCAGTGTGAACGGCAAGCCCATGCCGACAAACTCAGGAAATCTCACGACGTATCCCCGTTTTTTCAA
Organism: Spirochaetales bacterium; assembly: GCA_016934415.1. GTDB lineage: Bacteria > Spirochaetota > Spirochaetia > SZUA-6 > RPPD01 > JAFGSW01. Next base: position 8,157 of record JAFGSW010000050.1, on the reverse strand, counting down.
CATGCCCGTCGCCACGACATTGGCGGAGGCGCCGATGGGTGTGATGTTGCCGCCGAGGCTCGCGCCGATCAAGAGGCCGAAGAGCAGCACCGACGCGTCCGCGACCCCCATGTCCCGGGCCATGACCGTGGCCACCGGGAGCATGGCGGCGAGGTACGGCACATTGTCAACGAAGGCGGAGATGAGCACCGAACAGGCGACGATCAGGACGAAACCGGCGAAGACGTTGCCGCCCACGAGCTGGGCGAGCGCCGCCGCGATCTTGTCGACCCAGCCCGTCTCGGTAAGCCCCCCCACGAGGATGAAAATACCCGCCAGAAATCCGGCCGTGTCCCAGTCAAGGCTCTTCAGGGTGGCGAAGAATTTTCCCTCGCGGCGGATCAGCTTCCAGACGAGGGAAAAAATACCGGCCGCCATGGAGATGATGCCGGCGGCGTAGGAGAAACCGGTGTCGAAGAAGGAGGAGACCGCCAACGCGACGACGAGCCCGACCAGGAGGAAGGTCGGAATCCAGGAGCGCACCTTCTCCACGGGCACGGTCTTCACCTTCTGCCGGTGCCGGCGGAAAAAGAAATAGAGGACGATGAACGACGCGAGCGCGCCGATCTCCACGGCGAAGAAAATGCTCGGGCGGCCGTGGAAAACGAAAAAATCCATGAAGGTCATTTTGGCGTAGCCGCCCAGGAGCATGCTCGGGGGATCGCCGATGAGGGTGGCGGTGCCCTGGAGATTGGAGCAGATGGCGATCCCGATGATGAGTTTCACGGGATTGATCTTGAGCTTCTCCGCCAGGGCGAAGGCGATGGGCGCCACGATAAGGACGGCCGCCACGTTCTCCACGAAGGCGGAGATGAAGCTCACCAGGGCGCAAATGAAGAGCATGGCCCATTTCACCGACGGCGCCCGGTCGACGATCTTCTCCGCCAGGAAGGCCGGCACCCTGCTCTCGATGAAGACGTCGGCGACGAAGAGGGTCCCGATAAAAATCCCCATCACGTTCCAGTTGACGGCGAGAAAGGCGGCGAGAGGGCTCAAGGTGAGGCTCGCCAGGAGCGCGGCCGCGCCGCCCAGCGCGACGAATGTGCGGTATTTGGGAAGGACGATGAACAGGACGTACGCGACGATGAATACGACGATGGAAACGACGCTCTGATAGTCCGCCATTACCGTTTCTCCCGACCCGGTTTGCTTTACTGGAGACGTTTCTTTAAAAACTATTGAATTTATCCGCCCGAATCAAGAGCAAATTGAAAGGGATATGGACACAGCTCATTCATTGCGGTCGAAAATCGGGATGAAAATCGTTCAAACGGCCTATGCCGCCTGATTTTTCCCCCGTCTCGCCGCGAGAAGAAAAGCCGGAATCGACGCGGTCTGAACGGCCATGGAGAAGACAATCAAGGCCGAGAGGTTATGCTGAAAACCAACGCCGCGACCGTGTCCACGGCCATTGCCGTGGCGTACATCAAGGGGATCATGTCCGCCGGTACCGCCGCCGTTTTGCTGAAATGGAAGGCGATGAGCGGGAAATCGGCGTAGCGTTTTATGAGCCGGTCCCGCTTCTTATCCGCTTGTCCCGTCATCCGCGTACCGCCCTTCTTCATCGACCCGCGGCAGCCGGGTCAAGATATCCTTGACGGAGGCGGAGATTTCCGAAAGCTCGCTTCTCAGTTCGGTTTCCGCGGACTCGCTCATCCCGCCGTAGCCCCTGAGGCGTTTCGGGTCGATCTCCTCGAGGCCCAGATTCAGATACGAAAGGGCGGTGCGGATGTTCCAGCTCAAGCTCAACTCGGCGCCTCGTCCGGCTACGCCGAGCCGCCTGGCCGCTTTCGCCAGTTTCTTTCCGAACGCCGGCAGCCACTCCGAGAGAAGCTCCTTTTCCCGCGGCGTCAAGTCGTACCGGTACGTGAAGTCGCGCTTCCCGTCCCAGCCCCGGTTCAGGAAACATTCGATTTCCGCGGTTTTCTCCTCCATGTCCATGAAGGCGGCGAAGATCCTGCGCTTATGGTTGCCATTGAGATCGACCGCTGTTTTTTTCGGTCCGTCTCCCCTCCGTCTGGCGTTTCCCCGGACAAGCCGCGTTTCACGCCGCTCATGCCTTCCGTCCCTCCGCGGCGATCCCTTCCAGCGTCTTCCCGATGTCGACGATTTTCGCGGCGGCGTCTTCCAGGCGCCGGATCTCATCCCCGGAGCGCCCGGCGAACGATTTCCTTTTTTCCGGGGCCGCGTCCATCGCCTTGCGGGTCACGCCGACGATTTCGTCGAACCTCTCCGCAAGCTCCGACCCGAAGCGGCGGAAGGGGCGTGATGATGGCCGGAAAGCGAAAAATGGACGGCGCAATGGACACGCGGCGGGAAGAACGGATGAGGCCGAGCCGCGTCCTGGGATACGACCGACCTTCCCTGGGCGCCTAGGCGTTATCTCGGGGGATGCTCGAGCTGGCGGAATCCCAGTTCCGGCGGGCCGCCTGACTCAACCCGTATGAATCGGCCTTCACACAACACCTGGCTTGGTGTTTATACAAGTTGAGCCGCTTCGAGGAGGCGGCGGAATGGATAGAAGAATCACTCGATCAAAAACCGGGGGACAAGGACAGCCTCTTCGTCTCCGCAAAAATAGCGGAAAAGCTCTCCGCTCCGCCCGAGGAGGCGGAGCGGGGCGCACGATAAAAAAAAGCGGGCTTTCGCCCGCTCGGCAAGTCGACTATTTGATGAAAAAACGTTCCCGACCCCGGAGTCGACACTTCCGCTCGCGAGCTTCTTTTTTTTACCGCGTCCCGGAGGTCCGAACGACGCTCCGCAACGCGAAGCATCCGCTAGGCGTGCAGAAAGGCCTTCCTTCCCGCAAACCTGGCGCTTGACCCTAGTTCTTTTTCAATACGAAGAAACTGATTGAACTTGGCGACCCGCTCGCTCCGGCAGCCCGAGCCGGTCTTGATGTGGCCGGCCGCTACCGCCACGGTCAGATCGGAGATGGTCGTGTCCTCGGTTTCTCCCGAGCGGTGCGAAATGAAGCAATTGTAGTTGTTCTTGCCCGCCAGTTCGATGGTCTCCAATGTCTCCGTCAAGGTGCCGATCTGATTGACTTTGATGAGCACCGCGTTGGCCACCCCTTTGGCGATGCCTTCGGCGAGAATCTTGGGGTTCGTGCAGAAAATATCGTCGCCGACGAGCTCTATTTTCCCGCCCAATGCGTCGGTTAAGCGCTTCCAACCATCCCAATCGTTTTCGGCCATGCCGTCTTCCAGGAGCAGGATCGGGTATTTTTTCACCCAGCTTTTCCACAGTTCGACGAGTTTCTCGGAGCTGACGGCGGGAAGCTTGGATTTGAAAAACGCGTATTTCCCATTGTCCCACATTTCGCTCGCCGCCGGGTCCAGACAAACCGAAATGTCGCTCCCGGGCTTGTACCCCGCCTTCCCGATCGCCTCAACGATCACTTCCACCGCCTCCTCGTTCGATTTCAAGTTTGGCGCGAAACCGCCCTCGTCGCCGACGGCGGTGTTATAACCTTTCTGCTTCAGCACGCTTTTCAACGCGTGAAACGTCTCCATGCCCATCCGGATCGATTCGGTGAAATTCGGGGCGTTGTGCGGCGCGATCATGAATTCCTGGAAATCCACGTTATTGTCCGCGTGCTTTCCGCCGTTAATGACGTTCATGCAGGGCACGGGGAGAAGGGAAGCGTTCACGCCGCCCAGGTAGCGGTAGAGCGGAAGCCCGAGCGCCGCCGCGCCCGCTTTCGCGCACGCGAGCGATACGGACAAAATCGCGTTCGCGCCGAGCTTCGCCTTGTTCGGCGTCCCGTCCAATTCGATCATTGCACCGTCGACGGCGCGCTGGTCGAGAACGTTTTTACCGATGAGCGCGGGCGCGATTACGCGGTTGACGTTCTCCACCGCTTTGAGCACTCCCTTGCCGCTGTAGCGCATTTTGTCCCCGTCGCGCATTTCCACGGCCTCCCGTTCGCCCGTGGAAGCGCCGGACGGGACAATCGCCCTCGCCGCGAGGCCGTTTTCCAGCTTCACCAGGCACTCCACCGTCGGGTTTCCGCGTGAATCAAGCACTTCCAGGGATTGGATTTCCGATATCCTCATATATACCTCCTTTGGATATTCCGTAATTTTCAGCTGATTCGTTCCCCCGCGAATCATAAGCGCCTTTCGCCTTGATCGTTTTAATTTCAGGCGGGCTTTTCCCCCTCTCATTGGCTGCGATATTTCACCACATGCACTTTTTCCATCGTAATAAAACCGTCCTTCACGGTTTCATCGAGATAGGCGGTAAACAGAGCGATCGTTTCCTCGTTGTCGACCACCTCTATGACCACGGGAAGATTGTCGGCCAGGTCGATGAATTTTGCGGCATGCATGCGCTTGTCCGCGCCGAATCCCAAGACGCCGCGCAAGACCGTCGCGCCGGCCAGGCCCGTCTCGCGCGCCTTCAGCACGATCGCTTCGTACAGGGGTTTGCCGTGCAGCATCTCACGCTCGCTTAAGAATATTCGCAGAAGAACATCGTCCTCCACGATTTTATATTTGGCCGCGTCCATCGCTTCCTCCTATCGCATCACTTTAATCATAATTTGAAATAAAAGGAAGCCCGCGAACACCAGCACAATGCCCGCTCCATTCGCCAGGAGGAAATTGAGAAGCGCGGCGGGCAGTTCCCTTTCCCTCAACAGGTTGTAGGTTTCGAGACCGAAAGCGGAAAAAGTCGTGAATCCGCCCAGAAAGCCGACAAAAACGAAAAGCCTGAGGTCCGGAGGCAGAACGAACCTGCCGAAAAGCGCGCTCAGGAACCCGATGAGAAAACAGCCGATCCAATTGACCGCCAGGGTGCCGACGGGGAATCCGCCGGGAAAAGCGTCATAGACCAAGGTGGAAAGGATATATCGCGACAAGCCGCCCGCACCGCTGCCGAGGAAAATCAGCACATACTTCATATGTCCCTTCCTTCAGCCGGGGGAAAAAGCCCGCGCCTCCGCCGACGGCTCGAAGGCGCTCCGTTTGATCCCGATGGTGGCTGCGTTGACCTTAATGTGTTCATGACCGCTCCCGCGAAGAGACCGCATCGGTCGTCTCGCAGGAGTCATCAGCCAAAAATGATTGGGTGGCGGTTTAAGGCGAACTCCATCGCCTTGGTTTGACGTTTCAAAGATACCCGAATATAATATGGCCGACGGGTTCCGGTCAAGAGGAGCGCGGCTGATGAAAAAACGAATGCGTTGCAAGCTGGATTGCGGCTATCGTCCGTTGTTCGGCATCATGTGCCCGCTCCCGGCCGCGAAAACGGCGCACCGGATATTGGTCTTCCGATCGGCGACCTGAACGGAAGAGATCATCCCGTGCCGTTTTCCGTCCGCAGACGTTCCCTTCGCGGCCTTCGTGTCCTCCCGAAAATCCGCGGCGTCTCGATGTCCTTGACAGAGACCCCCGGCGTAGATACAGTGGACAGACTAAAATACATTTCACCGTGGCTTTCGTTGAACGCTCGCGACATTGATTCGACTGTGCAAACCAGAAAAATCATGTTTCTTCAGAAGCGGGTCACTACCGCGGGGAATCACAATAAAGGAGTTGTCTAATGAAGAAGCGTTTGTTCCTTTTCTTCGTCGCGGCGCTGATCCTGGCCCCGGCCTGCGCCTGGGCGCAGGAAGGCGGGCCGGCGGCGTCGAACGACGTGATTGACCTGATCTGGTTTACCCTGGCCGGCTCGATCATCGCCCTGGTCTTCGCCGTGGTCCTCATCGTACGGACCATGAAAAAGAGCCGGGGCCCGAAAGAGATGCGCGAGATCTCGGACGCGGTGCATACCGGCGCCATGGCCTACATCAAGCAGCAGTACAAGGTCGTATCGATATTTTTCGCGGTTCTGTTCGTCGTCCTCGGCTTCATCGCCTGGGTGGTGCCGGAGCTCTCCGGCGGCCAGCGCCTGCTCTCCCGCTACGTGCCCGTCGCCTTCCTGACCGGCGGCTTCTTCTCCGCCCTGTCCGGCTTCATCGGCATGAAGGTGGCCACCAAGGCCAACTGCCGCACCGCCTTCGCCGCCTCCCGGAGCCTCAATTCCGGACTGCGGGTGGCCTTCAACTCGGGCACGGTCATGGGCATGGTGGTGGTGGGCCTCGGCCTCCTCGACCTCTCCCTGTGGTGGATTCTCCTCCGCTACGTCTTCCTTCCGCTCGGCTGGGGCATCGGCAGCGCCGCCGAAATTCCCCCCATCATGATCACCTTCGGCATGGGCGCCTCCTCGGCCGCGCTCTTCGCGCGCCTCGGCGGCGGCATCTACACCAAGGCCGCCGACGTGGGCGCGGACCTGGTGGGCAAGGTCGAGGCGGGCATCCCCGAGGACGACCCGCGCAACCCGGCCACCATCGCCGACAACGTGGGAGACAACGTGGGAGACGTGGCGGGCATGGGCGCCGACCTTTACGAGAGCTACGTCGGGTCGGTGATCGCCACCATGGCGCTCGGCTCGGCCGCCGCCGGCCTGATGGGGCTGGGAGAAAAGGCGCTGCTCTTCATCCAGCTGCCGGCCTTCGTCGCCTTCATCGGCGTCATCGCCTCGATCATCGGCACCTTCCTCGTGCGCTCCAAGGAGGACGCGACGCAGAAGACCCTCCTGCGCGCCTTGCGCACCGGCACCTACTCGAGCACGGCTCTGATCGCCGTCGCCTCATTCTTCGCCATCTCCTTCCTGTTCCCGGGCCAAATCGGGCTGTGGGGCTCGGTTATGACGGGGCTCATCGCGGGGGTCATCATCGCCTTCTTCACCGAATACTTCACGTCGGACACCTACAAACCGACCAAGAACCTGGCCAAGGCGACTACAACCGGACCGGCCACCCTCATCATCGGGGGATTGTCTCTGGGCATGATCTCCACCGCCGTCCCGGTCGTCACCGTCGTGCTCGGCACGCTCGGCGCGTTCTACTTCGCGGGCGGCGATACGCACGTCGTCACCGGCCTCTACGGCATCGGCCTGGCCGCCGTCGGCATGCTCTCCACCTTGGGGATCACGCTCGCCACGGACGCCTACGGCCCGGTGGCGGACAACGCGGGCGGCATCGCCGAGATGACCCACCAGCCGCCCGAAGTGCGCCGGCGCACGGACGCCCTCGACTCGCTCGGCAACACCACCGCCGCCACGGGCAAGGGCTTCGCCATCGGGTCGGCCGCGCTCACAGCGCTCGCCCTCATCGCCGAGTACGGCCAGAAAGTCGCCGACTTCACCAAGATCGATTTCTCGAACGTGGTCGCCAACATCCTGAGCCCGAACGTGCTCATCGGGCTCATGCTCGGCGTCGTCCTGCCTTTCGTCTTCGCGGCCATGGCGATGGGCGCCGTCGGCCGGGCCGCCCAGGCGATGGTCGACGAGGTCCGCCGTCAGTTCAAGGCTTATCCCGGCATTCTGCTGGGAACGGACAAACCCGACTACGCGAGCTGCGTCAAGATCAGCACCATGGGCGCCCAGCGCGAGATGATTTTACCGTCGCTCATGGCGGTGACGGCTCCGATCGTGGTGGGTTTCCTCTTCGGCCCCTTCACCGTGCTGGCCCTCCTGGCCGGCGCCACCGCCGCCGGTTTCGTGCTCGCCATCATGATGGCCAACTCGGGCGGCGCCTGGGACAATGCCAAGAAGTACATCGAGGCCGGCAATCTGGGCGGCAAGGGCAGCCCGGCGCACAAGGCCGCCGTCGTCGGGGACACGGTCGGCGATCCGTTCAAGGACACCTCGGGCCCGTGCCTCAACATCCTCATCAAGCTCATGAGCATGGTGAGCATTGTGTTCGTGGGCACCTGCATCGCGGTCAACGATCAGTTCGTCGGACTGCTGCGCGGGATCTTCGGCATGTGAGGCATCACGAGATTGTTCCGCCCCCGGAGGCACGCGCCGCCGGGGGCTTTTTTTTTTCTATTTTCATGACGAAGAAAAGCGAGGCGTGGCGCGGGCAAAACGCGGATGATAATTATCCACCGCCTCCCGCAAAAAAACCGCCCCTGCCTTCAGGAGGCGAGGGGCGGTATTATAGTCGCTCGACTGAGCGTTGATGCAAAACTTTAGATGTTACCGAATCCGATGTAGCCGTTGCAGTGCATCCATTCGCTTCTGGAGCCGCCGCCGCACCTGCCGTTCGCATACAGGGCGGTATTGGTG
>JAFGSW010000049.1 GCA_016934415.1 Spirochaetales bacterium | reverse complement strand
TAATAGTAGAGGATCTGGGTTTGTTGCTGAGTGTTATTGTCTATTTCGAGCTCGTAGTTGGTGAAGAAGTAGAGGGTGGTGGTGTCGCCCTCGACCTTGGACACACGCTTGCCCGAGGGATCGTAGGTGTAGAGGCTCACGTCACCGCTTTCCGTGACCTGGGTCACCCGGTTGCAGTAATCATAGCCGATGTATCGCGTAAGGGGAGGGGCGTCGGTCGCCGTGAAGCGCAGGGCGCAGATTTTCGTTGAAAGTCCCATTACCCGGTTCGGTCCCGAACCCATCCCGCGATTCATTTCCCCACGTTCACGATCCTCTCCGCCAACATCACGGCGTTGAGGATGCCCTGCTTGCCCAGGCCCATGGTGGCCACGGGCACGCCCTTGGGGAGCTGGAGAATGGCGAGCAGGGCGTCGGTGCCGGAGAGGGGGCCGGCCAGGAGGGGAACGCCGATGACGGGCGCGCTTACTTTGGCGGCGACCACGCCGGGCAGCGCGGCGGCCAGGCCGGCGCAGGCGATGACGATGCGGAACTCATGTCCCCGCTCGCGAAGGAATCCCAGGAGCTCGTCCAACTGGCGATGGGCCGAATACACGTGGCATTCGAAGGAGAGCTTTTTTTCGTCGAGCAGCTTGAGACCCGGATCGACCTGCTCCCGGTCTGACTCGGAGCCGAGAAGAACGAGCACGTCTTTCATCATCCACCCCCATACTAAAATAAAGAAAGAGAGGAATTTATAAGGAAACCAGGAATCCAGGGAAACAAAAGGCTTGAGAGAGCAAAAGAAAGATATTGTTTACGGTCGGGTCTACATTTTTCCACAATTCCTTTTTCCTTTCTTTTCCTGAATTCTTTTTCCATGGTTTCCTGGCTTCCTTAGCTTCTTCTCTAATAAAATTTTCTCCCGATGTCCTTCCGATACCAGGCGCCCGGGAAGCGGACGCGGTTGATATGCTTGTACGCCGCCTCCGCCGCCGCTTTCAGGTCCTTCCCGAACCCCGTCACCGTGAAGCACCTCCCCCCGCCGGTCTTGACTCCAGCGCTTGCGCTGAGCGTAGTCGAAGCGTGGAATATCACCGCTTCGTCCTCGGGCGGCTGATCGATGGGCTCGACCGGCAGGTTTTTTTCGTATCCTTCCGGGTAGCCTTCCGCTGCCACGACCACACCCAGGGCGGACTTGTCGTGGAACCGGATATCCAGCTTGTCCAGCGTGCCCTCGCTCATGGCCTGGGCGATTTCGCCGAAATCGGTCTTGATGAGGGGGAGAAGAACCTGTGCCTCGGGATCGCCGAAGCGGACATTGTATTCGAGCATCTTCGGTCCCTCTGCGGTGACCATGATCCCGAAGTAGACGACGCCCTTGTACGCCAGGCCTTCCTTCTGGAGCCCACTGAAGGTGGGCGCGACGAGCTCGCTCTCGATGCGTTGCGCGAGCGCTTCATCCACGCGCGGCACGGGGCAGATTGCGCCCATGCCACCGGTGTTCGGGCCCTTGTCGTCGTCATGGGCCTTTTTGTGGTCGGTGGTGGGGAGGAGCCCCCGGTAATTCACGCCGTCGCAGAGGGCGAAAATCGACGTCTCCCAACCGGTGAGGAATTCCTCAACCAGGAGGGCGTCGTTTTTGAACACGCTTTTGCCGAAGGCGAGGAGTTCCGCCCGGTCGGAGGATTCGAGCACCCCCTTGCCCGCGGCCAGCCCGTTCTTCTTGATGACGAGTTTTTTTCCGGACCGCGAATCGATGTAGCGTTCGAATCTATCGAAGGAATCGAACTCGACGGCTTCCGCGGTCGGGATTCCATGATCGACGAAGAAGCGCTTGGAGAACAGCTTGCTCGACTCGAGCCGGGCGCTCGCCCGGTTCGGGCCGATGACCGGGACGCCCGCGGCCTGCAGGGCGTCGACGGTGCCCGCCGCCGCCGGCGCCTCGGGACCGACGAAGACGAGATCGGCGCCGATGTTCAGGGCCAGGGCGACGACCGCCTTGCCCGCGTTCGGATCGACGTCGGGATGACATGATCCCAGGCCGGCCATGCCCGCGTTGCCGGGGGCGGAATGTATTTTCGACACGCGTGAGCTTTTGGAAAACAGCCAGGCGAGTGCGTGCTCGCGGGCGCCCGAGCCCAGGATCAGGACTGTCATGCGGTTCCTCCGGCGGCGTCGATTTTATCGAGCGTCTCGATCACCACCCGGGGGTAGTGCCGGTGCTCGAGTGAGTGGATGCGTTCCGTCAGTTCATCGAGGCTCGCGTTCTCGGGCCGTGCAAACGAATCCTGGAAAAGGATCGGACCCGTGTCGCAGCCTGAGTCCACGGTGATGATCGAGATGCCCAATTCTTTCTCCCCCGCCTCCACGCTCCGCCGGATGGCGTCGACGCCTGGGAACTTGGGAAGCAGGGCGGGGTGGAGGTTGAGGATGTCCTTCCCGAAGGCGTTCAGGAAATAGGGCGTGAGGAGCCGCATGAACCCGGCCAGGGCGATGCAGTCCACGTTCCGGTCCGCGCAGTGTTCGAGCATTTCCCTTTCGACGTCTTCCTTCGTCCGGTCCTTGTACGACACCAGCCTGGCCGGAACGCCGAGACGCCGGGCCCGTTCCAGCGCGAAGGCCTGGCGCCTGTCGCAGAGCAGGAACTCGAGGGTGTGCCTGGTGGATTTCAGCGCCAGGGCGATGGCCTCGAAGTTGGAGCCGCTCCCCGAGGCGAAAACGGCGAGCCTAGCCACGGCGCGGCTCCGTGCCGGCGGCCGTCAATTTTTTCTCCTCGCGCTTCGGTCCCTGACCTTGAACGGGTATTCCCCCGTGAAGCAGGCGTAGCAGAAATCGTCGGGGTTGTCGACGCAGGCGCGGAGAGATTCGATGGGCAGAAAGGATACCGAATCGGCGCCGATGAAGGAGGCGATCTGCTCCGGCGTCATGCGGTTGGAGATGAGCTCGTCTTTGGTGGGAATGTCGATTCCGAAAAAACAGGGATGCTTGATCTCGGGCGCGGAGAGCCTCAGGTGCACCTCCCGCGCGCCTCCCTCCTTGAGCAGCCGGATGAGGATCCGGGAGGTGGTGCCCCGGACCATGGAATCGTCGATGATGGTGACGCGCTTGCCCTTGATGGCGCGCTTGATGGGGTGGAGCTTCAGGCGCACGCCGAACTCGCGCATCTCGGGCGTGGGCTCGATGAAGGTGCGGCCCGAATAGTGGTTGCGCGTGAGGCCGTGCTCGAAAGGCAGGCCCGAAGCGACCGAATACCCGAGGGCGGCCGAGTTGCCGGAGTCCGGCACCGAGATGACGATGTCCCCGCCGTCCGCGTCCACCGCGGCCAGGGCGGCGCCCATCTTCTTGCGCAGCATGTGCACCGAGTAGCCGAAGACGGTCGAGTCCGGGCGGGCGAAGTAGATGAGCTCGAAAACGCACTGGCTCTTCTTTTTCTGTTTTCCGAAATCGATCCGGTCGATGCGGCCGTTTTCGACGGCGATGATCTCGCCGGGCTCCACTTCTTCGGCGACGTTGACGCCGAGCGTGTCCAGGGCGCAGGTCTCGGAGGCGAAGACCGTCAGGTCATTGGTCTTGCCCATGACGAGCGGCCGGAAACCGTACGGATCGCGGACCGCGTACAGCTTCTTGCCGAAGATGAACAACCCGGAAAACGCCCCCTGCAGCCGGGGAAGCGTGTCGAGGAGATTTTCCTCGAACTCCTTCTTCGCGGAACGCGAGAGGAGGTGGAGAATGAGCTCGGTATCCGAGGTGCCGGAGAAGATGGAGCCCTGGGCGAACAGGCTTTCGCGGAGCTCGTCGGAGTTGGAGATGTTCCCGTTGTGGGCGAACGAGATCTGGCCCTTGTTGCTGCGGACGGAAAAAGGCTGGGCGTTCTCGATGCGGTTGGCGCCCTGGGTCGAATAGCGGACGTGGCCGAGCGCGACGTCGGAAAGGTGCTCCTCGGCCAGGTAGTGCGTGAGCACCTGGGACACCATCCCCAGGTCCTTGTAGGTGACGAGCTCGTCCCCGCGGTTATAGGTGATTCCCGCCGATTCCTGCCCCCGGTGCTGAAGGGAGAACAGCGCGTAAAAAAGCTTCTGCGGCAGGTTGGCCTCCTTCAAGGAGGATACCCCGGCCACGCCGCAATAGTGCTTCAGCCGGCACGAACAGGAGGGCGTGATTGTTTGACTACACACAATTGAATCTAGCAAAAACCCAACTTCTCGTCAACTGATGCAGGGGACCACCGATCACACCGAAGAGGGAGAAAGAGGGGGAACCACGGATAGGACACGGATAAGAACGGATGACACGGATGAGGAAAGAAGGAGGAGCTAACAAGAAAACCAGGAAGGCAGAAGGGCGAAAAAAGTGTGCGAAGAAAAGATGATCGAGTGCGTACTACTTACAACCGTCTTGTCGCCGTTCCCCTCGACTCGCTTGAAACTGCGTTGCGAAATGAGCTCGGGGAACGTTTTTCCCTTTTTTCTTTTCTCATTCATGTCCTCTTCTCCTGGTTTCCTGGCTTCCTTATTGAACTTCTCCCTTCTTCCCTTCCTCATCAGTGTTATCGGTGGTTCCCTTCTCACTTGTCGTTCGAAAACCCTTTGATGTACGCCGCCGCCGCCGCGATGACCCATTTCCTGGGCATGCGCCGGGCGAAAAACGTCATGAACTTATTGCCGAATCCGTCCGTAACGGACATGCGTTTTCCCAAGGACCGAAGCGCCGTGCGCACCACGTCGTGCGGCGCGCGCATGCCGGAGCCGGCGGTATAATTGCCGACCTCCTGAAATTCGGTGCGGGTGGGGCCGGGCATGACGGTGAGAACGTCGATCCCTTTTCGCTTGAGCTCGTACGAAAGGCCCTCGCCCAAAAAAAGGTCGAAGGCTTTGGTGGCCGCGTAGGTGACGTTTTGGGGAGCGGGCTGGTTGGCGCCGATGGAGCTCAAGAAAATGATCGCGCCCTTCCCGCGGTCCGCCATGAGCCGCGCGAAATGGCGGGTGAGCTTGAGCGGCGCCAGGCAGTTGAGGAGGACCATGTCGGCCTCCCGGTCCGGATCGTTGTCCAGGAAATCGCCGTTCAGGCCGAAGCCGGCATTGTTGACGAGCACTCCCACCGGACGATCGCCCACGGCCGAAACCAGTCGCGGCAGAAAATCGTCCGCGGTGAGATCGATCTCGAGCGGGAGGACGTTGATGCCGTGCGATTTTTCCAGATCCGTTTGCAGGGCCAGCAGGCGGTCGATCCGCCTCGCCGCGAGGATGAGGTCGAGACCTTCTTCAGCCAATCGCCGCGCGAACGTCTCGCCGATCCCCGCCGACGCGCCCGTCACCAGCGCCCACCCGCCGTATCGTTCCCTGATCGATTTCATCCCGGACGCCTTTCTTTTCCCAACAAAACTCTTTCCTTCGACGACATTTCCATGATTCCCGGGAACAGAGGGAGAGGAGAAAAACTACGGATGACGCGGATGAACGCGGATAAAAAAAAGAGAGAAAAACGAGGAAAGGATAAGAGATTAAACTCTTTTTTCTCTTCCTTTTTTCCCTCTTCATCCGCGTCCTATCCGTAGTTTTTCTTTTCTCTCTTTTCCCGGCTTCCTTATTGTTTCTTCTCATTCTTCTTCGCGAAGTGTGAGAACTCCATCGCGAAGGTGGCCCGGCCCTGGCTCAAGCTGCGCAGCGTGGTCGAGTAGCCGAACATCCGGCTCAGGGGCACCTCTGCGCGGATGTGCTCGACGGCGGTCTTGGAGGTGAGGCTCAAAATGTTGCCTCCCCGGGCGTTGATATTGCCGATGACGTCGCCCAGGAAATCCGCCGGCGTGAACACGTCAACAATCATGATGGGCTCGAGGATGACGGGATCCGCCTGACGGCAGGCCGCGTCGAAACCGAGCGCGGCGGCGGCTTCGAAGGCGAGCGGGCTCGAGCCGGATTCGGCAAAGACGGCGCCGGTGAGAACGACGCCGATGTCGATCGTCGGGTAGCCGAACCCCACGCCCGAGCTCATGGCATTGAGAACGCCGCGTTTGACCGCCTCCTGGCAGTCTTCGGGCAGAATGTCCGTTCCCACGAGGCTTCTGTATGTATTGCCCGAACCGCGGGGAAGGGGCTCCAATTTGATTGTGATCTCGGCCGAGTGTTCCTTGCCGCCGAGAAGCTTGTGGTATTTTTCATTATGGGTGACGGGCCGGGAAATGCACTCGTGGTAGGAAACCTGCGGTTTTCCGACCTTGGCGTCGACGTTGAAGTCCTTGATGATGCGGGTGACGATGACGTCGAGGTGGAGCTCGCCCATGCCGGAGATGATGAGCTGGCCGGTGTCGGCGTTTTCCTTGACGGTGAAGGTCGGATCTTCCTTGGAGAGAACGGCGAGCACGTCCTTGAGCTTGTTGCCCTCGGAGTAGGTCTTGGGCTCGATGGCGATGGAGATGACGGGCTCGGGGAATTTGATCGACTCGAGGGCCACCTGGAAGCCCTCGCTCCCCACCGTGTCGCCCGTCTGGGCCATCTTGAACCCGACGACGACCGCGATGTCCCCGGCGGACAGGGTGTCGATGTGCGTCGGCTTGTTGGCGTGCATGCGCAGGAGCCGCGTGCAGCGCTCGCGCTTGCGCTTGTTGATGTTGAACAAGACCTCCCCCTTCTTGACCATGCCCGAGTAGAGCCTGACATAGCACAGGCTGCCCGCCTCCTTGTCGTTGTGGATCTTGAAGACGAGGCCCACCGGGGGCGCGTCCGTGCGGCACGGGACTTCGGCCGGTTTTTCGTGCTTGACGTTGACGCCGACGATGGGCGGCAGCTCGTCCGGAGCCGGGAGGTAGTCGACGATCGCGTCCAGCAGGGGCTGGACCCCGATGTTGCGCAGCGACGCGCCGCAGAACACGGGGGTTATTTTGCGGTCGATGGTGGCCTGTCGGATCGTCTTTTTGGCGAGGGGGAGGGGGATTTCCTTTCCCTCGAGGTAGAGCTCGGTGATTTCGTCCGAAAGGGAGGAGAGGGTTTCGATGGCGGCCTCGCGGTAATGGAGGGCCTCCTCCCGCCGTTTCGCGTCGACGGGGGAGACGATCATCGACACACCCTGATCGTTCTGGTCCCAGCGGATCTCCTGCTGGTTGAGGACGTCGACGACGCCCTCGAAATCGTTCTCGCGGCCGATGGGAAGCTCGATGACGAGGGGCTCGGTCTTGAGCTTTTCCTTCATTTCCTTGACGACGGCGTAAAAATCGGCCCCGACGCGGTCGAGTTTGTTGATGAAGGCGAGGCGCGGCACCCGGTAATTGTCCGCCTGGTGCCAGACCGTCTCCGACTGGGGCTCGACGCCGCCCACCCCGCAGAATACCGCCACCGCGCCGTCGAGGACGCGGAGGGAGCGTTCGACCTCGGCGGTGAAGTCCACGTGCCCCGGCGTATCGATGATGTTGATCCGGTAATCGCGCCAGAAGCAGGTGGTGGCGGCGGCGGTGATGGTGATGCCGCGCTCCTGTTCCTGCTCCATCCAGTCCATGGTCGCTTCGCCGTCGTCCACCTCGCCGATGCGGTGACTTTTACCGGTGTAAAAGAGGATGCGTTCCGTCGTGGTCGTTTTTCCCGCGTCGATGTGGGCCATGATCCCGATGTTGCGCAGGTTCGAAAATTCGGACATTGGTAAAATACTCCCGTTCAACTGATTTCGACACGTTTCCCTTAACTATCTTTTCCCAGGAAGGTGAAAAAAGGGGCCTTTTTAAGATACTCTCGTTATTTCAGTGTGACAATCATACCAATATTTTCGATCAACGCATAGCGGGGCAAACGAAAAAATCCGGTTCGCGGGGGAAATCGTTCACTCTCCCGGCGCCTCCGGTTCTGAACGTTTTTCACGGTCCGGGACCCGAAAAAAAGAACGATCTACCCTTTCGGACGTTTTCGCCCGGCGGCTGCGCAGACGGCGTCGAAAAGCGCGGACACTTCCTGTACGCCGTCATCCCTGAAATTGGCGGGATTTTCCCAGAATTCCTCGAGGTTTCCCCAATGCGACTTTTCATAGCCGACGACTTTCAGCATCATCTGCGCCTTGTCCAGGCCGGCCACGAGCTTCGCTTCGGGCGTTTCTCTCGCCTCGAGCTCGCGGAAACACTCGAGGTAGCGCGGCGCGAATCCGTCGAACAGGGCGGCGGTGAGCGAGGTTTCGGCTTCTTTTTTCGCCTCGCCCAGGTGGCGGTCGCTCACCGGCATGGGGATGTCCATGAGAAACGCCTCGGGCAGGTCGTGGATGAGGGCGAGGGTGAGCGCCTTGTCCCGGTTGAATTTCCCCGGATAACGATCGATAAACAGCAGGGTCAAAAGAGACAGGAAATGGCTGTGGGCGGCCACGCTTTCCGGCCGCGGCACGCCTCGCAGGAGCCAGCCGGCCCTCGGGACGAGGTCGAGGGGATGGATCGACGCAAAAAGGCCGATGACATTTTCCTCGAACGTCGCACCGGGATTCGAGGGTGTGAGGATGAAGGGGTCGGGAGAATTTTGCTGCATCGACGGCACCTCGGGTCCGGCTTTATTATAAGCGCATTATCGGTCGCCTGTCATCCATCGTTTCCGGGAGGACATCCCTCGACGGAGTGTATCCTGAACGGAGCAGAGGGGCTCAGCGAACGTTCCCCGAGCGAATCCCGCAACGTAGTTTCAAGCGAGTCGAGGGGTGCGCTCCGCGTCCTCTTCCAAGCAGAGCGAGAATTCCCGCCTCTTTGCAGGTGATCGCTTTTCGAATAGAATGGATTCGGAAAGCCGAAACCGGGAGGGTAATCGTGGACAATGCCTTTTTCAAGCGAGTCGAGAACGCGTACCGTTCCGTGGAGCGTCTGTGTCCGTTCAGGCCGTCTCTGGGCATCGTCGCCGGTTCCGGGCTTTCCGGCGCGCTCGAAAGGATCGACGGGCGGGAGATTCCGTTTGCGCGCATCAAACGATTTCCGAGGCCCACGGTCAAGGGCCATCCCGGGCTGCTCAAAATCAGCGACCGGGCGGCGATGTGCGGCGGTCGTTTTCACTCGTATGAGGGTTTCTCGGCGGACGAGGTCGTGCTTCCGATCGCCCTGCTCCACCGGCTGGGCGTCCGGACGGTCGTCCTCACCAATGCCGCGGGCGGCATACGGAAAGACCTGGAACCGGGCACCGTCGCCCTCATCCGCGATCATCTGAACATGACCGGGCTCAATCCCCTCAAGGGATCGCCTCCCGAGGAGCGCGGCAGCCGCTTTACCGACATGACCGAGGCGTATTCGGGAGGGCTGCGCGCGCGCATCCGGTCGCGATATCCCGATCTCCCCGAGTGTGTCTATGCCGGTCTCCCCGGCCCCTCCTACGAGACGCCGGCCGAAATCGCCATGCTGGAGAAGCTGGGCGCGGACCTGGTCGGCATGTCCACCGTGCTCGAGACGATCGCGGCCCGTTACCTGGGAATGAACGTCGTCGGCGTAAGCCTGGTCGCCAACCGGGCGGCGGGCACGGGGGGCAAGCCGCTCTCCCACGCCGATGTGATCGCGGCGGGCGGGCGCTTGAGCTCGCGGATGACGGACTTCCTCATTTCCCTCATCGATCTGCTTTCGGAGCCGTAGAAAATGGAAATCGGCGAAAGGTTTACCGACGAGGCCTCGGCCGCCCTCCGGGAGGAAATCGCAGGGCACGGCGGCGGCGAAGTGTTCGCGATCGGGACGCTGGACGGGGACGGCCGCGTGACGGGTATCCGGGTCGTGGCCCGGGGCACGGAGAGCCGCGTGCCGGCCCTGCGGCCGTTCGCGGAAAAAGGCGACGTCGTCGTCCACAACCACCCCTCGGGGACGCTCAAACCCTCGCTTCCGGACGTCAACATCGCGGCCGAGCTGGGCGACCGGGGCGTCGGTTTTTACATCGTCGACAACAGGGTGAAGAGGCTCACGGTGGTCGCCGAGCCGGTGCCAAGGGAGGAGCTCACCCCGCTCGATATCCCGGCCCTGAAAGCCCTCCTCGAACCGGACGGCGCCTTCGCGAAGCTGTACCCGGATTACGAGGAGCGCGAGACGCAGATCGAAATGCTCGGCCGGGTGGCGGCGGCTTTCAACGACAACAAGATCATCGTGGCCGAGGCCGGCACCGGCGTCGGGAAATCGCTCGCCTACCTCATCCCCGCCATGTTTTGGGTTTCGCAGAACCGGGAACGGGTGGCGGTCTCCACCGCCACCATCAACCTGCAGGAGCAGCTCCTCGAAAAGGACATTCCGCTCGTTCAAAAGATGCTGCCCCGGCGGATCGAGGCGGCGCTCATCAAGGGCCGGGGCAATTACCTGTGCCGCGAGCGGCTGCGCGAGGCCCTCGAGGAGAACTCGCTTTTCGAGGAACGGAACGACGAGCTTCTCGCCGTCAAGGAGTGGGCCCTCACCTCGCCCACGGGCGCCCGCACCGATCTTTCCTTCTACCCCAACGACGCGCTCTGGAGCGAGGTCTGTTCCGAAGCGGACGCCTGCCTTGGCCTCCGCTGCAGCCGCCGCGAGGATTGTTTCGTGCTCCGCGCCCGCCGCGACGCCGCCCGGGCGCGGCTGCTCGTGGTCAATCACCATCTTCTGTTGTCCGACGTAAGCGTGCGGCGCGAGGGAGGGGAGTACGCGGCCGGCGGCGTTCTGCCCCCGTTCGAGCGGGTCGTCTTCGACGAGGCGCACAATGTCGAGAAATCCGCCACCTCGTTTTTTTCGGAGAGCATGAGCAAGTTTACCGTTCGCAAGATCGCCGGACGCCTCTACCGCGAGCGGCGGGGCCGCGCGACCGGCCTCGCGCTCCTCCTGCGGCGACGGCTTCCCGACCTGGCTGGTCTGCGGCGGATTCCTGACCTGGTCAAAGGGCTCATCGAGAAGGCCGAAACGCTCAACGCCTGCGCCCTCGGCTTCACCGGGCTCGAGAGGAGCGTCGGCCTGGCCGACCTGCGGGCGGACGATCTCAAGGCGGGTTTGTTTGAGCCGATGAGGGAACTGGACGGGGCGATCACCGACCTGGTGAACGCCTGGGAGGATATTTTCAACGAGTCGGAACGACCCGTGGATGAAGACGATGCGACCGAATACGGCATTCGCCTGGCGCTGCGGCGCCTGCTCGGCGTTTCCTCGCTTGTAAAACAGTTCCTCGAGCGCGAGCGGGCCGGGGACAAGGTCTTCTGGCTGGAAAGTTTCCACACCTCGCGGGGAGACGCCGCGCTCCGGTTCGTGGTGACGCCGCTCGACGTCGCCGCGCTCATGCGCGAAGCCTTTTACGAGCCCTACCGGACGATCGTCTTCACCTCCGCCACCCTCAGGGTCGGCGCGGGCTTCGATTTCTGGAAATCACGGGTCGGGCTCAAGGATTACGAATCCCGGACTCCCGAAGAGGGAGTTTTCCCTTCGCCGTTCCCCTACGCGAAACGGGTGCTCTTGGCGGTGCCCGCTGACGCGCCCCAGCCGGACGAGGAGGGATACCAGGCATACCTGCAGGAGACCGTCCTCGAGACGCTCCTGGTGAGCGAGGGCAGGGGGCTTGTCCTCTTCACCTCCTACGATCTCCTGAACCGGGTGCATCTCAACGTGAAGGACGGCTTGCGGAAGGCGGGGATCGAGGTCCTGAAGCAGGGCGATGACGAACGCTTCCGCCTCCTCCGCCGGTTCAATCATGAGACGACGAGCGTCCTCTTCGCCACGGATTCGTTCTGGGAAGGGGTGGACAGCCCGGGGGAGACGCTCGAGGCGGTGATCCTCTGCCGGTTGCCTTTCCGCGTCCCCACCGAGCCGGTCACGCGGGCGCGGCTCGAGCGGATCCGGGAGCGGGGCGGCAACCCGTTCATGGAATTATCGCTGCCGGACGCCGTCATGAGGCTCCGGCAGGGCTTCGGCCGGCTGATGCGCAGGAAGGCCGACAAGGGGGTGGTCCTGATCCTGGATTCGCGGGTCTTGAAAAAAAGCTACGGCCGGTATTTTCTGGAATCGCTGCCCGAAACGGCCCGGATCCTGAACGGGCGGAAGGCGGTGATCGATCGAATCGAAAGTTTTTTCGAAGCGTTTCGGGTGAACGCCGAACCGCCGGTCGATCCGGCGCAGTAAACGACTGCCGGCAAAGCCGGTGGTTCTCTTTTGGAATAAAAAAAAGAGCTTGTCGTCCCCGGAGGATCGCAAGCTCTTCTCTTTTATGATCGGCGAATATTATTTGGTAACGACGGCCAGGATGTCTTGATTCTTGAGAATGAGCTGTTCCTCGCCTTCCACCTTGATCGTCGTGCCCGAGTATTTGTCGAAGATGATGTCGTCGTTCACCTTCACCTTGATGTCCTGGGAATCCCCGACGGCCAGGACCGTTCCCTGTTGGGTTTTTTCCTGGGCGGTCTGCGGAATGAAGATCCCGCCGGCGGTTTTTTCCTCTTCCATTTTGACCTTCACCAGGACCCGGTCATTAAGCGGTTTAATTTTCATATAATCCTGCCTCCTTGTTGCAATGTATGCTATATAATGTGCTGGATTGTTTTGAACGCTACTAATTTACAATTTCTATGGCGGATACGTCAAGAAAAATAAAATTTCTTGTCGTTTTTTTTCGATTTGAGTATTATAGGGTATCAACAAAAAAAAGGGGGCTGCTCTCAAACCGATACGGTGAGAGTTTTGGAGTGGGGGAGGTTTCCTTTTCGAGCGGGTGCTCATGGAACAATGGAAACTGGATTTTGAAAAGGGGAAACACTTTCTCGCCCGGCATCAGTCCAGGCGCGCCCTTCATTTTTTCACGCGATCGTGGAGGTCGTGCCCTCCGTGCGAATGCGGTTGTTCGTCGGATATCCTTTATTTTCTGGGAATCTCCCTGAAGCGCCTCGGCTGGTATGCGGGCGCCGTCAAGCTTTGGATTACCGCCAATCGCATTAAAAAACAGAGGCGCATCAAAAAAATGATCGAGCGGTACGCGAACGGTTACGGGATGCTGCGCCAGGCGAGCGAGGAGCTCGACGACCGAAATGCTTTCTACTCGATCCAGATAGGCCGTTATCTCGAAAAAAAGAGCGGGAAAAAGTTCTCGACGCACGCGGAGCAGGACGTGGTGTTCGAGTTGACCCGGGACTATTGGAACAACCTTCAAAAGCACGGCTTGTTGCGCGGCAAATCGATCGAGGAAAAGCGGAGGCTGTTTCACCGCGTCGTGATTCCATTTCCGTACGTCATCATGCCGCGCTGCATCGGCGATTCAGTATTAAGCGTCAATTTCAACAACACCGAGAACAATGTATCGCCGGCGCGCTGTTTCTGCGGCAGCGGGCTGCCGTTCGCAATGTGCTGCGGGCGGACTCCTTCCGTGGAAGAGCTTATAAAAGACGTTTTTTGACGCATAAAAAATCATAAAATAACAAAATAGTGGCATAATGACTCAACCGTTTTAGTAACTTTTTTAGACCCACGGATGTTTTAATAAATACTTACTCTGTAAGAATTTGTTTGATCTCCGAAAAAGCGGAGTTGGCACGTGAATTGCATTATATTTAGTGATTGGAGTTGATTATGGCTATAGCGTTAAAGAAAAAAAAGGAAAAATCAAGTTTTTCGGAAGATGAAAATATCCTTTCGATATACTTGAAGGAAATTAATAGAATACCCCTTCTCACCCGGGAAGAGGAAGACTATTACGCCCGTCAGGCCGCCAAAGGCGATAAAAAAGCGCAGGAAGCCCTCATTCGGGCGAATCTCCGCTTCGTCGTCAACGTGGCCAAGAAATATCAAAACCAGGGCCTGCCCCTGGTGGATATCATCAGCGAGGGCAACATCGGCCTGATGAACGCCATCGAGCGTTATGACGTGGACCGCGGCTATCATTTCATATCCTACGCGGTCTGGTGGATCAGGCAGGCCATTCTCAAGGCGATCTGTGAGAAATCCCGCATGATCAGGCTGCCCCTCAACAGAGCCAACGAGCTGGTACAGATTGAAAAGGCGAGGAAAAACCTCCAAACCGAGAACGGCATGGACCCGGAGATCAAGGACATTGCTGACATCCTGGAGCTGGACAAGAATCACGTGTCGGACCTCATCAATATATCGCGGGATCTCATTTCCCTGGAATCCCCGGTCAACCAGGACAAGGACGCGAGCCTGGTCGGCGATTTCGTTGAAAACGAGCTCTACCGGGCTCCGGACGAGGTCATGATAGAAAAATCTCTCCGGGAAGACATCAATACCATTCTTGCCACGCTCTCCGAAAAGGAAGCCGAGATTCTCCAATACCGTTTCGGGCTGAACGGCAAGCGGCCGATGTCCTTGAAAGAGATCGGAGATAAGTACAGGCTGACGAAGGAACGAATCAGGCAGATCGAAAAAAAGGCGATCAAGCGGCTGCAGCATCCCACCAGGAGCCAGCTTCTGAAGTCGTACGTAATGAACTGATGGGCTGAAAAAGGCTGTCCTCCCTGGACAGCCTTCTTTTTTTAGATTCAAAAAAAAAGATGAAAAAAGAAGGAGAAAATCTTTATTTGTAAAAAAGTGCGGCTGCCTCTTTTGGGAGGGCTCACTTTTTTATTGACACGTACTGGGCTTTCAATTAGAGTATTCTGTCATGTCACGGTGATGCTAAAATGACTCGTGAGGCATCATTTTAAATGACGTAAACACGGCTGTGAATGGACACCTGACGTGTCGTCACGCTCTTCAATCCAAATCTTAACCGGAGGGAACATAAAAATGGCCAACAAGAAATACGTATACTCGTTCGGCGGCGGAAAGGCCGACGGCAACGAATCGATGAAAAACCTTTTAGGAGGCAAGGGAGCCAATTTGGCGGAAATGGCCGGCCATCCCGACCTCAGATTGCCGGTGCCGCCCGGTTTTACGATCACCACAGAAGTCTGCACGTACTATTACCAGAACAAGCGGTCGTATCCGAAGGAACTAAAGGCGGATGTGCCCGTCGCCCTCGCCCGGGTGGAGAAATTGATGGGCAAGAAATTCGGCGACGGGAAAAATCCACTCCTCGTGTCCGTGCGGTCCGGGGCGAGGCGCTCCATGCCGGGCATGATGGACACGGTTCTGAACGTGGGGCTGAACGACGAGACGGTCAAGGGCATCATCGCCCAGACCGGCAATGCCCGCTTCGCCTACGACGCGTACCGGCGCCTGATCATGATGTACGCCGACGTCGTCATGGAAAAAGCCGAAGGCATCGAGCCCAAGGGCGGCAAGGGCGTGCGCAAGATCCTCGACGAGCGCCTGGAAGAAGTTAAAAAGCAGAAGGGCTACAAGCTTGACACCGAGCTCACCGCCAAGGAACTGGCCGACCTGGTCGTGGAGTTCAAGCAGATCGTGAAAGACGTGCTCGGGCAGCCTTTCCCCGAGAACCCGCTCGACCAGCTTTGGGGCGGCATCGGCGCCGTGTTTATGAGCTGGAACGGAAAGCGCGCGGTTGAGTACCGCCGCATCGAAAAAATCCCCGAAGAATGGGGCACGGCGGTCACCGTCCAGTCCATGGTGTTCGGCAATATGGGCAACGACTCCGCCACCGGCGTCGCCTTCACCCGCAACCCGGGCAGCGGCGAGAACAAGTTCTACGGCGAGTACCTGGTGAACGCCCAGGGCGAAGACGTCGTGGCCGGCATCCGCACCCCGGCGCCGATCAACGAATATTCTAAAAACGACCAGAGCCGCAGTCTCCCCACCCTCGAATCCACCATGCCCGCCTGCTACCGCGAGCTCAATTCGATTCAGGGCCGCCTGGAAAAGCACTACAAGGACATGCAGGACATTGAGTTCACCATAGAAAAAGGGAAGCTGTTCATGCTCCAGTGCCGCGTCGGAAAAAGGAACGGCGTGGCCGCCGTACGCATGGCCACGGAGATGTTCGCGGAGAAGCTCATCGACACCACCACAGCGGTGATGCGCGTCGCCCCGAACCAGCTCGTCGAGCTCCTGCTTCCCATGATCGATCCCAAGGCCGAACTGGCCACCCGACCCATCGCCAAGGGGCTGCCCGCCGGTCCGGGCGGCGCCACCGGGCGCGCCGTCTTTACCTCGCAGGACGCGGTCGCCTGGGCGGCTAGGGGCGAGAAAGTCATCCTCGTGCGCGAGGAGACGTCGCCCGAGGATGTGGACGGCATGCACAAGTCGCAGGCCATCCTCACCTCGAAGGGCGGCATGACGTCCCACGCGGCCCTGGTGGCGCGCGGTTGGGGCAAGTGCTGCATCGTCGGGTGCGGCGACCTCGAAATCGGCGCCGACGGCACGTCGTTTCACACCAAGAGCGGCGCGACGGTGCGGGAAGGCGATTGGATCTCGTTGAACGGGACGAAGGGTCTCGTCTATGAAACCGCCCTCAACCTGGTGGACGTCGACCTCGATCACAACCAATCCTACCGCGATCTCATGAAGCTTGTCGACCAGAAGAAAGTACTCGGCGTCCGGACCAATGCCGACACGCCCAAGGATGCGGCCAAGGCCCTCCAGTTCGGGGCCGAAGGCATCGGCCTGTTCCGCACCGAGCACATGTTCTACGGCGAGGGCAGCGACAAACCGCTCTTTTTACTCCGCAAGATGATCATGTCGAAGACCGTCCAGGAACGCCGCCGGGCGCTCGACGAATTGTCCGTCTACGTCAAGAACGACTTCAAGGCCACCCTGAAGGTGATGAAGGGACTTCCGGTCACCATCCGCCTCCTCGATCCTCCCCTGCACGAGTTCGTTCCGCACGATCCGCAGAAGCTCGCCGCCCTGGGCGCCGAGCTCGGCGTGGACCAGACGGAGCTCGCCAAGCGCGCGGAAAGCCTGCGCGAAAACAACCCGATGCTCGGCCACCGCGGCGTGCGACTCGGCGTCACCTACCCGGAAATTACCGAAATGCAGGTGCGCGCCATTCTCGAGGCGGCGGCCGAAATCGCCAGGGAAGGCGGCAAGGCCTTCCCCGAGATCATGATCCCCGTCACCTGCACCACCGACGAGCTCAAGCACCAGAAGGCGCTGGTGGACAAAGTGTACGCGGAAACCTGCCGGAAGCTCGGGCTCAAGGAAATTCCCTTCATGTACGGCACCATGATCGAAATCCCGCGCGCCGCTCTCACCGCCGGCAAGATGGCGGAAACCGCGGAATTCTTCTCATTCGGCACGAATGACCTGACGCAGATGACCTTCGGGTTCTCGCGCGACGATATCGGGAGTTTCCTGCCCGATTATCTGACACAGAAAATCCTGCCGGTTGACCCGTTCCAGTCGGTTGACCAGGAAGGCGTAGGCGAGCTCATAGCGCTTGGCATCAACCGAGGCCGCGCGGCAAGGCCCAAGCTCAAGGTCGGCATCTGCGGCGAACACGGCGGCGACGCCGATTCGGTGAAATTCTGCCACAAGGTCGGGATGAATTACGTTTCCTGTTCGCCGTTCCGCGTGCCCATCGCCAGGCTGGCGGCGGCGCAGGCGGCCGTCGAAGCCGCCAAGGCCCCCGTGGCCAAGCCCAAGCCGGCCGCGAAAAAAGCCGCCAAAAAGCCGGCGGCTAAAAAACCGACTACAAAGCCGACGGCCAAAAAAGCGGCGAAAAAGCCGGCGCCGAAAAAGGCCAAGGCGACCAAGAAGGCCCCGGCCAAAAAGGGTAAAAAGAAGTAAAGCTGCGTAAAGAAAGCGAATGCGGCCGTCTCCCGCGATATGCGGGAGACGGCTTTTTTTCGCTTACGCTATGGAATCAAGGATGACGCCGAAGAAAGCCGTTGAATAAGATAGGAACAAAGAAAAGAGAAACGTAAGCGCCAATTTCTCCCCAGTCAGACATTTTTGAGCAATTCCGGGTCGATCCGATGAGGTAGAAGCTCCGGCAGCTTGTCTTCC
>JAFGSW010000048.1 GCA_016934415.1 Spirochaetales bacterium | reverse complement strand
TAGTTCTTTTCCTTCCTCATCCGTGTCATCCGTCTTATCCGCGTCCTATCCGTAGTTCTCTTCCCTCTTCTTCCTTCTTCATCCGTGTCATCCGTCTTATCCGCGTCCTATCCGTAGTTCTCTTCTCTCTTCTTCCTTCCTCCTCCGTGCTCCCTTCCTCCTCTATGTTCTCTGTGTCTCTGTGTCTCTGTGGTTCAGCCAAGTTCAGCCTACTCCCCCCACGCGACCTGTTCCTTCAAGGCGTCCGCCTGGGCGGCGCGGGCGTCTCCGCCCTCGCCCTTCATCGCCAGGTAGCCGTACCTGGAGGCGAGGGACGCGTCGCGCTTCTTGAGCATGCCGTAGTAGACCTCGGTCTTCTCGTACTGGCCCTGCTCGTATTCGAGCTTGGCGAGGTTCAGGAGCACGGCGCCGTCGTTCGGGTCCTTGGCGAAGGCCCGCTCGTAATACCGGCGGGCGCCGTTCATGTCGTTTTTCAGGAAGGCGATGTTGCCCAGGTTGACGAGGGTCGGCTGGTACGAGTCCTTTTTCGGGACGCGGTTGAAGGCGGCCTCGGCCTTGTCGTAGGCGCCGTAGCGGGCGTAGAGCACGCCGAGCTTGTTGACGAGGGCCTGGTTCTTCGGGTCGGCCTTGATCCGCCCCTCGAGCTTTTTCGTCTGCGGGTAGAGGTCGCGCTCGATGAGCTTGTTGAGCTCCTCCAGGTAGGAGCGCACGATCGTGTCCTCGGCCGGGAGCGCGGGCGTGAAGCCCTCGCCGGGCGCGTAGGCCGGATCGTACTCCTTCCAGGCGTCCTTGATCCGGATGAAGCGCGCCTGCCCGCGCGCGTCCTGTTCCTTCCAGAGCTTGATGCCGGACTGCCAGGCGGCCAGGAACCCTCCCGAGAGGGCGGTGACCTCGACCGGGAGCCAGGCAGTGCCGTCCTTATAGACGAGGTCGCCGGAGCTCTGGAGCCGGCGGCGCGCCTCGGCCGGGGTCATGTCGAGGGAGACCGCGGCGTAGATGTGGCCCGGCACGGTGATGAAGGCCGAGTCGACGCCGACGCTCTCGAGGAGGGCGCAGTAGAGGATGGAGAGGTCGTCGCAGTCGCCCGCCTTGTACTCGAGGGTGTGGCGCGGGAACTGGAGGAAATCGACCGAGGTCTTGTTCTTGAATTTTTCCGTGAAGGGCGTGGTCGGGTCCACCGCGTAGCTCATGCCGTACTTGCGCAGGGTCTCGAAGAACGCCAGGGCGGTGAGGAGGTTCTTGGGCAGGGCCTTGAAGCGGTTGCTCTGGATGAAGCTCGTCACGTTCTTCGCGAATTTGAGCACGGCCGGGTCCTTCATGGTGACGAAGGCCGCCGCGCGCCGGTCGTCGCTCCAGGTCATGGCGTTGCGGTCGTAGACCGTCAGGGCGCCGACGAGCTCGTTGCCGTATTTTTCCCCGGCCACCGTGCACTCCACCAGGACGTTGATCTGCATCTTGGTGTTCTCGGTGATGCTCATGATCTTGTCATTGAAGAGGGCGACGAGGTCGACGCTCTGCTTGGCGCCGCCGGTGACGAAGGGAATCTCCTTGCAGAGCGTGGCGTTGTCCATGTACTCGCCCACCCGGACCTTGACCGTCACGTTCTCCAGGGGGATCTTGCCTGAGTTCCTGATCTGCAGCTTTCCGAGCGGGTGGTCCGAGTAATACGCGTAAAAGACCGGGAAGACGTCGTCGAGCGTGAGGTTGGAGAGCTCGAGCTGGGGGTACGGCTTGGACTGGGGCCCCAGCATGGTGCCGCCCTTGATGATCGGGAAATGGTAGGAGATGCCGAGGTTCAGGAGCAGGTCGTTCGACAGGCCGAAGAGCATCCGGTAGGAGGCGCCCACGCCCAGGCTCATGTAGGGGGAGAATTTGAGGTCGATCTGGAGCCCCGCGTCGAGCATCGGATCGCTGCCGCTCGTGGGATCGGGGGGATCGGAGATGAAGCCGCCGATGTAATACCCGCCGTGCGCGGACGCGCCGAGCACGAGCCAGGGAGCGAGCGGGACATGGAGCCCGAGGCCCAGGCGGGCCGCGCCGATCCACAGGAGCGAGCTCGAAACCGGCATGCCCGCCGCCACCTTGAGGGGCGACAGGGTGAAGCCGATGCCGCCCTCGAAGCTCAGGACCCGGACCCCGGGAATCGTGAACCGGGCGAGAATGTCGCCGCCGCCCCCGAGGTCGAAGACGCTCGCGTCGTCGAACAGGGGAAGCGACATCCCCGGTATGAAATGGATGGAGGCGATCTCCTCCTCCGCCTCCTGCGCCCGCGCGGCCGGAAGCGCGGCGCAGGCGAATATGATGACGGCGAAAATCGACAGGGCTTTTTTCTTCATGGCACTCTCCATTTCCAAAATCGGTTTATACAACGGCGCGCGCCCCGCGGCGGGCGCCGAAAAAGTACTTAGTAACGATCGTCAGTCGCCCTTCGACAGGCTCAGGGTGACTTTATGTCATGGTGAGCTTGTCGAACCATGACTGACGATTCAAGCTTGCATCGTCGCTCACCCTTCG
>JAFGSW010000047.1 GCA_016934415.1 Spirochaetales bacterium | reverse complement strand
TCAGTGGCGTTTTACCAAAGAAAGCGCTCGCATCAAATTGAATCGCCATTATGCTACTGTCATGAATTATGTTGACTGAGTACTAGTGGAATCAATAGAATTCTTATGCACTCGACGGGTGGGCGTCGTTCAACCCAACGAAACGTCCAGGAACATCATGAGCGCGAACCCGAGCATCGCCCCCAGGGTGGCGATGTGGGTATTGCCCGATCCCTGCGACTCGGGGATCACTTCCTCCACCACCACGAAGATCATGGCGCCGGCGGCGAAGGCAAGGGCGAAGGGGAGCAATGAGCGCATGGACAGGGCGACGGCTGCGCCGATGACGCCCGCGATCGGTTCCACGACGCCGGAGAGTTGGCCGAAGAAAAAACTCTTCCTCCGGCTGTACCCCTCGCGCCTCAGGGGCACGGACACGGCCGCTCCCTCGGGAAAATTCTGCAAGCCGATGCCGATGGCGAGGGCGACCGCCGCGCCCAACGAGGTGCCGGGAATGCCGGCGGCCACCGCCCCGAAGGCTACGCCCACAGCCAGCCCCTCGGGGATGTTATGGAGGGTGATGGCGAGAATGAGGAGAACGCTTTTTTTCCAGGTGGTTTTCAGGCCCTCGGCCTTCTCCACCGGCTCGCCGAGGTGGAGGTGGGGGAGTATCCGGTCGACGAGCCTGAGGAACACCCCGCCGGCCAGAAATCCGACGACGGCCGGCAGCCACCCCGGCAGGCTCACCTCCTCCGCCAATTCGATGGACGGCGCGAGGAGCGACCAGAAGCTGGCCGCGATCATGACCCCGCCCGCGAAGCCGAGCATGGCGTCGAGTAATTTGCGATTGAGCGACTTGAAGAAGAAGACCATTCCCGCGCCGATGGCGGTGACGGCCCAGGTAAAAAGCGTGGCGAGGAGGGCCTGCAGGACCGGATGTATCCCGGCGAGAAATCCAAACGCGTTCATGAATCACCTCGTCTGGCGAATTGGGACCGCCGGCTGGTATGAAACACGCCCCCGGCGCCCGTATGTTCCAAAGAAATGATCCGGGTCTGGCCCGGTTCCCTCCGCCAATGGCGGTTGGTTCCTTGAAGTAAATATAGAATATATCCGGGCGCGCCGGAAGAAAAATTATTTTTTTATGCGCTGTATTACCGACCGACCCGGGATTCACTCCGCTTCCGGCTTAACCTCCGCGGCGCGCTCCTTGAGCCGCTTGGAGAAGCTGATTTTCGGTCCGTAGCGCTCGGGCATCGCCGGCACGGTGATTTCGCCGCCGGTGAAGCGATTTTTCATGACCCGCGGCTTGCGCGCCGGCCGGAGTTTGAGGGATATGCTCCCGAGTTTGCCCAGCGCCACCCGCTCGCCCAAGAGCACGCCCGTCTCGATAAGGGAAAACAAGTCGGCGAGCATCGCCTTCACCTGCTTTTGGGTAAGGTTGTTTTTATTGGCCAAAAATTTCGTCATGGAGGCCAGGTTGAACTGTTCCGGCGCCGCTTCGTCCGGGGCGAAGCTCTTGCGGTTGAGCTTGACGAAAACATTGGTGAGAAAGATCATCGCCTCCTTCACCCGTTTTTCCTGCTCGGCCAGATCGACGTCGGGGTCGCAGACCGCAATCTTGAAAAGCGCGGAGGTGCTCTTGATCTTCCCTTCCGTGAACGACGCCGTCGCGTCCACGGCGATCATGTCCTGGATCCCCGTTTTCTCCACGGCGACGATCTCGGGCACGTTGTGGCGCAGCTTGATGCTGGCGTACTCCATCCAGCGCCCGTCGCCGCGTTCCGGTCCCAGCCCGATGAGCGAGCCCGAGTAGGTGAGGAGCAGGGCCGCTCGCGCGTCGGCCGGCGCCAGGGAGCCCTCCTCGTGCATGGCGAGGTTCTTGATCATGGTGTCGAATATCTCCCGTTTCCCGACCCAGTTGTGGGCCAGAATTTCGAGAGAGTTGTCGTCCTGCGGCATGTCCGTGCCGGCCAGGATCGACGACAGGTGTTTCTGGATTTTTTCCGGAAGCTGAGCCAATACCATACCCATATCCTTTTCCTCCTCAAAGCTTTTAAAATGACGGGCACGGCCAATTCGTCCGCCGTTCCCTCGTCAATACTACCAGATGCCGCCGAAAAAGATAATACGTCTTTCGGTATATTTGAAAAAAAAACGGGGGTTGCATCCCGCTTTTTTTTTTATCTTTCCCCGGGTTCCCGGATTCCTTATCGATTTTTCTTTCTTTCTTCATCCGCGGGTGAGCTTCCTTTCCAGACGCGTCTTGCGCTCCTGGAGCGCGCGGAGCGCGCCGCCCGAGGGACGGAGGGGAGGAGTCAACAGGTTGAGGACGATTTCGAGCGCCCGGGCCGCGTCGCGGCGACGGTGCTCCAAGTGCATGGCGATCTCGATGCCGGACCGCCAGGCCGGAGCGGCCGCGAACACGGCCTCCCAGACGCGGAAGGCTTCTTCGTATTCGCGCCGGCGTTTGTGGATGGAGCCGAGGAGGAGACCGCACCTCGAATCCCCGCGGTCGAAGGCGATGCGAAGGAAGTCTTCGGCCCGGACCGGATCGAGGGCGAGGAGCATGGCGCCGAGAGCCGCGAATTCCGGAGGGAGACCTTCGTCTCCGGGCGAGGCGGCGAAGAGCGATGCGGGATCGCGCAGCAGCGACTCAATTCTGTGGAGGAGGCCGGCGAGTGAAAGGACGTCGATCCGGTTGTGATAAAAGACAGGCTCGAGCGACGACGGGTCGCCCGAGCGCAGGAAGCGGAAGTAGCACTCCGGCACCTCGGCTCCGTCAATGTCTTCGCCGCGATCCACGTTCAAGACCAGCCGCTCGACGTTTTTCAAGCTGCACGAACCCAGCGCGGCCGCCACCTTCGACTTCCACAGCCGCCGGGACGGGTGGAGAATGTCGTACTGGCGCGGGAAGGAGAGCTCCATGCGGTTCAGGCTGAAACGCGAAACGAGGAGGTGCGAATCAAAGGCGCTCCCGTTGTAGGATACGAATACCCGCTCCGGGTCGAGGAGAGGGCGGATAAGGCGGAGAAACTCGGGCTCTCCGGGAAAATCGGCGAGGAAGTGCTGCTCGACGACGAAGTCGCCGCCGTCAAGGTGCCCCGCCCCCAGCAAAAAGGCGAGGTTGCCCGCCCCGCCGGATAAACCGGTCGTCTCGGCGTCGAAGAAGAGAAGATCTTTGGCCGATGCGCGGGCCGAAAGAAGCGGCTCTTCCGCGCCGAGGGAGGCGAGGGGATTGGGTTCGCGGAAGACGCGTTTGTAGGTGAACTCCCCCGTTCGCTCGAAGCCGGGAAGGTCGGGGGCGGGTAAGGATTCTTTCCGCGCCGTCCGGCGGTCCGCATCGGCCTTCGTTTTTTTCGCTTTCAGGTGCTCATAGAGCGATTCGGTCGGTCCCATGTTTGACTCTTGCGGACAGAAAACTACGGATGACGCAGATGGGACGCGGATAAAAGGACAGGAAGGCAAGATTGGTTCATGAGTAACGCAATTCTCCTTCCAGCTCTTCCGGTTTCATCATCGTCCATTTTCATGTCTATTCTTTATCCCCTCTTCCTTATCCGCGTCTTATCCGTAGTTTTTCCTTTCCTCATCCGTGGTTCCCTTCTCACCCGGCCCAGTCCGACACGAACCGCTTCAGGACGTCCTTGACGTCCGTCGGGCCCGTTCCTTCGACCGGTCCGACGCACGACGGGCAGCCGCTCCGGCAGGGGCAGGCGCCGAGACGTTCGCGCAGGGCGGCCAGGATCTCGGGCAGTTTCTCGCGGAAGGCCTCGGCCAGGCCGGTACCGCCCGGGCAGCGGTCGTAGACGTACAGGGCGCTCACGCCGAAGTGCGGGTCGCGGATCTTCTCCGACACGCCGATGTCCGCCGGGTCGCAGAGGAGGAACACCGGCGCCGTGTTCCTGACGAGGTAGCCGAGCCTTCCGACGGCGGCCGCGGCCGCGGTTTCGGGAACCCGGCCGAAGGCTTCCCCGGCGCGCGTCGGAGTCGCGAAGAGCAGGGCGAGCGCGCGCGTGTGCATCTCCTCGGGCGGCAGGAATATTTCGCCGAAGCCTATGTTCTCGTGCGTGTCGAATCGGATTTTTTTGAATTTGGCTGCCTGGGTGCGCACGAGGATGTCGCCCAGCACGGTCTTCACCCCGGCCGTTTCCGAGGTTTCATCCTCCTTAAGCACCTTGATGTCGGTTTTCACCACCGCGTCGGTGTAGTAATTCACGTTCGATTCTTCCACGTCGCAGCGTTTGTTTTCGATATCGAGCTTCTTTACAATGTACTGCGCGCCGCGGTGGAGGTACACCGCGTTATCGAAGATGAGCTCCTTGGCCGAGGGCCGGTCCATCTCGCCGATGACCTCGTTCCGGCCGGCGGTCGTATCGACGATGACGACGTTGCCGGCGGCGGCCGAGCGCAGGGAGACCTGCTCGGCCGGATAGGAGCGGTCCGACCAGTACCATGTGCCGCCCGCGTGCCGCACCACGCCGTGCTCTTCGAGGTACGACAGGAGAGATTCGGTGTGGGGGGAGAAGGGCCGGCCTTCGGCGACCTCGGCGTCGGTGAACGGCAGCTCGAATACGGCGCACTTCAGGTGGTCGACCGCCACGTACATGTTGTCCGGATCGACGAAGCCGGCTTCCGGGGATTTTGTGAGGAAGTATTCCGGGTGATTCACCAGGTACTGGTTCATGGGCAGGGATGAGGCGATGAGAACCGATACGCTTACGGTCTGCCGCCGGCCGGCCCGGCCTGCCTGCTGCCAGGTGGAGGCGATGGAGCCGGGAAAGCCGGCCAGGATGGACGCGTCCAGACCGCCGATGTCGATGCCGAGCTCGAGCGCATTGGTGCTCGCCACGCCCATGATCTCTCCCGTGCGCAGGCCCTTCTCGATGGCGCGGCGCTCGTTGGGGAGGTAGCCGCCGCGGTAGGACTCGAAGCGGATGCGGTCGTTGTCGGTGAAGAGGTTCTTGAGCGCGGCGTTGACGGCGGAGGCGATGAGCTCCACCCGCAGGCGCGAGCGGGCGAAGACGATCGTCTTGATCCGGCGCTTGAGGAATTTCAAGGCCAGGCCCTGGGCCTCGGTGACGGTGCTCCGCCTGAGGCCCTGGACCGGATCGACGAGGGGCGGGTTGTAGAACAGCAAGTGGCGTTCTCCGGAGGGGGCGCCGTTGTCGTCCACCAGGGCCACCTCCTCCTCCACGAGCTTTTCGGCGAGCTCCTTCGGGTTGGCGATGGTGGCCGAGCAGAGGATGAAGCGCGGCTCGCTCCCGTAGAAGCGGGTGACGCGCTTGAGGCGGCGGACGAGGTTCGTCAGGTGCGAGCCGAAGATGCCCCGGTAGGCGTGCATCTCGTCGATCACGACGAAGCGCAGGCTTTTCAGGAACTTGATCCACTTGGTGTGGTTGGGGAGGATGCCCGTGTGGAGCATGTCCGGGTTGGTGATGACGATGCGGCCCGACTCGCGCAGGCTGACGCGGAGCGATGAGGGCGTGTCTCCGTCATACGTGGCGACTTTCACCGGAATGCCGCCGCCCAGGACCGCCTCGTTGAGCTCCGACTGCTGGTCCTGGGAAAGCGCCTTGGTGGGAAAGAGGTAGAGGGCCTTGGCGGCCGGATCTTGGAGCAGCGTTTCCAGGACCGGCAGGTTGTAGCACAGGGTCTTGCCCGAGGCGGTGGGCGTCACCACCACCAGGTTCTTTCCCGCCCGGGCGAGCTCGTAGCACTCGGCCTGGTGCGAGTAGAGCCGGCCGATGCCGCGGGACTCGATCGCCTTCCGGAGGCGCGGGTCGAGGGCGGCCGGAAGGTCGACGTACTTTCCCGGCCGGGCCGGGATTCGTTCGCGGCGGGTGACGCATGCGCGGAAGGCCGGGTCGGATTCGAGGTCGCGGAGGATTTCATCGAGCTGGTTCGGCATAACGGGAGTATGGTAGCACAATCGAGCCGTTATGGGCAGTCGGCGGCGGGATGCCGTCGGCATGCTGCCAGAAGCGGGCGGTCGCGGTCCGATGCACGCCGATCGGCGCTTGCCGAAAATCGCCGAAACTTTTATCCCAATCGATTGTAAATTGATGAAAAAAGTGGTACATTATGAAAAAATTGTGGGTTGCCACAATGTACAGTTCTTATTTTTT
Source organism: Spirochaetales bacterium (assembly GCA_016934415.1). Lineage (GTDB taxonomy): Bacteria > Spirochaetota > Spirochaetia > SZUA-6 > RPPD01 > JAFGSW01. The sequence continues at coordinate 13,752 of JAFGSW010000047.1, read as the reverse complement.
TGAGAAAGGAATCACAACATGAAGAAAAGAATCGTACTCGTTCTTTTACTGCTTCTGCTCGCGACGAGCCTGTTCGCGCAAAAAAGTTTCGCCAAATCCTACAACAAGGACGGCCAGTTCAACATCGATGTGTCCGTCGGTTGGGCCTGGGGTATTACCGGTTCGGTGGCTTTGGAATTCATCATTGCCGAATTTAAAATCGGGCCCATCCCCTTCGACTTCGGCATCGCGGCGCGCGGTGCGATGGAATATTATCAAACGTGGTACTATTACGGCGGATCATATATCTGGTGGGGCGCCGGTCCCCTCGCCACGCTGCATATGGGTTTGGCGCCCATTCCAATAGAATTCTTCATTTCCGCCGGTCTGGCTCTCTACGGTTCGACGGATACATATTGGTATACGGCACCGGTCAATTTCGGTTTCGCTTCGGTCAACGGCGTGATCTGGCATATCTCACCGAATTTCGGGTTGCTTCTCGAAGGCGGATATATGGGCGGCGCCGGCGTGTGGGGCATCGGAATCGAACTGAAGCTTTAGCATCAATTTCATTTGCGTCATTCAACCCCGGACAACCGGGGTTTTTTTTGGAAAGGGAGCGGGGAAAATCGCTTGACGTCGCCGATTCTTTCGTCTATTATATGAATATATGAACAATCGTTCATATATAAACTGAACGGGGAGATTTGAATGGCGGTACAGGCGGAAAGATTCGGACTGGCAACGCTCCTACGGGAGAACGGGCTGGTGGAGGACCTCGCCTCGTTCTTCAAGGTTTTCGGGGATTCGACGCGGCTGAAGATCCTCACCGCGCTTCTCTCCTCCCCGAGCCGGGTCGGGGACCTGGCCAGGCGCCTGGGCATGACGCAGTCCGCGATCTCGCACCAGCTGCGCCTTCTCAAGGAGATGCGCCTTGTGCGCGGCGTGAAGAGCGGCAAGGAGGTCACCTACTCGCTGGACGACGCGCATATCGCGAAGATTTTGACCGACGGGTTTGCTCACGCGTCCGAGCGGCGAAGGGGAGGCGGGCGTGGCTGAATCGAGAAAACAGGAGCTCGTGCTCGAGGGATTATGCTGCACATCGTGCTCGGACAAGATCGAGGCGGGCGTGGGCGGCCTGCCCGGCGTGGAGCGGGCGCGCCTCAATTTTTTGGACAAGACCCTCGCCATTGACCTGGCCGCGGACGGTGACGCCGGGAAAGTGCTCGCCGAGGCGCGGCGCGTCATCAAGGACATCGAACCCGAAATCGTCATTGGAGAGAAAATGCTCAACGCGTCCGACCGGAAGATCTGGCTCGTCATGGGACTGTGCTGCGCCGACTGCGCGCGCACGATCGAGGAGTCGATCGGACGGATCGAGGGCGTGAGCCGGGCGCGGGTTGATTTCGGCCGGGGGGAGCTCCGGCTCGATCTCGAGAACGAGAAGCAGGCGCCGCGCGTGCTCCGAGAATCGAAGCGGCGCGCCCGGCTCGTGGTGAAAGGCGCGCGGGTGCGCTCGCGCGAGCTCGCCGCCCGGCGGATGCGGAATCTGAAACTGGCGGCCCTTATAGCCGGCGCGCCGCTTTTCGTCCTCGGCCTCGCGAACCTCGTTCCGGCGCTGACCCTGCCGTTCTTCATCGCCTCCTACTTACTCTTCGGCGCGGACGTGTTGTGGCGGGCGCTCCGCAACATCCTGAAGGGCCGGGTCTTCGACGAAAACTTTCTGATGACCGTCGCCACCGCCGGCGCCTTCGCGGTCGGGGCGTGGCCGGAGGCGGCGGCCGTCATGCTTTTTTATAAAATCGGGATCACGCTCGAGGACTCGGCGGTGGAGCGGTCGCGCCGTTCGATCAAGGCCGCCCTCGCCCTGCGTCCCGACTCGGCGCACCGGCTCGTCCGCGGCGAGCTCGAGACGATCCGGCCCGAGGAGGCGGCGATTGACGATGCGATCCGCGTCCTTCCCGGAGAGCGGGTGCCGCTCGACGCGGTGGTCATTGAGGGAAGCTCGTACGTGGACTCAAGCCTGCTTTCGGGCGAGGCGGCGCCGGTCCTGAAGCGGCCGGGCGATCTCCTGTACGCCGGGACAGTCAACCGGAACGGCGTGCTCACGGCGCGCGTCGAGAAGACGGCCGCCGACTCGGCGGTGGCGCGCATCATCGACTTCGTGGAGAAGGCCAATCTCAAGAAGGCGAAGACCGAGCATTTCATCGGCGCGTTCACGCGCGTCTACACCCCGCTCGTGGTCGCCGCGGCGGCGCTCATCGCCTTCGTCCCCCTGCCGTTTACCGGACTCGCCTCCTGGCAGACATGGCTCTACCGCGCGCTCGTTTTCCTGGTCATCTCCTGCCCCTGCGCCCTGGTGCTTTCGATCCCCCTCACCTTCGCCGCGGGCATCGGGAGCCTGGCGCGCGCGGGCGTCCTGGTGAAGGGCGGACGGTACGTGGAGGCATTGCGCACGGCGGGCACGGTCGTGTTCGACAAGACCGGGACGCTTACCGAAAACGCCTTCCGTGTGGCCGCGGTTCAGGCGCGCGCCCCGTTCACGGAGGAAGAGGTTCTCTCGCTCGCCGGCCGGACGGAGGTTTTCTCCGCGCACCCGGCCGCCATCGCGATTCGCTCGGCCTGGGAATCGGGCGGCCGGGGCGATTCCGCCGCGGCCCGCGACTCGATCGATCTCTACGATGAGAAGGCCGGGCTCGGCGTGACGGCGCTGGTGGATGGAACTCCGGTGGCGGTGGGGAGCGCGCGCCTTCTTAAGCTCGAGGGGGTGGAGTTGTCGGCGGAATCCGCCGGGGACGGGGCGGCCGGGGACGGAGTCGTGCACGTGGCGGCCGGCGGGCGCTACGCCGGCTCGATCCGGATCACGGAGAAGGTGAAGACGAACGCGCGGGAGGCGATCGGCGAGCTCAAGCTCCTGGGAGCGGACCGCATCGCCATGCTCTCGGGCGATCTCCCCGCTCGGGCGGGAGCCGTCGGCGCGGAGTTGGGCATTGACGAGGTCTACGCGCCGCTTCTCCCGGAGGAAAAGGTGGATCGCTTCGAGCGGATCAAGGCCGAGACCGAGCGCGGCCGGACCGTGGTTGCGGTCGGCGACGGGGTGAACGACGCCCCGCTCTTGGCCCGCGCCGACGTGGGCGCGGCCATGGGCGGGCTGGGTCGGGAGGCCGCCGTCGAAGCCGCCGACCTTGTGATCCTCGACGACGACCTGGCCAAGCTCCCCCTGGCCGTGCGCCTTTCGAAGAAAACCCACCGCCTCGTGATCGAAAACGTGGCATTGGCCTTCGGCGTCAAGGCGCTCGTCCTGGTCCTGGGCGCGCTCGGGATCGCCACCATGTGGGAGGCGGTGTTCGCGGACGTGGGCGTGGCTTTGCTCGCGCTCGCGAACGCTTTGCGGATTCTGCGAAAAAAATAACCGATCGATAGAAAAACATGTATTTTGAAATAACTATATAATAAAAGGGAGGAAACCATGAAGAAAAACATGGGATTGATTGATCGGATCGTACGAGTCGTTCTGGCCGCGGGCATAGCGGTTCTCATCGCCCTCAACCTGCTTCCCGTCTGGCTGGCCGTCGTGCTCGGCGCCGTCGGAGCGGTGTTTATCGTGACGAGCATCCTGGGCGTCTGCCCGCTGTACCTGCCCTTCGGGATTTCAACCAAGCCGAAGAGCCAGGCGTGAGCAACAGGGGGGCAAGCCGGTCTTTTCGGCTCGCTCCCCCGTTTTTTCCCGAGGTTCAGATCATTCTCATTCGCCGGTCGCGGGCTCCAATCGCCCGGAACCGGTGATTGATGATTGTATCTGCGGTTGTCCCGCGTAACGCACCGAGCCGGACCCGCTCAGGTGTGCGTCAAGGATTTTTTCAGCCCGCACCTCGACCGACCCGGAGCCGGAAACCTTGGCAATGACAGCGTTGCATTCGACCGCGGGCGCCTTGTATGATCCCGAACCACTCAGGGAAATGTCCTGCGATTTCGCTTCGCCACCCGCCAATTCCATCACGCCCGAGCCGGAAAGCGAGGCGTGAATATCGTCCACCTTCACGGCGCCGATGACGAGCGTGTCGCCCTCAACCGCCGTCCGGAGGAGGGGGAGGATGTTGTCCTCGGCCTCGACCTCGACGCTTTCCTTCTCCCCGAACGAGATCCGGACGGTGCCGATACACCGTAGATCGACGTTCGTGAATCCGCCGACGGAGCGGGCTTCCGTGATCGAGCGTCCCGATCCCCTCGTGATCGTGCAGGCCTGGATAGACGCCAGCGCCGCCAGGCAGGCGAGTGAAAAAACGATTCGCAATGCGATTTTCATACAATGTCCTCCAATATACCGCGTGCCGCCGCGTAACGGCGATTATAGCGCGGCTGCATGATGGGTGAAAAGTCTCCCCGTTGAAAACCGCCGCCGCGAATCGACGGCCGCTCCGAATGAGCGGAAGACGGCGACGACCCCGTCACAGCGGCGATACGCTCGAACTGACGTCGCAACTCACTGAGACCGCAGAGGGAGTGCCGGCGTAACGGAGGCTCGAGGCCGAGGTCACCGAGCCCATGAGCGCGCCCACGGTTCTGACTTCCACCGAGCTCGCGTTGTTGGCGGAAAGCGCCAACGCGTCGGTCGAGTTGAAGCCGGAGACCTCCGCGGACGAGGCGTTATTGACGCTCACGCCCGCGGGCGGCCTCGATTCGGTCCCGGAGACTCTGCAGGGCCGCGAACGCGTCGGTCAGGTGCGTTTCCGGCTCGATGTCTCCGCGCTCGGGATAAACCTCCAAGGACAAGCTGCCGCGTCGATAGAGCGGGGGGAAGCGGGAGGCGAACCCGTCCCAGTCGACGACGCCGCGGCCGGGAATCCAATGACGGTCCGCCTCGCCGTCGTTGTCCGAGACGTGGAAACACGCGACGCGGTCCGGAAATCGCTCGAGCAGGGAGAACGCGTGCGGTTCGTAAAGCCTTCCGTGAGAGGTGTCGTAGCACAGGCCGAAGCGATCGCTCCGGATGTTCTCGAGGAGGAATTCGACGCACTCCGGCTTTCGGGTATTTTCAATGGCCAAGGTGACTCGCGCCCGGGCGGCCGCCTCGGCGATGCGGGTCATCGCCTCCAGGCCGTATCGGTTCGGGCCTTCGATTTCAATGCCGCTCGTGACGTGCATGACGGCCATCGGTATGCCCGCCGCGCCGCAGGCGCGCAGACGAGATACGTACGCCTCAACGAACTCCTCGCGCGCCTCCTCGTCCTCGGACCAGAGGTCGTTCCCTCCGAACGGCAGGTGGACGTTCTCGATTTCCAGGCCGATGTCCGAGACGGCTTCCACGACCGCCTCGCAGCCGGCCTCATCCGCCATTTCTTTGTCCTCCCACCAGAGCATGACGGTCTCGAACCCGGCGTACCGGACGGCGCGCAGCCGTTCGACCAAGGGGAGCTCAAATCCGTACCAGGAAAAAATACCGAGCTTCATGGGCGGCCTCTCTTTGTCGATAGGACCTTTCTCTTTACCATGTTACGACTTTTGCGCCTCGATGTAGAAGCGATGGCCGGTTGTTTCAAGCTTCCCGTCTTCCATGATCATATCATGGATTCCCCGCAGACGGTCCTGGTATTTTTCCAGGCTGAAATCGGCTATCTGCCAGGGAATCGCCTTGAGATAATACACGACCGCGCCAATGTCCTTGAATTCGACGGCCGGGAATTCTTCACGACGGTCGATTATTCGGAAACCGTTTTGCTCCATTTCCCGGACCACGGTTTCAAGATCCCAGGCTTTCCGGAACACCGGGGCGCTCCCGAGCAATTTGTTCAACCGAATATTGTTCCTGTCGCCCACTTGCTGCGTCACGATCGACCTTCCCGGTTTCAAAACGCGGAGGATTTCAGCCGCCGGCAGCCGGCCGTGGCGGCTTATCACGAGATCGAACGAGTCGTCGCCGAAGGGCAGGGGACCGCCCGCCGCCGTATCGAATAGGCGGACCCCCAGAGGCCCAAGCCGCGCGCGGGCGAGCGGCACGTTGGGAGGATGCCCTTCGGCGGCGCATGTGACCGGCGGCAAGGATTTTATCGAAGCGAGGAACTCGCCGCCGCCCGTATCGATGTCAAGGAGCGAATCGATGCCCGATAATTTCGATTCGACCAGCGCGCGGTAACTCCAGGAAGGCTTCCCCTCCGCCATCCGCCCGCGCAGAAAGGAAAAATCCCATCCGCCGAACCCCTTCGTCCGGGCTTCCGTGACGAGAGTTTCAAAAGAGTCAATTGCTGTTTCTCGGGAACGGCTCGATTCCATCTCAGTACCAGGTCTTTTCGTAATTACGGCAGCGGATGCCGGACGAAAAAATTCCAGATCACGTCCGTGCCCTTTCATTCATTCGGCCCGGACGGCAGCCCCTCAAAACTCTCGCTCGTCACCATTGGATGGAGCATGGTCAGGCAGGTGTCGTCGAAGCGTTCGCCCCGGAAGACGTCCTTGATGACGAAGCGCACTTCTTCCCAACCGGTGATGGAGAGGTCGAAGGTCTGGAGCTCGGTCGAGTCCGCCAGCTCGATTTCGGCGATTTTCACGTTTCCTTCGAACACCTCCAGCACCTTGACGCGATTGTTTTTCCGGAACAACTCCGGCCGGTCGTAGGAGACGAAGCCATTGACGATAAAGAGCTTAATGGATTTCGGGACCAACTGGCTGCCGTAGACGCCCAGCGCGACCGACTGCCCGATTCCAGGTCCCGTGACGCCTTCCGCCCAGGGAAAACCGACGACCAGTTCGTGGAGACGTTCGGCCGAATACTCGCGGCCGTCTTCTTTAAGCGCGGAGCTCGCAGTGCCGGGAGAATACCCCGTTTCCGGCTTAAGACCGTCGTCGGAGGCGATCAAAGAAGGTTCCCGGCCGTCGCCTGAATAGAGGAGAAGGGTGCCGCCCCCGAAGACCGCCAGATACCGTCCGGCCGGCAGATCGGCGCCCGGGATCCTGAGATCGCCTGACGTCCGCATATAGAGACTCCGTTCCTTGACCGACAGGGCGATCGGGAGCTTCGACGCCGTCTCCGCGCCGCCCGCACCGCGCGTTCGCACCTCCACGTCCTTGGCCGTGAAGGCGAGAACCGTCCCCCCGTCGATTCGGTATGTCCGCGAGCAGAGCGATGCGATCAGATCCTGGGCTCGAAGGCCGTGCGAAAGACAGATAAACAGGGCGCACACCGCGGTGATTGTTTTTATCATGAATCCCTCCCGGCGGACGGCCGCATCAATCGATCGGACTTCGTCTCCCCTTCCCCAATGGAGATTGTATCCACACTCTCAGGCCGAATTCAATCTTTATATCCCTTCGCTTCCGGAAACAGTTTCCGCAATCCGGCCTCACTCGCCTCGGCGACGCCGCGCTCGGTGATGATGCCGGTCACGAGCCGGGCGGGCGTCACGTCGAAGCCGGGATTGGCGGCCGGGCTTCGCTCCGGCGTCACGCGGGTGGAGACGATCGCCTCGCCGTGAAATCCCTCGATGTATCTCACTTCGTCCTGGCTTCTTTCCTCCACTTCGATCTCCTTGACTCCGTCGCGGATGGAGAAGTCGATGGTGGAGGAGGGGAGGGCGGCGAAAAAGGGCACGCCATTGTCTTTGGCCGCCAGGGCCTTGAGGTAGGTGCCGATCTTGTTGCACACGTCCCCCGCGGCCGTGGTGCGGTCGCTCCCCACGATCACCATGTCCACCCGGCCGTGCTGCATGAGGTGCCCGCCGGCGTTGTCGACGATCACGGTGTGCGGCACCCCGTGCTCCCCGAGCTCGTAGGCGGTGAGTCGGGCGCCCTGGTTCCGCGGACGCGTTTCGTCCACCCAGACGTGGACGGGGATGCCGCGGTCGTGCGCCCGATAGATCGGGGCGGTGGCCGTGCCGTAGTCGACGCAGGCGAGCCAGCCGGCGTTGCAGTGGGTGAGGATGTTGACCGGCTCGCGGGGTTTACGCACGGCCGTCTTTTCAATGAGCGTCACTCCGTACTCCCCGATGCGCCTGCAGAAATCGATCTCGTCCCGCCGGATCCGCCGCGCCTCGGCCAGGGCGGCCGCGATCATTTCGCCGCGCGCGGCCCGAGAGCCGAGTGCCGCGCGGACGCGGCTCACCGCGAAGGCGAGGTTGACCGCGGTCGGCCGGGTGGCGACGAGCGCGGCCGCGGCCTCCTCCAGGGCGGCGGCTTCCCGGCCGCGGGGCGAACGGAGCAGGGCGAGGTACATGCCGAACGCTCCGGCCACTCCGATGAGGGGCGCTCCCCTCAGGTGCATGTCCCGGATGGCGGCGCAGGCTTCCTCAACCGTGCGCAGGTCCTCGATGACGAGGCGGAAGGGCAGCGCGCGCTGATCGATGATCTTGACGGTTTCGGGATCGCTCCCGTCGAGCCAGATCGTGGTGTAGTGTTTTCCTCCGATGTTCATTCTGCCGTCATGATGGGTGAAAAAGGCGGGGCTGGTCAAGGACGGGCTTTCATCAACCTTTCGAGGGGGGAGGACACGGAGTACACGGAGAGAACGGAGAACACGGAGTAGAGAAGAAATACTACGGATAGGACGCGGATGAACGCGGATAAAGGGAAAAGAATGAGGAAGGGAGAGGGAGCCGGGAGGATGGTGTCTTTAGGTTGATCTTAGCTGGAAGAAATCGGTTCTTTCGAAAGCAAGCAGGAAATCACCGTTGGGTCGGCCTATCTCACGGAAGCCGAATTTGAGGAGAGCGTTGCGACCAAGGGGATTTTTTTCCCAGACGGTGTCCCGCATTTCGCGGCCGCCCCATTCGTTGAAGAAAACGGAAAGTATGAAATGCAGGGCCCGTTTTCCGATACCCCGCCCGCGCCAGGCGGTCTTCGTCTTGATGTTCAGCTCGGCGGTCCCCGCCGTCCGATCATAATGATGAAAACTGACCTCGCCGACGCAATCGTTTCCACTGAACACCAGGAAATAGCAATTGACGTCGGCATGGTGCACCATGACCGATTCGAACCAGCGGGCGTATTCGGCGGCTGAACGGGGTTGGACGCCGCCGACGGCGGCCATGGTTTCGGGATCTTCCCAAATGCCTCGGACCAGCTCGTAGTCTTCGGAGGTGGGTTTTCTGAAGGATACTTCGCCGTTCATTCGCCCGGGTGGTTGTCTCAGCGCGGACCGATGAGCCCTTCGGCCTTCAATAATTCCGCCATGAGGATTGCTCCGCCGGCGGCGCCGCGGATCGTATTGTGCGACACGCAGACGAACTTCCAGTCGAAAAGCTTGTCTGGGCGCAGGCGGCCGAGGGAAACGGCCATGCCGTTGCCGAGGTCGCGGTCGAGCTTCGTCTGGGGGCGGGCGTCGTCTTCGAAGTAGGAGAGAAAGGGCGACGGAGCGCTCGGGAGCCTGAGCTCGGCCGGTTTGCTTTTGAAGTTGCGCCAGCGCGAGAGAATGTCTTCACGCGCGGGTTTCCGTTCGAACGAGACGAAGACCGCGGCCATGTGTCCGTCGGTGACGGGCACGCGGATGCATTGGGAGGTGATGATCGGAGAGTCGGCGTTGACGATCCGTCCGCCTTCCACCGTGCCCCAGATTTTCAGGGGCTCCAGCTCGCTTTTCTCTTCTTCACCCTTGATGAAGGGGATGACATTGTCGGCCATCTCCGGCCATGAGGCGAAGGTCTTGCCCGCGCCCGAGATGGCCTGGTACGTGCAGGCGAGGACCTCGATCGGTCCGAACTCGAGCAGGGGATGGACGGCCGGGACGTAGCTCTGCAGAGAGCAGTTCGGCTTCACGACGATGAACCCGCGCTTCACGCCCAGCCGTTTTTTCTGGGCGTCGAGCGCGGCCAGGTGGCCGTGGTTGATCTCCGGGATGAGCATGGGTACGTCGGGGAGGCCGCGGGCCGCCGAGTTGTTCGAGACGACGGGGGTCTCCGTGCGGGCGAAGGCCTCCTCCAGCGCGAGCACCTCGGGCTTGGGCATGTCGACCGCGCAAAACACGAAATCGACGCCTGAGGCGATGTCGTCCGTCCGGGAGGCGTCGAGGACAACCAGGTCCCGGACCGAGTCCGGCACCGGCCGGTTCATGCTCCAGCGTCCCTCGACCGCGGCGGCGTAGGGCTTGCCCGCCGACCGCTTGCTGGCCGCGACGAGCGTCACCTCGAACCACGGGTGCCCCTCGAGCAGAGTGATAAAACGCTGTCCCACCATCCCGGTGGCGCCGATGACGCCGGCCTTGAGTTTCCGGTTCATGCTGCCTCCATAAAAACCTAGTGTATAATAATCACGTTCGTGTGATGAGTCAATTCTTGGTGGAGATCCACTCTCAACGCTCAACGTGCTGAAGAGTCTATAAGGAAACCAGGTGATTTTCCTGGCTTCCTTGGAAATTCTTCAGGGAGAGTGGGCAAAGCGGATCAATGGGAAAAGCAAAAGCCGGGCTACTCGGCCTTCGGGCGGGGGCTCACGATGAATATCTTGTCGGTCTTGATGAAGAGCGTGACGGATTTTTCGCGGCCGAGCATTTCCCACTGTTTTTTCGAGACTTCGAGCGTGCCCGAGCGGCAGGTGTTGCGCAGGAGGATGGTGCCCGCGAGCAGGGGTTTGGCGGACGGCATGGTGGGCGGATCATGGTAAAACGAAACCGGGTGGTGGGTGGTGACGAGGCCGAGATCGAACCCGTCGTTCGGATGCATGACGAACTCTCCCGTCGAGAGGCCATTGTCGATATACACGTTCAGATCCTGGGTGTGCTTCAAATCTGACATAGCGATATAATTAATTGTAGACAAAACGGGGCTGGATGCAATAATTTGTTTTTCTTAAGATATCCTCCCTGAAAGGCAACTACGGATGGGACGCGGATAAGGACGGATGGAAAGGAGGAAGGAAATACTGAACCGACGGTTTACTTTTTCTCTCAAGAGATCAGTATGTTGTTATTTTTTTCCCCCGTTCCCTGACATTTTTCTTTGCAGCTTCCTTTTTATTTCCATTTATCCGCGTCCTATCCGTAGTTCTCCTTTCTGAGTGACTTTCCTTGACAAAAAAAAACCCCCGTGTTTAACTAACCAAGCGCCGCCGGCGCGTTCGCAAGGAGTTATAACTATGGAAGAAAAAATCGCCTCGCAGCAGCTCGACAAAAACATCAAGGGCTGGATCGGCTACCGGCCCCGGATCAAGGTCTTCGACTGCACCATCCGCGACGGCGGGCTTATGAACGACCACAAATTCGACGTCAAGATCGTCCGCTCGGTGTACGACGCGCTCGTCGCCGGCGGCATCGACTACATGGAAGTGGGGTATAAATCGTCCAAGAAGATCTTCACGACCGACAAGTTCGGGAGTTGGAAATACTCCGACGAGGAGGAAATCCGCAAACTCTTCGGCGAAAGGGAAGCCGGCATCAAGATCTCAGTCATGGCGGACGCCGAGCGGACCGACTACCGCACCGACATCCTCACAAAATCGGAGAGCGCCATCGACATGATCCGCGTCGCCACCTATATCCACCAGATCCCCACCGCCCTCGACATGATCAAGGACGCGCACGACAAGGGGTATGAAACCACCGTCAACCTCATGGCCATATCGACGGTTCCGGAAAACGAAATCGACGCGGCGTTGGAGGCCCTGGCCGGATCCGAGGTGGAGGTCATTTACCTGGTGGACAGCTTCGGCTCCCTCTACCTCGAGCAGGTGCAGAATCTGACCAGGAAATACCTCAGTTACGCCGAACCGGCGGGCAAGCAGGTGGGCATCCACGCGCACAACAACACCCAGCTCGCCTACGCCAACACCATCACCGCCCTCATCGAGGGGGCCAATTTCCTCGACGCCACGCTCGACGGGATGGGCCGCGGCGCGGGCAATTGCGCGCTCGAGCTCCTCATCGGCTTCCTCCACAACCCGAAATTCCACGTGCGGCCGCTCCTCAAGTGCCTCCAGGAGAACATTTACCGCTTGAAGACGGAGCTGAACTGGGGGTATCAGATCCCTTACATGATCACCGGGCAGCTGAACCAGCACCCGCGGGCGGCCATCAATTTTCTCAAGAGCGACAAGCGCGAGAATCTGGTCGATTTTTACGACCAGATCATCGAGGAGCAATAGGCGGTTTTTGAAAAAGTTGCGCTTTTTCAACAGCCTGACAGCGGCGCCGCATACACGCGACCGCGGTTCGTATTTCAAGCGGACGCCCGTGATGCAGTAAAGTAATGGAAAAAACCGATTTCATGATCATCGGCGCGGGCGCGGTCGGGCTGGCCGCGGCTCTCTCGCTCTCCGAACGGTTCGCTGAAAGCTCCGTCATCGTGGCGGAACGCCATTCTTCGTTCGGGCAGGAGACCTCGAGCCGCAACAGCGAAGTCATTCACGCCGGCCTCTACTACCCTAACGACTCCCTCAAGGCCCGGCTCTGCGTGCGGGGCCGGGATCTCCTGTACGAATTTCTTAAAAAATACGGTCTGCCGCACGATCGCCTGGGAAAGCTCGTCGTCGCCGCCGACCGGGACGAAGCGATCCTCCTGGAAAAGCTCCTCGCTACGGCGCGCGGCAATGGCGTGACCGACGCGGCGCTCATCACGGCCGCCGAGGTCGCGGCGCTCGAGCCCGAGGTCGCCTCAGCGGCCGCCCTCCTTTCGTCGTCCACCGGCATCTTCGACACCCACGCCTACATGAAGAGACTCGAGTCTCTCGGCGGCGAACGCGGGATCATCTACGCGTACGGCTGCGAGGTCTTAAGCGTCGAGCGCGAAGGGGCGGGCTACCGGGTGATCCTCAAGGACGCGGACGGCGCCGACCTCGAGATCGGCGCCGGCGTCGTCGTCAACTGCGCCGGGCTCTCCTCGGACAAGGCGGCGGAGGCGGCCGGCATCGACCTGGACGCGGCCGACTACCGGCTGCACCTGTCCAAGGGCGAGTACTTCAGGGTCCACGGCCTGCCGCGCGGGCTCATCAAGCGGCTCGTCTATCCCGTGCCCGGCGCCGTCTCCCTCGGCGTTCACATCGTCCTCGATCTGAACGGCGGCTTCAAGCTCGGCCCCAACGCCGTTTGGGCGGACCGGATCGAGTACTCGGTGGACCCGGCGCACGGCGACGAGATGTTCGCGGCCGCCCACCGCTACCTGCCGCGCCTGAAGCGCACGGCCCTCGAGCCGGACATGGCCGGCATCCGGGCCAAGCTCCAGAAGCCGGGCGAGGAGTTCCGCGACTTCGTGGTCCGGGACGAGGGCGACCGCGGCCTGCCAGGGTTCATCGACTGCATCGGCATCGAGTCGCCCGGCCTCACCTCCAGCCTCGCCATCGGCGAGTACGTGGCGGGTCTCGTCTAGCCATTGGATGGAAATTGTAGAGACGCACGGCCGTGCGTCTCTACAACTTAATCTTCACGGCCGGCCGCTGATACGGATAGGGACCGCGGGCGTCTCGCCCGCCGGCTAAAAATCGGGGCTAAACCATCAATCGTTCTATCCGCCGCATGGGACGATGGATGCTTCGCTTCGATCGATGAATCGTAAATAGCGATCGACCTATGTCAAATAGCGATCGACCTATATCAAATAGCGATCGACCTATGTCGAATAGCGATCGACCTATGTCAAATAGCGATCGACCTATGTCAAATAGCGATCGACCTATGTCGAATAGCGATCGACCTATATCAAATAGCGATCGACCTATGTCGAATAGCGATCGACCTATATCAAATAGCGATCGATGCATGTCAAATAGCGATCGATGCATGTCGAATAGCGATCGATGCATGTCAAATAGCGATCGATGCATGTCAAATAGCGATCGATGCATGTCAAATAGCGATCG
>JAFGSW010000046.1 GCA_016934415.1 Spirochaetales bacterium | reverse complement strand
TATCCGCGCTATCCGCGCCATCCGTAGTTCTCCTTTCTTCGCATTGACGAGTTCACGGAGCTGAAGGTTGAATTGACAAACACCATGAACGCAATTTTAGCCAAATTATACAAACCCTTCCCCGTCCTCAAGCACGTCGCCTTCGTCACGTTCAAGGAGTGGGCCGCCTACCGGTCGCACATGCTCGTGTCCCTGTTCGTGGGGCCGGTCAACTTCCTGGTGCAGTACTTCATCTGGCACGCCGTGTTCCAGAGCCGGGGGAGCATCAACGGCCTCACCCTCGAGCAGATGATCTCCTATTACGGCGCGGCGGCGGTCATCAACTACCTTCTCTACGACTCGGCCGACTGGAACCTGAACATGCTCATCCACACCGGCCGGTTCGTCACCTACGTCATCCGCCCCATGTCGCACCGCTGGTTCGCCTTCTCGCAGAAGGTCGGGCACCGCTGCCTCGGCATCGTCATCGAGGCCGTGCCCGTCTACCTCATCATCACCTTCGTCTTCGGGGTGCGGCTCGTGCCGGCCGCGCCGTTCTGGGCCGTCCTCTCCATCCTCTTGGGCTTCGTCATGTACTTTCTCATCAACTACGCGATCGGCATCATCGGCTTCTGGCTGGTGCGCGCCGAGGGCGTGCGGCGCATGGTCCAGGTGGTCTCCATGGTGCTGCGCGGCTCGTTCATCCCCCTCGTCTTCTTCCCGGACGTCGTGCAGAAGATCCTCTTCTTCCTTCCCTTCCAGTACGCCATGTACGTGCCGGTGCGCGTCTTTACCGGCTCGTACGAGCTCGCGGGCTACTCCCTCACCCTGCCCGAGATCGTGGGCGTCCAGGCGCTCGCCGTCGTCGGCATGTTCCTGGTGACCGAAGTCCTCTGGCGGCTCGGCGTCCGCCGCTTCACGGGGGTGGGCGTATGAAGGGGTCCCTCCGCCTGTACGGCGCGGCGCTCAAGAACACCCTCGCCTCGCGGCTCGCCTACCGTATCGACTTTTTCTTAAGCGTCTTCATCATGCTCGTCTTCGAGCTCATCATCCCCTTCGCCACCTTCCTCATCTACCGTTCGGGCGGAGCCTTCCCCGGCTGGTCCTTCGGCGAAGTGCTCCTGGTGCAGGCGGTCTTCCTCCTGGCCAAGGGCGTCGTCAACCCCTTCTTCGCCGGCATCGTCTGGAACACGCTCATCCGCGTGCGGGAGGGGACCTACGACCTCCTCCTCATCAAGCCGAGGAGCGTCCTCTTCATGACCCTGCTCACCTCCATCGACGTCGAGGATCTGGGCAAGCTCCTGGGCGGCGTCGGCGTGCTCGTCCTGGCCTTGAGCGGCCTGCCCGCGGCGGCGCCCGAAAACTGGCTCGCCTTCGTCCTCCTCTTCGCCTGCTCGGTGTGCGTGTTCATGTCGTTCTCCTTCTTCATGGCGGGGAGCTGCTTCAAGTGGGTGGGCAACTCCCGGGTGTACGAGATCTTCGACTGCTTAAGCGCCTTCGCCATGTACCCGATGAGCATTTTCTCCAAGGGCCTGCGCGTCCTCATCACCGCCGTGATTCCGCTCGCGATCATGGCCTTCATCCCGGCCTCGGTCCTCCTCGGGAAGTCGGTCGAGTACCTCGCCTTCGCCCTGGGGAGCGGCGCCGTGTTCCTGGCCGCCGGCGCGTTCTTCTGGACGAGGATGCTGCGAAGCTATACCTCCGCGGGGGGCTGAATGAGAGAAACTACGGATAGGACGCGGATCAGACGCGGATGAAGAGGGAAAAGCGAGGAATGATGCGATTAATGAAAACATCGAGGAATAGAAGCGGGAAAAAGAAGCACGATACGGATGAATATTTCCCTCTCTTTATTTTTTCATCCGCGTCCCATCCGTAGTTTTTCTTTTTCGGGATTGAAGGTGGAATAGAAATGATCAAAATCGACAACCTCAAGAAAACCTACGTCACCTACCGGCGCGGGGAGCGGTTCCTCGATGTCTTGAAGAGCATGTTCGTGCGGAAGAAGGTGCTCGTCGAGGCGCTTAAGGGAATCAACCTCATTATCGAGAAGGGCGAGCTCATCGGGCTCCTCGGGCCCAACGGGGCGGGCAAGTCGACGCTCATCAAGATCCTGACCGGCATCCTCTACCCTTCTTCGGGCAAGGTCGAGTGCCTGGGCTTCGTGCCGTGGAGGCAGCGGCGCGCCTACGTGGCCCGCATCGGCGCGGTCTTCGGGCAGAAGTCGCAGCTCGTCTTCGACATCCCGCCGATCGATTCCTTCCACATGAACCGCGCCATCTACGGCATCCCCAAGGCCGACTACGACCGCACCCTCAAGCGCATGGTGGAGATGCTCGACGCCGGAGACATCATCGGCAAGCCGACGCGCGGCCTGTCCCTGGGCGAACGCATGCGCTGCGAGTTCATCATGGCCATGCTCCACAGCCCCGAGGTCGTGTTCCTCGACGAGCCCACCATCGGCCTCGACGTCATCGCCAAGGAATCGATCCGCGCCTTCGTCAAGGAGATGAACGCGGCCGGCGTCACCTTCATCCTCACCACCCACGACCTCGACGACGTCGAGCACCTGGCGAAGCGCGTGGTCGTCATCAACCACGGCGAGATCGTCTTCGACGGCGCCATGGACACCCTGAAAACCCACCTCGGCACGAAAAAAATCGTCCGCCTCTCCACCCACGAGCCCCTCCCCCTCCTCGACCGCCCCGGCGTCGAAATGGTCACGCGCGTCAGCGACTACGAGGCCGACCTCGAGCTTGACCTGGCCAAAATCGAGCTCAACCAGTTCATCAAGAAAATCGGCGAGAAAAACACCATCCGGGACCTGGCCATCAACGATCCGCCCATCGAGACCGTGATCAAGAAGCTTTACTCGTAGCGCAGCGCCTCCTGGGGCGGGAGCCGGGCGGCGCGGGAGGCGGGATAGAGGCCGGAGAGGAGGCCGGTGAGAAGCGACATGGCCACGGCGACGACGCAGGTGGCGGGCTCGATCACGCTCGGCCAGCGGGCGAGCGCGGCGACGGCCGCGGAGGCGGCGAAGGCCAGGCCGAGGCCGACGAGCCCGCCGCCGCCGGTGAGGAGCACGGTCTCGATCAGGAACTGGAGGAGGATGAGCGAGCGCTTCGCGCCGAGGGCCTTGCGGATGCCGATCTCGCGCGTGCGCTCCTTCACCGACACGAGCATGATGTTCATGATGCCGATGGCGGCCACGAGGAGGGCGATGCCGGCCAGGAGCGCCACGCCCAGGGTGACCGCGCCGATCACCGAGTCGATGAGCGCGATCTGCTCGCTCATGCTCGTGACGCGGAATTTGTAGTACTCGTCCCCCCACATGCCGTGGTTGCGGGTGAGGATGGCGACGATCCGCTCCTTGGCCCGCGTCACGAGACCGAGGTCTTTGACGTTGGCGAGGATAAGATTGTACTGGTTGCGGTTTCCGAAAACCCGCTTGAACACGCCCACCGTCACCACGACGGCGTTGTTGAACTCCTTGTCCGGATCGGAGAGGGAGATGGACTCGGCCTTCTCCTTGCGGCGCAGGGTGCCCACGATGAGGATCGGCGTGTCGAAGGCGGTGAGGTACTCGCCGATCGCGTCCCCCTCCGGGAAGAATTCCTCCACGATCTTCGCGCCCACGATCGCCACCTTGGCCCGGCTCGCCACTTCCGCGTCGGAGATGACGCGCCCGGATTCGAGCTCGAACTCCACGAAGTTGATGAAGGCGTTGGTCGTGCCCGTGACGAGCAGGGTCTTTTCCACGGTCCCCACGCGCACGGTCGTGTTGGAGCGGAGGACCGGCGCGACGTCCTCGATCTCGCCCACCCCGCGCTCGATGTCCTCCAGGTCCCGGTCGTCCATGGGCACGGGCCGGAAGCGGGTGTTGACGCGCATGTCGGTGTAGTTGGGCGTGATCTGGAGCGTCCGCGGCGAGAAGCCCTCGAACTCCTTCATGATGATCGCCCGTCCGCCGTTGCCGGCCGCGATCACCGTCACCACCGAGGCGATGCCGATGACCACCCCCAGCAGGGTGAGCGCGGCGCGCGACTTGTGGGCGAGAATGGAGCTGACGGCCTCCTTGAAAATGACGCCGAACACGGCCATGGGTTCTCCTTCCGTCTACGGTACTACGGAGCGACTCCGGCGGCAAGGGAGAAAAGGGGAACCCCCGAGGGACCACGGACCGCGGGCGTCTCGCCCGCGGGAGAGTGGATGGATCGCACATGAGTTCAAATGAATAGTAAAGTGCAATTTCGGATTCTCGCAACGGATGCCGGCCGCTCGGCGATCGTTTCGCATCGCCAGGGTGACAATCAGTCCGACGAATTCACAGGAAATGAGCGATAGTGCGGCAATCCATACCACGAGAAAAAGCGGTGTACCCTTCACGAATCACTCCTCTCTGCGGCGGATCGCGTGTCGCGGCGGCCGCCCTTCACGAGGATGCTCCACGCGAATCTTGTTGTTGCACATACCCTATCGGTGTCATCTCGGTGGTTCTTCCCCCCGTTCACACTCATTTCAGCTGCCTCTCGCTCAGGCCCCAGCGCTCCTGGTGCTCGACGTTTCCCTCGGGCTCCATATGAATGACGATGTCGTAGATGGTGGGCACGGCGGCCTTGACGCGGCGCTCGAGATCCATCACCTTGTCGTGGGCCTCGGTGACGGTCAGGCGGCCGTCCACCTCCACGTCCATGTCGATGAGGTGGTGGAAGCCCACCTTGCGGATGCGCACCCGGTGCGGGTGGCCCAGGCCGGGCACGGCCTTCACCTCGGCGAAGATGCGGTTGTACAAATCCATGTCGACTTCGCCCTCCATCATCTCCGTCACCGTGCCCCGGAAGATGCGGACGGCCGTGAACATGATCCACCCGCCGATGGCGAGGGCCAAAATCTTGTCCACGAGCGGAATATTGAAGAGATAGAGCGCGGCGAGGCCCACCAGCACGCCGGCCGAGGTAATGATGTCGTTGCGCATGTTCTTGCCGTTGGCGACCAGGAGGGCGCTGCCGGATTTTTTCCCCAACCGGAACTGGCTGAACGCGAGGAAGCCTTTCCCGACGATCGAGATCACGGTGACGACGACGGAGAGTTTCCCCGGCGCTTCCAGGTCTCCGTGCGTGAACAACTTTTCCACGGTCGTGAGAACGAGGGCTCCGCCGATGAAGAAAATGACGAACGACAATATCGCGGTGGCGATGGTCTCCGCCCGGAAGTGGCCGTAGGGGTGCTCGCGGTCGGGCGGCCGGGCGATGACCACGGACACGGCCAGGGTGATGATGGAGATGAAGATGTCCGTGCAGCTGTCGAACCCGTCGCCCAGGACCGCGTAGCTCCCGGAGACGAGGCCGATGACGATCTTGGCGGCCGCCAGGAGCGCGTTTCCCGCGACGCCGATGATCGAGGCGGTTCTGATGATCCGGTTCCTGTCCATCACTCGTATCCTCTGCGCCGCGGCGCATGCCCATCGTACTCAATCTTCCGGCCGTGATCAAGTCGAAACGCCGCCGCCGGAACGCGTTCTTTACCCCGGGGCGAAAACCCGGTATGATGGCGTTTCCCCGCCGCCGGATTCGGCGGACGGATTCTTCGCGTGGAGGGGTTTCTCATGCTCGGCCGCAAAATCGTCGCCGTCATTATCGTCATCATGGGTGTCGGGCTGATCGTGTTCGCCCTGCTCGTCGCCCGGGGCGTGATCGACCAAACGGCCATGCGCGGCTCGATCTTCCAGGGCTTGACCGAAGGCTCGCCGGTGATGTACTTCATTCTCGGCGCCGCGACGGCCGCCTTCGGACTCTACATCCTCATCGCCGTGTTCCGCCGCCGGGAGTGAACCACTTTTCGTGAAGCAGACTCCCCGAGGAATTCCTCAGGAAACCAGGAAGGGTAGGAAAACAGGAAAAAGAGAGAGAAAAATAAATAAACGAAAAGATAAGTTAAACTGAGAAGAATGTCACCAATCCCCTCCAATTAATCTTTCCTTTTCCTTCCTGGGTTCCTCTCTTCCCGGCTTCCTCAGAAATCCTTCGGAAGCAAGTCACACTTCGACCCGGAGCGCCTCGATGGGAGTGAGGCGGGAGGCTTTCCAGGCGGGGTAAAGGCCGAAGAGGATGCCGATGGCGGTGGCGACGGCGAGGCCGATCACGACCGAGGCGAGCGAAAAAATGAACGGCCAGGCGAGGAGGGTGCAGGCGACCGCGGCGATGACCGCGCCCAGGGCCGCGCCGATGAAGCCGCCGAGCAGGCAGAGCACGACCGCTTCTATAAGAAACTGCGACAGGACGTCGCGGCGCCGGGCGCCCACGGCCATGCGCATGCCGATTTCCTGGGTGCGCTCGGTGACGGTGACGAGCATGATGTTCATGATCCCCAGGCCGCCGACGAGAAGGGAGATGGCCGAGATGACGAGCACGAGCAGGCTCACGATATTGAGCACGTTGTCGGCGATCTGGATGAAGGTGTCGAACTTCATGACCCGGAACCGCTTCTCGCCCCGCAGGAGGCCGTATTTTTTCTCCAGATAATTCTCCATGCGGATGACCGCGTTGTCGACGGACGGGAGATCGGAGAATTTAAGGAGCAGGACGTAGTACCTCTTCTCCCGCCCGCCGAAGATCCGCGCCGCGACGAAAGACTGCGGGACGAAGATGGTGGTGTCGTCGGTGCCGTCGCTCACGAAGGTGGATTCCTGGGGCGCGGTGACCCCGACCACGGTGAAGGCCCGGCCGAGGAAGCTGACGCGCTTTCCCATCGGGTCTTCGGCGCCGAAAAGAAGCCCGGCGATCTCCGGCCCGACGACGCACACCGGGCGGCGGTAGAGGTCGTCGTCCGGGAGGAGCGCCCGCCCCTCCGCGATCCGGCGGGAGGCGGCGAAGATCTGGAAGTAATCGGTGTCCACTCCGAACAGGCTCACCGACTGCCCCCGTCCGCGGGCGACCGCGCGTGCGTTGATATAGTAAAACGTGGTTGAGTACTGGAGCCCCGGCAGGGTGCGCCGGAAATAATCGACGTCGGCGCCGTCGAGCTGCGTTCGGGGTTCGCCGCGCGCGTAGGCCCGGTTGTTCGCGAACACCCACATGATCTCGCTTCCGTACTTCGCCATCTCCCGCCCGATAAAACCTCGGAAGGAAAGGCCGATGATCGAGATCGCCACCAGGCTCAAGACGCCGAAATTGATCCCGAGCATGGTGAGCAGCGAGCGCGCCTTGTTCGCGCGGAGCACGTCGAAGGATTGTCGGATACCCTCTTCTATATTCATCTTCTTATCAGCAGCCTCTGAGGAGATCCCGCTACGAGTGTTTCTCGATCGCCTCGGTCAACTCGTCCTCCTCCAGGTCCGCCATTTTCGAAAGTTCCTTGTCGGCGTGCTTCGGTTTTTTGATCCGCTCGTCGCCGGTGATCCGGCCGTCCTTGAGGTAGATGATGCGCCGGGCGTGGAGGGCGATGTCCATTTCGTGCGTGACCATGATGATGGTCGCGCCCTCGCCGTGGAGGCGCTGGAAAAGGGCCATGATGGACAGGCCGGTGCGCGAGTCGAGATTGCCCGTGGGCTCGTCGGCGAAGATGATGCTCGGATGGTTGACCAGGGCGCGCGCGATGGCCACCCGCTGGCGCTGGCCGCCGGAGAGCTCGTTCGGGCGGTGGAGCGCCCGGTCGGCGAGATCCACCCGTCCGAGCGCGGCGAACGCCCGCGTCCGCCGCTCGGCGGCCGGCACCCGGGAGTAGACGAGAGGGAGCTCCACATTGCGCCAGCTCGGGACACGGGGGAGCAGGTTGAAGGTCTGGAACACGAACCCGACTTTCCGGTTGCGGATGGCGGCGAGCTCCGAGTCGGTGAGGCGGGAGACGTCCCGGCCGTCGAGCTCGTAGACGCCGCTCGACGGCCGGTCCAGACAGCCGATGATGTTCATGAGCGTCGACTTGCCCGAGCCCGAGGCGCCCATCACCGTCACGAACTCGCGGTCGCCCACTTCCAGGTCCACTCCCTTAAGGGCCGTCACCCGGGCCAGGCCGAGCTCGTACACCTTGCCGATGCCGCGCAGCCGGATGAGGCTCACTGAGCCGCCCCGCCGTTCTGAGCGCTCTTTTCCGCGGCGGCCGTCACCCGCTGGCCGTCCCGGAAGGATTTGAGCTGACCGCGCGCGATCCGGTCCCCGAGCGTGAGGCCGCGCGTCACCTCGATCTTGTCCAGGCCGAGAACGCCCGTCTCGATTTCGGTTTTCTTGAGGAAGTACTCGCCGGGAGCGGCGGTGTCGCGCGAGATCAGGAAGACATATTTCTTCCTCCCCTCCTGCAGGTAGAGCTCAAGGGGGATGGCCGGCACGTTTTCCCGCCGCGCGACATTGATGTAAATGGAGCAGCTCGCCCCGACTTTGGCGAGCCGGTTCGGATCGGAGAAACCGACCTTGATCTCGCAGACGCGCGCGTCGCCCACCTTGGTGATGCCCGGCGCGATCTCGGTCACCTTTCCCGTCAGCCGCCGGTCGAGGAACACGTCCGATTCGATGCGCGCCGCCTGGCCCACGGACACGGAGCCGATGTCCACCTCGTCGATGTTCGACGTCACTTCCAGCCGGCGCGTATCGGCGATCTCTGCCAGCCGCGCGCCGGGCGCCGCCACGTCCCCCGCTTCCGCCGGCAGGTCGATCACCGTCCCGGACATCGTGCAGCGCACCTCGGTCCGTCGCGCGTCGGCGCGGACGGACTCGAGCCGCGCCGCGGCCTGGCGCACCTCGTCCGAACCCTCCACGATCGCGTCGTCGGGCGAAGGCGGCGTCGTCCGCGGATCGTCCTTGGGCCGGCCCTCGCGCAGGTTGAGGCTCTGCCGCGCGGCGAGCAGGTCGTTGGCGGCCACCGTCCTCCGGTCGGCGGCGCGGGTGTACTCCGCCTCGCTCACCGAGCCCGCGGCGAAAAGCTCCTTGGCCGACCCCCAATCGCGATCGGCCTGCTCCCACTCGGACTGGGCCTTGATGAGCGATGAGCGAAGGCGCAGGAGCTCGACCCGCACGCCGCGCCGGGCGGCCGCCAACGCCGCCGCGGCTTCCTTTTCCTGAACGCGGATCTTCTCGTCGTCGAGGCGGACGATGAGTTGTCCCTTCGCGACCGCGTCTCCCTTTTTCACCGCCACCTGTGAGACGATGCCGCTCGTCTGGGCGACGAGCGTCTCGGAATCCCGCGCCCCGATGACGCCGTTGGCGGACACCTCGCGTTCCACCGTATCGGCGGCGACGGTGTAGGCCTGGACCTCGGGGACCGCGTTGCGGGTGCCGGACGCGAGGAGAAAAACCGCCGCCGCGGCGCCGACCGCGGCGGACGCGACGACGATGAGCGCGATCCTCTTGATTTTTTTCACTTTCGCCATCTAGGGTTTCCCTCCCGTGAGCAGCGCGTAGAGATCGTCGCCCATGAGCGTGAAAAGATCGAGGCGGGCGAGCTCGAGATCGGTCTTCGCCCGCCGGTCCTCGAGCCCGGCGCTGCGATAGGCGATCTCGAGGCGGTCGAGATCGAGCTTGGCGATCCGGCCGAGCGCAAAGTCCCGTCCGGCCGCCTCGAACTCCTGGGCCGCCGCCGCGAGTGACGCCGCGGCGTACTCGGCATTGAGACGGGCGCGTTCGAGCCCGCTCAAGGCCGCATCGACCTTCCCCGACACCGTGTTCGTCGTGCCGGCGAGCGTCCAGGCGCTCGTCTCCGCGTCCGCTTCGGCCTGCTTGATCTTCTGTTCGGCGGCGCCGCCGTCGAAGAGCCGAAGGGACAGCTTGAAGGTGAACGACAGGCGCGGGTTGGAGCTCCCGTCGAACGGATCGGCGAGCGCCGACCAGAGGTCGGTCGAGTAGTTGTTCGCCGAATCGAGGACGAGGTTGCCTCCCAAAGTCAGCGTATGGGCGTTTTCGCACTTGGTGGTGGTCACCTTCGCCTTCCTCGCCTCGAGCTCCTCGCGGCCCATGGCGATCTCGGGGTTGCCCGCGACCGTCCTCGCGCGGATCTCCCCGGCGCCGGGAAGCTCGGGCAGGGCGAGCGGCGTGAACTCCTCCGCGACCGTCGCCTCCGGGGAAAGACCGTAGTCCGACACGATGCGGGCCCGCTCGTTGCGGAAGGCCGCGCCCGCGTCGAAGGAGTCGAGCTCCGCCTTCTTCAGGCGCGTCTCCTCCTTGAGGGCGGCGAGGCGCGAGATGTTTCCCGTGCCGAGTTTCCTGCGGGCGTCCTCGGCCGAGAGCCGGGCCTCCGCGAGGGTCAACTCGGCCAGGCGGGCGGCGGCCTTGAGCCGGATGAGCCCGAAGTAGTCCCGGGCCGCCCGGGCGACCAGCGCGTTCCGGGCCTGGAGGAAGCGGCTCTGGGAAAGCCTGAAGGTCCGCTCGATGATCGTGAGCGAGGCGGCGAAGGCGTTCTCAAAGAAAATCGGCTGTCGCAGGGAGAGGCTGAACGTCATCTGGTCGACGAAGGCCGTGTCGGGGATGAACGGGTCGAAAACCGGATCGACGGGATTCCCGAGCGCGTAGACCGAAAGGCTGTTCTTCACGGAGAAGTCGAGCGTCCCGGAGGTGGGGAGCACCTGGGTCAGGGAGAGATTGGGCGAAAAATCCCACAGCGAGCTGTCGGTGATGGTCGCCGAGGAATTGGCATTGTAGTAGAACGCGTACAGGGGCGTGAACGTGAAACCGGCCGGCAGGTTGAAAAAAATCGTCGGGTAGAGGAAGGAGAGCTGTTCCCGATACGAGGCCTGCGCCGTCCGCAGGGCGGCCTCCTCGCGCCTCAAATCCGGAGAAGAGGCGAACATCCGCTCAAGGAGACGGGGAAGCGTGATCTCTCCCGTTCCGGCGGACGGCGGCGGCGCGGACGAGGGCTCCTCGGCCGCGAGGGCGGCGCTCCCGATACCGAAGACAAGGATGGCCAGGACGGCGGCCGGTCTCATGCGCTGCGCCTTTCCCCGGTCATCGAAGAATCACGAACACGGCGATGGATAAGAAATGGATGAGCGCGACTCCCCCCACCGCGACGGCCGTCTTCCAGGTCGCCGGGTTCTCACTCTGGGCGCGTATCCCGACTCCGAGCAGCCAGTAGAAAACAATATGGAAAATATTGGTGGAGAAATCGATCACCAGCAGCGGCAGAGGACTTAAAAACCCCGGCGGGAAAACGATCGACAGGCTGAAAGGCACGGACAGGACGAAATGAAGGGCGGTCAGCGTGTTGACGTGGTCGAGCGCCATCCCGTAGTCGGAAAGCAGGAGGACGATGCCCGTGAGGAGCGCCTGCCAGGCGAAGACCGCCCAGCAGAACACAAACACCCGCAGCGCCGTCCCGAACCTGATTCTGCTCCGAAGCGCGAACCCGGCGAGCCAGATGAATCCGGCGGCGATGACGGCCGCGAACAGGAACCTGAACATCGGCCCGGCGACCAGGTTCATGAGCTGGATGCTCCGTCCGACCGGCGATTCCAGCTCGGCGGCGGCCGATTGGGCGGCTTCCGGGTCGGCATACATGCCGGACTTGCTCAGGAAGTCGCGGTACGCGCGAGACGAAGCGCTCCGGTAGGCGTCGCTCGTCGCCACCGGTATGATGAGAAAGCCGGCGACCAGAAGCACGAGGAGAATGGCGGCGATGGGAATCCCGAGCCGCGTGTAGGGAGTCATCCGGCTGAAGCCTTCCTTCGGCTTGGAAAAGATTTCTTTCCACAAACGAAACGTTTCCCGCATGGCTCTCTCCCGGGTTGTCGTCGGTTCGCGATACGGCGAAAGGATCCAGAACCTTTCCCCGGGCTTTCGCGTTCGCGTTCCGCATGCTATGAGGCGACTTGAACATAATTCATCGCCGCTTCCTTGTCATTGAAGTATGTGATAGAGGGGAAACAACTTCAAGGGCCGATGTATACAGTTTTTTTCCCGTAAAAACGGCTGATGCCGACGATTTTTATCTCCAAAACTGAAATATCTTCCCATTTTCCCCCAAAAAAAAGCCGAATACTCTATGATGATCGGAACAATCGCATTATAATGGGAGAGTCCGAGTCCGATGGCGCGATGGACGATTGATTGCCTCGGTGACAAGGTCATTTTTTCGGCGAGACGCCGGAAGCCCTCGCGGCGGGGCGATACGGCGCGCTTAAAAAACATGCCAAACGGAGGATAGGGGACAATCGGCCGAAACGCTATATTGGGGTCAGCGAAGCCGTACAGATCAGGAGATGATCGGCTTCATCGATTATTTCAAAGAGATGGAGGAAACGTATGGGTGAGTATTTCGATCAGATTCCGGCCAATCTGCAGAACCACGTGAAGGGGCTGGTAAAGTCCGTACAGGTGGAGGAGGGAGTCGACGCCTTGGAGAAGGTCTCCCAGGCGTGGCTCGAGAAAAAAACGGTCTTCGAGGAGAAAATCGCGGAGATGAACATGGAGGAAGTGACGGAGCTCGCGGCCGACGACGCCAAGGGCGCGCTCGCCCTCACCTATTCAGGCTCTCTCGTCAACATCGGCCCGCTTATCGACGGCGTGCGGACCGTCAAGTACTCGAGCATCGGCTTCCGGACCAACACCCCGGAGAGCGCCGAAAGCGAAAAGTCGAAGCTGGCCGGCGACGTCGCCGTCGATAATATCATCAAGTTCGAGGGCGGCCCGGTGAAGAGCACCTCGCAGATCTTCAAGATCGCGGTGTGCAAGGACGAGGAGCTCTCCCCCGAGGAGGAGCACCAGACGATCTTCGACACCGCCACCATGATCGAAGAAGAGTTCCTCGAAGTCAATAAGAACATGATGGAAGAATAAGCCGCGGGAAGGCGCGACACCCCACGGAGGCGCACAGGCGCCCCCGTGGAGGACGCCTCCCCCGCAGCGCGTAACACGATGAACGATACCATGGAGGGCGGCATGGAGCTCCCGGCGTACGGAGCCGCCGCGGCCGCCCCTTTACAACGCTTTACTGAAATATACAAACGGACCCGCCCTCCCGCAGCCGATGAGTACATGCACGTTCTCGGTTCGGTCGAGCGAGTCATGGAGAATGAGGACGAGCGGGTGCGCCCCAGGGACGCGGCGGGCCGGCCGGGGGGCATCCTGTGCCTCTTCCCCGACATCCCGACGGTCATCGTCCCCGACCTGCACGCCCGCCTCGATTTCTTCCTGAGCGTCATGCTGGCGCCCTTGGCCGGGGGACGCACGACGCTCGAGGGAATGAGCTTGCGGGAAATCCAGGTCGTCTGCGTGGGGGACGGTTTCCACGCCGAAGGCCGGCGGGCGGCGCGCTGGCAGCAGGCCTTCGCCGAGTTTCAGACGGCTTTCGACCGGCACCGGCACATGGACGAGGAGATGCGGGAGAGCCTGGGGGTGATGGAAATGGTGATGGAAGCCAAGACGGCCTTTCCCCTGCATTTCCACTTCCTCAAGGGCAACCACGAGAATATTTCCAATGAGAACGGCGGGGGCAACTATCCCTTCCGCAAGTACGCCTATGAGGGGGCGATGGTGCTCGATTACGTGCGGCGCTTCTACGGCGAGGAGTTCTTGCGGGCGTACTACAATTTCGAGAAGAGCCTGCCGCTCCTGGCGATCGGGAGCGATTTCCTGATCTCACACGCCGAGCCGAAAAAGTTCTACGATACCGAAAGCGTGCTCAATTACCACGGGCGGAGCGCGGTCGTGGCCGGCCTCACCTGGACCGACAATGACGAGGCCGACAAGTCGAGTGTCCGGAAAATGATCCGGCACTACCTCCCGGAGGAAGTCTGGGAGCGGGCCCGCTACTTCGGCGGGCACCGGCCGGTGAGCGACCGCTATCGCACGCGGGCGGACGGGTCCTACGTGCAGATCCACAACCCACAGCGTTTCCAGGTGGCGCTCGTCGATCCGCGGCGGACGATCGACGAGGAAACGGTCGTCGTGGAAATCGAAAATGCCGCCGGCGGGCTTTAGCGGGATGTTACAAAACCGCATTCGGTTTGTAAAAGCCGCGTAACGGCCGGGCGTTTGACGGGGAACTGAAGGAGCAGCTATGCCGGATGAAAAAATGATAGACAAGTACCGGATCGTCAGCGTCGTCGGCGAGGGCGGAATGGGCAAGGTTTACCGGGCCGTCCACCCCACCCTCAAGCGCGACATCATCATCAAGCGACTGAGCATCTCGTCCAAGAAGATTCTCTCGGAGCGCTTCCGCCGCGAGGCGCAGATCATGATGGATTTCCACCATGAGAGCATCGTTTCGGTCTACGATCATTTCAAACACGGCACGTCGTACTACATCGCGATGGAGTTCGTGGACGGCGTTCCCCTGGACGAGCTCATCGAGCGCAAGAAGAAGATCCCTCCGCTGGCCGCCGCCCTCATCTTCCGCGAAATCTGCAAGGGCCTCAAGTACGCGCACGACAAGGGCGTCATCCACCGGGACATCAAACCCTCGAACGTGCTCATCTCCCGGACCGGCGAGGTGAAACTTTTCGACTTCGGCATCGCCATGCTCGAGGAGGACGAAACCGAAAAGGACCTCACCAAAACCGGCATGATGATGGGCACGCCGTCCTACATGTCGCCGGAGCAGCTCGCCGACGCCAAGCGCGTCGACAAACGCTCGGACATCTACTCCATGGGCGTCATGCTCTACCAGATGCTCACCGGCAAGAAGGCCTTCCCCGGCAACTTCTCCGCCGACACGATCCGGCGCATTTCCAAGGGCCAGTACGAGCGGCCGCGCAAAATGGTCCCCAACCTGCCGCATTTCTTCGACAAAATCCTGAAAAAAACCATGCACCATCGGGCGCGCCAACGCTTCCGGGACCTCGAGCCGGTCATTCACAAGCTCGACCGTCACCTCGCCAAATACAAGTCGCAGGAAGACGTCCATAACGCCATCCGGGCCTTCCTCCACTCGAGCCCGGACAAGGACTCCTCGTTCGACAAGGTGCCGCGATCCAGGCGCGGCCGGCTCGGGCTCCTCGTGGCAGCGGCTGTCGTCCTTTTTGCGGGCTTCATCGGTTTCCTCCTGCTGCCCTACACTCCGCTCCCCGAACTCTACTGGGAAGCGGCGGCCGGCCGCGACCGGGGCAGCCTCGAAGTGCGGGTCGTCGTTCCGGTCACCTACTACAAGAGCCCCTCCGACGTCTACACCGAGGTGAAATTCACGCGCTCCGTCCCGCCCGTCGGGAAAAAGCGGTCTCCGCCCGAGGTCTCCGTGTATCGCCTGGCCCCGAAGCCCGCGGTGCTTGAATTTATCGGATCCATCGGGAAAAAGGAAAAAAAGCAGCCGACCGTGCTCACCACCAACGCCCTCTACCTGCCCGCGGGGCAATACACGCTCGAGATGACGGTGGAGCAGGAGAAATACGCCTCGTCGTTCTACCTGAACCCGCTCATGGTCCAGAAACGAATTCCCGACAGCCCGGAGAAAAGGAAGATCTTCTCCTTTTCCCTGTCCGCCCCCGACGGGGCGGAGATTCCGGTCACCCACGTCGTCCGCGACGCGGCGACCAAGGCCGACATCACCAGGATCGCCAGGATCACCTACCTGTACGGCTCCTACTGGGCGGACTGGAAGCGGTCCAGAGGCGTGGTGCCCCGCGGCCGCAAGCAGCGCTTCCGCTACGACGCGCCCGACTATGAGGCGCAGGTGGTCGACGTGCCTCTGCCGCGGGAGATGAATTCCCTGACCGTCAACATCGAACTCGCCAAGGGACCGGGAATGATCGTCATCGCCGCGAACACGGACAATCTCGAGATCCTCTTCGACAATCGGAAGGAATATTACGCGGGCGGGCGGAACAGGAGCTTCATCAAGTTCGGCCGCACCAAAAAGGGAGAGAAGAGTTTCACGCTCGACGAGGGGGATTACGTCATGACGCTGCAAAAGGACAAAACGATCACGAACGTATCGGTGAGTGTGCGGGCGGGCGGCACGACCCGCCTCCGGGTCGCCTACGACGCCAAAGACAAGAAAATCACCGTTACGCGATAACACAATGAGGAGGAACGTATGTCGACAACCTTGAGAATCTTTTTTTACGGGCTCATCGGTGTCTGCGGAGGGCTTCTCGCCTGGCCGTTCGCCGAGCTCGTCATTTCCGCGCAGGGGAGCCTCTACTCGTACTGGCTCTACAGCATGATGCTCGGCGCCGTCGTCGGCCTGTTGATGGGCGGAGCCTTCGGCCTCGGCGAGGGCATCATCCAGAAATCGGGCAAGAAGCTCGTCGCCGGTCTCGTCGCCGGCGTCATCGTCGGTACGGTCGGAGGAGCGCTCGGGCTCCTGGCCGGGCAGGAAACGGTCCAGCTCATCGGCTCCCGCGTCTTCGACACCATCCAGGGGATCCGGGACCTGCCCTCGATCGCGGCCCTTTCCATCGGCTGGGCGGCGCTCGGCCTTTTCATCGGCAGCGTCGAGGGAGTCCGCAGCCGCTCGTTCGCCAAAATCAGAAACGGGCTATTGGGCGGGCTCGTCGGCGGTTTCCTGGGAGGCTTCCTTTTCAATGCCTCCATTTTCCTCTCGATCGTCGATCCTTACCTGGCCCGGCTCTTCGGCCTCGTCGTCCTCGGTTTCTGCATCGGCCTTTTCTACGGCCTGGTGGAGGCGCGCCTGGCGCGCGCCCGTCTCCTCGCCTTGAACGGCCCATCCAAGGGGCAGGAGATCCTTCTCACCCAACGCGCCATGACCATCGGCATGGACGAGGACGCGGGCATGACCATCGCCGGCTACACCCAGGTCGCCCCGGAGCACGCCACGATTTTGCGCAAGGGGGGCTCCATCGTCGTCAAGGACAACCAATCCAAGGCCGGCACCTTCGTCAACGACAAAAAGGTGTCAGAGACGGTCGTGGACGACGGCGACGTCATCCGCATCGGGGACGCGCAGTTCCTGCTGAAGAAAAAATAAATCGAGCAGCGCGCGGCCGGCCGCGCCGGCGCGACGCGCAAGGAGGATTATATGAAGAGAACAATAACGACGTTGACCACTTTTGCGCTTCTCCTGCTCGCGGCCGGGCTCTCGTTCGCCGACGATTCGCTCGTCGTGTCGCAGGTCGACAACTCGCAGCTCCTCGCCGGGCAGAAGATCCGGGTCTACGTGAGCGTCACCAACCCCGGAGGCAACTCCATCGGCGGCCTGCAGAAGGAACAGTTCAAGGTCGCGGAAGGCCCGGAAGGCGGGAAGCTCGCGGAGCGGTCGATCATCGATTTTCTGGGCGGCGGCGCCATGAACGAGGGAATGGCCATCGGCCTTGTCCTCGACAATTCGGGCAGCATGTACACCACCATGGCCGGCCGTGAAACGAAGAACGATTCGGCCATGCGTATAACCTACGCCAAGCAGGCCATCAACGATTTCCTGCCCAAGATCGCCAACCCGAACGACCGGGTGGCGCTCATCGCCTTCAACCAGACGATCATGACGAACGAAGTGCCGCTCACCGACAGCAAGGCGGACGTCATGAAGGCCCTGACCGGCCTGCGTCAGCCCGAAAAAAACCAGCAGTTCACCGAGCTCTACGAATCGCTCTATTACGCGATCACCACAATGAGCCACATCCCGGGGCGCAAGGTGATCATCCTGCTTACGGACGGCGAGAACTATCCCTACGTTCCT
The DNA here is from genome assembly GCA_016934415.1 of Spirochaetales bacterium. Classification (GTDB taxonomy): domain Bacteria; phylum Spirochaetota; class Spirochaetia; order SZUA-6; family RPPD01; genus JAFGSW01. The sequence goes on along the minus strand of JAFGSW010000046.1, from coordinate 6,704 downwards.
CCCAAGGGCAAAACGCACCCCCAGTTCACGGTTCGGCGCGGCCTCGACGGCGCCCTCGAGCTCGCCCAACGCGAGGGCATCTCGGTGTTCACCATCGGCATCGGCTCGGGCTCGTTTCAGAATACGCTCCGTAAAATCTCCAACGAAACGGGCGGTATGAGCTACCAGGTGACGAACTTGAACCAGCTCAAGGAGCTCTACTCCACCATCCAGGAACGGGTCCTGGGCGAATATGTGATGACCTATTTCGCGGGTATGGAGCCGGCGCTGCGCAAGACGGTACGCGTCGAATTCAGGCGCACCCCGAAGGCGGCGGCGCTCACCGGCACCCGCGCCTATTACGCCGCCACCCTCTTCGGCCGGCCGCAGGAGCCGTTCGCCCCCTGGGTGTTCGCCTTCCTCCTCCTCGCCCTCCTCATCCTCTTCCTCCTCTGGATCCTGAAATTCGGGAGCCGGAAACAGGACGCCTCCCTGTCGGTGCTGGCGGTCGACGGGAAGCGGTCGCGGATCCAGCCGGTCACCATCATGGAGACCCAGCGCGAAGTGACGATATCGGGCGACTCGGACGCCGACCTCACCATCTCGGGCGATTCCAAGCTCGCCAATTCGGAAGTGAAGCTGTTTAAGGAAGGCTCCGATTACACGCTCATGAGCGGCCAGGGCACGGTCAAGGTCAACAACCAGCCCGTCAAGGCCAAGAAGCTGCGTTCAGGCGACCTCATCACCGTGGGGAACACCACCATCGTCTTCGACGGCGGGAACTTGAAGCGCGACCCGACCCGGCTCATGGAGAAAACCAAGACTTCACGGCTCAAGTCAAAGGACAAGCGCGGCAGGTCGACAAGAACTCCGCACAATTAAAAAAAAGAAGGGGCTGTCCCAAAGACAGCCCCTTCTTTTTTACGGGGAGGACACGGAGGGCACCCCTCGACGGAGTTTATCCCGAGTCCTTCGGCAGGCTACTCATTCGACCGTACTGCGTCGTCGCTTGCGGGCAGCGGGATGTCCTCCTCCTGGGCGTTTTGGAGTATCTTCTTGAAATCCTCGGGCACGCCCGCCAGGTACTCCTCGTAATCGGCCTTGCCCCAGTGGAACATCATCTCCGTCTGTCCGAGCTGGATGACGTCGTTGTTCCGGAGGTTGCGCTGCACGTACATGTTTCCGTTCACCTTCACCTTGTTGAGGCTGCCCAGGTCGATGACCGTAAAGTGCCCGGTGCGGTAGCGGAACACGATCTGGCAATGCTTCGCCGAGACGTAGGCGTCGGCGAGCTTCACGTCGCAGCCCTCGCCGCGGCCAATGGTGATCGTTTTGCTGTTGACCGCGATGGTTTTACCCGCGTCAGCTCCCTTGATGATTTCCAGGGTCACGTTTTTGGGGAGAATGATGTCCTCTTCCCGCAGCATGATTGACCTCCTCGCTTGATACTCACGCCTTCCGCAAGGCGAAGATTTTTGGCCAGTATGGCATAGGGGGGGTAAATTGGCAAGGGAATCTTCTTGACGAACCTGCAAAAACACCACGAAGGACACGAAGCACACGAAAAAGGAAAATCGGTTGACACCCAAATTCCCATTGAGTACACTAAAAGCAGGTACGTTATGAAAAAGAAACCCCGAAAAATCATCATCCTCGGAGACGAGCGGCTGCATGAAAAATCCCTTCCGGTCGAAGCCTACAACGGGGAGCTCGAGGGGCTGGCGGAAGACATGTTCCGCACCCTGGCCGCCAAAAAGGGGCTGGGGCTGGCCGCCGTCCAGGTGGGGGTGCTCACCCGGGTGTTCATCACCCAGCTTTCCGAAGACGGACAGCGCGTGTTCGTCAACCCGACCATCATCGAGACGTCGGAAGAGCTTGTTGAAATCGAGGAGGGCTGCTTGAGCGTGCCCAAGATGTACGAACGCGTCAACCGGCCGACCCGGGTGCGGGTCCAAGCCTTCACCCTCAAGGGAAAGCCCTACACTTTGGAGGCGGGTGGATTGCTTGCGCGCGTCATTCAGCATGAGATCGACCACCTGGACGGGATCCTCTTCATCGACCGCCTCGACGAGGCGGCGAAGGCCCGCATCGTCAAGTCCTTCCGCTCCCCCGGCGTCCTCCCAAGCGTCCCCGCCGGCGTCCGGCCCATCTGACGCGATGTTGAAAAGGCGGTCGATTCACCTTTTCCCTCGAAACAGCAGACATGAAACTTCGGCTGTTCAAAACTCGAAAAAGCGATAAAATACCGAAATAAGCCGGAATAGATATACTTCCGTTAATTCCATATTTACGGATGCCGCAAAGCACAGCGTGGTTGCTCATGAAAATCTTGTTCGCCGGTACGCCGGAATTCGCCGTTCCCGCCCTTGCCGTGGTCGCCTCGCGCTTCCCGGTAGTGGGCGTGCTCACGCAAGGCGACGCGCGCCGGGGGCGCGGGCGGAAATCGTCCCCCTCGCCGGTCAAGGCCAAGGCCCTGGAGCTCGGTCTGCCCGTTCTCGAACCGGAGAAGCTCGATGGGGCCTTTCGGGGGGAGGTCGCGGGCCTCGCCCCCGACCTCCTCGTCTGCGTCGCGTACGCGAAGATCTTCGGGCCGAAATTCCTCGGCCTTTTTCCGGAGGGCGGGATCAACGTTCATCCGTCGCTGTTGCCCCGCTTCCGCGGCCCCTCCCCCATCCAAGCCGCCATCCTGGCCGGCGACCCGGAGACCGGGGTCACGGTCCAGCGGCTGGCATTGAAAATGGACACGGGCGATATCCTCGGCCAGGAGATTCACCCGGTGGCGGACACCGACACGGCCGCCACCCTTTCGAACGCGCTGGCCGAAGTCGGCGCAGAATTGAGCGTGCGGGTCATTGAAGAGATCGCCTCGGGAACCGTCCGGCCGCGGCCGCAGGACGAATCCCGGGCCACCTACAGCCGCCTGCTTACCAAGTCGTCGGGGCTGCTCGATTTCGCCGCCAGCGCCGCCGAGCTCGAGCGCGCCGTTCGCGCTTTTCAACCCTGGCCCCTGGCGCACGCCTTCTGGGGGGAAAAGCGGGTGTTTTTTCTCGAAGCCGGCGCGTACCCATCACCGGTCGAGTCAGGCCTGCAATCGGCCGAGTCCGGCCCGGAACCGGCATCGCCCGGCCGGGTGCTGGGTATGGACAAAGACCTCGGAATTTTGATACACACAGGTGACGGCGTCCTGGCGGTCAGAACCATCCAACTGGAGTATAAAAAAGCCCTTCCCTTCAGGGAGTTTGTAAACGGCAACCGGGAATTCATTGGCGGAACGCTTTCCGGCGCCGACCGGAGCGGAAACGGAGGAACGTAAATGCGGGTGTTCGACGTGGTGCGGAACATGTTCATGGCTGTGTGGGAATTCATCAAGCGGATCATCCCCAACCCGCGCGACACGGTCGAATCGAGGAATTTCAAGACCACCATCCTTTTCCTCATCGGATGCGTCGTGTTCATGTTCGCCGTCGCCGTGGTCGCCTTCATCGCCTACATCCAGCCGGTCGATGAGACCGTCATCCCCGACATGAAGGGGACCGATTTCCGCGAAGCCATCGGCATTCTGCAGAATAAGAAGCTCCAACCCCTCTTCCGCTTCGAATACACCAACGTCCCGCAGGACAAGGACCTCATCATGAAGCAGGAACCCGAGGCGAGCGCCAAGGTGCGCATCGGCAGCCGGGTGACGCTCTGGGTGAGTTCCGGGGTGATGTACGACCGGGTGGGGAACTACGTCAACAAGACCCTGTCGGAGGTGGAGGAACTGTTCCGGAAATCGTTCAACAAGGACCGGCAGATCATCGCCGTGAAAAAGCCGGTCAACTACATCTCCCATCAGGCGCAGGCCGGGACGATCCTCGCCCAGTACCCGCCGCCCGGCACGCCTCTCGGCGACCGCACGCTGTACGTGGAGCTCACCGTCAGCAAGGGGCTCGTGCAGACGGAGATCGTCGTCGGCGATTACGAGGGCAAGCCCTACCAATCCGCGCTCGCCGACCTGCAGGCCAAGAACATCCCCTTCGTCTTCAACGTCGAGACGGCGAATAAAAACGACGTGCCCGGCCAGGTCACGGCCCAGAATATACCGCCAGGCGCTAAAATTGGAGGCGGCGTCCTTCTTGTCCTGCAGATGTTCAAGCCTGACCCGGCGCCGGCCAACATGGTATTCGGCCTCTTCCGCGCCACCATCCCCGATTTCGGAGCTCCCGTGACCGTCAAGGTCGAGTCCGAGCTGTTGGGAAAGCGCACCCTCCTCCTGTCCGAGGAACGCGCGGGCGGGGAGCTCGCCCTGCCCTACGTCCTCGACAAGGACGCGTCGCTCATACTCACCCTGGCGGGGGAGGAAAAAAAGCCGGAAAAGGCGCAGGCGTACTGAGCCGAGGACGATTCGCCGGAATTGACGCGGGCAAGGGAAAAGGCGATGGCGGCCGCATGCAGGAGGGCACTACCCGGCGGTTGCAGAAGCGCCCGCGTCATCCGATTTCTCTTCCGGTGATTGACGCAATCCTCGCGAAACGCTACTTTACACACATGCGAGACATCGAAGAACGTAAGGAGAGGCTGGCGCGCCGGCGCCGACCGCCCTGGTGGTCGTTCATTACCGGCCTCGTCTTCGCCGCGGCTTTCGGGATCTTCTGGTATTTAAACCCGAAGGAATGGTGGGCGATCTTCCCCATCGTCTTCGCAGGCGTCATGCCCATGATGAACGGGCTTCGCTATGCCCTTTCGACGCCGTCCCGGAAAAAACTCGAAAAAGAAAACGCCAGGCAACTCGAGACCGAGATCGAACGTCAGATCCTCCAGGCCGCGCACGACCAGCGGGGGAGGTTGACCGTGGCCGGCGCCGCCCTGCGCGCCCGCCTTCCCATGACCGAAGCCGCCCGGATACTCGAGCGGATGGCCAAGGACGGCCACGCGGTCATGAATGTCACCTCCTCCGGCACCATCGAATACGAGTTCCCGGACTTCCTGCCCGACGACGACCGGCGGGAGCTCACCTAGGCGCCGGCTTCACTCTGATACACCGCTCTCGCCCGGCGAACGGCCGGGATGTATTGCAAGTCTTTACAGCCGGGCCGGTTTTCGATATAGTGTTTTCACCAACCCGCGAGCGTCGTATAATGGCATTACCCGAGCTTCCCAAGCTCGTGACGAGGGTTCGATTCCCTTCGCTCGCTAGCTTTTTAGCAAAGATACTAGAGTCCCTAGTATCTTTTTTTTGAATCTAGTAGTAATGCGAGCGAAGGGAATCGAAGCGGAGGGCGCGCCGAGCGGTAGCAAGGAAAAGCGCGCAGGATGCGCGCGTCAGCGCCCGAAGCCGGCCCGGAGCGGCCCGGCAGGATGCCGGGACGCGGAGGGCGATTCCCTTCGCTCGCAAGCTTTTTAGCAAAAATACTAGAGCCCCTAGTATCTTTTTTTTGAATCTAGTAGTAATGCGAGCGAAGGGAATCGAAGCGGAGGGCGCACCGGTACTTCGCCCAACTTTTTATCGGTCCATCCCGTGACTTCTCCGATGTACTTGTGATAAAATCGCCGCATGAAGGATACGGCCGGAAGGCATTCCGACGCGCCGAATCCCATTTTCGATTTCTGGATCCACCACATCATCTTCGCGGCGGTGGTCGTGCGGGCCGCGGTGTATTCCATCAATTCCCCCGTCGACCTCGTCCTCCCCGGCATTTTCCTTTCGGTATTTCTCTGCCTCGGCCTTGTACAGCATTTTACCGGACTGAAATCCCCGGCGCTTATCCAGGTCTATCTCTTCGTTCAGTCTCTCATCGCCTTCGGCCTGATCGTTCTCTTTCGGGAGCGGGCCGATGTCAGGACGCCGGTCAGCGGATTCCTGTCCGCCAACTGTTTCGGCGTGTACTGCTTCCACGCGCCCATCCTGGTGGCGATCTCCATGGCCCTCGCGGGCGCGGCCGTGCATCCGCTCGCCAAAACCGCGCTTGTCGAGGCGGCGATCGTCGTCTCCTCCCTGTTCGCCGCCCTGGTGCAAAAAACGCCTGGGTTGCGGAAGCTGTTCGCCTAAAGCAATCGCGCACAATTCTCAGCGGCCGCTCCCGAAGCGGCCGTTTTTTTAGGATTTATAGAGTGCCCCCAAGATTGCGATAAATAAGCATTCTGAATATAGCTTGTAAAGTTCTATTGCTTCCGAATCGGTGCTAAAATTGCATCGGGACAAAACTCCACAACAATCTTGGGGGCACTGAAAAGATTTAGGGCAACCGATGGGAGGAAATCCGAAAATCAGGCAACGATTTCAAGAAAATCTCGCCCGGATTTTCGGAAATTCAGGGAGGGTTTTTTAAGAGAAGGGTCCTGGATCGTGTTAGATTGCCGAAGAGATGACTCCGGACGAGCGCAAAAAACTGCCGCGCTTCGTCGGTATCCAAAATATCGAGATTGCCGTGTGAGCCGCCTATTACTCATTAACTCCTCGAAAATGGAATAATTGCTTATTGCCTTAGACTTTATCAGAAAACGCCGAAAAGGCAGTCATGTCTATTATCGCCACACCGATGGCAGGACCACTACCGCGCCGCATCACCCCGGCAGACTCCTTGCCAGGCCGCTCATTCGTAAAATTATGAAGGACATACAATTGAGCACGGATGAATACGACAAATTAATCAATTTACCCTACATTCCGCACTTGACGCTAAGCGAATTTGAATAAAAGTAGCCAACATTTGTCTAGTATTAATTGGTAAGACTTGGAGATATAC
>JAFGSW010000003.1 GCA_016934415.1 Spirochaetales bacterium | reverse complement strand
GTGAAGGCCATGGCCGTCGAGCTCGCCTACATGAAGAGCGTGGCGGAGAAGCGCATCGGCGACCTCACCAAACACGGCTTCAAGGCCGCCGACATGGCGGCCCTCGACACCGCCGCCGAGGAGCTCAAGCACGCCGACTCGAGCCAGGAGCTCGCCAAGAAGGCGCAGAAGGCGGCCACCCAGGCCCGCAACGACGCCGTCAAGGACCTCCAGCAGACGATCCAGAAGGTGCGGAGCACCGCCCGCCCCTTTGATCTTCCGTAAGCTCATCATTATCACTTTCTCATCACGCGACGATTCTCTTTTCGACACATCGAAGCGAGCGGCGTCAATTCGTTCCACAGGGCCAGCACCCGGGGGGGGGGGCGGCGGCGAGCGCTTTTCTCAAATCCTCCGGCACGTCATGAACCACGCCGGCGGCAATATTAACCGCGTTCATTTGATCTTCCTCACCCATCAATTTACTCAAGATGAAAGAAATAATCACGGATAGATTGCCGGACAATACGAAATGAAATGCATTGCCGGAAAAAGCCAATCCCGAAAACCGCGCCTTCATTCCTCCCTTCATCCCCATCATCTTCATCATTGTTCGTCCGTCTCCTCATCACAATGAGGATGTCGCGCGGGTGGTTGCCAGGACCTGAGCCACCGGCTATAGTTGACGCCCTGGAGCGACGCATGGAGCTGGTCTCCCCGGCCGGGAATCTGGAAAAACTGAAAACCGCCTATCTCTACGGCGCCGACGCCTGCTACGCCGGCCTGCCCGGGTTTTCCCTGCGCGAGCGGGCGGACAACCTGGACCCGGAACGCCTGGAGGAGGTCGCGGCGGCCAAGGCGGGCAAGAAGCTGTACGGCGCATTCAACATCTGTTTCACCGACGCCGACCTGGACGCCCTGGAGCGGACGCTCGAGCGGCTGCCCGAGGGGCTGTTCGACGCCTTCATCCTCTCCGATCCGGGCGCGGCCGGGATGTTCCGCGGGTATTTTCCCCGCACGCCGCTCCACCTCTCGACGCAGGCCAACTGCGCGAACGCATCCGCCGCCCTCGTCTGGCGCGATCTGGGGTTCAGCCGGATCATCCCGGCGCGCGAGCTGGGCCTGAAGGATATCGAGGCGATGAAGAAACGGAGCGGCCTCGAGATCGAAGTGTTCGTCCACGGCGCCATGTGCCTCTCCTACTCCGGCCGCTGCCACCTTTCCGCCTACCTGACCGGCCGCAGCGCCAACCGCGGCGACTGCGCCCATCCTTGCCGCTGGGAATACCGCGCGCTCGAGGAGGCCGAGCGGCCGGGCGAGTATTTCCCGGCCTTCGAGGGCGAGGGCTTCTCCTCGATCCTCTCCTCCAAAGACCTCTGCCTCTTCGATCACCTGCGCGAGCTCCGCGACGCGGGCGTGGACGCGGTCAAGATCGAGGGGCGGATGAAGTCCGTCTATTACACGGCCGTGACCGCGCGCGCCTACCGCCGGGCCGTCGATCGCATCGAGGGCCGGACGGATGAAGACCCGACCCCCTATAAGGAGGAGCTATATAAGGTGAGCCGCCGCGAGTTCTCCACCGGCTTCCTGTTCGGGAAAGATGAGATAGCCCAGCCGACGTTCGCTTCCTACGCCCGCGATTACCTGTTCATGGGTACGGTGATGGAGAAAACCGCCGGCGGCCTCTTCCGGCTCGATCTCAAAAACAGGCTCAAGGGCGGAGAGCCGGTGGAGTACGTCGGCTGGGACATCCTCTTCATCCCCGACTCGGGCTTCGCCCTGTTCGACGGGGACAAGGAGCCCGCGCCGCACATCGACCATGGGAAGACCGCGTACCTGAAGACGGACAAGCCGCTGAAGCCGGGGTATCTCATACGCAAGAAGCTATAGGGTAGCGCGGGCGTCTCCCCCGCGCGGGAAGTGAACCACTGATGACACCGATCAGAACGGATGGACACCGATGAGGAAAGAAGAGAATAAAACAACGGATGATCGCTGATTGAGGTAATAAATAGATCTTCGTATTTGCATGAATTATGATATAATCACCGCACGTAAATTAATTACGCGTAAAAACTGGACAGACTAATGACAAATAACAAGAAAACGATTATTGATGAAAGGCTATTTACGTTATCATCCCCGACCTACCATTCACCGACCCGTCTCTTCTCTCTCCTATACGCCCTTGTACAGTTCCGCCGCGCAGGCCGGGCAGATTCCGTGGGAAAATTTCAGATTGGATTTGTCCGAGATCACCTTTTTTATGTGCACCCAACGATCGTCGATTTTGACTTTTTTGCATGAGGCGCAAATGGTCATAAATCCCTCCAGGTATTTGGTCCGGCCGATCATTCTCACGGTAAATGTTTTCATTCAATAGATATAACAACAGTCGATCCTATCGAGTAACAGGCAATTCACCTTGAAAATTTCCGCGCCCGGTGCTCCACCGAATCGTACGAAGCGCATGTCGCCTGGGACTGCGGCGCCGCCTCCATTTTCACGTCGCCGCGGAAAAAAACCATCCCTTTCGCTAGCACCCGATCATGGCCTTCGGCCCCTATTCCTCGAATCCCTTCAGGAATTCCGCCAGGCGGCGCTTGACGAAGTCATCCGCGGCGATCTTTCGCCCGGCGAGCGCGTAGCGGTACGCCTGGTCCATGAGCCTTTCCTTCACCGACATGCGCGCCTTGACATAAAAAACGAGGGCGGGATCGAACAGGCCGGCGAAGCATTGCCGGTCCGCTTGATAGCGGGCGAAGAGGTACTCGAGGTCGGCGTCTGCGGTCCGGGACCGCTCGAACATGTCCGGCAGGAAATAGGAGCCCTCGGCCCGCAGCAGGCGCACGAGCGGGTCGTCGGGCCTTTCCGCCGCCGCCTCGTCGGCGCAGCGCATGGCCCGCCGGGCCAGATCGAGCCTCGCCAGATAATCGCCCGCGCTCCCCGCCGCATAAGCATAAGCCGCTCCGAGAAAGGCCTTCGTCACCGGGTCCCGGTCGATGAGGTAGGCGGCTTCCAGGCGCGCGGCCGCCTCCCTGCCGGAGGACGCGCCGAAGAACGCGCCCAGATCGTACTGAATCCTGCCCGCCGCCAGCAGGAGATCGTGATCGCCGGGCGCCTCGGCCAGCGCCGCTTCCAGGCGCGCGGCCTCCCCTTGAAGCCGTTCGAGATCGCCGTTCCCTTCGGCCCCGAGCGGGCCCGCTGCGCCGAGTAAAAGGAATGGAACGAACAGAAGAAGTTTCACGATCTTTCGCCGCCTCTCAGTATAAATCCAGGCTGAATTTGTAGAAGAACCGGAACGCATCGCCATTGGCGGGCGAGACGCTCGCGCCGAGCGTGACGTACATGTTGAATAATGTCCGCAGGTGCAGATACACGCCGCCGCCGAGGCAGGTTTCGACGCCGCCCCAGACGTCCGCCCAGTCGATGCCGTCCGGGCTTTCCCAGGCCCTGAGGAAGTCGGCGAATACGAACGGCAGGATATCGAGGATCCGCACGCCGAGCAGCGAAAGCGGCGGCAGATTGCGGAGCGACGCCTCCGCCCGCACGACGTCGACCACGTCGACCGGCGAAACGCGCGGCACGCCCCGGTACATCGAGCCGACATCGTATCGCTGATACCCGTACGTGCGGACGGGATGGACGCCGGCGGTATTCCGGAGCATGAGGATGAGCCAATCCGCCGGAACGAACAGCAGCTTGAGATCGGAGTTGATCGAAAAATAACTCGTCGCGGGATCGTCGAGCGCGATAAAGAGACTCCCGCTGACGTAGCCCTTCAAGCCCACCCGGTTGTCGTCGTAGGGCCTGAAAAAATTCAACGCCAGGCCCAGGCTCTCCCTGAGCAACACCCGCGGCCGGGCGATCCCCAGCGCCTCCCGTTCGGCGTCGGAAAGATCCGCCGCGATGCCGGGGAACAGGAAATATGAATCCGGAAAGAAATGGCAGGCGATCGCGGAATCGGCGTACAGCGCGACGTTTTCCGTCAGGTTCACCCCGAAACGCAGGACCGCGCCCAATGTGTCGTCCAGGTACTTTCCCTCGTAGGGGGCGATGACATTATAGAGGTCGAGCAGGAGATAAAACGGCGAGTAGCCGAGGGCCGGGTCGTAATAGATCACTTCCTGCGTATCGAGGCCCAGCGTCAGGCTGACCGCCTTGTCGGCCCGGAACAGATGGTTGAAACTGACGCCGACGTCCCACGGCCAGCAGTAAAACCCGAACCAGAAGCCCGCGCTCGCCTCGACGACCACCGTCCGCTCCCGGGGATCCTTCACGGGCGGCAGGGCGTAGACGTTCACCCCGCCGAATTGCCTCGTCGCTTCGAGTTTCCTCCGGCTCCGCGCGATCAGCCGGTCGAGCCCGGCGACGGAAAGGCGCGCGCCTTGCTTGACGTCGATGAGGCTTTCGACCCACGCCCGATCGACGCTCTCCGGCAGAACGTATCGGATGTCCCGCACCGTCACCATTGCGGCCGGGTCCCGGGACAGGCGCGGGTCTGAGTCGCCCAGGATCTCACGCACCAACTCTTCGCCCGCCTCGGCCGCGCAAAGCGCGAGCGGGACGCAGAGGAGGATGATAAGCCCGGCGAAAAACGCGCTCGTGAATTTCATGACGGGACGCGGCCGCCCTCCTTCCCGCCGGAAAGCATAGCATAAACGCCGCTTAAGTCAAACCGATGCGGGTCCAAGAGTAGAATACCGATGATTATCCGTTTATTTTTCAACAAAAAAATTTTTCTATCCGTTCACCGCCATGGACGCGCCGTTTTCCGGGAGAGTGGTAAAATCTGTTATTCGGAAAAGCGCGGGGAGGCTGGAAAGAATCGGCGACGGCTTTCCGTACGTCCGCATCACCGGGCGGATCGCGCCGGCATTATACTCAAGGCGCGACGCGCACCGGGAACCGCAGCATTCCGTGCCGCTTGACGTGTTCCCTGACCTCGAACCTGGCCCTGGCTTCCAGGACGTCGTCGACGATGGTGAGGAACCCTTCGATGCCGTCGCGGTCGCCCTGGTCGAAGACGAGTCCAGTCCGCCTTCCGGCGGAATACGCCACCCGTACGTCGAGGAACGCCGTTCTTCCGTCGTTCACCACTTTCAGCCGCAGGGCGTCGTTTTTCATCAGCGCCTGCCTCGTCTCGACGGCCGCGCCCCCGCTCGACAGGTCGAGGATTTCGCAGTCGTTCCATTCGTCGTAGAGCATGTAGGCGGCGGCGAGCCCGGCGGAGAACCTGAATGCCCGCCGGTCGTCCCTCCGTGCCGTCCTTTGATCGGCCGCACTCGTCATACGCGCCCCCCTTTCCCCGATTATCGGAATACCGCGGCGATTGATGAGCGTTTGGAGTAAGACCTTCCCGCCGACGCCGGTTTGTCGTGTTGAATGAACGGTCTCAAGAAAGAAGAGACATCACGGGAAAAGAAAGGGGGAATTCCATATCCATGGATATGTATGTCATACTGTCATCGAATACGGGCACCCGCCGTCGGCCCTCGGGACGTCGGGAGGGACACAGTGACCATTTCGGAGGCATTATGAAGGCAAAATCGATTCTCGCATCGATCTTTTTCTTTCTTGTCATTCCGTTCGTCTCCGCCGGGGATTTCAATTTTTCGAATATCATATCAATAAATATTCCCCCTCAATTTGAAATTCTTTCATATAACCAGGGCTTAAGCTTTTCCGGCGAACATAAGCAATGTTGGTACAATATCGCGTATGAATTCGTTTGCGTGAATAGATTATTTACTCTCGAATTCAGCCTTTACGGAAATTCCGAGCTCTCTTCCGCGATTGATCTCCTGCAGTGCCCGGGAAAGGACGTTGCTGATTATTCGGTCAGATTCGGGCATGCCGGCGAAACGGAGATTTTATTGAAAAAATACAAGACATCTTCAGCTTATACGATTACCGGACATAAATACTCGTTTCTCGGCACTTTATGGCCGTCCGGCGTCACATCGGATTTTATCGGATATTACCTAAAAATAAAAAACAAGGTATTCGACGAATGCTTCGTATTTTTATTCAACAGCTGGGCGAGGCTCGGCGCAAAAAACGAATTATATTTTATCGAAGGTTCCTTTTCCGATCAATTAAAAAAAGAAGATCGGTATATTCAAGAATTTTATTCATTAATTGAACGGATAATTAAGTCGCTTCAGTTTAACGCTTCATCACGCGACCCCATTCCGTTCAGCCGGAATTACAGCGCGTATGCCAGGGACGGCAGCCTCTACGCGCCCACTGCCGAAAAAATCGGCTTGCGGGAAAAACCATCCATCGCCTCGAATGTCGTCGGCGTCGTCTCCGATAAACCTTACAGAATCGTGGGAATAGGCAAGGAAACGACGGTCAACGGCAAAAAAGGGTATTGGATAAGGATTACCCCGGCCTTCGGCGACAGTTCGATCGGCTGGACCTTCAGCCAGTATTTCCGAAAAATGACCGAGGCTGAAGTAGAAGATTTTTACGGCGGTTTCAACTGATCCGTACGAAAAACGCTTATTTCGGCGGTGAGACGATGACGGAATAAACGTCCTCCGCTTCCATGTCCGGAAGGGTGACGGTCAGAACGTTTCCGACCGGCGGGACGTCCGATTCGGCGGCGACGAACGGCGCCTCCAGATTCGCCGTGCCGGTGTTCGGGATCTTTCTCGCCAGGACATGCGCTTTGTTCTTTTTTAAAAGCGCGCGGGGAAACGGGGAGATATCGATACGGATCTCCGCAGCGGGGCTCCGGTTTCGTAAAAAGCGTCCCAACAGAATGAAGAGCTTCCCGGCCTCCGGGTCGTAGGAGGCGATGCCGTCCAGGTCGGGCGCCGGCGCGCGGGGCTTCATGGTCAAAAGGCCGCCGGACATGGCCGCGTATTCCCGGTACGCCCACCACACCGAACGGGGCCGGAAGCCGACCGGATCGAGCAGGGCGTCCAACGAGGGTATGGCGCTGTTGTGAAGCCGGTCGTGCGGCGGCGGCTCGAGCCAACTCGTTTTGGCGGCCGCCTCGACGCCCGCCCGGTGCACCCGGGCGATAATGCCGACCGCCCGGCCGGGCGAGTGCTGGTAGAACGAGTCGATCGTTTCGGGAATCATGATGCGGTCGATCCGGATCCCGTTCCGTCGCATGTAGTCCCTGACGGCGGCGACGTGTTCGGGGAGATCGACGGCCTCGAAATAATTCAATTCGTGCCAGTTGAGAATGTCCGGAAGCACGCCGCGCGCTTTCGCGAAATCCAAAAACGAGAAGATTCTTTCTTTTTTGAAGGTGGAAAGGCTCGGCCCGGTGATCCGGGCCTTCGGATCCGACTTCCTGATCGTGAGCGCGGCCCTTTCATACGTTTGCAGGAACTGTTCCCAACTCCGTTTCCAGAACTCCGGGACGTCGGGCTCGTTCCAGACGTCCCAGATGATCCGGTCGTATCCTTCTTTTTTCGCACGGGCGACGGCCCTGGCCACGGAGCTTTGCCAGTTTCTCCACTCGCCTTTGTCTCCCGGCCAGGCCGAGGCGGCGCTGAAGCCCGCGCCGAAGCCGTCCCACGCGACGTACGGGCGCAGGTATTCCAGGCAAAGCCAGTACATGAAGCGGGCATTGAGCTTTTCCGCCCGGCGATAAACGTCCATGTCGGTGTGCCTGATGAGCGCGGGTTTGAGCGGCGCGATCAGCGAGTCGTCCGGCGCGTCATTGAAAATCGAATCCTGCAACCCGAACGCCTTGTGCCCGAGCCGCTCGCCGCCCTCCGCGACGGCAATGTCCACGACGATCGTTTCCGTTTGACCGAACGCCGCGAACGGCGCGAAAACTATAAGGAGGAAAAAGAACGGTAAAAAAGCGCACCACCGTTTCATATTCGGTCCCTTCCCAACGGAGCGTCTCTCACCCAATCATAAAACGCACCATGTAATTTTACCAATTTTCTTCTTTCCAATCGGTGCCACGGAGGGCGTCGTTGTCCGGAGCGTTCCAATGTCCAGGGATGGACAGGTGCCGCGGGGCGCATGGATGCGTGGATGATATCTATCATAATATAGTGCCGGTGCAAGGATGTCTCAAACAGTAATGGATCCGCGGCGGAGCCATGGACGCCGAAGCACGCGGGTTTGGGTTGTGTGTTCGCCGGCTAAAGCCGGCGTTTAGGGAGGGGGTTTACACAAACCCCCTCCCTGGATTCCACCAGCTGGTGGAGTCGTCCCGTTACCTCCGAAGGAGAAATCTACTCGACAACATAAATAGATCCACACCCTACAACGTCAGTTGTAAACATTTAACTGCCCATTCCCCCCTGCCCGGCCAGGGCATCTTTATTTGACGTTCTCCTCCGAAAATCCTATCTTTCATAAAAACGGCCCCCCGGCCGCGGAGGGATTGTATGAAGATCCTCGTCGTGGAAGACGACGCGAAAATCGCTTCTTTCATCGCCAAAGGCCTGAAACAGGAAGGTTTCTCGGTGGAGCGCGCCGGCGACGGCGAGGAAGGGCTGGCCCTCGCCCTGGCCCGGCGCTTCGACGTGCTGGTGGTCGACCTCATGCTTCCCAAGCTGTCCGGCTACGAGATCATCGGCTCCCTTCGAAAAAAGGGCGCGACGACCCCTATTCTTATCCTTTCCGCCAAGAGCGGCGTGGACGACAAGCTGCAGGGTTTCGAGGCCGGGAGCGACGACTACCTCACCAAGCCCTTCTCCTTCGCCGAGCTCGTGGCGCGCGTGCGGGCCCTGGCGCGCCGGGCCGCTCCGTCCGCCGGAGAGACGGCGCTCGTCTCTGGTCCGCTTACCCTCGACCTCATGTCCCGGCGCGCCTCGCGGGACGGGAAGGAGATCGAGCTCCGGCCGCGGGAGTTCGCGCTCCTCGAGTATCTCATGCGCCACGCCGGCAACGTCGTCTCCAAGACCATGATCATGGAGCACATCTGGTCGTATTATTTCGATCCCGAGACCAACATCGTCGACGTGCTCGTCCACCGCCTGCGCGCCAAGGTGGACGACGGGTTCGAACCGAAGCTCATCCACACCGTGCGGGGGGCGGGATATGTCTTGTCAGGACGGTGAAAAAGTTGAGCATTTTCACCGTCCTGACGATGAAATTGCCGGAATCAGGGCATCGTATATGAAAACCAAAAAGACCAATCCAAGAATCGCTGAAAAGCGCCATAATAACGGCGCCGGCAATTTCTTGTTTACATCTGGGGAAGCTTTTAAAAAACCGCATTCGGTTTTACAAAAGCCGATTACGGTCCGGCTCCGGTCCTTCAAGTCGCGGATCACCATCGCCTTCACCCTCATCTTCCTCGCCTGCTCGATCGCCATTTTCTTCGCCGCGTATCTCATCACGAGCCAGTCGCTTGAAAACGAAGAGCGCGCCCTCCTCCGCTCCCGCCTGCTCGAGTTCTGGGCCGAATACCAAAACGGGAGCGTCGGGCTGCTGCGCGCCGAGCTCACCCTGGAGCGCATCTACAGCTACGACCGGCCCTTTACGCTGCGGATCGCCGATCCGCTCAACTTCACGCTTTTCATCTATCCCCCGCCCGGCCGCGTCGATTTCCCCTACGCTTCGCTTGAAACGCTGCCGCCGCTGCGGGACGGCGACGTGACCTCGCTCCGCAACCCGGCCAACGGCCTCGAGCTCACCGTCGCCGCCCTGCGTCTTCCGGACAACAACATGCTTGAAATCGGGATCAGCAACACCGAGAAGCTGCATACCCTGGCGCGGTTCAGGAACATCTTCCTCCTCATCCTCGTCCCGCTCGGGGTCGTGAGCGTATTGGGCGGGCTCTTCTTTTCTTCGCGCTTTCTTTCGCCGGTGAAGAAGATGGTGGCGGGCATCAAGGAGATCATGGCCACGGGCGACATCCGCACGCGCGTGTCCCTGCCCGGGCCCGCCGGCGCGGACGGCGGGGAAGACGGCACGGGCGACGAGCTGGGCGAGCTCGTGCGGCTCTTCAACGGCCTCCTCTCGCAGATCGAGACCCTGGTGGGAAACATGCGCGGCACCCTCGACAGCGTGGCCCACGACGTGCGCACGCCCCTCACGCGCCTCACGTCCGCGGCCGAGAACGCCCTCGCCGCCGGCGACGAAGCCGCGTTCAGGGACGCGCTCGCCGTCTGCCTGTCCGAGGCCGGGCAGGTGTTGAGCCTCCTCACCTCGCTTCTCGAGATCTCCCGCGCCCAATCGGGGATCATGTCGCTCGACAAGGAACCCGTCGACCTGGCGGCGCTCATCCGGGACATGGCCGACCTCTACTCCTACCCGGCCGGGGAGAAGCGGATCGAAATCGCCGCCGCGGTCGACGGCCCCATTCTCGTCCCGGCCGACTCGAACCGCCTGCGCCAGGTGCTCTCCAATCTCATCGAAAACGCCCTCCGCCACTCGCCCGCGGACTCGAGCATCGGGCTCTCGGCGCGCGAAGACGAGGCCACGGCCGAAGTGACCGTCGCTGATTCGGGCGACGGCATCCCACCCGAGGATCTGAAGCACATCTGGGAACGGTTCTACCGCGGCCGCAATTCCGCGGGTACGCGCGGCTTCGGCCTCGGCTTGAGTCTCGCCCGCGCCATCGTCGAGGCCCACGGCGGCGAGATCCGCGCCGAAAGCGAGCCCGGCCGCGGCGCGAGGTTCACCTTCCGGCTGCCGAAATAAAATTACCGGGACGCACGGCCGTGCGTCCCGATTATTTTATCTTATATGGGAATCAAGCAATCAACGGCGGCTCAATTCAAGTTGCGTATACAGCCACTGAAACTCCGCGGCGGCATCGGGCGGCACATTGTCAACGAGAGCGTCGTAGATCGCCTTCCATTCAGCGGCGAAAGCCGCATTGTGAACGGCGCGGTCGCGGACGAGCTCTCCGAGCAGCGCGGCGGCGGCATCGCGCTTGCCGCACAGGTATTTGAGAACGGCCTTGTAGAGAACGCGCGGCCCGTCGCCGGGAATGACGAATTCCGGCCGATAGAGCGATCCGACGTCGGCCAATTCCGCGGCCGGGCCCATCAAGAAGCCGTCGGGGAGGAGCCAAATTGCCCGTACGTGCTCCTCCTCAGCGACTGTCCGGCGGATTCCGATCTCCACGCAGAAGCCGCGCGCGTACGCAACCGTGAGAATGCCTTTCGGATTTACGGTGAAGAATCCCATAACCGGTGTTTCCATATCACAGGCGATCCGTTGAAGGTCGTCGACGTTCGCGTTCGCGGAGAGGCATAGATCGAGATCCGAGAAGCGTCCCGCCATGCCGCAGGCCGTCGAACCGCGCAGGCCCAGGCCGATCCGCCTTTCCACGCAATAATCGAAAACATGATGCAGAAAACGTTCATGCCGCCGGGTCGGGAATTTCAGACCGGAAAGCACATCGGCCATATTCGTTCCTTTACATCCCACTGTGTCTGCGACTTGACAATATGGATTCCGTCCCGATAATCCAAGCTGCGTTCCGACAATTCCCGCCGGGATTCTCTCTACCGCCGGCTGGTTCCCCGACAACCCGCTTCCAGGCGCGCGACAATATCGTCCAGGCCGTAGCGGCGGCGCGGTTGCAGCATCAGGTCCGGCCGGTCGAAAGCGAGCCGCCGGGTGATGTTGTTGGGAATGACGACGCAGGCGATGTCCGCCCGCCGCGCCGCCAGAAGGCCGGGCGGCGAGTCCTCGAAGGCGAGGGCGTTCTCGCCCGGACAGCCGATACGGGCAAGGACTTCACGGTACACGTCCGGCTCGGGCTTGGCTTTCAAGCCGTTCTCCGCGGTGACGACGCAGGCAAAGTATTCCGCGAGCTCGTGTCGTTCGAGATTTAGCAGCACCCAGGAAGACGGCGAGCTCGAAGCGATAGCGAGTTTCAGGTTTCTCCTCCGCGCCTCTTGAATGAGCCCGAGCACGGCGGGAAGCGGCCTCGTCTTTCCCATCAGTTTTCCGCAATACGCGCGGCGGTCGACGTCGATCGCATCCCACGGAATGGGCCGGCCGAATCGCTGCTCGAGGTCTTTCTTAAAATCGGAATGCGAGTTGTCGCCGCCGATGTTCCGCGCGTAATCGGCCGGCCGCAGCCGCCCCCCGAACCGCCGGTAGGTCCGGCGCCACGCCTTGAACCGCGGCGTCTCGGTGTCGAGGATGAGGCCGTCGAAATCGAAAATGAGCGCTTCCAGGTTCATGCGTCTTCCTCAGTAGGTGATTCCAAACTTCGCGTCGAACTCCCGGATGATTTTTTTCTGCCCGGCGTCCAGATACGGCAGAACCCCGTTCTTGATGCGCTCGGGGATCTTTTTATAATATGCGGCGGCGATGGCGCCCGTGATCGAGGCGATGGTGTCGCTGTCGCCGCCCAGGTAGAGTGCTTTCCGGACGGCGTCCTCGAAATCTTCGGAGACCAGGAAAGCGAAAATCGCCTGGGGCACCGACCGGGAGCATTTGATCTCGAACCTGTAATTGCGGTGCAAGTCCTCAATGTCGAAGTCGAGTGGGTAGCCTATGCTTCCCTCGATGAAACGCTTGATTTCCGTTTTGGAAAAACCGCGATGGGCCAGGAACACCGCGCCCGCCGCCGCCTTCGCGCCCTTGACGCCGTCCGGGTGGTTGTGCGTCACGCCCGCGCATTTCACGGCTTCGCGCAGCGTACCGGCCATATCTCCGCAGGCGAGGCCGATCGGACTGACGCGCATGGCCGCGCCGTTGCCGTAGCTGCGGTACGGCCGTGGATCGTCCGAAAAAATCCACTCGCGGAAGCTCTGGCCGTATCCGACGTCGGGATAACGCGTGCCAAAGGCTCGCAGGTTGGCCGCGTAATATCTCCGGCTGTGCATTCGGTCACCCCGCGCCGTCCATTCCAGGATCGCATTGGCGACCGCCAGGGTGCAGACCGTGTCGTCGGTGGCGAGAGAGCCTTTCTCAAAAAAGCCGACGTGGTCGGGTTTTTCCGCCCTCCCCTCGAATGTCGAACCGGCGATATCGCCGATGACCGCCCCGAGCATCGTCTTTCTCCCTTCTTTTATCCGGAGATATTATTGTTGGGACGTACGGCTGGGCGTCCCAACAATACAGCTTTCCCTATTGGAGTCTTACCCCAAATTCCCCGCTATCCTGCCGTAGACGCAATCCGGTTTCCAGGGAAACTCAGGACCGCGCACCATCCGCCAACACCTCGTCGCCTCCCGATAACCGTTCCCAAGCAGAAACCTGATCCCCGCCTCGTTCGCCGTCGGCAGGGTGACGCGGACGGCGCGAGCCGCCTTCATCGCGAGCAGGGCAAGCCCGGCTTCCTTGTTCCGCGCGGCCGCGAACCCTTCGCCCAGCCGCGGCAAAAAAAATCCAGCGACCGTTCCGCCCGAAACGTGCAGGAGACAGCCGTCCAAATTTTCCTCAAGGATTGCGCCTCGCTCCTCCCCGCTCACCTCACGGTCCATGTCCAGGATCGATCCCAAATAATCGGGGGAATAAGGGACGATACCGCCGGCAGGCGGATCGGGCCGATCGTCCTCGTCGCGCGCGAAAAACACGTACTCGACTTGATCGACGAAACCGTATTTTTTATACAGCGGATATCCCATATCGGTGGCGAGCAAGGAAACCGTCCGGCACCCTTTTTTCGCAAGGTAATCAATAAGCGCGATGACGATGCGCCCGCCGATTCCGCGGCCGCGGAGCTCGTGCCGGACGATGATATGCGCCAGCCAGCCCGTCTTCCCGAAACCGATGCCCGCGCCTATCCCGGCGACGACGCCGCCGCTCACGGCTTCAAGCGGCAGGCAGAAGAGGTGGGAGAGATAAAATCGAAACGGCGGAACGAGATCCGGCCATTTCTCCGGCCGCAGCCCGTCGAGGGCGGGAAGATCGTTCCGTGAAAATGGCTCGATGGTCATGATGGGGAGAGCATACCGGATTATCGAAGCGGGCGCCACACCCGGATCCGATCCACGAACGAATTTGTAAAATTTCGATGACCCGCTTCTCCTACTTCTCCAGCATTTTTCTGATCGCCTCGCCCCTGGTGCGCTTGCGGTACAACAGGAAATACAGGAAGGCGACGATGGAAACCGCGCTGAAGGCGATGACGCCCACCGAGCGGCCGATGACGTAACACAGGTAGGCGAAGCAGGCCGAAAAGAAAGAGATCGCCAGGCCGACGCCGCGCGCCACCGAGGCGCCGAGCTTGAGGATCTTTTCGTCCACGTCCTCGAAATCGACGGGGAGCTTCAACCGGCCGCGCTCAAGGCGCTCCGCGAGAGAATCCACTTTTCCGGGCAGACCCGCCGCCTCACGTACGAAGCGCGCGACCTGCTCGGCGCCGAGGCGGACGATTTCGAAGATATTCCGCCCGGTCAGGCGATCGACGTACGTCTTGAGCTCCGCGTACAAATTGATGTCGGGGTAGAAAGAAGAGATGACGCCCGCCAGGGTGCCGATGACCTTGCCGATGTGGGCCCATTCCAGGGGAAGGCGGAAGGGCTGGGCGTAGAGAATCTGGATGAGGCGGCCGGCGATGGGCGAAAGGTCCACCTTCTCCATCGCCTCGCGCTCGAGCGTGACGGTGGCCAGAATCTCCTCGAAAAAGTACTCGACCACGGGCAGTATAAGGGAGAGGTCTGCGTCTTTTTTCAGGAACCCAAGGTCCCGCATGATCTCGAGGAGACGGGCGTAGTCCTTGCGCCCGAAGGCGCGCAGGGACTCCTTCACCGCCCCGCTCATCTTCTCGGTGATCTCCCCGGACATGCCGTAATCGAGCAGGGCGAGACGGTTGTCCTCCCGCACGAAGATGTTGCCCGGGTGGGGATCGAAATGGAGGAGGCTCATCTCGGTGAACTGCTCGAAGTAAAGCTCGATGAGGCGCCGGGCGACGACGACCGGATCGGATCCCAGAGCGGCCCAGCGCTCGCGGTCGGTGATCTTGACCCCGGACACATACTCCATGACGATGACGCGCCCGGTGCAGAACCGCTCGTAGACGAGGGGCACGGTCACCCAGTCGAACTTGGCGAAGGCCGAGCGAAAGCGCTTTGAAATCGCGACTTCGCGCCGAAAATCGAGCTCGTCGCCGGTCACGCGGATGAACTCCTCGAGCAGGTCGGAAAAATCGGAGAAGGACCGGAACGAGCGGAGGCGGGAGAAGAGCCTGAAAACGTGGAAAAGGATGGAGCAGTCGAGGTCGATGACCGCCTCCACCTCTGGCTTCAGGATCTTCAGCACCACGTCCTCGCCCGTCAGGAGCACGGCGCGGTGGACCTGGCCGAGCGATGCCGAAGCGAGCGGCTCGTGATTAATGGAACGAAAAGGGAATTCGACGCCCGCGTACTCCCGGTCGAGGATATCCTCCATATCCGTGAAAGGAACGGCGGGCACGGCGTCCTGCAGACGGGAGAGGGCCTTGATGTAGGGATCGGGAAGAAAATCACGCCGGGCGCTCAGGTACTGGCAGAGCTTGATCATTACTCCGCCCAATGCCACCGCGGTTCGGTAGAGCTCCTCCGCCCGCCGGGCGTGCCCGGCGCGCATCGCCTTCTGGGCGTACTCAAATCCGCGGACCCGCCTGATGCGGCTTTCCTTCCTGAGGTCGAAAAAAACTTTTACGAATATCGAGAGGACCCGGACGATTCTCTTCCTGACCATCATCTGGTACCGCCGGCTCCCCGGCGAGCGGCGTGAAGCAGGGCGCGTCACGTGAACAACCGCCCGATATGCCGGCCGATCCGGTCGGCCAACTCCCGCGTTCCGGCCTTGGTCCCCAGCCCCAGTTTTTCGGCGATCTCCCCCGCCGCATCGACGATCAACTCCGGGATTGCACCGAGCGCACCCGGCGCTTCTTTTTCGGGTTCCGCCTTTGCCGCGAAATCCGCGGCCCGCTTTTCGCGCTGCGCCTTGAATTCGGCCGCTTTCCGTTCGATCTCACCGCCGCGCGTGGAAAAGAGCGTCCGGAGATCCTTGAGCATTGTACCCATGCGCCAACCTTGCCTCATTTCGAGCATATCACGAACGGCGGTGTCGCGAAAAGCCGGATGGGAAAAACACACTCATGCCGGAAGCGTCCGTCCGAGTGAAAGTATCTCCCTTACAAATCTGTAATCCTTTTGTCAGCCTATCGAAAGGAGGCGCCTGTACCTTAAGACCATCAAGAGCAAGGGAGGTTGATTATGGAAATAAAAAAAATATTGAAATCGAGAATCTTCCAGATCGCCGCCGCAGCGCTCGTCTTTTTCGGGGCGGGTCTGCTTGTGTCGGCGGCGGTCATTCCCCGGGGAGGGGACGTTGTCGCCGGCGCGCCCCTTAACGTGGAATTAACGAACGACGCGCGCCGGGGCTTCGAGGCCGTCTCGAACATGCAGGCCGCCTTCCGGGAGATTTCCAGCACCATTCTTCCGGCGGTGGTTGAAATCGACGTGGTGGACGTGGTGACGCAAACCGCGCCCTCCTTTCCCTCGCCCTTCGACTTTTTCTTCGGCTCTCCGGACACCCTCCGGCCCCAAACGCGGCAGTACCGCCAGGAAGGCCTCGGTTCCGGCGTCATTGTCCGCCAGGTGGGCAACCGGGTGTACGTGCTCACCAATAACCACGTGGTGAAAGGCGCCGACGAGATCACCGTCGTTCTCACCGACAAGCGACGCTTCAAGGCGACCGTCACCGGCCGGGACGAGCGCAAGGACCTCGCCCTGGTGTCGTTCACGGCGTCCGGGACGTTTCCCGTCGCCGCGCTCGGCGATTCCGACACCGTTCAGGTGGGCGACTGGGTGATGGCCGTCGGCAACCCGCTCGGGTTCAGCTCCACCGTCACCGAGGGCATCATCAGCGCCGTCGGCAGGCATTCGCTGCCCGGCTCGGGCGTTTCATCGCTCAATGATTACTTCCAGACGGACGCCGCCATCAACCAGGGCAACTCGGGCGGCGCGCTCGTCAACATCGAGGGGCGGGTCGTCGGCATCAACACCTGGATCGCCTCCACCTCGGGCGGGAGCGTGGGACTGGGGTTCGCCATCCCCATCAACAACGCCAAGAAGGCGATCGAGGATTTCATCACCAAGGGGAAGGTCTCCTACGGCTGGCTCGGCATATCGGGAACCGATCTGAACGACGCCGCCAAGGCGGACCTGGGCGCGGCGAACCGCGGGGGCGCGTTCGTCTCCGACGTGTATCGTAATTCGCCCGCGGCCGCGGCCGGCGTACTGCCCGGCGACTTCATCGTCAAAGTCGACGGCCGCGACTTGAGCGACATGACGCAGCTCACCCTCACCGTCGGCAACCTGCCGGCCGGCGCGCGCGCGACCTTTTCGGTGGTGCGTCAGGGCGTGGAACGGACGCTCTCCGTCGCCATCACTGAGCGGCCGGCGGATAATGACCTGGGCTCCTCCGAACTCTGGCCGGGCCTGGGCCTGGTCAAAATCACCAATGACATTCGCGCCCGTCTGGGCCTTGCGCCATCGGCCGGCGGTCTGGTGGTGAGTCGGGTGGATCGGGGGTCGCCGGCGGCGGCGGCCGGATTCCTCGCCGGAGACATCGTCAAAACCATGAACGGCCGGACCGCGGCCACCCTGCGCGAATTTTACGCCGCGCTCAATGACCGATCGCACAACCCCGTCCGGGTCGGAATCATCCGCAGCGGCGCGGATCTCACGATCGATCTCGGGAGGTGAACCGTGAGAACAGCGGTATCGGCAAAAACCGTTCATGCAAAAAGCATTGTACGAAACGCCGCTCGTCAGCGGCGAAATATTGGCTTTTTTGAGGAGGAAAAACAGATGAACGTACAATCAGCATCGAGAAAAATAATCCGCAACGCGATCGCGGGCCTCGGGATCGTGCTCCTGGCCTTCCTGTTCCTGGGGGCCAAGGATCCGTCCCAGGCGCAGATGGGACTGCAAACCCTGAAGCAGATGCAGGACGCCTTTCACGTCGTCGCGGCCAAGGTGGTGCCGACCGTGGTTGAGATTCACGTGGTCGACATCACGCGGGGTCCGGTCCTCAATTTCAATCCGTTCGACTTCGGGAACAATCCCCCGCGTACGAGGGAATTCCGCCGGCCGGCCCTCGGCTCCGGCGTGATCGTCGAACGCCGCGGGAACACCGTATACGTGCTCACCAACAATCATGTGGCCGGCTCGGCCGCCTCCATCCAGGTCCGGCTTTCGGACAACCGGACGTTCCCGGCCACGCTCGTGGGGAAAGATGAAAACAAAGATTTGGCTCTCGTCTCCTTCACGACCTCGGACCAGGTCCCCATCGCCGAGCTCGGGGACTCGAATTCCGTCCAGGTGGGCGACTGGGTGCTCGCCATCGGCAATCCGTTGGGCTTCACCGGCACGCTCACGGCCGGCATCGTGAGCGCCGTGGGCCGCGATTACGCGCAGGCCAACGGTGCGGGCTTCACCAACTACATCCAGACCGACGCGGCGATCAACCAGGGCAATTCGGGCGGCGCCCTCGTGAACATCGAGGGCCAGGTGATCGGCATCAACACCTGGATCGCCTCGAACTCGGGGGGCAGCGTGGGACTCGGCTTCGCCATCCCCATCAACAACGCCAAGAAGGACATTAATGATCTCATCACCAAGGGGAAAGTCGAGTACGGCTGGATGGGCGTGACCGTCGGCGATCTCTCCGCGACGCTTGCCCGGGACATGAACCTTCCCTCCGGCGGCGGTTCCCTTGTTTCGGGAGTGTTCACCAACGGGCCGGCGGCCACGGCGGGGCTCCTGCCCGGCGACTACGTGACGGCCATTGGGTCGGACAAGGCGGGCAACACGTCCCGGCTCCTGCAGCTCATCGCCAACCTGACGCCCGGCGATACCGCCGCGCTCTCGCTCGTCCGCGACGGCCGGCCGCACACCGTCCGCGTCACCCTCGCCACCCGCGCCGACGCCAACACCCTAAGCGCGCAGGCCAACGTCGTCTGGCCCGGCTTCGGGATCGATTCGCTCTCGCCCGACATCCGGAGCGCGCTCAATATTCCCAACGGCTTACGGGGAGCGGTCGTCCTCGACGTGCCGCGGGGAAGCCGCGGCGACGCAGCCGGGTTGCGGCAGGGTGATGTCATCATCAGCCTCGATAACCATCAAATTTCGAACGGGGCCGATTTCTACCGGTACCTCAACCTCGTTTCATCCCGGTCCAGCATCGAGCTGCGCGTCAACCGGGGCGGCAGCCCGATGACGTTCACGTTGACCAAGTAATCCCCAGCCTACTCCCTTAAGCGGGCCGTCACCCGTTTCACAAAGCGGGGACGGCCTTTCTTTTTTCGGCCTCAGCCCTGCAGCACTTCCATGAACGCCTCGCTGATTTTGTCCCGGCTCCGCTCGATGAGAATGTCGCGGGCGTCGCCCTTCTCCAGTTTTTTGAGCTTGGCCTGGACGTAGTTCCGGACGCGCTCGGACAGGTTGCGGTACATCGCCGCCTTGACCTTTTTTTCCGCGCCGACCATGGCGATGAGTAGGTCGGTGCCTGAGATTCTGCGGAGCATGAGCTGGATGGTGAGATCGTCCATATCGGCAATGCCGTCGAAGTCGGGGATGACATTGACGCTCCCCGGCCGCTTCAATACGATTCTACCGTGGGCCACGTCCATCTCCACCTCGTCCTTGAACAGGACCTGCTTCAGAACCGCCTTCGGGATCCGCACCCCCTTGGAATTGCCGATGTCGATGATTGGTATGCGCATGTTTGCCTCCTTGTATATGTAATTATATTGTATTTTCAATATAATTACAATAGAATAATTCACAATGAGGGGAAACTTCAGATGAACGCGGAGATGAGAAGAGAACCACGGATGACACGGATAGGACGGATAACGCGGATGAAGAAAGCAAAGGGTGGGTGGAAAGTAGGAAAAAACGAACGAAAAAATATTCTGATATTGAATGAACAGAGTCAAACGACGAATAAGGAAACGACTGTTTGTACCGATACTACTTTTTCCGGCATTTTACATCTCTTTATTTTTCCAAAGCTTTCCTTACGTCATCCGCGTTTATCCGCGTCCCATCCGTAGTTCTTCCTTCTCTCTTTCTCTTATCCGTGTTATCCGTGGTTCCCCTATCCCCGGCCCGTAAAGCCTTGAGCGTCTCCACGAAGGCAAAGGCGACCGCGCGCCTTATCACGCGCAGCCTGTTGCCCGGCAGAAGCGCCCGCAGCTGAAAGTCGCGGTCGCCGATGAGGAAGCCGAAGTGGACCAGGCCGATCGGCTTGGCCCTGCTCCCGCCGTCCGGGCCGGCGATGCCGGACACGGCGACGCAGACGTCGGCGCCGGTGCGCTCCCGCAGACCGGCCGCCATCTCCCGCACCGTCTCCGCCGACACCGCGCCGCGCCTGCGCAGGGTCTCGGCCGAGACGCCGAGGAGTTTTTCCTTGATCTCGTTCGAGTAGGCGACCACCCCGCCCCGCAGCGCGTTCGAGGCGCCGGGATTCTTCACGAGCTCGGCGGCCATGGCGCCGCCGGTGATCGATTCGGCGAAGGCGATGGTGAGTCCTCGCCCGGCGAGCTCCTCAAGGAGAAGCGTGGAGAGATCGATCGGGCCGGTAAAAAAAACGCCTGATTTCTCAAGCGCGGTCCGCGCTTTCTCGCAATCGGCGTCCACGACGGCGGCGCCGCGCCCGCTTCCGTCATCGCGGGCGGTGAAGTGCATCTCGACCCAGCCTTCCTGACTGAAATACCAGCCCACTTCGGAGCGGAACGCCGCGCCCGGCAGGAGGTCGGCCAGGGCGCTCTCGCCGACGCCGTAGGTGCGGATGACGCGCAGGACCGGCGCGCCGGAGGAGAAGCCGCGCTCGCGCAGCTTCTCCAGAAGCGGCCCGTGCGCCATGGGTTGATTCTCGGCCGGAGGGCCCGGCAGCAGCGCGAAATGCCGGCCGCCCGCCTCGCAGAACTGGCCGGGAGCCGTCCCGTTCGGGTTGGACAGCACCTCGGCCCCGGTCATGACGAAAGCCTGCCGCCTGTTCGACTCGGGAGTCTCACGGCCGCGCTTCTCGAAAAAAGCGCGCATAACGGTCCAGGCCTGCTCGTCGAAGACAAGCTCCCTTCCCAGGTACGCGGCCAGGGCCTCCCGCGTCAGGTCGTCGTCCGTCGGTCCCAGCCCGCCGGTCAAGATGACGAGGCCGCACCCCTCCGCGGCCCGCAGGGCGGCGGCGATGTCCTCCCGGGCGTCGGGAACATTGACGCGCAGCCGTACTTCCAAGCCAAGATTGAAAAGCCATTGGGAAAGGAACGTGGCATTGGTATCGTCGATGGCGCCCTTCATGATCTCGGTGCCAATGCCGATCACGGCGGCTGTTTTCGGTTTCATGGGTGCGAGTATAGTGGGAAGCGGTCTTTACGGCAATGACTCAATCCCCGAGGGAGAACCCCGGATGAGACGGACAAGATGGATGAGCACGGATGAGGATAAGAACATCAGGAAACCAGGGAAATAGGAATTCAGGAAAAGAGATCAGGAAATAACGGAAAGGATGTGGATAAACGCGAATGGAAAACAGAAAGACTTGTGGAAGAAACTCTTACTATGGACTTCGGTTTGTGAACAAATAAACTCCATGAATAAAATCCTCATCGCTTTTTTCAAATATTCCTTCTTTTCCTGGTTTTTTATATTCCTGGATTCCTCAGCCTCCCTCCTTCTTCATCCGTCCCATCCGTGCCATCCGTGGCACCCCTCTTCATCCGTCCTGGCGCCATGTTATCCGTGTTTCCCCTCAGCCGGAATCGCCCGGGGTGATGGTGAGCGTCATGGGCTTGCGGCGGCGGACGATCTTGACCGCCACCGGTTTGCCCGGCGGCCACTTGGAGAGGAGGCGGTGGATGTCGTCGACGGAGTTGACCTCGGAGTCCTCGAGACCGTACATGAGGTCGCCGGGCGCGAGCCCGGCGCGGACGGCCGGGCCGCCGGCCTCCACCGAGGCCACCTCGACGATGGACGGGAACTTGAGCGCGAGCCTGTGCTGGATGCTGCGCGACACCGGCACTGACGCGGCGGCGATCCCCAGGTAGGCGCGGGTGACGCGGCCGCGGGCGATGATCTCTCCCGCCACCCACTTGGCGGTGTTCGACGGAACGGCGAAGGAGATCCCCTGCGCCGTCTGGATCATGGCGGTGTTGATGCCGATGACGCGTCCCAGGGAGTCGGCCAGCGGGCCGCCCGAGTTGCCGGGGTTGAGGGCGACGTCGGTCTGGATGATGTTGTCAATGAGCCGGCCGGACCGGCCGCGCAGCGAGCGCCCGAGCGCCGAGATCACGCCCGCCGACACCGTGCTCTGAAAGCCGAACGGATTGCCGATGGCCACCGCCAGCTGGCCGACGCGCAGGCGGTCGGAATCGGCGAAAACCGCGAAGGGAAGACGGGCGGCGTCGGCCTTTATCACCGCCAGATCCGTGGCCGGGTCGGTGCCGACGACGCGCACGGGGTACGTCTCGCCGTCGGTGAGGGTGACCATAAGCTCGCCCGAGTTTTCCACCACGTGGTTGTTGGTGAGGACGAACCCGTCCGGCGCGATGATCACCCCGCTCCCCGCCCCTTCCCGGCCCCAGGGCGTGTACCCGTTCTGCCTGACACGCACGGCCGCCACGACGGGACCGACCTGGTCCGCCACCTTGATGACGGTCCGGGAATATGCGTCGAGCGGATCGGCGTCGCTCGTGTTTTCCTTCTCCCGGGGAACCGAATTCGACCCGTTCGCGTCGTCGCCGTCCAGAAATTTAATGATCGACTCGTCGTTCATGACCCCGTACCGCCCTTCTCGCCTTATCGGTTCTATCCCGCGCCACGCGGGGAAGCGCGATCGTCTTCGGATAATATACTGACGATGGGATCGGCGGGAAAACGCGACTGGCGAAAAATCGTTCGGAATTTGCATTTTACCCCGGAATCCCTATCATTTAATGGCGAGGGATAAAACGATGTCAGGTGTTTCCCGAAGAAAACGACGAAGCTTCCTCCTCGCCGGGTTCATCGCCTGCCTGTCGGCGCTCGTCGCCGGTTGTCCAGGCGAGGCCGGCGACGCCGGCGCATTGTTCCACGCCATCCGGGATAAAGACAACGCCGCCTTGGCGCGCGCGCTCGCCCGGCGGCCCGACCTCGCCGCGAAAGACGCGGCGGGCCAGACCTGCCTGGGAACGGCGGCCGCGGCCCCCCCCGCGTCCTATGATGCGGAAGCCGTGCGCCGGGCGCTCGAAAAATCCCGCCTTCCGGCCGTCCTTCCTGAGGATGTCGTCCTGCCGCCCGGCCGCTCGCAGCCCGTCGGCCTGCCGCGGGGTGTCGCCGCCGTGCTCCGCACCCGCCTCAACCGTCTGAACGCCGTCGCTCCGATCGACGCCGACCGGGCGGTCTTGTGGTATGAGGCCGTCCCGAACGCCGGATTTCTTCTCAAACTCGCCCGGCGGGAGGCAAGCGATTCGATCTTCAGTCGCTTCTATTTCGCTCCCGGGAAAAAAGAGACGGAAGTACAAGCGGCGCTTCAGTCGCTGATCTCCTCCGACCGCCTCGCAGAATTCGAAAAATCGATTCTCATGACGGGATTGTACGCACTCGAGGCGGCGAAAGACCTTTAGGGAAGCATCACCGATTCATTTGAGTCCGGCGCCCGCGAAGTCGAGTTCCACGCGGGCGGTGAGTTTGATCACGAGCAAGCCCTCCGCCGCGGAAAACACGGTTCCGGGATAACTCCACACCTCGACCCCCAGCTCGACGAACCCGTCCAGGCCGAGCAGGTCCTAGGCTCCGTTGAATATTACGCCCGCGTCGAACGTATCGAAAGATCGGTAGTGGTACGAGAGCGTACCGCCCAGCCGCACGGGCCCCACGGGCAGCCCGAGGGAAACGGACAGATCGAGCCCGTCGCCATGCGAATTCTCGAAAGCATTATACGCAAAGGGATTCCAGGCGGCCTCGGCCTGGAAAAAAAGGCCCGCCGAACATCCGGAATCGGCCGCCGCTTCCGGATGTTCGGGCCGTTCGGTATCGGGAGGGATGGTAGAATCGGCCGGCTCCCGGTTTTCGGACGCCGTGCTCAATTGCGCCCGGCGCTCCTCGGCCCTCGCGCTCAAATCGTGAAAAACGGCGCCGCGTACATACTGTTTTATTCCACCAGCGTCTTCGGGTTTTCCGGCAATGACAAGGCGATCGCCACGGCGGTGTCGGGCGACGGTTCGTCTTTCACCAAGGACAACGACAATCCGGTCATGTCGATCAACGACGGCCTGGCCTGGCGGGACAATCGAACCTACACGCCGTGGGTCATCCGGGACACGGATCGCTGGCGGATGTACTACACCGGCCGGTCCGCGGCCGGGGCCTATTACATCGGTACGGCGATCAATTTCGGAGTCCCGTAAAAAAAGCCCTCAGCCGCACGGGCGGAGGGCGATGTCATTCCACTTCCGGATTATCGGCACATGCGGTTGAGGGTATCGAGAAGGATCTTTTTACCGTCGAGGAAAATGTAGCGTTTCTTGCTCATCATCGAAGTGGACACTTTTTCCTCAAATTTCGCATTGCACGGCAGGCACATCTCTTTGGTCGTCACGGTGACGTAATTGATGCCGCGGGAGGCGTTTTTTATCTGTTTCCCGCATGCGTCGCAATAAATCTGCTGCATAAAAATCTCCTTTACCTGTTGAAATACGCCGGGTGCCCTCATTCGACGTTCCCTGCGTCCATTATCGGTTATCCGCCCATATATTAATCGATTCCGGTAAGCTTGTCGAGGGGATTGTCTTTTTTTTTGGCCTCTATCGATTATTCCTTCGAAAAGGGGAATAGCCGTCTCTGGGCAACGAACAGCCGGCTTTACACTAGATATTTATTTCTGTACTTTGAAACCGAGGTAGCGTGTGAAAAAAACGTCTCCACATACCGCGTTTCTCATCATTGACGTTCAGAGAGATTTCTGCCCCGGCGGCCGGTTGGCCGTGAAACAGGGCGACCTGGTGATCCCCGTCATCAATCGCATTGCCCGTCTTTTCCCGGTTGTGGTCGCCACCCAGGATTGGCACCCGGCCGGGCACGTGTCCTTCGCTTCTTCCCACCGGGGGGCGGAGCCGTTTACCGCGGTTGAGACCGGCGGCCGCCTGCAGGAGCTGTGGCCCGATCACTGCGTGCAGGGCACGCCGGGCGCGGATTTCCATCCGGCCCTCGACCTCCGGCCGGTGCGCTTCATTGTGCGCAAGGGTTTCCGCGCCGGCATGGACTCCTACTCGGCCTTTTTCGAGAACGACCGCGAAACCGCGACCGGGCTCGACGGTCTCCTGCGCGGCCTGGGCGCGACCGATGTGTTCGTAACCGGCTTGGCCACGGATTTCTGCGTACGCGCGACCGCGCTCGACGCGGTGCGCCTCGGGTACCGCACGTTCCTCGTCGAGGACGCCTGCCGCGGGGTCGACCGGCCAGCGGGCGCGGTCAGGCGCGCCCTCGAAGAGATGGAAGGATCGGGCGTCGGGCTCGTCTTCGCGGAGGAGCTCGCCGCGGCGTACGCCGCCGAAGGGTCCGCGGCGGAGACCGACTGATGAGCGAAAGCGCGGCCCTGCTCACCGATCTCTACGAGCTCACCATGATGCAGGGCTATTTCGCGGCCGGCAAGAACCCGCGTGCCGTGTTCGAGATGTTTTTTCGCCGCCCGCCCTTCGGCGGCGCCTTCGCCGTATTCGCGGGCCTTGAGCCGCTCATCGAATCGCTGGCGGCCCTCCGCTTCACGCCCTCAGACTGCGAGTACCTCGACTCGCTCAAGCTGTTCACCCGGGAATTTCTCGACTGGCTGGCCGCGTTCCGCTTCCGGGCCGACGTGCGCGCGCACCGCGAGGGCGCGCTCGTGTTCCCCGGCGAGCCGCTCCTCCAGGTGGCGGGCGGTTTGCTCGAGGCCCAACTCGTCGAAAGCCTCGTCCTCAACACGATCAACTTCCAGACCCTCGTCGCCACCAAGGCGGCGCGCGTCTGGCTCGCGAGCGGCCGCGGCGACGTGATCGAATTCGGCCTGCGCCGGGCGCAGGGACCGGACGGCGCGCTTTCGGCGGCGCGCGCGGCCTACATCGGCGGGGCGGGCGCCACCTCGAACGTGCTCGCCGGTAAGCGCTTCGGCATCCCCGTGCGGGGCACCATGGCCCACTCCTGGGTGAAGGCGTTCGCCGGCGAGCGCGAGGCGTTCGCGGCCTACGCCCGGTCCTATCCGGACGGCTGCGTCCTCCTCATCGACACCATCGACACCCTGAAGTCGGGCCTGCCCCACGCGATCGAGACCGGACTCGCGCTCAAGGCCGAAGGGCGCCCGCTCGCCGGGGTGCGCCTCGACTCCGGCGACCTCCTCGCATTGAGCCGCCGGGTGCGCCGCGGCCTCGACCGGGCCGGCCTTGCCGACGCCAAGATCATCGCCTCGAACGATCTCGACGAGCGTTCGATCGCGCGCCTTACGCGCCGCAAGGCGCCCATCGACGTCTGGGGCGTGGGCACGCGGCTCGTCACGGGTCAGGACGATCCCTCGCTCACGGGCGTCTACAAGCTCGCCGCGTACGAGGAGGCCGGCCGCCTGAAGCCGGTCATGAAACGCTCGGACAGCCCGGAGAAATCGAGCTTACCCGGCGAAAAGCAGGTCTATCGCGTGCACGACCGGCGCGGCGCACCCCAGGCCGACGTCATCGCCCTGGAAGGGGAAACGATCGGGGCCGGGACCCGGATCGAGGCCTTCACCCCGGCGGGCGGCCGGCGCGTCCGGCTCGAGGCCGCTTTCATGTTCCCCCTCCTCGCCGCGGTCATGGAGCGTGGGGAACCCGCT
The DNA here is from genome assembly GCA_016934415.1 of Spirochaetales bacterium. Taxonomy (GTDB): domain Bacteria; phylum Spirochaetota; class Spirochaetia; order SZUA-6; family RPPD01; genus JAFGSW01. The sequence goes on along the minus strand of JAFGSW010000003.1, from coordinate 53,093 downwards.
CAGGACCGGCCCTCCCTCGCCGCCGTCCGCGGCTTCGCCCGGCGCGAGCTCGAGCGTTTCGATCCGGCGGTCCTCACGCTCGCGCGTCCGAAATCATATCCGGTCTTCGTCAGCCGCGGCCTGCACGACCTCCGCCGCGAGCTCGGCGCCTTCTCGGGATCGAAAGAGGGAAATCGATAAGGAACCCAGGAATCCAGGAAAGAGAGGCAGGAATGGAAAAGGGACCCGGAGAAGATCGGAATATCCATCGCTTTTTCCCTTCCTATTCCTGATTTCCTGATCCTGGTTTCATGGCTTCCTTATAAATTCTTTATATTTTTTTTCTCATGATATGTATCAACAAAAAGCGATGATAAAACGCCGATAAGGAAAACAGGGGCGGTACATGCGAAAGGAGACGCGCGCATGAAAGAGATACGGATCGGCGGGAAAACGATCGGCGAGGGGCGGCCGTGCTTCATCATCGCCGAGATCGGCACGGCCCATCACGGCGACCCGAAAACGGCGGAGGCGCTCGTCAAGGCCGCGGCCGAGGCCGGCGCCGATTGCGTCAAGACGCAGGTGGTCTTCGCCGACGAAATCGTCCACCCCAGGTGCGGGACGGTCGATCTGCCGGGAGGGAAAGTCTCCATGTACGAGCGCTTCCGGCAACTGGAGACGGGCGTCGAATTTTACCGGGGGCTCAAGGCCCGTACCGAGGCGCAGGGCCTCGTCTTCCTCGCCTCGGCCTTCGGCCCGCGGAGCGCGCGCCTTCTCAGGGAAATCGGCGCGCCGGCCGTGAAAATCGCCTCCCCCGAGCTCAATCATTTCCCGCTCCTGGACGAAGTGAAAAACTACGGCGTCCCGGTCGTCCTGTCGACCGGCGTGTCGCTCCTGGGCGACATCGAAGAGGCGCTCGCGCACGCGCCGGCCGAGGCCGCCCTCCTCCACTGCGTCACCGCCTACCCGGCGCCGGAAGAGGAGTACAATCTGCGCGTGATCCCGCTCCTGTCCCGGCTCTTCGGCCTGCCCGTCGGGGTGTCCGACCACTCGCTCGAACCCTGCCTCCTGCCCGCGGCCGCCGCGGCGGTCGGGGCCGCGATCATCGAGAAGCACCTCACCCTGGACCGGAGCGGCGGCGGGTTGGACGACGCCTTCGCCCTGGACCCGAAAAATTTCCAGGCCCTGGTTTGGGCGGTGCGCCGGGCGCAGGAAAAGAACCCGGCCGCAGTGACGCGCAACCTGGCGCAGATTTACGGGAAAGAACGAGTGGAGCGCATGCTGGGCGACGGCCGCAAGGCGCTCGCCCCGGCGGAGGCCGGCAATTACGCGACCACCCGCCGCTCGATCCTGGCCGCCCGGGACATCGCCGCGGGAGAGACGTTGACGGCCGAGAACACGGCGCTCCTGCGCAGCGAGAAGAACCTCCCGCCCGGTCTCCACCCGCGCCATCTCCCCGTCGTCCTCGGCCGCCAGGCCCGGCACGACGTGCCGTCCGGCCGGGGCATCACCTGGGAGGACCTCTAATCGCTTTTCAAACAGAACGGAGAAAATATTTATGAGGAAACCAGGAAGTCAGGAAATGAAAGCAGGAAAGGGAAGAAGAAAAAAACGTCAAGCCGAAAAAACATCCTACCGGATCTTTTAAGCCTTTTACAAGGTAGTAACAAAACATCATGGAAACTCAAAAAATTTCCGCACATTTTCTTCTTAAAAACCCCTTCAACGTCCCAATACTTACATCACGTCAGCAGCGTACTCGGCATTTTCCGCTTCTTTTCGCTTCCACATTCCTCATCCGTGTTATCCGCTTTCATCGGTGTCATCCGTGGTTCACTTCCTTGGGGAGCAAATTTCAGCACGATGAAAGTCCTTGACGCTCCACGGGCGGCACTTTAGTATTGGGAGAGAGACCATGGAGACGATGTCCGTATTCGACAAACTGGTGGAAGAGCTCTCCCGCGACGAACGGCGCAAGCTGCTCGCTCAGCTCGAAGACATCGTCGTGCTCTCGACCGAGCCCCTCCGGTCCGCGCCCGAGCCGGAGGGGGAGGAGGCGGCCGATTCCCAGATCGCCTTCCACATGCTCGGCTCCTTCGCGCGCTTCCTCTACCGGCTCAAGGGTCTCTTCACCGGCAAGACCGGCCTCGAGGCGTACGAGGAAACCCTGCTTTCGCGGGTGAAAAAGGAGATCGCCCACCGGGCACCCCGGCTCGCCGATTTCCGCCACGGCGTGTTCCTCGAGCGGATGAAGGTCGAGCTCGAAAGCCTCAAGGAGAGCGTCGATTATTTCTTCCCCAACCTCCTCCCGCCGTCGGAGCGGGTCCGGAGCGAGTTCATCGCCTTCCTCGCCCGGCGCCGCGCCGAGCCTCTGATGAAGCGCCTGGAAGAGGAGACCGAACCGCGGACCGTGGTGGCGGAAAGCCGGCCGGCCACCGAGGCGGACGTTAAAACCGAGATGGAGCGGCGTTTCCTCGAGATCCTGGGCCAACTTCCCGAAGAGGACCGGACGGCCATTTATCTCGATTGTCAGGCGCTCGACCACCTGAAGGCCTTCTGCGAAACCGACTTCGAATCGCTCCTCGCCCGTTTCACGCTCGACCGCGTCCGCGGCGAGTACACCTGCTCCTTCGGAGAAGCGGCCAAGCGGCTGCTCGCCCTGGCCGACGTTCTGAAGAGCCTCCGCCTCCCTCCCTCCAAGATCGCCCTCGAATCCCTCTTCCTCTACGGTCGGCGCACGGAGACGAAGGACGAGGCGGAACTTGGGGATTTCCTGAAAGGGGAATTCGACGCCGCGGAAAAAGCGCTCGCGCGCATCCGCGAGTTCAACCGCGCGGTCCCCATCGACCTCCTTTCCCGGATCCTCGCCGACGACTGCAACTACCGGCCGGCCGGCTTGTCGGGCGGCGAGGACTGGTTCGTGCTCTTCAAGAAGTACTGGGCCGCCCGGCTCGGCGGGCTTTTCCGGGATTACGTCCAAACCTTGCGCACCACGGCGGTCGCCGAGAAGGCCTTCTCCCTCCTCGGCATCCGCCGCTTCGAGGCGATCAAAAACTACCATCCCGAGTTCTACGACCCGAAGCTCGCCGTCGCCCACTGGCGCTCGCTTTCGTTCATCCTCGCCTTTTCCAAGAACATGTTCACTCCGAAATTCCTCCGCAGCCTGAAGGTCCTGTTCCTGAACGGCGAGTTCTACAAGACTGAAAACCGCGTCGCTTTCGCCGACGTCTTCAATTACCTGAGCACCCTGGGCGAAAAGCTCCTCTTCTTCGAGCGGCGCATCGGGCCGAACGGGGAAATCGGCAGAGCGATGGCCGAGGCGAAAAACGAGCGGGTCCCCCGCGAACAGCAGCTCAAAAAACTCGAACAAATCCTGAAGCGGGCCGACGCCGAAGCCCTCGTCCTCGCGGAGCGCACGATCGAATCCCTGAAGCTTCTCAATAAAATCCTCAACGGGATCCTCTTCAGCGAAGCGGGCGGCGCCTTCGACACCCTCTCCAACCTGGGATACGTCGGCGGCAAGGAGAACGAGACCCTGAAAAAGGAATGGGAGAAGATCATCCGCCTCTCCTTCGAAGCATCCGGCGTGCTCCAGGAGCTCGTCAACGTGGAAGCGCCGGTCTAAAGCCGCCCCTCCCTGAAAAGGACACGGAGACTTTCATAAAGAAGATCATCCATGGTATATTAGATTCACCATAATTGAACACGACCAGGGGGGTTCGCCATGATATTTTCCGATTCGAAACGCGAGTTCAAGGTCTACGACGGGAAAAAGAAAGCCAAACCCGGGACCGAGGACAACCCGCTCATACTGCGCGTAAAGACCAAAGAAAAGAAAAAGGAAGTGGCCGCCGTCCTCAAGAAAAACGGCTGGATCGGAGAAATCGAGGTTGATTCGGACAAGCCGGAGGATCTCGTCGCCCTACGCAACCTCGAAAAGCCGGTCAAGCCCGTGCACGTGAAGGAGACCCCGGGCCGCAACGACCCCTGTCCCTGCGGCAGCGGGAAGAAGTACAAGAAGTGCCACGGCGCTTAGCATGTTTTTGAAAAAGTTGAGCTTTTTCAACAACATGCTCATGAAATTGCCGGAGCCTATTTTGTATATGCGAATTGATTGAAAAAACAGCCGAAAAACCGGGAAAAGTCTCATATAGTGAGTTCCGGCAATTTATAGTTTACATCTATGGAAGCCGATAAAAAACCGCTTTCGGTTTTTTATCGGCCTGGCGATCGCCCGCCTCATAATACCGCGGGGACCTTCCCCGACCGGGAAACGCGGCGACGCGCCCTCTCCCCGGACCGGGACCGCGGCCTCGGCACCGGTCGCGAAAGCTCTTCATTTTCTGCGTCGATCAGGGTTATGAGAAACGACAACTTGATCCCGATCGCCGCGATCATGTCGACGATTTTATCCAATTCACGGTGCACGTACGCCGCGGACTCTCGATTTGCGGGCATTGCGCCCTCCTTGCGAAGAGAATTTTACGATACGGAATGACATGCCGATATCGATTTTTTCCGCGCGGCTCGCTCACGAATACTCCTATCGGTCCCGCTGACGCGACACGCGAAAAAAACGGCGCCGCGACATGTTCCTTTACCGTAACACGGTGGACGAGGGCCATAATGGACGGCCGCGGCGCCATAGCTGAACTTTTTTTCTCTCACTATATATGGCGTGGAAAAGGCCGAAATCACTCGAAAAATTTTCATTTTTTTTGCCCACCCGCCCGGGATTCCTGAGAGAACCGGGTTTTTCGGGAAGGCTTTCTTGCGCATCAAAGGGAACCACCGATAACACTGATTAGAGCGGAGAGGAGGGTGCAAACAACGGGTCGGGGTGCGCATACGTGGATGGGATGCTGCTTTTTCTGCTTCAACACCGAGGCGGACATCTATTTTTCAGCGATGTTTGCTTGGCGGGGGACGAATATTTCTCCCTTTGAGTATTATTGTTTTGTTCGGATTATCATTGTAGAATCTGGTAGATTGCAATGTTACAATCTGCCAGATTGTAACATTACAATGTGCCAGAATTCAATGAAAATAAGGAAAGAAATTGTTCATTTTCTGGGCTGAAATATTGAAAATGATGAAGATTTTCTCCGCCTTTTATCCGCGTTATCCGTAGTTCTCTTCTCCGCTTTCATCAGGAAAATCCCGAACTCTTTTTCGCCTTCGCCGTGATCCCGCTTCAGGGTGAGAACGCGATCGTATTCAATCCCCGTAAAGCCGATGTGTTCCAGATCGCGTTTCAACTTCCCGGCGTCGAACCCGTGGTGCCCCTTGAAATCCGGGATGTGGCTGTGGAAACTGCCGTCCTCCTTTTCCAGGTCGGCGATGAAAAGAAGCCCCGGTTCGCGGAGCGCGCGGAAGCAGCGGGAGAGGAGTCCCAGGTAGTCCGGGAGGTGATGAAGCGCCATGAGGCAATAGAAGGCGTCACAGGCGAAGCCTGCAGGGGGAAAATCGGCGAGATCGGCGCGGAGGGGGAAGAAATGCGCCAGACCGGCCGCGGCGATTTTTCGGGCGACCGTCTCAACCATGCCCGGGGAGGAATCCACCAGCGTGACGCGCGCAAAGGCGTCCGCGAGCGTGAAGCTCAAGAGCCCCGTCCCGCAACCGAGCTCGACGGCGTGGCCGGCCGGGCCGGACGCGGGCAGAAAGCGGCGGATCGCGCGGGCGACCGCGGCCGTCCGTTCGCGCCGCGCGGGATCGTCGTCCCAGCCCGCCGCGGCGGCGTCGAATCGATTCTCCTCCATGCGTCCGTTCACCTCACCTTCGGTCGATCGAGGTCGCTGTAGGGATACTACCATTTTTCCGCGGTTCTCATCAGGTTCCCATAAAGTCCGATACGACCGGCCGCATCGCGAAGTGCAATCCTGAGGGGGGCGCGGCGCGCCTCCCCGCCGGGCTCGACAAGGGTGAGACGAACCGAGTATTCCATCATGTACGGCGGAAGCGCCGCCTCCGGGAGGCCGAGGTCGGCGAGTTTCCAGGCTCGAAGGCCGGCCTCCCCGAGACTCCCGCCGCGTCCCGCAGGCTCCATGCGGCCGCAGGGGGTGTAGACGAAGTCTCCGCGCTTGTCCGTGACGGTCGAGAAGCCGAAAAGCCGGCAGACAAGCGGCCGGGCCGGGTAGATCGGGCAATGGGCTTCGACCGCGGAGCGGTAGAGCGGGCAGCAATCGGCCGGCCGCGACTCCAATTCTCCGGCGAGAATACCGGCGACGTCGGGTGAGCCGGCTGCGGCGGCGTACAGAACGATATAGACGGCCTCGACCGGCAGGACATCCGGCTCGAACTTGGCCGAACAGCGTCCGCAGCCGGGCGGGCAGCGGTACGGGCTTGCCGCGGCGAAGGCGCCCAGGCGCGCGTCGAGCTCGGCATAGAGCGCGTCGAGCAAAAACAGGCGTTCACGGAGCGCCGAGCCGGCAGGCAGACGGCTTTCGATCAATTCCCGCATGCCCGGTTGTAGCCGAAATTCGATTTCTGCTCAAGAGAGGGGACCTTGGCGATAGGCCGTCAGGAATGACGGAGACGCCGGCCGGAACGACGGGAATGGTCGCCGGGGAGCATATATTTTCGTCGATTTATTTTTGCGTTTTCCGGCCGCTTATATTATATTTATTCGGATTCCACATGCACGAACGATCGGTTTTTCACCACCTCTGTTTATGACGACCCTCACCCCGACCCTCGACGTCAAGGATAAGATTCGCCGCAGCCTCGTTTTTTCGATCTACGACGGCATCGCCTTCTCGATCATGTTCGGGATGAGCGATTCCTTTTTCCAACCCTTCGGCAAATTCCTGGGCGCCGACATCATCGTCCTGGGGCTCATCAGGTCGCTCCCCATCGCCGTCGGGTCCGTTTCGCAGCTCTTCGCGGGCCAGCTGGCGGCGATTTTCAAGAGTCGTCGGCGGTTTATCAGCCTCTTCGCCCTTCTCCACGCCCTCATGTTCATCCCGGTGTTTCTCTGCTGGTTCCTCGGAGAAGGACGGGTCGCGGTGCTCATCCTGTTCGTCATCATCGCCAACGTCTTCTTCATGCTCCCCATCCCCCTCTGGTCGAGCTGGATGGGCGACCTCATGGACGAAAAGACCCGGGGCAGTTATCTCGGCCGCCGGTCGAGCCTTTCCAGCGTCGGAACGTTTCCCTCCATGCTCGCGGCCGGCTTCATCCTGGACGAAATGAAGTCCCTCGGCCGCCCCTACCTGGGATTCGTCGTCATATTCAGCGTCGCCTTCGTGGCCCGCAGCATTTCAGCCTGGTTTCTGAGCCGCAAATACGATCCGCCCTACGACTACGAGGCGCGCCGTTCGCTCTCCGTCCGGGATTTCGTCAGCAACGCGAAAAAAACCAACATCGGGTCCTTCATTTTATACATGAGCCTTCTCAATTTCGCCATGAGCATGATCGCCTCGTACGTCGATCCCTTCCTGCTCTTCAGCGTCAACGTCGGTTATCTTCCCTGGACCGCGCTCACCGCCACGCTTCTCGCCGTCAAGTTCCTCTTCATGCCCCTCTGGGGCCGGGCCTGTGACAGGTACGGAACGCGCAAGGTGCTTCTCGTCTCGAGCGCGATCATCGGCGTCATTCCGCTTCTCTGGTACTGGGGCTATCTCCTGCCGTTCGCCTTTTTCATTCAGGCGGCGGCCGGGTTCGGCTGGGCCGGTTTCGAGATCTCCACCTTCAATTTCCTCTTCGACAACACCTCGATCGGCAACCGCGTTTCGACGGTTTCCATATACAGCATGACGAACGGTCTGATGACCCTGGCGGGGAGTCTCGTCGCGGGGGCGCTCGTCGCCTGGGCGGGCACCTGGCCCGGTGTGCCCGCCACGACCTCGTGGCTCGTCGGACGCTTTACCTTCCTGCCTGAACGTTTTCTGTGGTCGCCGTATCTCGTCATCTTCCTCGTCTCAGGCGTCATGCGCCTGTCGTTGACCGTGGTCTTCTCCCGCTTCCTCAAGGAGACGCGCCCCGTCCGGCACATACGGGCGTACCATCTTCCCCTGCGCATCATCTCCATGATGCCCACCCGCGGGATCGTGGCCCGCATCTCCATCCTCGCACGGATCGCCTGGCGAAAAAGGGCGGTAAAAACCGCCAATAGCGGGGAGGGGGGCGAAGGAGCGGACGGAGATCACGGCCGGGGGGACGTTCGCTGAGCGCATCCCGCGGTGAGCGCGCCGCGCGGGTTCCGGATTAACTCCCAGGTTCCCCTCGGCTCCGCGGTTGGCGAGCGAAGTCGAACTACGGGGAACGTTCGCTGAGCCCCTCGTCCTTCGGCAAGCTCAGGATGGCTCGGGATAAACTCCGCCGAAGCGAACGCGACGCGACAGCCTACGCGAGCACGTCCTTGTCGAACACGCCCGAATCCAGCTTCTTGAAGACTCTGATGTTGTAATATCGGTCCTGTTCGAAATCTCCGTAGGCCTCATGATGGTCGCACAGGTCGTCGATGATGTCGGCTATCGAGTGGATGGGCGTGAAGCCGAGGCAGGTCCGAGCCTTGCGCACCGCCACTTTGTAGTTGCGGAAGTCCTGAATGTTTTTCAGCTCGATGGCGATCTTGAGTCCCATGCGCTTCTCGATCTCCCCCTTCACCAGGTCGGCCACCTGGCCCACGGTGTAATTTTCAGAGGTGACGTTGAACACGCCGCTCACCCCGTAGTCGGCCTGGATGGCGCGCACGAAGGCGGTGGCCGCGTCGCGGATGTCGTAGATCGGCCGCCAGATGGAGGGATTGTTGACGACTACCTTCTTCCGTGTGACGGCGGTCTTGAACATGGTGTTCACGATCAGGTCGAAGCGCATGCGCGGGCTGTAGCCTGAGATCGTCCCCTGGCGCAGGGAAATGACGGAGAAATCGCTTGAAGCGAGCTGGAGGACGCCGAGCTCGCCCTGGAGCTTCGATATCCCGTACGGGTAGGCGCTCACGGCGGGAGCCTCCTCGTCGTAGAGCTTGTCGACCGTGTAGCCGTACACCGAGCAGGAGCTCGCGAGGATGAAGCGGCGCACTCCCGCCGCCCTGGCCAGGAAGCCGATGTAGGCCGGCAGGGCGGCGTTGTCGATGAAGTTTTTCGCCGGACTGTACTCGGCCATGGGATCGTTGGACAATCCGGCCATGAACACGACCTGCTCGTATGGAGCGAGGTCCTCGCGGGTGCAGCGGAACAGCTCCTTCCGGACGACGTTGACCGTCCGGGGGAGATTGTTGCCGAACCAGAGGAGGTCGATGACGTCGACCTCGTATCCGTGCTCGACGAGCATGGGCACCAGCACCGATCCGATGTATCCGGCGCCGCCGGCCACGAGAATTTTCATGTCCGCTCCTCCTTTCGAATTCCGCCGTCGGGCGCGAGCAGGATTTTTTTCATAAGCGCGCAGTCGAGGGATGTGTCGGCCGGCGCGGCAAAGCCGGCGTCTTTGATGGAGAGCTCCCCGATCGGCCGCGCCGGATCGAGCGATGTGGCGTACTCATACACCGTCTTCCGCTCGCCGCCGACGTGAACGACGCCGCGCGCGTTCCGGTCGATGAGCCGCGCCATGAGTCCGGCGATCACGTCCACGCTCTCCCGGCTCGTCCACTGGTCGACGAAGGCCTTGGGGTAGGGAAAGGGAGCCGGGCCGAAGGTCGTGCGCAGGATGAGGGAATCGTCGGAAAGTCGAACGGCGCACTCGCCGCCCAGCTTCGACCAGGCGTACTTGTTCACCGGGTGAAGCTCGTCCTCTTCCCGGTAGCGGCCGCGGTCTCCCCGGAACACGTAATCGGTGGAGACGTATATGAGTTTGAGCCGGTGCGCCATGGCGAGCCGCACCACATTGGCGGTGCCGATGACGTTCACCTCGAGGGCCTGCAGCGGATCGGCGTCGATCTTCGGGGGCGAAGTGAAGGCGGCGGCGTGAAAAATCGTCGTGTACGCGCCGCGGCGCAGGTAGGCCTCCATGCCCCGGTAATCGGTGACGTCGAAGACGGTCTCGGAGGGATAATCGTATTCGGGCCGGATCTTCCGGAAGGCGGAACCGAGAAGGCCGCTCCCGCCGGTGAAGAGGATTCGCGCGCCGCCCGCGCCTTCCGTCCTCCGTGACGGAGCCCGAGGCTCGGGCGCGGGGTCGCTTTCATTCGCGCCGGACATCAGCACCTCCCGTAGACGAAATTCCTCGACCGCGGGTCGTCGAGCCACGGCTTCAGGGCGAGTCCGTTTTTATCCTTCGCGGAAACGAGCGGGCCCGAGCTTTTCAGCCTCTCGAATTCCTTCCGCAGAGCCGGGTCGCAGAGGGACCAGTCGATATCGTCCGAGAACGGGCTGATGCCCGCCTCATTGCCGGGCGAGTACTCGCCGGTGCAGAAGTATTCAATGAGCGTCGGGGCGGTGAAGAAATTGCCGTGGGCGAAACCGGGCGGGACCCAGATCCAGTCCGATTTCTCCCCTTCCGGATCCGCGGGCAGATCGACGAGCACCGCCTGCCCCAGGGTGGGGGAATCGAGCCTGATGTCGAGGGCGATGTCGACCATCCGGCCCGCCAGGGTGCGCACGAGCTTGCCCATGAAGGGATTCCATTGGAAGTGGAGGCCGCGGATCACGCCGGCCCGTGACCAGCTCTCGTTCACCTGGAGAACGGGACGGCCGGCGAGCGGGGCGAGCGCGGGGTGCCCGTCGACGTCCGACCTGCGGAACGGCTCGCTGAAATATCCCCGCTCGTCGCGGAAACGCGCGAAGCGCATGACGAGCACGTCCGGCAGGGCGGTCGGGACGACGGATACGATCTTCATTCGCGGTTCCTTTCGACGCGTGCGGTCTCGAAGTACGGCATGGGGTATTTCCGGCTAATCTCGAGGTACCGGGAGCGATTCCGGCGCGATTTTTTTCCCCGAAACGAGATTGATGCCGTCGGCCAGTCCGCGCCTGGCGAAATAGGCGTTCTCGCGGTTGATGAACGCCCATAACTGGAGGTCGATGGAGAGGACGATCATCATGAAGAACCGTAAAACGGGGTAGCGCTCGCACACGAGGAACGGGTTGCGGAAGCGATAGTAGAGCTTCCACGGGGGGATATTGGGCTTGGCCACGAGGCCGCGGTTGACCTTGTCGAGCTTGGCCCAATCCTTGTGGTAAATGAGCGAGCCGTAGACCCGGTAGACGCGGTAGCCCCGGCGGATGGCGCGCCAGGTGTACTCGATGTCGTCGGAGTAGATGAAGAACTCGCTCCGGGGATACCCGATGTCGCGGACCACTTCCCGCTTGATGAGGTAACCTTCGAAGGTGGCCCGGAATTTGACCCGGCCGTAGACGGCCTCCACGGGGATCGCGGCGGCCTTGAATTTATCATAGTCGATGTAGCGCTGGTTCAGGAGGATGCCGGTTTTTCGGCGCCGCCGCGGGGAAAGGGAGCCGTAAAAGTGCCTGAATTTCTCAAGAGCCCGTTTCTCCGGAACGGCGTCGTCGTCCATGATCCAGATCCACTGCGCGTCCGAATTCTTGACGATGCGCTCCATGCCCTTGGCGAAGCCGCCGGAAGCGCCGAGGTTTTTTTTCAGGGAAACGATCTCGATCCGGTCGTCCCCGCCCTTTTTCCGGTATTCCGCGAGCACCTGATCGGTGCCGTCCGTGCTGGCGTTGTTGACGACGAATATTTTATCGAGGGGAAGCGATTGCCGCGCAAGCGCGCCGAGGGTCCGCGTGACGAGCTTTTTTCTATTGAACGTCAGCACCAAAGCGGCGATTTTTTCCAATCCGTGCTCCTTCGTTGAGGCGATGCCCCGATATTTTAGTAAACATTGTGATAAATGTAAAGCGTGAAGGAAGGGGCGCTCTGCAAGCCTCATGCCGATCCGCTCCGACAAGTATTTCTTGCAAACCTCGCTCTTTCAAACTAATATTATTCTAGGCCGTCAAACCGATCCCGCCCCTGCCGGCGCGGATGCTCCGACGGCTCCCGGAACTACACCTCAGGCCTATCATACGGAAGGGGAATAGAATGTGATCCCGTTCCCGAAGTTCAAGTCGCTCATGACGATCCCCGGATCGTTGCGAGCCGGCGGCGCGGCTCTGCTCTTGTCGCTCCTCCTGCTCGGGGGAATCAGGGCCGACGCCGAAGAGATCATCACCCTTCATGATAATACCGGAACGGTTTTGGCGGGCCTGTACAGCCAATATTTCATCGACGACTATAAAACGATGCCCTTTGCCGAGGCGGCCTCCGCCGCCGGCGGATTCCGGTCCTGGGGGAAGACTGTTCTGAACCTGGGGTATTCCAGCGTGGCCGTCTGGAGTCGCTTCAGCTTTCGGGACGCGAGTGACAATCGGACCTGGTTTCTCAAAACCGACGCCTTCGACGATGTCCGCGTCTATCTCCCCCGAGCGGACGGAGGATATCGGGAGTTGAAACTCAGTCGTGACCGGGAGAGTCCCGACGCCATCCGCCGGGCCGGGGCTTTTTTCATCAAACTCCCCCGCCTTGACGGGAGCCATTACGTCTACCTCCGCTATGTTCACGGCGACACGATGGTCATCCACCTCTCCATCGCGGAAGCGAAAACGCTCCTGACGGCCGATACCGAGACCATCGTGAGCGGCATCTTCTTCGGCATCATGGGTGCGATGATTCTGTACAATCTTCTCCTGTTTTTTCTCCTCAGGGACGCAAGCTATCTCTATTACTCATGCTACATTCTCTGCATGGCGCTTCTCCGCGTGGTGCTTTCCGGCATTATCTACGACATCCTCCCCGCGGGCGGCTTCCTCACCCCGGATATGGTGGAAACGATTCTCACCGCCCTCGCCCTCACCAGCTACAACCAGTTCCTTCGCAAGTATCTCATCGCGGCGCGTATCAATGTAACCCTCGACAGGCTGCTCGGCTTGCTCTCCCTCGCCGGACTCATCATGGTGCCCACGGTGTTCTTCATGCCCTATTTGGCCCGGCTCCTGGTGCTCGCCATCACGTACCTGGCCACTTTCATCCTCACCGGTATTCTGGTCGTCCGCTGTCTGCGCCGGCGCTACACACCGGTCCTGTTCTACATCGCCGCCTGGGCGGCGATCATCCTCGGCGTGACCGCCTTTCTCCTGCGGAACATCGGCCTCCTGCCGGAGATATTCTTCGCCGAATACGGACTCCAGGTCGGATCGGCCGTCGAGGCCGTGCTCCTCTCCTTCGGTCTCGCGTACCGGATCAACGTCCTCCAGAAGGAAAAGGCGAACGCCGAGGAATGGGGGCGGACCAACCTGGAGAAGGCGGAACGGATGGAGAGCGATTACCGAATGCTCTTCGAGACGGCGCCGTTGGGAATCGCCTTGTTTACGCTCGACGGGAAGTACCTGGCCGTGAACCGCTCATACTGCCGGATGTACGAGCGCGAGAGCGAGGAACTGCTGGGGAAATACTTCTTCACCCTCGTGTATCCCGAGTCGCGTCACAATGCCGAACGGATGTACTGGGACACGCTGGTCGCGGGCCCGCGCGCGGGAATCGCCACTTTCGAACGCACGAACGTCACCAGAACCGGCCGACGAATCACGGTCCGCTATTTCCTGAACTTTACCGCCACCCCGGCGGGAGAGCCGGAAGGGGTGCTCTGCTGCGTCGAGGACATCAGCGATCTTCGGGCCGCGCTCAACGGCCTGCGGACGTCGGTGCGGGAGAAGGAGCTGCTCCTCAAGGAAGTGCACCATCGGGTCAAGAACAATCTGCAGATCATCATCAGCCTTTTCCGGCTCAAATCGCGGGAGATCGACGACCCGCGCTTCCACGAGGTGCTCGACGCGACCGCGGGCCGGATCCGCGCCATCGCCAATGTCCACAACCGGATGTATCTCTCCAAGGACGTTTCCCAGGTCGATTCGGAGACCTTCATCCCGGCCTCGGTCAAACAGGCCTTGAGCGTCTCCCGCCTCAAGGAAGGGCACATCAGCATCGCCTACTACATCGACCAGGCCAAGCTTTCCGTCGACATCGCCCTTCCCCTTTCGCTCATCATCAACGAGCTCATCACCAACTCCATCATCCACGGCTACGACGGGCGCGAGCCCCTGACGATCGAAGTCCGGTTCCGGTCGCTGGCGGACCGGGGCGAGCCCGGCGGACTGCTCCTGGAAATCGAGGACTCCGGAAAGGGTTTCCCCGAGGATTTCCCCCGCGAGCAGTTCGAATCCTTCGGGCTCAACCTGGTGGAGACGCTTGCCAGCCAGCTCGGCGGCACCATGACGCTGTCGAACCGGCCGCACGCCTGCGTCGCCGTCTCCTTCGGCGGCCGGGAACAGCCGGCCTGATCCCGCGCGGTTCAGCGCAGCGCCTTGTTCTTCCTGCAAATGCCGCAGATCGTCCGCACGGCGGAGGGCCTGCCTTTGAATATCAGACCGCGGCTGGCCCGGAAGAGCTCGTTGTTCCAGACCGCCTCGAATTCTTCCCGGAATACGTTCCCGAAATCGTATTTCTCGGGCCACACCATGCAGCAGGGAGAGACCGATCCGTTCCAATTGACGTAACAACTGGAGTACAGGAAGGAGCACGAGCGGGTACGCGTCCGCTTTTTCATCGCCGATTCACCGTCGTAGTGGGACCAGTGGCCGTCATCCGGCAGCCAGGGGCGTATGTTTTCATATTGAGTCCGGTTGTCCCAAAACGGCTCCTCTCCCATGTCGCAGAAGAGATGATTGAATTCGACGGCGTCGGCCGTGCCCTTCATCGTTTCCACGGCCTTCGGGATTTCATGCTCATTGTATTTGTTGACAAGGAATCTCCAGGTGACGACGGGGAATCTTTTTCTCGCCTTCCGAACGGCCCGCATGTTCTCGACGACGTGCGCGAAGTCCGTACCCTCCTGGTACCGTTCGGCCGTTTCCTGGCTCGCGCCGAAAAGCGAAACAAGCAGAAGATCGCATTCCGATCCCGCCAACCGCGCCGCCGACCCGTCCCGGAGGCAATTCAGGTTGCTGGAGACGCGCACCACCATGCCCTTGGAGCGGGCGTACGAGATCATTTCGAACGTGTCGCGGTTGAGAAACGGCTCTCCCCAATTGAATAAATCGAGGACGATGATATAAGGCGCCAGACGATCGATGAGCTTTCGGAAATCATCGAGTCTGAGGAAGCCGCGCGCGCGCCCTTCTTTCCGCTGGCCCGTGGGACAGAGGGGACAGCGCATGTCGCAGATATTGCCGGGATCAACGGTCAGATAGTAGGGGTACCCGATAACGCGGGCCGGTTTGAAGATCCTCTTTTGAATCCATACCAGCAGGAAGTTGGCCGTCTTCACCAGGAGATATCGACGGCTGCGGACAAGCGCCCCGAGGGCCATACGGCACATCCTCGACGCCGCTCTCCAAAATGAATTGAGTTTTATTGAAAACGTGTATTTTTTCGCGTCTCCGTCTTTCATGATGCATAATTATATTTATGATCGCACGGAATGCAAATTTCTCGTTCAGGCTTAAAGCAAATTTCTTTAGAAACGCAGTGAGGCCGGACGCTCCGTCCGCGCGCAATCGGAAACCTGTTGCTAAAAACGCTGTTTTATATTATGTTCCCATCGAGTCCGCCATCGGAATCGGGATTCATTCATTCGGAAAAGGACCGACACATGAAGCGCTTCGCCATCTTCGCCGCCGCCCTGCTTTTCATCGGCCTCGCCGCGCGGGCCGACGACAACATCGAAGACCTTCTTTATTCCAAGCTGGGTCAACAGCGAAACACACAGGCGGGCTTGAACGAGCTTATAAAGCAGGCGACGGCCGAGCTCGCCGCCAAGCCGAACGGCTACGGCCTCCTGTGGATGTACGCCGCCCTCAACTACTACCAGGGCGAATTTTACAGCACCAAGCCGGAGGACAAGAAGAAATATTTCACCCTCTGCAAGGACTACGCCGACAAGGCGGTGAAGGTAGATCCGAAGGGCATCGCCGGCCACTACTGGCTCGGGGTGGGCCTGGCGAAATGGGCGGAGGCGAACGGCGTCCTCTACAGCCTTTTTTCGGCAGACGACATCCTGGAACAGATGACGATTGTCATCAACATGGATCCGGCGTATTTCAAGGGGCTCCCCTTCGCCATCCGCGCCTCGGTGTACGCCCTGGCCCCCGGCATCATCTCCGTCGGAGATTGGACGAAGGCGCGGGCCGATATCGCCTCCGCCTTCAAATACGGCAAGGACTATCGCTCGAACTATCTCATCATCGCCGACATCTACATTTCCTGGGGCGAATGGCGCAACGCCGAAATGACGATCAGCGAAGGCCTGGCCATTCCGTACGACAAACGGCTGCCGCTTGAGGAAGACGATTGCATCGCCAAGTTGAGGCTGCGCCTGGCCAAGGTCGACGTCGAGCTCGCCAGGAGTCAAAAAAAATAATCCCGCCATCCCGGGAAGACCCGCCTCCTCCGTCCGGTGCGGCCGTTTCTTTGTCAAAATGAAACACCCCCGGTGTTCCGGTTTTTACTCCTGTATCACGCCGCCACGCTCCGCCGCATTTTTACCGCGTCTTTTGTTTCATTGAGAAACGCAGCCGCCCTTTTATCCTTGCTTCGAATCCGTACTCGGCCGTTCCCGCCCGGCCGGGAATGCGGGAAATGACTATTTTCGGCCTCTGCTGGCGATAGAGGACGTAAAATCGGTTGGTACGCTCTTTGCATATTCATTAATGAAGATCAGTTTTTAGGAGGTGTTGTATGGCTATCATGAAAAGACCGACGGATGTCTACGATCCCTTCCGGGAACTGCGGGTATTGCAAAACGAGATCAACGATCTCTTCAACTTCGACCGCTTTCCCGGTACGGCGGGGTTGTTCGACCGGAGTTTTTCCCCCGCCTTGGATGTGACCGAAAGCGAGGACGCCTATACCGTTCGCGCCGAGCTGCCGGGACTCTCCGAAAAGGACCTGGACGTGTCCATCGCGTCGAACGTTCTCACCATCCGCGGAGAGAAGAAGGAAGATAAGGAACGGAAGAACGGGAAGGTCTATCGCCGCGAGACCTGGAGCGGAAGCTTCCAGCGCACGCTCCCCCTCCCTCTTTCCGTCGACGCCGGGAACGTCAAGGCCGATCTCAAGGACGGCGTGCTCACCCTCGTCCTGCCCAAGCGCGAGGAAGCCAAACCGAAGCAGATCACGGTCAAGGCGAAATAAACGAAAGGAGGCACAGCGATGAACGACAATGACCGGAAACCGATGCGAAAAACCACAGCCGCCCCCTGCGATATTTTCGAGGAAGGCGGAAAAATCATGCTCCGGCTCGACATGCCGGGCGTCACCAAGGAGAGCCTTTCCATACACGTCGAGAACGACGAGCTCCAGATCTCGGGCAAACGCGACGCCGTGGCCGCCGGCGCCGGTCGCTACCTGGTGAGGGAGATCCCCGACCGGGATTTTTACCAGGCGTACACGCTCGACGCCACCATCGACAGGGATAAAATCGAGGCGGAATTGGTGAACGGGCAGCTTATCATCGCCCTCTCTCTCAAGGAATCCGAAAAGCCGAGGAAGATTGAAGTCGTCGCCCGCACTTGAGCGCGTTATGAGCTTTCTGGACAGCAGTCGATCGCGCGGTTCCAGCCGCGCGATTTCTTTTTTTCATACTTGCGGAAATTCCACGATTGTCCTACGCTGAATCCCGTCTCACGACGATACCGCTCAAGGAGTCCATAATGAAACCCGACATCAATGTCCTTTTCGCCGAAATCGAGCGCCTGCGCCCCGACATGATCGAGCTTCAACGGCGGCTCACCGCCCTCCCCGCGATCGCGCCGGAGTCCGGCGGCCGCGGTGAAAGCGAGAAGGCCGCCTTTCTCGAAGAGCATGTCCGCGGGATGGGGTTTTCGAAAATCGAGCGGATGGCCGCACCCGACTCCCGCGCGCCTTCCGGGGAGCGGCCCAGCCTGCTCGTCACCCGGCCGGGCCGCGACCGCGGCCGCGTTCTCTGGATCATGACCCACCTGGACGTGGTGCCGCCCGGCGACCTCGCCGCCTGGACCGGCGATCCGTTCGTCCTGCGCGAGGCGGACGGGAAACTCTACGGCCGGGGGACCGAGGACAACCAGCAGAGCCTGGTCGCCTCGCTCCATGCCCTCCTCGCCCTGAAGAATCTCGGCCTCACCCCCGCGGCCGACGTCAGCCTTCTTTTCGCCGCCGACGAGGAGACCGGTTCGACCTACGGCATCAAGTATCTCCTCGATCACTTTCCGGAGCCGTTCCGCAAACCGGGGCTCGCCCTGGTCCCCGACGCGGGCGAGCCCGACGGCTCCGCCATCGAGATCGCGGAAAAAAGCATCCTCTGGCTCAAAATCCGCACCAAAGGCGTGCAGGTGCACGGTTCGATTCCGCACCGGGGCAAAAACGCGTTCGTGGCCGCCTCGGACCTGGTGCTTCGGATCGACGAACTCAACCGCGCCTACGCGCGCTCGGACGCCCTCTTCGACCCGCCGGTCTCCACCTTCTCCCCCACCAAAAAGGAAGCGAACGTCCCCAACGTCAACACCATTCCCGGCGATGACGTTTTTTACGTCGACTGCCGGATCCTGCCGGCCGAGAATCTGGACGGGGTCTACGGCCGCATTCAGGCCGCCGCCCGGGATGTCGAAACGAAATACGGCGTGTCCGTGAGCATGGAAACCGTTCAGCGGGAATCGTCTCCCGCCACGCAGGCTTCCTCGCCCCTCGTGTCGCGATTGACGGCGGCCGTCAAGACCGTCTACGGGGTCGCGGCCCGGCCGGTGGGGATAGGCGGCGGCACGGTGGGCGCCTACCTGCGCCGCGCAGGCATCGACACCGCGGTCTGGTCGCGGATCGACCACCAGGCTCACATGCCCAACGAGTACTGCGTGGTCGACCACATGGCGGGAGACGCGAAAGTGATGGCGCTCCTCATGCTGGAAGATGCCTGACCAGCGGAAGCCATTCGCGTGCCCGCCACAGAAAAACGGAGCGTACGGAGAAAAGAAACCGAGGAGGCGAGCCACGGGAAGACGACGCTTCCGGCTCGCTTACAGCAGATTCTTATCTCGTAATATTCTTTGAGCAATCTCTTTCGCCATGGAGCCCGTCGCTCGGTTTTCGCCTTCAATGTTCAAGGCGAAAAAATACACCGCGCCCGCTTTTTCGATATACCCGATGAACCAGCCATTGACCGCCTTGTCGCCGTTCGCGCCCGAACCGCTTTTACCCGAAAAAACAGTTCCGTTATTTCGCGACAACACCAGTATCTTCTTCACGATATCCACGTTCCGCTTGGAAAACGGAAGCCGGTAGTGATAAAACCTCTTCAGCATTTCCACCTGTTCCTTCGGCGAGATTTTCAGAGACGATTGCAGCCAAAAACCGGTCAGGCTTCCGGACAAATCCCTGTTGCCATATCCGATTTTATCGACGTAGTATTGCTCCCTTTCCTTTCCCACCTTCCGGGCCACCTGTTGGAAGCACCACACGACCGAAAATGTTACCGCCGAAGCCGGCGTCTGGTCTCTGTTCCACTCCCGCACCGGGTATCTCGCGCCGTCCCATTGGAACGAGCTGTTTTCGTCCTTCAATACACCCGTCTCCAGTCCTATCAGGGCGTGGACGACTTTGAAACTGGAACACGGCGAGATCCGCTTCGCGCTCTTGCTTTCGTTGTATACGACCGTCTCTTTTTTCGACTCGTCGTAAAGCACGAAGCATCCGCTGAAGCCGTCGAAATAACGGCCGAGATTTTCGACCTTATCCTGGGCGCAGATCGATGAAACGCAATACACGACAAACAGCGCGCATGACACGGCTTTTTTCATAATCGGTGATCTCCTTTTTTCTTCTTCGCGTTCTTCTCTTTCTCTTCGCGCCCTTCGTGTCCTCCCTTATGGAAGGAAATCCCACAGCCGAAAAGGTCCGCGCCGGCGGATGACACGTCCGCCTACAATAACGACTGCGGATCGACGTCCACTTCCACGTACACCCCGGCCGGCGGATTGCCCGCGGCCAGGGCGTGCTTCACGGCGTTGCGCAGAACGCTTGAGTCGGCGCCGCGGAGGATGAGCTGGAAGCGATAGTTGTGCGCGATCTTTCCCAGCGGGCACTCGGCCGGGCCGAGGACCTCGCTGTCTCCCCGGTCCTCGGACGCGAGGGTCTCGCGGCAGCGGGAGGCGGTTTCGTCCGCCGCCCGCTCGGCCGCGTCCTTTTCCCGGCCCCGGAAGACGAGGCGCACGAGCCGCGTGAAGGGCGGAAAGCCGAGCTCGCGGCGCACCTCGAGCTCGCGCTCGTAATATTCCTCCACCGCGAAGCGCGCGGCGCAGGACACAGCGTCGTGGGAGGATCGGTAGGTCTGGATGAACACCGTGCCGTCGCGGTCGAAGCGGCCGGCCCGGCCGCCCACCTGCACGATGAGGTTGAAGGTGCGCTCGGCCGCGCGGAAGTCCGGAAGCATGAGGCTCGTGTCCGCAAGCACGACGCCGACGAGGGACAGCCCGCGCACGTTGAGGCCCTTGGCCACCATCTGGGTGCCGAGGAGAAGGTCGATCCTCCCCTCCTTGAATTCGGCCAGGGTTTCGCCCATCGACCTCTTCCCCTTCGCCGTGTCCGCGTCGAGGCGCGCGACGGAGAGAGACGGAAAGCGGCGGGCGAGCTCTTCTTCGACCCGCTCCGTACCGAAGCCCAGGTAGCCGACATCGAGCGAACCGCACTCCGGGCAGACGGAGACGGGAGCGGTCTTGAATCCGCAGTAGTGGCAGACGAGAAGACCGCGCGCCTTGTGAAAGGTAAGCGCCACCGAGCATCGTTTGCACTTCAGCTCGAAACCGCATGAGCGGCAGACGAAAAAGTGGCTGAAGCCGCGGCGGTTCAAGAAGAGAATGGTCTGCCGGCCCCGGCTTTTCACCGCCTCGATTTCGGCGGCCAGCCGCCGGGAAATCGGCCCCTCGTCCGGCTTCAGATCAATGATCTCGACCTTGGGGAGGGCGGCGCCGGTGGCCCGGTCGGAAAGCGCGGCGCGTTCCAGGCTCCCGGTCCGCATGCCGTGCCAGGCTTCCAGGGAGGGCGTGGCGCTCCCCATGAGGAGGAGTCCGCCCTCGGTCCGCACCCGGTGCATGGCGGCCTGACGCGCGTGGTAGCGCGGCGTGGCCCCGGCCTTGTAGGTGGACTCGTGCTCCTCGTCGAGGACGATGAGTCCGAGGTCTGGCAGCGGCGCGAACACTGCGCTCCGCACGCCCACCACCAACCGGGCCTTCCCCGCAAGCACGCGCCGCCACTCGGTGAGCCTCTGCGACGCGGTGAGTCCCGAGTGGAGCACGGCCAGCTCGCGGTCCGCGGTCTCCTTCCCGAACACCTGCCGGAACGCGCCGATCACCTGGTGCGTCAGGGCGATCTCCGGCACCAGGTAAATGACACCCTTGCCCTTTTCGAACACTTCCTTCGCCGCGTGCAGGAAGACGAGGGTCTTGCCCGAGCCGGTCACCCCGTAGAGATAAAAGAAGGGCGACGTCGTCGCGCGGATCTTCTCAAGCGCCTCTTCCTGCGCGGCGGTGAGCGCCTCGACCTTGAATTCGTCCGAGTCGTGGAACGTGATCGCCCCCTCGGTCTCCACCTCCCGTTTGCCGCCCGGCACCATAAGGGCGAGCGCCTCGCCCGGGCCGCACAGATAGAGGCCCGAAAGCCAGGAGGCGAGCTCGAGGGTGCGTTTCCCGAAGACCGGCTCGCCGTCGATGACGCGGTCGATAGGCTTGATCGAGAAGCCGCCCTCCGGGGCCGTCTCACGCAGGGCGATAACAAACCCCGTAAGCGGCCGCCCCCGGAACGGCGCGCGCACGCGCTTGCCCACGGCGCAATCGGGGTGCTGCGAACACTCGTACACGAACGAACGGTCGAGGGGCAGGTTGAAGACGACGTCGCAGTATTCAGGCATGTTCGAAGAGCGATTTCAGGCGCTTGAGGTCGTCCCAGACTCTCGCCCGCAGGGACTGGTCGCGGAGCACGGCGCTGGGGTGGTAGGTGGGCACGAGGGGGACGTCCTGGAAGCGATACGTGCCGCCGCGCAGGGCGCCGATGCCGCGCTCCTCGCGCAGGAGGACCTGGGCGGCGACGCGGCCCACGACCAGGATAAAGCGGGGCCGCAGGAGCTCGACCTGGCGCGTGAGATACGGAAGGCAGGCGCCCGTTTCTTCTGGCCGGGGATCGCGGTTTTGCGGCGGCCGGCACTTGATCACGTTTGCGATGTAGGCGTTCGTCCGGCGGGTGACGTGAATCGCCTGCAGCCACTTATCGAGGTACTGCCCGGCCGCGCCCACGAAGGGCCGGCCGGTTTCGTCCTCGTCCGCGCCGGGCGCCTCGCCCACAACCATGACGAGCGGATCGAGCGTTCCCTCGCCGGGCACGGCCTTGAGCCTATTGTGGCAGAGGTCGCAGCGCGTGCAGGCCCGCACCTCGGCGCCGAGCTTCTCGAGCGCCCCCTTCCGCGCCGCCGTGTCGTCCGGCTTTTTCAGGACCGGCGCAGCGTGCGCCGAACGGAACCCCGTGCGCACGTAATCGCCGTAAAGGTTGAGGAGTTCGTAATATTGTTTCGCGCGGTTTGAAGCGTCACTCATATGTACATTTTATCCTGTACTGAGCACTCAAGAGAAGGCAAAACTACGGATGAACGCGGATGGGACGCGGATATAAAGGAGAGGGGGGAGGAAAAACGAAAAAATTTCTTCCCCACCCTCATTGAAAAGTCCTCCCGACTCATTGAAAAGTCCTCCCGACTCATTGAAAAGTCCTCCCGACTCATTGAAAAGTCTTCCCCACTCATTGAAAAGTCTTCCCAGCTCATTAAAAACTCTTCCCTGCCCCTCTTCATCCGCGCTCATCCGCGTCCTATCCGTAGTTCTTCTTCTCTTCTTCGTGGTGGGTCCTCGTAGACGACCTCCTCCAGGAACAACCCCCGCGCCGGGGCCGTGGGGCCGGCGGCCGAGCGGTCGCGGGCGGCGAAGATGGCCGTGAATTCATCCTCGCTCCGGCCGCAGAGCGCGGCGTCCACAATCGTGCCCACGATGTTCCGCACCATGCGCCAGAGAAAGGAGGACGCGGCGATATGGAAGACGATGAGGTCCCCGTGCCGAGAAAAACAACTCGTCGCGACGGTGCGGACTTTGGACTCGGTCGGGTCGCCGGCCGCGGCGAAGCTCGTGAAATCGTGCTCGCCCGCTATCAGGGCGGCGTAGCGGTTGAGCGTCTGAAGGTCGAGCGGCCGCCGGATCCGCCAGGCGAAGCGGCGGAGGTGCGGAAAGCCGACGGGCGCCGCGTAGAGGTAGTACCGGTAGACGCGGAGCACGGCCGAGTAGCGGGCGTGAAACCCGGGCGGGGCCTCCTCGCTTTTCAGCACGCGCACGTCGTGCGGCAGGTTGCCGTTGAGGGCGTCGGCCCAGCGTTCCGGCGGAACGCGCGAACCCTCGGCGTCGAAGTGCGCCGCCTGGCCGGTGGCGTGCACGCCCGCGTCCGTCCGGCCCGCGCCGGTGACGGTCGCCGGGCTCCCGAGGATTTTCTCCAGGGCCGCCTCGAGCTCGCCCTGCACGGTGCGCTCCTTCGCCTGCGTCTGCCAGCCCGCGAAGCGCGTGCCCTCGTAGGCGAGCAGGAGCTTAATCCTCGCCATTCTCTTCCACGACGCCTCCGGCCAGCGCCGCCGCCTCCTCGCCGATCTTGGTGTAAATGTCCCTCGCCTTCTCGAGGATGGGCGACGGCTTGTTCTTGGAGGATTTGCCGAGGCCGAAAATTTTGCCAAAAAGCCGTTTCACGTACTGCAGGGTCTTCAGGCGCCGGGCCTTGTCCTTTTTGTCGCCGTAGAGGTATTCGAGGTATCCGGAGAGGTACAAAATACCGTCGTACCCGTAGTTCTTGTCCGTGTCCGGGCCGAAATTGGCCTTCACGTGCAGAGCCTCCTCGCCTTTCTGATCCCGCTCAAGCGCGAGGCGGTAAAAGAAGAGAGCCTTGCGGTAGAAGATCTTGGCGGCGTAGTCGAAGTTGGCGCCGGGATCCTTTCGGTGCAGATCGGAGAGGATCCAGGCGGTGCGAAGCGAGAGGATGCCGCGCTTGACGGTCGGCATGAAATACGGCTTGAAATGATCGTAACAGGCCATGGCCAGGTAGCAGCTCGCCGCGCCCTCCTTGAGCGCCCGCGGGCGCTTGAAATCGAGGTCGGGGAACATGAGTTCGGCGCTTTTCCGCCGGAAGGCGGTGAGTTTCTCGAGCTCATTGATGGCCTCCCGCTCGACCTTCTCGAAGTCGCCGCCCAGGGCCGCGAAGTAGCAGGCGGGACAGACGGTCACCGGGTAGACGAGCGGGCTCACCTCGCCGAAGCGGGCCGAGGGCTCGTACAACCGCCGGAGCTCGTCCGTCAGTTTCCCGGCGATGAGCCGGCCGCCGCCGGTGAGGAGCTCTTCCTTGAAGAATTTTTCCGCGCAGATCGGACAGAGTGTGTGATTGGTGGAGATGAAGGTGAGTTTCTTGAGTTTCTCGTCCTGCTTCTTTTTCATGAGTCTCGATGCGCCCCGCTTCCGCGCCCTTTTTCTTTTCTTTCCCTCGCCTTTTTTTCTTTCCTATCAGTGTCATCAGTCTTCCCGCTGGAAACTTCGTTGCGAAATTCGGTCTTCATCAGCGGTCCCCATCCTCCTCGATGACGACCATCGCCAAGGCGTAGTCGTACTCATGAGTGAGCGACACGAAAATCCGTCCCCCGCCTCGCCGGCTGAATTCCCTCTCCGCCGCGCCCGACAGGCCGAGCGACGGTTTGCCCAACGCGTCATTGGTGACGCGGATGTCCCGCAATGTGAACCCCTTGAGTCCCGTGCCGAGCGCCTTGCCGAAAGCCTCCTTGGCCGCAAAGCGGGCGGCCAAACCAAGCACGGCCTGCCGTCCCTTGTCGGCGAGAAGCTCAAGCTCGTCCGGATGGAAAAAACGCTCGAGCAGGCCCGGCCGGTCCAGCCAGCGCTTGAGTCGCGCGACGTTGACCACGTCCAGGCCGATTCCCCGGATCATGGCGCGCCGTCCTTCACTTTGGCCGCGAACCGCAGCTTCACTTCCTTCGGTTCCCAGGCTGTGATCGCGCCCTCGCCCTCAAGGTCGACGGGCAGCACCGGCCGGGACACGGCCAGCGTATATTCGCCCGGACCCGTAACCCCGCGGCAGTCGACCGCGAGCGTGAGCCCGGCCGCCTCGACGTTCTCCATGAGCCTGGCCGTGCCCTGCACCTCGATCTTTCCCTTCGGCGGCGCGAGCGCGAAGAGCTCGGCGCGCAGACCGTTCAGGACGAAACCGACATTCTCAAGCGTCTTTTCGCCCTTGATGACGGCCGTAATCGCAACCGCCTCGGCGGTGACGGCGCGGACGAACGCATTCGGGAGGACGATCTTCGTGGAGATCGAAAACGGCCCCCTCCGGCCTGAGAGATCGACGGGCTGGATCGCCGCCTTGGTCACGGCGTCCAATCGGCTCTTCGGTCCCCGCACGAGAACGTTTTGCGGCGACCAGGTCAGGCTCTCGAGCGTGTAGCCGGGGGGAAGCGTTCCCCGCACGCCCGCCTTGACGTCGATGGGCACGTATTTTTCGGTGACGCGCTCCAGGACGAAATCGAACACCGAGGGGCTGAAAGAGTAATCGGGCGGGTTCCTCTTGACTGCTTCGTTCACGATTTCCACCTTCACTTCCCCCCTGACCGTACCGCCCTGGACGAACCCCGACAGGTCGACCGTGGCCTTGAAATCCTGCTCCAAGTATTTTTCCGTACCCCGGGCGCCGCGGAAAATGAGGGTCACCTTGCGAGGCCAATCGTGCGAGAGCTCATACCCAGGCGGCAGGTCCACTTTGAGGGCAATGGGGAGTTCGCTCTGCGTGCTGATGCGGTAGAAGACGTAGATGAAGAGGCTCGCGACGAGGGCGATCACCTTCTGATGCCAGTTTGAGAGAAGACGGTGGACGAACCGGCTATTCCTCAACTTCACTGCTCTTCTCCGTTTCCTCCCCGCGGACCTCGAAAAGCTCAACGAGTCGGCGCAGGGCGAATTCCAGGGTGACGTCGTAATAGAGCTTGGCGTCGTAGGCGAGCGAAACGGCGCCTGTCTCCTCGGAGACCACCACCACCACGGCGTCCGTTTCCTCGGCCAGCCCAAGTGCGGCCCGGTGCCGCGTTCCGAAGCTCTTCTTGATATCGTTCTGCTCGGAAAGGGGCAAAAAGCAGCCGGCGGCCACGATCCGGTCCTCGCGAATGACGACGGCCCCGTCGTGGAGCGGCGCGGCCGTGTTGAAGACGGTGAGGATGAGGCTCGAGGAAAGCTCGGCGTTGAGGAGTGTCCCGGATTCGATGACGTTCTTCAGGCCCACCTGGCGGCAGATGACGATGATGCTTCCGATCTTGCGCATGGCGAGCACCTCGACCGAGTTCATGATCGACTCAAGGTGCGTTTTCTTGACGGATCGCGAAAGCCGGAACCAGTTGCGCTGGCCGATCTGGGTGAAGATCTTCCGCAGCTCGGGCTGGAAGATGACGACCAGGCCGACGATGACCCACGGAAAAAACGTCTGCATGAGCCAGCTCAAGGTGTTGAGGCGCAGCACGAGGGCCGACACGAAAATAAGAATGATGATCTGCAGGCCCTTGATGAGCTGGATCGCCCTCGTCTGCTGGAGGATCTGGTAGCCGCGGTAGAGGATGAAGGCGAGAATGAGAACGTCGAGGGTCGGACGGATGACGTCCCGCATGATCCAGAGGTTGAAAAAATCGTTCAAAAAATCGAGATTGAGAAAATCCAGCGTGACGAACCCTTTCCCGGCGGCCGCGCCCGCCTTGAGTGTTCAGGCTACCTTACCACGAACCGGGCGGCGTGGAAAGACTCCGCTCTACGGCTGGACGATAAACCCGCTGGCGGAATCTCGCATCGTCGAAGACTGGTGGACTAATAATAAGCCCAGGCTTGGTTTCAGAGTGGGCGCCGTCTTCACCGATGAGCGCTCTTGCGGCATTGACCGAAGACGGATGTTCAACCAGCCGAGTCCGATGGGCACGGCCGCCTACGGATCGATATCGGAGCGTGCGCCGATCGCTTCTCCGCACGCATAAGTGGAATCGTATTTTCGGGAGACGCCGATTGCCGATTCCTGAAGATTGACTCCCCCTGCTTCACCGTCAAACGCCCGGCCCAATGCTTGCAGAAGCAGGGCGAACCTTTCCTGGACTTTGCGATTCCATGGTTTGGCGACCCAACCTTCCGGATCTCCCGCATCGTTCAGTTGATATACGGCTCCCCCGCCGTATTCGGCGGTGGGGAGGTAATCGGGAACGGGAAGGCAGGCGGGAGAAAAAGACGCATCCTGTAAGGGTGTCCTCTTTAGGATAACGCCTTAAGGAAGCCTCCTGACGCTCTCCACGAAGCGCGCGACGTCCACGGCCTCGGGTACATCGTGAACGCGAAGAATGTCCGCTCCGCGCAATGCGGCCAGGGTGTTGGCCGCGACGGTGCCGGCCAGGCGGTCCTCGACCGGACGGCCGGTCACCGCCTGGAGGAAAGACTTGCGGGAGACGCCGATAAGGACCGGTCGGCCGAGGGCCCTGATCCGATCGAGCCCGGCGAGGAGGGCGAGGTTGTCCTCCACCCGCTTCCCGAAGCCGATGCCGGGGTCGAGGACGACAAGCTCGCGCCTGACACCGCACTCGACGGCGCGCTCCATGAGCGCGCGGAGCTCGCCGGTCACTTCCCGGACGGCGTCGTCGTAATGGGGGTTCTTCTGCATATCGGCCGGGGTGCCGCGCATGTGCATGAGCACGACCGGCACGCCGGCGCGGGCCAGGGCGGAGGCGAACTCTTCGTTCTCGGCGAGTCCGCCCACCACGTTCACCATGTCCGCGCCGGCCTCCAGGGCGGCCTCGGCCACGGCGCGCCTCCGGGTGTCGACCGATATAAGCGCCCCGCACGAACGGCGGAGTTCGCGGATGAGCGGCGCCGTCCGCCGCGTCTCTTCGGCCTCGTCCACGGGCGCCGATCCCGGCCGGGTGGATTCGCCCCCCACGTCGATGATGTCGGCGCCGGCCTCGATCATGCCGAGCGCCGCCTCAAGCGCCCGAGCCATCTCCGGCGCCCGACTCGCCGGGTAGAACGAGTCGGGCGTGGCATTGACGATCCCCATCACGTACACGCGCTCGGCGAAGTCAAGCGCGCGGCCGCGCCATTCGAGCCTGGCGAGTGGTGATGTGCGAGGGTCCATTCGCTGACTGTAGGGTCAAAGGGCGGGGACGGTCAAGGGAGTACACTTTATCAGCCTGGAAAACACCACGAAGAACACCCCTCGGCGGAGTCTATCCCGAGCGTAGTCGAGTGACTCGGGGCAGGCTCCGAGCACGTATTTTGCATAGAATTGACTCGGCTTGTGAGCAGCAACCGAGAATATCGAAAAGAGCTTTTTACGACTCGCTTTTATTATACTCGTTCTTTCCTTTATCCGGGTTATCAGTTCCTATCAGTGGTATCGGTGGTTCCCTTTCCTAAGACTAAAACGGCGATTTGATCACTTCGAAATAACCAGCATCTTGGGCACGCTCAAGGCCCTCCTCATTTCGGCGACCGAGTAGAAGCGGTTGCGCCCGATCATGGAGATGCCGTCGCCGTAGCGGCTGCCGTTGGAGGTCCAGTCCGAAGGCAGCGGATCGTAAACGGTGAGATATTTCTTGTCCGTCGTGTAGCCTTTGACCACCACGTAGTGGCCGACCCGGTCGGCGTAGTAGCGGCCCACGTAATTGAGGTCGGCCCGGCCGCGGACCTTGGAGATGCGGGCGGTGTGGAAGAGGATGATGACGACTTCGCCCCGGTCGATGGCGGCGAAGATGTCCCCGATACCGTTCATGTCCACCGTGCGCGTCTTCACGCCCCGCCAGGCCAGCGCCCGTTCAAGCTGCGGGAAGCTCGTGCTGCCGTCGCCCTGGAAACCGAGGTAGTTCCGGACCGCGGTGACGGACACGTAAATGCCCTTCGCCCAACCGACTGCCATGGACACCGAAGCCGGACCGCAGTTCGAGGAACCCGTGTTGTATTGCGTCCGGTACCAGTCGACGTCGTATCGGTCGTTCTGCACCGAGGGATAGGGACTGATGAACAGGTAGATCTTGTAGGTCGTCTCGCCGCCGCGCGCGATGAGCGAGTAATTGCCCGCCGCGAGGGCCCGATAGAAACAGCTGCCGTCCCGTTCCTCGACAAACTGGATCGGTTTTTCCTCTCGGCCGAGGTAATCGTCGATCTGACTCACCCGGGCGGGCAGGGCGAACGTGTCCCCGACGGCGTTGACGGTGAGATACATCGTTCGGTGCAGGTTGGCCGCCTCACCGCTCCCCACCTCGATCGAAAGGTCGTTGCTCTTCACCTCGTAGCCGTATGTGTCCCGCACGGTCAGGCTCACCGTGTAGGTGCCCGGCTCGACGTAGCGGTAGGTGGCCGCGGGAGTGCGCGCGACGCTCCCGTCGCCCAGGTCCCACAGATAATACACCCCCTGGGACGGAAGCGCGGTTTCGGGCTTGAGCTCGGCCGTGAAGAGCGCTCCGTCCTTGACGGTGTTCGCGCTGATGACGACGGCGGAAGGAAGCAGGCTGGCCGGTGGAGGCACGGAGGCGCGCGCGGCCTTCAACGCGAGGCGCGCCGCCTCGCGTTTTCTCATGAATTTCTCTAGGTTGTCCTTGGAGGGAATGACGATGGTCGCGCCTATCCGGAGGCGGTTGGGATCGGTGATGCGGTTGAAGTCCTGCAGGTCCCGCGCGCTCACGACATAGAGCTTGCCGATGCTGTAGAGTGAGTCGCCCTCCTGGAGCGTGTATTCGACGTCTTTATCGCGCACCAGGTTGCGGGTGACGACGGTCGAGCCGGCGCCCAACTCGTCGTAGGCGGCGGTCAAAGCCCGCGAGGAGACGTCTGCCGGTACGTCTTCGGTTCCCGCGTCGGCGGCGGCCCGTGGTTTGGCGAGGGATTGCTGGAGCGTCATGGAAAAAACGAGACCGGTGGCGGCCATGAGGAAAAGGCCGCAGGCGGTAACGAACAGGTATCGGTTCCGCCGGAAGAGGTTCGCGCAGAAACGGCCCACTGTAGAAAGGGCGCGGCTCACGACGGCCCGATCCGCGGACGGTTGGAAAATCGTGACCTGGCAGTTTTGCCGTCGGCTCCGATGGTGACTCGAGGACGATCGCTTGTGTTTTCGGTTCGTCCGCGGCCGGTCGGTCTTCCCCCGGCCGCGAACGCGCTGGGTGTGCAACAACTCCTGCATGTTCCCTCCCCAGTTACATTATCTGCCGATCCGCCCCCGGCCTTTACCGGAAATTGAGTAGAGAAAGAATCTAAGGAAGCCAGGAGGGAAGGGAACCAGGAAAAAAAGAAAAAAGCATGAAGAATAAGTAGAAATAGGAGCGGGTGATTTACTCAAAGCCTATAAATCTCTCCAGGCTCTTTCCATTTCTCCTTATCTCCTTTCTTCTCTCTTCCTGGCTTCCTTCCCTCCTGGTTTCCTTAGGAATTCCCCCGCCCTCAGGCTTCATTGGCCCTAAAGAGGAGCGCGGCGATGAAGTAGACGATGGCGGTCACCACGAGCACCAACGAAAAGCCGAAGGGAATGGAGATGAGCCGCGCCAGGACCGAGCCGGTGACCGAGAGCGCCCCGTTCATGCCCCAGGCCCACGGGAGGAGCCGCGGCCGCGAAGCCCCGAGCGCGGCGAGGGCATTGGGGAACGGCATGCCCATGAAGAAGGCGGCGGGCGCTATGATGCCCACGGCGATGAGAATCTTAAGCGCAAAAGGCACACCGAGCGAGGCGGAGAGAAGCGGCGGGAGGCCGAACACGTAAAAGGCGACGGTGAGAACGACGGCGAACACGGCCCAGCGGATGAGCCGCAAGCGGGGCATCCTGATCCTGGCGCTGGCCAGGCTCCCCAGGCCGGAGATGACGAGCATGGAGGTGATGACGATCGATGTGGAAAAGGTCGGGTCGCTCAGGAAAAACACCAGGCGCTGGATGAGGAACATCTCCATCAGCATGTACCCGAGGCCCAGACATGCGAAGTAGACGATGACCTTGAACGTTCGTTTTTTCTCCGTGAGGAGCTCGCGGAAGCGCCCCGCCGCCGGGATGAGGACAATGAGCGCGGCGAAGATGATCGATTGGACGAAGACGGCGAGGATGAGGAGAAAGCCCCATTCCTCGATGACCTTGAGCGGCTGCCTGAGGTAATCGAAGAGGCGGTCGAATTTAAGGTAGGAGCTGTAGTACGGCCGGTCGTCGGTCATGGGCGTAATGTCGAAAATGTAGTCCTTGTAAAGCCGGTCCTCATTGCCGTCGATGATCTCCTGGAGCGCGACCTGGTAGAGGTCGGTGGGCCGGAAGAGCTTGCCGAGGTCTTCGCCCTTCCCCTCCGGCTTGGCCGAGAAGTAATTGACGTAATAGGTCATGATGTTCCGGTACTTCGTCTCGGGCGGCGGCATGGAGGGATAGTAGATCTGCTCGAAGGACATCTTGCGGACGAAGGTGCGCAGCTGTGCGACCTCGTCGGGCTGGAAGGCCGACTTTTTCACCAGGATCGTGGCCGTGGACCGGTGCAGGCAGAACGCAAACAGGTGGTCGCCCGGCTTTCCGGACTTGAGATCCTTGAGTTCGTCCATGATCGTCGTGAAAAGTTTGAGTACGTTGCGGGGAGGTTCAAGCATGTTCCAAACGGTGATGGAGAGGATGCCGTCGTCCTTGAGGGCGCCCAGGTAGTCGCGGATCGCCTGCGTGGTGTAGCGATAATTTTCCGTGACGGGGTACCCCTGGGCCTTGTCGAAGCCGATGGCGTCGATGAGGCTGATTTCGATGAGATCGTAGGCGTTTTTATTGACCACGCAGTGGGCCCGCGGCTCCTCGCGATCCACGTCGATCTTTTCCTCCCGCAGGAGGTAGCCGGTATAGGCCCCGACGACCGGGTCGTCCTTGAGCAGGCGGATCAGGTCGGGGTTCGGTTCGGCGACGACGACGCGGCTCGCGTCGTTGTAGAGCGCGAGCCGGGCGCTGATGCCGCCGTTCAGGTTCACGAGGAGGACGTCGGGGCGGACAAGGATCTTGTACGGAGCCGCCATGGGCAGGTACTCCATGTAGGCTGTCTCTGACTCGACCTGCTTCCCCATGACGTACATCGGCCCGTCCCCGTCGGTGAACAGGCCCCAGAAATCCTGGCGCGGCGTGTCGAGCAGGTCGATGATCGCCATGTCGGAAAGGCCGGGCGCGGAGTGGAATTGGGAGCTGGCGTAGACGTGCATCTCTCCCAGGGGGCTGTACGAGTGGTGAACGAGCCTGGCGTCGCGGTAATTGCGGGCGTAACTCACCGACTTGTACTCCGAGATCTTGATCTGCCCGAAGCAGATGACCGCCGCCAGGGACACGGCCAGCGCGATCCCTCCCGCGGCCAGGTTTGAAAACTTGATCATGTAGCGCCGCCCCTCGATGTCATGGGTCACGATGCTGAAAAAGGCGGCCAGCGCGGAAAAGAGGACAAGCGGGTAGACGAGGTAGGCGGGCGGGAGCAGGTACATGAAAAGGAGGATGACGATCCCGCCCAGCCCCGAGCCCGCCATGTTCCAGAAATAAAGCTGGTGCATGCGGGTGGAGAGGACCATGAACATGATGCCGATGAACATGGCGCCGATGAAAAACGGGATGCCGAAAATCAGATAGTACACCCCCACCCACAGAAGCTGGAGCGCGTCCTGGCTTATGAGGATGGGATTGAACGGGATCTGCTGGGAG
Organism: Spirochaetales bacterium; assembly: GCA_016934415.1. Classification (GTDB taxonomy): domain Bacteria; phylum Spirochaetota; class Spirochaetia; order SZUA-6; family RPPD01; genus JAFGSW01. Next base: position 20,378 of record JAFGSW010000003.1, on the reverse strand, counting down.
ATCATATAGCCGAGGGTCATGGCGGGGATGAAGGCGATCGCGCAGCGCGCGAGCCATTGGTTCGGCGCCCGCTTGATCCGCTTGGCGATGAGGGTGAGCAGGGTGCCGGCCGCGCCGAAACCGAGGAGCGCCGTCGAGATGACCAGAAAGCCGAAATTCGACCAGCTTCCGATGGAGAATACGCGCATCACGAACAACTCATACGCAATCAGGACGATCGAAAAGAGAAAGAGGGCGAAGATTTTAATGTTGATTCTTCTCATACCTGCTCCAGCGTTCCGTACGGCCCGGCAACATGCCGTTCACGTCGAGCTCACGTCTCGTGTGTCGTGTGGTGAGAACGCGCTTGGGTGACGCTTCCGCGACGGTTTTAGAATGTGTGGGATTATAGCAACAAGGGGGGGCAGTGTCAAATCAACGCCGGAAACCTGGAAGAGGGGAATTTATTAGGAAGCCAGGAAGGGGTGAAACCAGGAAAAAAGTGAAACGGATTGAATGAAAAAAAGGATAATGAAAAATTGTGTCAAATCCGAGTGAGACGATAATCACTGCCAGTAGAAAAATCCATGTTTTCTCTTTGTTCCTGGATTCTTTTCTTCCTGGCTTCCTTATGTTCTTCCCCCTCGCGCGCAAATTCCTTTGAATGAGGTCCTTCCGTTTCATATAATTGTAATATACCGCATCCGCCGAAAGCCGTTTATTTCCCCGGTCCGGGGGGAACGCGGCCGCCGCAGGAGTCGTCATGAAACGCCCAGCCCGCCGGAAACCCTCTCCCGTAAGCGCCGCGAGGAAAAAACCGCGCGTGGCGCAGGAACTCCTTTGCGCGCAATACGACCTGGCGCGCGCCCTCGGCGCAGCCCGGACAGTCGACGAGGGACTACGCCTGTGCCTGGAGTGCGCGCTCACGGTATCCGGCCTCGATTGCGGCGGCGTGTACCTGTTCGACGAGGCGAACGGGGAGCTGCGGCTCGCCCACCACCGCGGCCTGTCCGCCCGCTTCATCCGCTCGGCGGCTTCCTACCCCGCCGAGTCTCCCAATGCCCTGCTCGTGACGGCCGGCCGCCCGGTCTACCGCGTCTACCGCAACCTCAAAGTGCCCAAGGACGATGTCCGAATAAAGGAGGGACTCCGTTTCATCGCCATCATTCCATTTCGTCATGAGGGGCGGGTCATCGGCTGTCTCAACGCGTCCTCGCACGCCCGATATGCGCTCGGCGCCGCGGGACGCCGCGGGCTCGAGTCGGTGGCCGAGTCCATCGGCGGCGCGGTAAGCCGCCTTCGGGCGGAGGACTCTTTGCGGCGGAGCCGCGAACAAAACCGCCAATTCCTGGAGGCGACGTCGGACGCGGTATTCGTCATCGACAGCGACATGAAATTCGAAATCGTCAATCCGGCGGGGCTGCGCTTCCTCGGGTTGAACAAGAAGGAAGTCGCCGGACGGCGGATCGATGAGGTGTTTCCCGAAGCGTCGTCGTCGCCCGTTTTCCAGACCATGCGTACATCGTTCCGCCGTGGAAAGTCGCACACAGTTTCCGGCCCGTTCGATTTCGGCGGCCGGCGGGGATGGTTCGAGGCGAGCATCGATCCCGTTCCCGGGGGATGGCTGTGCGTTTTGCGCGACGTGACCGCCGCCAAGCAGGCGGAGCGCGGGATGGCGGACAATGAGACACGCTTCAAGTCATTGTTCGAGACCACCCAGGACAGCATCTTCATCATCGACCGCGACACACTCGCCATCGTAGCGGCCAATCCCGCCGCCTGCCGCCTCTACGGGTACACGGAAAAAGAATTTAAAAAAATGAAGAACGTCGACGTTTCCGCGGAACCGAAAAAATCCGCGGCCGCCGTCGAAAAAGGCGCCGCGACCGTTCCGGTCCGCTATCACCGTAAAAAAGACGGCACCGTGTTCCCGGTGGAAATCACCGGCGGGTACTTCGAGCAGAACGGCCGACGGCTGCATACGGCTTTCATCCGCGACATCAGCGACCGACTCAATCTCGAAACAAAGCTTGAAAAAGACCGGCGGGAAATGCAGACCATGATCGATACCGCGCCGCTGCGGATTTTTTACAAGGACCTGGACGGCCGGTTCCTCCGCGTGAACAAAGCCTTCACCGCAACCCTGCGCCGGGCTGAAGGCGATCTCATCGGGAAAACGGTCTTCGATATCTACTCCCCGGACATAGCCGGCGGAATGACGAGGGACGACCACGACGTGTTCGATTCGGGAAAGCCGAAGCTTGGGATCATGGAGCAGTACGAAACGCCCAGCGGCCGGCGCTGGCTGCAAACCGACAAGGCCCCCATTTTCGACGCCGACGGCCGGGTGTGCGGCCTTATCGGGATCGCCCAGGACATCACAGCCCAGAAAGCCGCGGAGGAGGTCCGCCTGGCCGGGGAGAAACGCTTCCGCGCTCTCATTGAAAACAGCTCGGACGCCATCTCCCTGGTCGGTCCCGACGGCTCGGTCCTCTACGCAAGCCCCTCCTACGAACGGATCATGGGCTACCGGAGCGGGGAGCGTTTGGGCAAAAGCGCCCTGGACCTGGTCCATCCGGATGATCGGTCCGCCATCCGGAGCCTCCTGGCGGAAATCACCGCCAGGCCGGGCCGGATCGATCTGCCGCCCACTCGCGTCCGGCGCGCCGACGGATCCTGGCGCTGGATCGAGGGTGTCGCCCAAAACCTCTTCGCCGATCCGAGCGTCGAAGCCATCGTGGTCAACTTCCGCGACATCACCGAACGAAGGGAGGCCGAAGAAGCTCTCACCCTGAGCGAGGAACGGTTCAGGCTCATGGCCAAAAATATCCCCGTATTAATAAATGCATACGGCAAGGACGGAACATTCGCTTTCTGGAATTCGGAATGCGAACGCGTCACCGGTTATTCGAGCGCCGAAATCGTAGGCAATCCGGATGCGGCTCACCTTTTATACCCCGATCCTATTTACCTTTCTCGTCACATGACGGAATGGGAAAAGCGCAAAAAAAAATTCCGAAACTGGGAGATGGAGCTCACCTGTAAAAACGGAGAAAAACGATGCGTCTCCTGGACAAACATCTCGAGTGACCGGAAGCTGCCGGGCTGGGAATCCTGGGCGATCGGCGTCGATCTCACGGAACTGAAGCTTTCGGAGAAAGCGCTTCGGACAAGCGAGGAACGCTTCCGGGCCCTCATTGAAAACAGCTCGGACGCCATCATCCTGATCGACCCGAACGGCGCCGTGCTCTACGTAAGTCACGCCTATGAACGGATCATGGGTTATCGGAGCGAGGAACGCCTGGGGAAGACAGTCCTGGAGTTGATCCATCCCGACGACCTGCCCGCCATTCGGCGCCAGCTCGCCGAGATCATCGACCGGCCCGAACGGATCGATCTGCCGCCCACTCGCGTCCGGCGCGCCGACGGATCCTGGCGCTGGATCGAGGGCATGGCTCAAAATCTCCTCGCCGATACCAGCGTCAAAGCCATCGTGGTCAACTTCCGCGACATCACCGAACGAAGGGAGGCCGAAGAAGCTCTCATCCGGAGCGAGGAGCGATTCAGGCTCATGTTCCAGCATTCGGCGGGCGGCTTCGTGATCGTGGGTCTCGATTTCCGATTTCGGAAGGCGAATCCCGCCTTCTGCAGCATGCTCGGGTACACCGAGGAAGAGCTTCAGGCGAAGACATTCCAGGACGTCACGCTGCCCGAGGACCGCCCGCTCGGCGCGGAGCTGGCAAGGGCGACCCTGAACGGCGAACGCGAGATGTTCAATCTCGAGAAGCGGTACGTCCGCACGGACGGAATCGTCATCTGGGGGTTGGTGAGTTCCGCGCTCGTACGGGACCGGCGCGGCCGGCCCCTGCATTTCGTCACCCAGGTCCTGGACATCACCGAGCGCCGGGAGGCCGAGGACGCGCTCAAGCGGAGCGAGGCGCGGTTCCGCGACCTGGCCGAGTTGCTGCCGCAGACGATATACGAGGCGGATATTGAAGGCAAGCTCATTTACGTCAACCGGAGCGGATTCGAGGCGACCGGCTACACCATGGAAGATGTGCGAGGCGGTTTCTCCGTCTTTGACGCCGTCGTCCCCGGCGACCGCGACCGCCTGCGGGAGGTCGTCGGGCGCATTCTGAAAGGCGAGAAAATAACCGGGACCGAGTACCTGGCCCTCCGTAAGGACGGCACCGTCTTTCCCGCGCTCGCCTATTCGGCGCCGATCTTGGAAAACGAACGTCCCCGTGGCCTGCGCGGAATGATCGTCGACATCTCGGAGCAGAAGAAATTGGAAAAGGATCTCGCCGAGGCCCGGGCCATCCTGGAAACGGCCTTCCAGGAGACGCCCATTCCCATGGTCCTGGCCTCCGCGCCGGACAATGTGTTTCGAATGACGAACCGGGCGGCGATCGAGATCCTCAGGGCCGAAGCCGAGCTCGACCACATAGGTCAAAAGGTGAACGATTTATCCCCCAGCTGGGAGACCTTCGATGTCCTGAACAATCCGATCCCATTGTCACGCATGCCCCTGATGCGGGCCTTGAACGGCGAGACGACCAAAAACGAATTATATCGGCTGCGGCGCAAGGACGGGTCCGTCCGCTGGGAGCAGGTGAGCGCCGCGCCGGTGAGGAATTCCGAGGGCGAGATCATCGCCGCCCTGACGGTCTTTCCCGACGTCACCGAGCGGGTCACCGCCGAGGAGGAGCTCACCCGAAGGCTTGAGGTCGAGCGGCTCGCCGCCGAGATCTCCGCCGAGTTCGTCAACGTGTCGTTCGACCAGATCGACGCCGCCATCAAACTGGCGCTGAAAAAGACGACGCTGTTCGCCGGCGCCCGCCTGGGATCGCTCTTCGTCGTCACCCCCGACGGAACGACGGTGACCAACACCCACGAATGGTGCGCATCGCCCGAGGATTCCCAGTTCACCATGGGCCCGCACCCTCCGGTCGGCATCCGTGAGTTCCACCTCGAATCTTTGAGCCGCAACCGGGCCGTGTCCGTTTCCCGGCTCGCCGACTACCCGCCCGAAGAGAACGGAGAGCGGGAGCTGGCGGAAAAGTACGGGTTCCGGCCCTTCGCGCTCGCGCCCCTCTTCCGGAGCGGCGAGCTCATCGGAGCGGTCGGCGTGTACGGGGAGACGGGGAGCGAGGCCGAGTGGCCGGCTCAGCTTGTCACCCTCCTCGGCCTCATCGGCGACATGATCGTCAACCTCCTCGACCGGAAGCAGGCCGAGACGGAGCTCGACCTCTACCGCGAGCACCTGGAGGAGCTCGTGGATCAACGCACCGAGGAACTGGAGCGCTCCCGCGAGGCGGCCATCAAGCTTATGGAGACCGCCACCGCCCAGCGCCAGCGCGCCGAAGAGGCGCTCCAAACGTCGACCCGTATGGCCGAGGCCCTCACGGAAAGCCAGACGCGGCTCCGGCTGGCCACGCGCTCGGCCCAGATCGGCATCGTGGAAACCGACGTGACGACGGGCGAGCTCATTTGGGACTCCACCTGCGCCGATATCCACGGCCTTTCCCCCGACACGGAGGTCACCCTCGACCGCTACCTCTCCGAGCTCGTGGCCCCGGAAGACCGCGAGGCGGTGCGGTCGTCGCTGGAGACGGCGCTCGCCTCCCGGGACGAGCACTGGGGCAGCGAGTACCGCATCGTCCACGGCGACGGGGGCCGGAGTTGGATCACCGAAGACTACGTCATCATCCGCGACGCCGACGGATCGGCGATCCGGCTCATCGGCGCCAAACAGGACGTGACCGTCCGCAAGGAGGCGGAGGAACAGCTCCGCCGGGGCCTGGGAGAGAAAGAGGCTCTTATCCGCGAAATCCACCACCGGGTCAAGAACAACCTCAACACCATTTCGAACCTCATCTACTTCCAGGCCAAGCTCTTGAAGGACCGCCAGGCGGTGGCCGCCTTCCGCGACAGCCAAAACCGCATCCAGTCGATGGCGCGCATTCACGAGCACCTCTACCGCTCCTGGGACCTGTCGACGGTGGACATGAACGCCTATCTCTCCGACCTGATGGTCGATCTCTCCCAGACCTACGGCGTCAAGTCCACGCGCCTCGCCCTCACCGTCGGCGACCTGGCCCTCGACATCGACCAGGCCGTCCCCTGCGGGCTCATCATGAACGAGCTCGTTTCCAATGCCATGAAATACGCGTTCGAAGAGGGCGCGAAAAACAACCGGATCGGCGTCAGTCTCGCGCCGGACGGCGACGGCATCGTTCTCGAGGTATCGGACAACGGCCGGGGCCTGCCCGAAAACTGGGACATCTACAGCGCCGATACGCTCGGAATCCGGCTCGTCAACATGTTCTGCAAACAACTCGCCGGAGAGATTACCGTGAAAAGCCGGCCGGGCGCCGGCACGACATTTCGAATCGTATTCAAAAGGACAAGGGGAGGAACCGTATCGTGAGCGAGGAGAGGATCCTGGTGGTCGAGGACGACGTGATCTCGGCCGAGGCGCTGTGCGACAAGCTTTCGGGGCTCGGCTACCGCGTACCGCCCCCCGCGGCGACCGGCGAGGAGGCGGTCGATCGGGCGGGCTCAAGCCCCCCCGATCTCATTCTCATGGACATAAGGCTGGCGGGAAAGCTCGACGGTATCGGCGCGGCGGAGCTGATCCAGGCCCGGCAGGACGTGCCCGTGCTCTACCTCACCGCCTATACCGACGAGGAGACTCTCAAACGCGCCAAGGTCACGGCACCGTACAGCTACCTCGTGAAGCCGGTCCGGGACCGCGAGCTCCACATCACCGTCGAGATGGCCCTCCATCGCCATCGCCTGGAGAAGGCGCTCCGGGAACAGTACACACGGCTGCGGGAAGTCGAGAAGCTGCGTGACGATCTCATCCACATGGTGGTGCACGACATGCGCTCGCCCCTCACCGTGATCCTGGGCAACCTCGAGCTCACCCGGATCGCGGTGGATTCCGGCCGCCCCGTGAGCGCCTCGGGCCTGGAGGCGGCCTGGCACGGCGCCGAAGCGCTCATGGAGATGATCGACGCCCTGCTCGACGTCAATCGCCTCGAGGAGGGGAAAATGCCGATCAACCCCATCGAGTGCGACCTCTATGATCTGGCGGGGGTTTCGCTCGGCGCCTATCGCCCCCTTGCCGAAAAGAAAAACCTCAACCTGACCCTTGAGGGAGCGCCGGCGCAGCTCAGGGCGGATCCGGCCCTTATCCGGCGGGTGCTCGACAACCTCGTCGGCAACGCCGTCAAGTTCACCCCGACCGGCGGCAGGATCCTCGTGTCGGCGCGGACCGCCGCATACGGCGTCCGGGCTGAAGTATCCGATTCGGGACCGCCCCTCCCGCCCGAGTCCTACCGGACAATCTTCGAAAAATTCGGCCAAATCGGCACGCTCGGGCAGGACCAGACGCACTCGACGGGCCTGGGTCTCACCTTCTGCAAACTCGCCGTGGAGGCCCACGGCGGTAAAATCGGAGTGGAAAGCGAACTCGGGCGGGGGAATACCTTCTGGTTCACATTGCCGGCGTAGACTCACTTACGCACGATTTTCTCGATAAGAATTTTTAAGGAAACCAGGAGGAAAGGAATCCAGGAAAAGATAGAGGAGAAAATGGAAAGTATAAAGTTCGATAATTCCAATGGCCGCAATAAAAAACAGAGAAAGACTGCTTTTTCATCTACGATATTTTAATTATTTTTTAAAATCTCTTTTTCAATTCCTGGCTTCCTTCCCTCCTGGCTTCCTTATAAATTCCTCCCGATCACTCGCCGGCAGGCGTGTACGGACAATAATAGAGCGGTCCGACTCCCATCTCGATAAAACCCAGCACTTCCCGCGCGTACGGGCCGAGCGCCGCATCGATCGCTTTTATGGAGTCAGGACGGGTATCGCCCAGGGCGTCCACCAGACCGTTGCCGACCGCCTCGCGGCCGGTCCAGACCCGCCCGCTGCCGATAGCCTCGACGGCGGCGGGCTCCATTTTCCGGCCCCGGGCGACGGCCGCCACGAATCGTTGGTACATCGCCTGGACCTGCTCCCGTACGAGATCGAGGTCACGCTCGCGGAACGGTTCAAACGGGTCGAGCGTGCCGCCGCTTTCCGAGAGGCGCACGCCGTCGGTGTGGATGCCGAGTTTGGCGAGCGTGTCCGCGAAATTGAACGCCACGGAGACAACGCCGATCGATCCCGTGATCGTGGCGGGCTCCGCGAAGATGCGGGTGGCATTGGCGGAGATGTAGTAGCCGCCCGAGGCGGCGACGTTCCCCATCGAAACGACGACCGGCTTGCCCGCTTCGACCGTCCGCTTCACTCATTTTATTTTGTGCAGAATATTTTACATAATTATCAGCCGTTATCGTTCCTGGTTTCCTGGATTCCTTATAGTTCCTTCTTCCTCATCCGCATTTTCCTTCCTTTCTTCATCCGCGCGCCCGAACTCCGTTCGGGACTTCCACCGGCAAGAAGCGTCAAGCTTGCTTGGCGCACTCCGTAGTTTCTCCCCCCTCCCCCGGCGGCGTGACCTTGAAGCCGCGTTTGCCCACGATGAGCTCCATGAGGAAGCCGACGGCGATGAAGAGGGGGACGGTGAAGAGGGTCCGCAGGAGCGTGAACTTCAGGCCCAAAAATCCGCTCTCGAAGGCGAGCATCGGCACCTTCAGCGTGGCGAACGCGCCCAGGTAGATGAAGATGTTGCGCGGGCTCGCCCCCTTCTTCCAGAGCACGCCCGCCATCGGGAAGGCGCCGTAGAGCGGGCCGGCCTGCAGCATGGCGAGCAGGGTGACCCAGAAGATCCCCTTCGCCCCCGAACCGGGACCGAGATGGCGCTCGATCACGGCCTTGGGAAACCAGACGTCGAACAGACCGACGAGGATGAACAGAAGCGGGACGAACATGGCGAATTCGAGGAAAAAATAGGCGAAGCGGCCGGCCGCCTCCTTGCCCGCGGGCAAAGGAACGAGCCAGGAGACGAGGATGAAAACGCCAAAGGCCAGGGCGAGGGCGATGTGCGCCGCATTGCGCTTGAGGAACTGCTTCATACGAAACTCCAGGCCAGTCCGATGCCGAGGCCGACGACGACGGCGGCCGCCAGGCTCAAGGCGTTGCGCAGGAGCGCAGTCTTCCAGCCGAAGTATTTCGCCTCGAGCGGCAGGGTGACGACGCCCACCATCATCAGGGTGGTGAGAAACACCGCCGCCACGGAGTAAGCGGCGCCCATCTGGAGGAGCAGGGCGCAGAGCGGAAACGCGACGAAGCCGGGGATGAGGGTCACCGACCCGACGACCGCCGCCGCCGCGACGGCCCAGCCGTCACCCGCCCCTCCCAGGAGGCCGGCGATCGACTCGGGCGTGAGGAACATGAGCGCCAGCGACACGACGATGAGCACCGTCAGAAACGGGAAGGCGAGCGAGAGGAGCATCCTCATCCCCTTCTTGATCGCCTCCCACGTTTTCTTCCGGTTCACGATCGTCGAAACCAAAAGCGCCGCCGCCGTCACCGCCGCCAATACCCACATAGCGTTCTCCTTATAATATAATTATATTATTATATTATTATATTTAGCTCCCGTCAAGCCTTCTCTTGAAAAAAAACTATTTTTCGCATACGCTTGGTGAAACATGCTGAAAGAGATCACCCCGACCTTCGAAATATACAAAGCCCTCGGCGACGCCACCCGCTTCAAGATTTTCCTGGCCCTGGCGCAGAGCCGGGACAAAATGTGCGTCAACGCCATTTCCGCCAGATTGAAGATGTCGCAGCCGGCCGTGTCCCAACACCTGAAAATACTCAAGGCCGCGGGCATCGCCGTCGCCTCCCGGGAAGGCCACCGCATCCATTACACCATCGACCGCGACTATGTCCGCTCCTTCATGCAGAAGATCATCGTCCTGGTGCAGAAACCCGAGGCCGGCTCCAAGGACGGACCCGACAAATAAATACTTTACTTCCCGGAAGAGAGCTACGGCTGGGGAGGGCGCGCCGGATGCATGCATCCGACGTCTCCCCCGCCGGGAATTAAATTCACAATGACGGAATCTTGGAAGGCACACATGGGAATACGAAATACAGGGCGAACGAGTAAAAGAATAAATACCTATATAGTTCGAATGAGCACCGTACATGAAAAAAGGAACCCGCTCGTTTCAAGCCTCTTGCCAGAAGCAATTGGCACGGTATTTTTCATCGTTCTATTGCTCGCCTCGATTTCCTGCCAAACGGAACAAAAACCATTCAAGGCCGCGGCGCGCGACGGCGTATATGTCTTCGAAGCCGAGACCTTCAGGTTGGCGGACGCGGACGTCGTCGACGATCCCGAGGCGAGCGGCGGCCAGGCGGTCCTGATCCGGACCTCCCGCGCCTTCTGCTCCCTCGACCTCGTGCTCCCCCCGGGCGCCTATGTCGCCCGGGTACGGGCCCGCGCCGAGGACGCCGCGCACGACGAGTTCTTTTTGTCGGTGGGTCGGGCGGTCGCCGACCTCTCGCCCCCCCTCTCGCGCCGCTACGACTTCTGCCCCCAGGTTCTCGAGTTCCGCGTCGACGCGCCGGGCAAGGAGTTCCTCCAATTCGCCGCCTTCTCCACCCGGGTCCCCCGCGGCGAGTCCGGCATGACGATCGATTACATCGAGGTGTGGGAAAAGGCGAAGTGGGAGGAGGAGAAGGGAACCACGGATGAGAACGGATGGGACGGATGACACGGATGAGGAGGGGAAGGAAAACTACGGATAGGACGCGGATGAGCGCGGATAGAGAGAAAAAGAAAATCTCAAATATATATGCTTCATGTCTGTTTGTGGACTTGTTTCCTAATTCGATCATCCCTTCGGTTATTGCTATATTATTTTTTGCTGTTTTCTGATATTCAATACCTAAAATCGTATCGCTTATATTTATTATGGTAATTTCGCCTCCAGAAAACCGCAGCCGACTCCCATCATTAGGGATGGCGTGTATCCTATAAAAGAAATAGTTTTTTGGATTCATTACTGTTTCGATGTAGAATAATATTTTTTCATCCGTTTCTTGAATTGTAACTCTACCGCTTTATTTATGCGGTGGCGATTCTTCAGAAATTAATTGCCCGTTGGAACAAAAACACGATACCATATTCGATGAAAGGATAATCACCAAAACAAAAATATGGATTTTCATGTTCAATCCCTCTACAAAATGAAAGTTCTCCACCCTCTTCCTCATCTGATACGATGGCGTGCTCGCTCATCCGTAGTTTTTATTCCCTTCTTTCCCCATCCGTGTAATCCGTTCCCATCCGTATTATCCATGGTTCACTTCTCCCCGGCAATGTAGAGCACGACCGTCCGCCATTCCACCTCCCTCCCCGCGAGCGATTCGCGGAGCCTGGCGGCGAAACCCTCGCTTTCCTTCGCCGCAAGGACTTCGGCCAGCCGCTTGCCGTAGGAATCGATTTTCGGATCGGCTTTCAGCCAGCGGTCGACGTCGGCGGGGGCGATGAAGCGGCGCTCGGTATACGGCACGAGCTCCCTGGCGGCGATCGCGAGGCCCGCGCCCGCGAGCGCGCCCTCCACGTCGGCTTCGTCCCAGTCGACGAGGGGGTTGTCGGGATTGGCGTACACGAGCGATTCGATCTTTTCGAGAACCGCCGCTCCCTCGGGCCAGGTATCGCGGACGAGCTCGGAAAGGCGCGTGCTCCGCCGCGGTATCCGTTCGGCCAGGGAGACGCGACCTCCCGCTTGCAGCAAACGCGCGAGTAACCCGCCTATCGCCGCGCCGGCCTCCCGCCCGGACCACGCGTTCCGGCCGACGACGTGCTCGAAGGCGGCGCCGCGCCAGTCGGCCGGCAGGTCGGCCTCGGTGAACGAGGCGGGCGTCTTCGGCACGAGAAGCGGTCGTTCACTCTCCGGCCGCTCGGCCGCGTAGTGGCCGAGTATCTCCAGGTCGGTCTTTTCCCAGACCAGGCCCGCGACGCCGCCCTCGGGCGTGCGGCGCACGGCCTCCCAGAGGAGGAGCCCGCGGCCCGCGTTGAGGTCGAGGACGCGGTCGTGCCGGGAGATCGTGAGCGCCGCGAACACCCGCTCGCGGGCGTCGGCCGCCTCGGCGTAGAGACTCCCCTGCGCGCGGCGAAGCCAGGCCTCGCGGCTCTTCGCGTCCGCCGAGTAGGAGAGCACCTCGGGCCGCGCGGCGAGCGCGAGCGATTCGAGCTGGATCTCGCGGCGGCGCTCCACCTCGGTCCTGATCGACCGCTCGTACCCGATCTCCGAGGGCTTGAAAAAGACGCGCCCCTTGAGCGCGTCCGGCAGGTACTGCTGGCTCACCCAGTGGTCGCGGAAGGCGTGCGGGTAGAGGTAGCCCTCTCCGTGGCCGAAGCCCTTTTTATCCCTGTTCCCGTCCTTCAGGTGCGCGGGCACGTCTCCTTGAGCCTCCTCCTCCACCACTTTCAGCGCGTCGAAAAAGGCCATGGCCGAATTCGACTTGGGCGCGGTGGCGAGGTAAAGGCAGGCGGCGGCCAGGTGGTATCGCCCCTCGGGCAGGCCCACCCGCTCGAAGGCCGCGGCGCAGGCCTCGGTGAAGACGAGGGCCTGCGGGTCGGCCAGGCCCACGTCCTCGCAGGCGAAGACGAGCATGCGCCGGAAGAGGAAGGCCGGGTCCTCACCCGCCGCCACCATGCGCGCCATCCAGTATGAAGCGGCGTCCGGGTCCGAGCCGCGCAGGGACTTGATGAAGGCTGAGATGGTGTCGTAATGGTAATCTCCCTCGCGATCGTAGAGCACCGCCTTCTTCTGGATGCTCTCCTGGGCGATGTCGAGGGTGATGTTGATAGCCTGGTCCATGGGCGGCGGGAACGTGTCCGGCGTCGTCTCCACCGCCAGCTCGAGCGCATTGAGGAGGCTGCGCGCGTCGCCGTCCGCGATCTTCACCAGGTGGGCGAGCGCGCCGTCGTCGATCGCCACCTTGTATTTTCCGTAGCCGCGCTCCGGGTCGGCCAGCGCCTGGCGCGCCACGGCGAGGAGATCCTCCCCGGTGAGGGGCTGCATCTGAAAGACCCGGCTCCTGGAAAGGAGGGCCTGGTTCACCTTGAAGAAGGGGTTTTCCGTGGTGGCCCCGATGAAGATGACCGTGCCGTTCTCCACCCACGGCAGGAGCGCGTCCTGCTGGGCCTTGTTCCAGCGGTGGACCTCGTCCACGAAGAGGATGGTGCGGTGGTCGTAATAGTCGCGCTGCTTCTGCGCCTCGGCCACCACCGCGCGCACCTCCTGCACGCCGGCCAGCACGGCGTTCAGGGTGGTGAAGATGCTCTTGGTGGTGTTGGCGACGACCCGGGCGAGCGTGGTCTTGCCCGTGCCCGGCGGCCCGTAAAAAATGAGCGACGACAACTGGTCGAGCTGAATGGCCCGCCGCAGGAGACGCCCCTTGCCCAGGATGTGCTCCTGCCCCACGAACTCCTCCAGCGTGCGCGGCCGCATGCGGGCGGCCAGCGGTTCGAACTGGCGCTTGGAGGAGGCTTCGAAGAGGTTCATCGCGCCATTATATGGAATTGTCGTTGGCTGCGCCAGCCGTTGCTCTATAGGCCTTCAAATAAACCACGAAGAACGCCCTTCGTGGTGTTTTTCAAGGATATGACAAGTCCAGCTAACTCGCAATATACACCAGGAAAATCACGATGAGCACGCCGGCGAAGACGACGTGCCCGACGGCGACGAGAAGCGCTTTCCTGCGGCCGGTGGCCAGGAAGAAGATGAGAAAAAACAGGCCGAGGAAAAAGAGCGTTCCCAGAAAAATGAGCCCGCCGACGAAGAGAGCGGCCATGCCGGCGTAGGCCGCGCCCACGCCGCCCCCCAGGCCGCCCAATGTCAGGAACATGAAAAGAAAAGCGACCACGAGGGCGACCGCGAAGCTGACGATGAATCCGGCGATTCCCCAGCTGTATCCGCCCCGTGCTTCGTTTCCCGGCTTCCCGCCTTGATGTTCCGGCATCGCGCTCCCCTCCCTCACGCGAGTCGCGTTGAAATCGATTTCTCAGCGCGCGCGGCCCGCGGTCATTATACCCGTACCGGAAGAGGAGGTATACACCCGGAACGGCCGGCGATCTCACGCATAATCTTCGCCCGCCCGCGGCCGGGCGTCACGGTTTCGCGTCGTTCTTCCGCTTCCGCACGTTGAGGACCACACGGTTCCGCCCGCGTTTTTTCGCCATGTACAGCGCCTGGTCCGCCCGGTTGACGAGCTCGCCGGCCGTGTCCGACGGGTGGAAGAAAGCCACGCCGATCGAAGCCGTCACCGGGAGGCCCGTGCGCAGCGGCGCCTCGCGCTCGATGAGCGCGCGCAGCTTCTCCGCCGCGGCTACCGCGTGCTCCCGATCGAGCTGCGGGATCACGACCGCGAACTCCTCGCCCCCGTAACGCACGGCCATGTCGTTGCGGCGCGTTTTTGCCAAAACGATGGCGGCGACGGCGGCGAGCACCTGGTCGCCCTTGCGGTGGCCGTACTCGTCGTTCACGTTCTTGAAGCGGTCGAGGTCGAGCATGAAAAGCGAGAGGGGGTGGCGGTAGCGGCGGGCGCGCTCGAGCTCGCGGTCGAGCTCCTCGTCGAACCAGCGGCGGTTGTAGAGCCGGGTGAGCCGGTCGCGGTTGGCCATAAAATCGAGGCGCAGCCTCGCCCGGTCGACGCTGCGCTTGAGCGCGAAGAGCCGGGTGCGGATCTTCGAGTCCCCGATGGCCTGCAGGAGCTCGGCCATCTGGTGCTCGATGCAGAGCGTGTCGGAGAGGGCGCGGTCGAAATCGGCCTCGCTCCCCTTGCGCCCCGCGAACTCGCGGAAGACGAGGTAGCAGGTGCCGATGGCGATCTGGTCTCCGTCCGAAAGGGCCGCCGTTTTCAGGCGCCGCCCGTTGACGAGGAGGCCGTTGGCGCTCTTGATATCCTCGATGAGGAAGCCGTTCGTCCTCCAGGAGACCACGGCGTGCCGGCGCGACACGGTGAGCCCCGGCAGGACGACGTCATTGGCCGGACTCCGGCCGACGGCGTACGATTTCCCGCGCTCGAGCTCGAGCTTGCGGTCGAGATAATAGAGCGCGTATTTCAGCCTGGCCATACCCCTCGCTTTCCCGGCATGCGAGCCTCCATACAATGATACGGCGCCCGGAGGGAAATTACTAAAAAAACGAAGATTCCTACGAAGAGGAGGGTGTACGGCCCGGCGGCCGCTCACTTGAACCCCACCCCCAGATTGCAGCCGATGAATCCGTTGTCTCCTCGATTGACGATCGTGTCGCCTTGGCGATAGGCGCCCGCGTGGTAGGCGACGGCGATGCGGTTCTCGTACGGGCTCCGGTAATAGGAGACAACGCCTTCCTCGTCCCCGATGACGCAGGGACCGGTGAGTGTCGTCACGAACCGTTTGGTCATTTTGGCACGCTCCTTGGTCCAGGCGAGCGTGAGCTTTGTCTTTCCCGCCGACCCGTCGCCGGGCCCGGTTCCCCTGACCCGTATCTCCTCTTCCGCGATCGGTTCTTCCGAGACCGTGAGAGTGACGACTTCGTCTTCCAGTAATACCGGAAACCGCTGCTTCACCGTGGGCGCGTAAAAAACCCCGAGCCGATTGAGCTGCGCCGCGGCGGCTCTCACGGCCGAGTCATTGAGCGTGAAGCCATTGTCCGACCGCCCGCACTGCCGGCTGTAAACGACGGAATCGGTGATGAGGTCGACGACCCTCACGTACACGTCCGCCCGGCCGTCCGGTTCGGGAGCCTGCACGTAATCCACGCAGGCCATCCTCCCTTTTTTCGACCAGCCGATGACGTCCGGACCCGCCCCGCTCCGGCTGTTCTCAATGGCGGCCGCGAGGTTGGTCGTGGTAATAACGACGTCGTCCGCGCCAAGGGCGAGGATCGATCCGAGGCCGATGCAGCACGCACAGGCGAAAAGTCTCAATCTCATTCGCCGCCCCCATTCCCCGGGAGGGTCTTTTTCAGCGCCGCCACCCTCGACTTCATTTCTTCAATGACAATCTTGTACCCGGCCACGTCGTACTCGCGCGGGTCGGCGATCGGCCAGTATTCGATCTTGGATTCGTGCGCCCGCACGAAATCCGGCAGGGTTTCCGCGTCCACGAGCGAGACGATCCTGTCCGCCCCGGCCGCCATCCCGGCGGTCACCGCCTTGCGGCGGTTGTCGGAGAGGTCCATGCCGGTGACGGCCTTGAAGCACGAAACCGCGTTGACGGCGAAAGGCCCGTCCTCCGCGAGCCGCCGGCCTTCCTTCTCGGGCTTCACGTCGGCGCCGGCGGAGGACACGTCGGCTAGGCCGGCCTGGCGCGCCAAAGCCTCTGCGAACTGGCTCCGCGCGACATTGCCGCGGCAAATGAAAAGGATCATCGTGAGGCCTCCTTTGATACCGGCGCCGAAAAATTATCGGACGTCCGGCACTTCATGGATTGTGATCGGATTATATTTGCAGTTAACGAGCACCGTCTATGACCCAATTTCCGAACCTCGTTAATTACAGGCCGCCCTTCGACAGGCTCAGGGTGACGCTATGTTCATGGAATATTGGTCATGGTGAGCCTGTCGAACCATGACCTTCCGGTCGATAGAATCGGCTAAACCTGTACCACAATTACTTGCATGAAATTTTATAATCAATAAGCCTGAAGACGTCGTCAAGCGTCTTCATCGCCTTCACCCGAACGACGAAAGGTTTCAGCTTGCCGCCCGACTCCCGGGCGAAGTATTCAGCCTTCAATTTATCGTCAACGCCGAGAGCCCTGATGCCGCCGCCGTTTTTCGCCGTGAAATAAAAAGAGGTCTTGAAGCATCCCTCGCCGATCGAAATCCAGCAGACGGTTTTCTTTTTGAACGCCAGGCGCGACAGCCACGCCTTGCCGTCCCTGTAATAGCGCCAACCGACGAACGCCAGCCCGGACACCCCCGCCGCCCGCGCGAGGAACTCGTCCCAGACGGCCTTCGCTTTGCCGAGACAGCTCGCCAGGCAGGCATCGTCCGGGTATCGGTTCATATCGTTCAGCAAAATCTCGTCCATACCCCCTCCTTATCCGGCTTCTTTATCTTGCTTCCTCCTCATTCGTAGTTCTCCTTTCCTTCCTCTTTCTTCATCCGTGCTATCCGTTCCTATCCGTGTCAGGAGCCTGCCCTGAGCTGTTTTGGAGCATGTATGCTCCAAAACAAGTCGAAGGGCGGTTCCCTTTCCTCCTCCGCGTTGAACCGGAGATCGTCCTATCGCCTGCACGAATACACCGTCACCATGTTCGCCGGGCCCGGGAGCGCGATCTCCTCCGCCACTCCCGAATAACCCGAGGCGCGCAGGTACGCGGCGACGGTCTCGTCGCGCATCACGTCCTCGCTGAGCCGGATCTCGCCCGGGTCCGCGAGGTCGAGGAGGCGCGAGACGACGTTCATCGCCCGGCCGAAAAAATCGAGCCGGCGGCCGGCCTTGACCGCGACGACCGGGCCGCGGTGAAGGCCGATCCGGATTCCGCCGCCGTCTTCCCCCGCCGCGGCCGACTCTTCCAGCCCGGCCGCCATGCGCACGGCCGCCCGGATTCCGTCGAGCGGCGCATTGAAGGTGGCCGTGATCGAGCCGCCGGCCCGCCGTTCGATCGCGCCGCGGTGCGCCCGTGCCACGGCCGCGAGCAGGTCGAAAAGCCGGCGCGCGGACGGTGAATCGCCGCCGCCGCGCGAGCGTACGGGCGACCCGGCCCGGCCTTCGGGGTCGGCGCGGAGGATCGTGAGGTCGTCGATTTTGAGCGAAAGATCGTCCGGAAGATCGTCCGGCGCGAAGAGGTCCCGGTAAGCCTGATGGTTGAGCAGCAGCTTTCCCGAGCAGAACGGCCGGAAAGAGGGGGGGTGGGCGGCGACGAGCGACCGCAGGAAATCCGGATCGGGCGACCCGATGAGACAGCCCACGGCCCGGCGGGCGCGGTTGGCGAGCGCGATCTCCGTCGGGCCCAACGGGGCGAACGCCTCGCGCCGGTCGAAGCCCGAGTCCCGGTACTCGAGGTCGATCGCCGCGGGCGGGCGGTTCGCATCGTCCTTCATCCGGACGAAAAAGGCTGAGTGCGTTTCGAGCGTCACGAGCCCGACCGCGCCGGCCCGGGCGGCGTCGAGCCGGATGCGCGCCTTCCCGCCCCGCGGCAGGGCGACGAAGCGAATCGGCGGCTGCGGCCCGGCGGAGCGCCGGGCGAAATCGTCGAGCAGTTCCCCGGTCCAGTCGACGGAGGTCGAGAAAAAATAGGACCAGTACTCGGGCAGGGACACGACTTGATCGGGCCATTCGCCGGAGGCCGACGGCGGCATGGTGAAGGAGACCTCCAGCCGGTCGTCGGCCGCGACCGCCTCCTCCGCGTCGCAGAGCGGGCAGCGGAAGACGTCCCGGTCGAGGGCGCGGAGCGATCCGTACGTGCGCTCGCGGCACCCGCAGCGCGGGCAGAGGAGGCTCCACTCGAAGGCGAACAGCCCGACCTTGGCGCCGAGGAGGAAGAGGCTGACCGCATCGTCGGGTCTGAAATCGAACTTTTCCGCCAACGCGAGGGGGTTGATCCGGACGAGCTCCCACCCGCGCCGGTCTTCGAGCACGCGGAAAAAGGCGATGAGCGTCTCGTCGTCGAACCCGCAGTCCGCGTACTGCGGCAGGCCGCGGATATCGTCGATTTTTTCTTCCAGGAAACGGTAGTTCACCGGGCGTCGCCTTTCACGTGTTGCGTCGGCATGATTATACCGCGGCGGAGAGGTCTTGGGGAACCACGTATCTCGCAGCGAAGCTTCCAGCGATGACAACGATGGGAGGAAAAGAAAGAGAAGAACTACGGATGGGACGCGGATGGGACGCGGATGAAGGCGAAGAAGTAGGATTCATACGGAGGGGAGACGGGTAGCATGGATGAGAAAAAAAGGAATATGCTCTATACAAATCCTTTAGGGTATATTACCGGTTTATTTTGTTCCGCTTTCAATTCTCTTCGTCTTTCCTCATCCGCGTCCCATCCGCGTCATCCGTAGTTTTTCTCATCCCTTTCACTGATAGGAAAAGGAAAGCGCCTGGTCAAAACCGCCGGAGGTCTTTGAACGGATAAAACCGCCATTCGGGCGTGTCGAAGATCTCCTCGAAGCGGACGGCATACCACGGGCTCAAGGCATCGTCCCATGGGTTGATGAGGATCTGCGTCTCCTGGGCGGGCATGTAGCTCTGGACCATGAGAAAGACCTTTTCGCCGGTCGCGGGGTTGACGGCCAGGTCGACGACCATGACGGCGTGGTTGACAGCCCGGTGCTTCTGGATGAAGACGTCCCCGATCCGGATTTTGGCGGGATCCTTCACCGGCTTGAGCTGTCCGTAGAGCGAGGTGGTGTTGGCCCTGGCGAAAACGTAATCGAGATACTTGAGAAACCTCGCGTACGAGCGGTCGTTGCCCGCGAAGTCGACGTAGCGACGGGGCTTCCCGTCGGAGACGAAGTTGAAGGCGATTTCCGAATAGCGCTTCCGGGCGAAGAGGTACTCGGCCCGCAGGCGCATGACGGCGTCCGCGCACTGCTCGATGTCCCCCGGCCGGACGGCCCGGTCGACGACCGCGCAGTACACGCCGGCCGGATCCTTCTCCCGCCCGTCCCAGTACTTCACGCGCGCGCCGTGGGGCTTCAGCGGCTGACTGCGCAGGAACTCCTCGAACGAGCCCGCCGCGACGGGCGCCCGCTCATACCCCGGAGGCGGCAGGATCCGCGTCCCGATCGTCTTCCCGGCTTCGTCGATCAACCGCCCGCCGTCCGGGCCCGCGGGATCGGCCGCCAGGGCCACGAGGCACAGCGGGGCGACCATGGCGAGCGCGGCGGCGACGGCGATGGACGGGTGTCTTCTCATGGGTATCATTGTAGCCTAGTCAGGCCGGAATCGCCAGAAAGACTCGCTTCCCGGGGGAAGGGAGATGAGGGAAACTACGGATAAGACGCGGATAGGACGCGGATGAAGGAGAGGAGAGGAACTACGGATGGGACGCGGATAGGACGCGGATGAAGGAGAGGAGAGGAGAAAAGGAGAAGGCGAAGGGGGTGACGACACGGCAGGCGGACGTTCCCCGAGCGTAGTCGAGGGGAAGCGTAAAGTAGATGGGACGCGGATGAGGAAGGGAGAGGAGGGAGGGAACCACGGATGAACACGGATGGGACAGATGACACGGATAAAGAGAAGAGAAGGGAAGAGAAACTACGGATAGGACGCGGATGAAGAAGAGAGGAGGAAAGCTGCGAATGAGCGCGGATGAAGAAGAGAGGGGAAAAGCAACGCGCGGGGCGATGCCGGGGAAATTCCAAAAAAAGTTCTTGAAAGACGGGGGGAAAAGACCTTTAATATAGATAAAAAGGCGAGTGAAAGAGGCGGTTTCGCGATTCAGGATAAAGGAAGAATGTAAACGAAGTGCGATGATCCTGCGG
>JAFGSW010000045.1 GCA_016934415.1 Spirochaetales bacterium | reverse complement strand
GTGAGCGGAACGTAGCGGAAAAGGATGAGCCACATGACGAACGGGACTGACATCAGGATGAGGATTTTTTGGTTCCAGAGTTTTTGTAAAAGGGATTCTTTGCGCAAGCGCGGCATACGGCACCTCCTCGTGACGGGCTCCCGGGCGCTCCCTTCAGTGTCCCGGTGACCGGCCGGAAATACGAATCGGTCTTTTGTAATTATTTTTACACCAATGGCGGTTGAAGTCGTCCTCGCAACTGCGGTCCGACATTACTCGAACTTTGGCGCGCCGTTTCCGTGTCGGGCCGGGGAGGAGAGGAGCGGCCGGGAGGGAACGAAGTCGTTGCTTTTTCGAATTGGTATCCATTATCTTTGAAGATGAACCGGACAAGAGGAAAACGAAATGGAAGCATTGAAAAAGATCAGCGACGTCCTGTGGGAAATCCCCCTCAACCGAAAAAACGGCATGCGGGTGCCGGCGCGAATCTATGCCTCGGAAAAACTCCTCCGCGGCATGGAAGGGGCCGTTTTTGAACAGATCACCAATGTCGCCTGCTTGCCGGGGATCGTCAATTTCGCTTTGTGCATGCCCGACGGCCATTCGGGCTACGGCTTTCCCATCGGCGGGGCGGCCGCCTTCGATCCGGAAACCGGAATCATTTCCCCGGGCGGCATCGGTTTCGACATCAACTGCGGCATGCGTCTTCTGCGGACCTCGCTCACTGAGGAGGAGGTGCGGCCCCGCCTCGAGGAGCTTGTCGACGGGCTGTTCCGCCGCATTCCCACCGGCACGGGGAGCGGCGGTCTCGTGAGCGTAACCAGGGACGAGTTCCGCGAACTCATCGAAGAGGGCATGGCGTGGTGCCGCAGGAAAGGGTACGCCACGAGCCGCGATCTGGAACGGACCGAGGAGGGCGGCCGCATGGACCGCGCCGACGCGACCACCGTGAGCGAGAGGGCGATCGAGCGCGGTTACAAGCAGAACGGCAGCCTCGGCTCCGGCAACCACTACCTCGAGGTGCAGGTGGCGCGGGCCGAGAACGTCCACGACGGGAGACTGGCGCGCACCTTCGGCCTTGACCGGCCGAATCAGGTGGTCGTCATGATCCACTGCGGCAGCCGCGGGTTCGGCCACCAGGTGGCCCAGGATTATCTCATGAAATTCCTGGGGGTCATGGGGGGAAAATACGGCATCCGGGTCAACGACCGGCAGCTCGCCTGCGCGCCTTTCGCCTCGGAGGAAGGGCGGGCGTATTTCTCCGCGATGCAGTGCGCGGTGAACATGGCGTTCGTCAACCGCCAGCTTATCATCCACGGCGTGCGGGAGGTGTTCTGCGACGTTTTCGGGAAAACCGAGCGCGAGCTGGGCCTCGAGCAGATCTACGACGTGACGCACAACACCGCCAAGCTGGAGACGCACGTTGTCGGCGGGAAAGAACGACCGCTCCTCGTGCACCGCAAGGGGGCGACGCGCGCCTTCGCCCCGGGCATGCCCGGTCTGCCCGCCGAGTACCGGGAGACCGGCCAGCCCGTGATCATCGGGGGCAGCATGGAGACCGGCTCGTACCTGCTCGCGGGTTCGTCCGGCGGGGCTGAGACCTTCTTCACCACCGCGCACGGGTCGGGAAGGGTGATGGGCAGGCGCCAGGCGAAGAAGAAATTCGACGGCCGCGAACTGGCGCGCCGGATGCGGGAGCGGGGTATCGTCGTCCGCTGCGCCTCCTACTCCGGGCTGGCGGAAGAAGCGGGGGCGGCGTACAAGAACATCGACGAGGTGGTGCGGACCGCGGACGCGGCTTCCTTAAGCCGGCGCGTGGCCAAACTCATACCCATCGGCACTATCAAGGGATAGCCGCATGCCGTACCTCTTCCGTGACGACATCACCCGGGCCGACGTCGCCTTCGAGGCTTCGGGCCGGAATCGGGAGGAGCTCTTCGTCTCCGCCTGGCAGGCCTTGCTCGACGTTATGATCGAGGACGGGGGACCGCTTGAAAAAAGGACGATGAAGACCGTTGATTTGGAGAACAAGTCACTCGAGCTTCTCCTCATCGCCTTTTTAAGTGAAGCGCTCTTTTTCAAGGACTCAGAGGGACTCTTGCTATCGGTCGATGAGCTTTCGATTACCGAAACTGAAAACATCTTCCGGCTTCGGGCGAGACTGGCGGGAGAAACGTACGACCGCTCCCGGCATGAGCCGGGGACGGACGTCAAGGCCGTGACGCTTCATCATTTTCGATTAGAGCGGACGGCGGCGGGCTATTCGGCCACTGTGGTGCTGGACGTGTAATCGGCTTTTTAAAATTGAGGTTTTTCAATCGACTGCTCGGGGAGATGCCATTAGACATTCTTATTTATCGCATATACATTGGATCAGTTTCCGTTCCGATGCAATTCAGTCGCAAGGAGATTCCGTATGATGCTGGAGTTGAGAAACGATTTCACCTGGGCAATGCTCGTGCCGACGAGCATGGGCGTCAGACTCACCCCGGCCGCCACTCAACCCGTACGTTCGAGCGACACGTTCAAGCTCACGGTGACGAGCGCCGAAACGAACGTGGCGAGCATATCGTCCTACCTCGGTCAGTCGGTCAAGGTGCTCACAACCTTCGTCCAGGGCAGTCCCATCGCCCGGATCATCAAGGATAATCTGGCGGCCCGGCACATGAGCTTCGAGGGGAAGGAAGTTCCGCAGGGCGGGCCTTGGGGATTCCGCCACCAGTTCAATATCGCGGATTCCGGCTTTGGGCCGCGCGCGCCCCGAGTGCACAACGACCGCGCCGGCGAGGTCGGACGGACGCTCGACGCCAAAGACTTCGACCTCGAGCGGATTTTCGGCCGGGAGGGCGTGCGGCTGGTCCATATGTCCGGGCTCATCGCCGCCCTCTCCCCGGAGACGAGCCGGTTCTGCCTCGATATCGCGCGCGTCGCCAAAAAACACGGAACGCGGATCTCCTTCGACTTGAACTACCGCGCCTCGTTCTGGAAGGGACGCGAAGTAAAGCTGCGGGCGGTCTTCTCCGAGATCGCGAGCCTGGCCGACATCCTCGTGGGCAATGAGGAGGATTTCCAACTCTGCCTCGGGATCGAGGGACCGGAGGCCGGCGGCAGGGATCTGACCGCGAAGATCGGCGGCTTCAAGGAGATGATCGGCCGAGTCGTCAAGGCGTATCCGAAAGATTCGGTTTTCGCCACCACCCTGCGCGAAGTGATCTCCGTCAATCGTCACTTGTGGGGGGCGATCATGCTCGCCGGCGGCGAATGGTACGTCGTCGAGCCCCGCGAAATAGGGGTGCTCGACCGCATCGGCGGGGGCGACGCGTTCGTCGGCGGCATGCTTTACGGGATACTGCGGGGCTGGGAGTCCGAAAAGTGGATCCGGTTCGGCTGGGCCACGGGCGCGCTCGCGACGACATTCCTCACCGATTACGCGCAGCCGGCGGATGAGCAGGAAGTCTGGACCGTGTGGGAGGGCAATGCGAGGGTGAACAGGTAAGTTAATCGTTGATATACCCGAATGATCCACCTCCGGGCCGGGCGGGGTTTTTTTTGGGCGCACCGGCGAGTCATTGGAAATCCGCACGACAATCATATACCATTGAGCATGTCGTCACCGATGGAGATACGACCGAGTGGGGCGTTGGTCGGCGAAACCCCCGACAAATTCGCCGTTCGGTCCCGGGGATAACGATCGATCGCACGCTTGAGCGGCGATTGTAGGACGGTATGAAACGAATCGCGATTCTCCTCGACTACCTCTATATCGCCACCTACCAACAGGAAGTCGTCGAGGGCGCCATTGCCGCCCTGCCCGACGGGGACACCGAGCTCTACTTTTTCGTGGGCGGCCCGTTTTATAAGGATCAATTCAACCCTTTCGTCGCCGCCAACAACGTCGTCTACGAGCGAATAACCAAGGATGTATTCGACGGCATCATCGTCTGCAGCGCGGTCACGAACTATCTTGACTTGGAAGAAGCGAGCCGGGCCCTGGAGCGCTATCGGGGCATTCCGATCGTATTCATCGGCAATGCGCCGAAGGGCTATTCGCGCGTGCAGACTGACAACCGCATCGGCATGGGCGGGGTCGTCCGCCATTTCATCGCCGATCATGGGTACAGACGAATCGCGTTCGCCGCGGGCAAGGAGGGCAACACATGGGCGGCAGAGCGGTTCGCCGCCTACCGGGAGGAGCTTGAAGCCGGCGGACTGCCGTTCGATCCGGCGCTCGTCGTCTACGGCGGCTTCGAGACGGAGCACGGAATCGAGGCCGTGCGCGTTTTGCTCGACGAACGCCGCGTGCGCTTCGACGCCCTGATTGCGTGCAATGACCTGGTGGCGTTGGGCGTTAAAATCGAGTTGGAGAAACGGGGCCTGACCGTGCCCGACGACGTCGCGCTGGCCGGCTACGACGACACCGTCGAAGCATCGTGCGTCATCCCGACTCTCACCTCCGTACGCCCGCCCTACGCCGTCATCGCCGCCAAGGCGTTCGCGCTTCTTGAGGAACTGCGCGCGGGTTTGCCGCCCGCCGTCCATTATATTCCGAGCGTGCCCGTCCATCGCCAATCCTGCGGCTGTCTCATGCGAACGGCGGATGACAGCCTCCTTGCCTGTCGCGACGCGAGCGATCAATCGCCGGCCGCCTATTACGCCGCGTACAAGAACGATTGCCTCCGGAAGCTCGAGGCGCTCGTGTCGCCTTTGGGGTTCGACGTCCGCGATTCCGGATGCGAGGCGTGTCTGGATTCCATCTTCAAGCTCCTGACGGAGCGGGAGGAGAATGCGAGCCTCTTCGTCGCCGTACAGAAAGTCGTGTGGATGTTCCTGACGCATAAAATGAAGGTCGAGTCGTGCCACGACCTTTTTTCCCGCGTCAGGCGGTTTTTTTCCGCCATCTGCAAAACCCGCTCCGATATGGAGCGGTTGGAGGAGATATTTCACAAGGTGCGGGTTTCCATAAGCGACGTGCAGACGATCCAGAATTTCCAAAACCTCATCCTGAACTGGAAACAAACCGACCAGGTATCGCAAGTCAGCCAGGATCTTTTCGGCACCGTCGAATCGACCGGCCTCCGGGAGGCGATATACCGGTCGTTCCCGGTCTTTAATATCCGGGACTTCCTATTCGTGGAATTCCCCGTCGCCGGACCCCGCGGGAAAGACGGGCACGCCGGTGACGCCAGGGTCGTCGCGTTTATCCATGCCGGGACGGGGGAACAGCATAGTGAGGACGTTTTCTTCAATCCGGACCGTCTTTTCCCCGATTCGACCTCGGCTTTCTCCAGCCGGATTCGTTTCGTCTTGCCCGTCACGTACGGCGAAAACAGCCTGGGGTTCGTGATCTTCGGCAAGATCGAGAGGGAGAAGCGCTTCTACGACGCCCGCAGCGGCGGCCTGATGGGAAGCCCCTATTACGAGAAAATCGAGCGTTTGCCGCCGCTCTACGCGCCCCTGACGCGGGAGCTCGCCAAGACCTTCTATATCAATCGGCTCATCATGATGCGGAAGTCCGCCGAGGAATCGCTTCAACAAACCGCGGGGAATTTGGAAATAAGAAACCAAGAGCTTGAGGATTTCACCCGTATCGCGTCCCACGATCTGAAAGAGCCGCTCCGTAAAATCTTTTTTTTCAACGAACGTCTGCAATCGTCGCTGGCGGGCACAATTTCCCCGGCTGAACTCAAGTATTCCGAAGGGATGCAAAACGCCGCTCTCCGGATGAAAAGCCTCATCGACGGACTGCTCGTGTACTCGCGCGTCAGCACGAGCGGGGAGCCGGTCGTCTTGGTGGATCTTTCCGCGCTCGTCGCCGATGTCCTGGTGGATCTGGAAATCCTCCTTCACGAAACACGGGGGAAGGTGGAGGTCGACGCATTGCCGAAAATTTCAGCAGACCCGCTGCAGATGAGGGAGTTATTCCAGAATCTGATCAGTAATGCGCTCAAGTATCACCGGGACAAGGTGCCGCCCGTCGTCGAAATAAAAGCCGAAGCGAAAGAAGACTATCTGGAAATAAGCGTTTCCGACAATGGCATCGGTTTCGAGCAGCAGTACGAAGAAAAGATCTTCGGCCTGTTTCAGCGCTTGAAGGCGAAATCCAAATCCGAAGGCACCGGCATCGGGCTGACCATCTGCAAGAAAATCGTGGAAAAACACGGCGGCAGTATCAAGGCCTTCGGCGAACCGGGCCGGGGGGCGACATTCGTCATCCGGCTTCCCGTCCGGTCCGTATAGACCGGCCGTGCGAACGGTCGTAACCCGAAACCGCGGGGCTGCCGCGTGAGAGTCTCCGACGGCGCCTGCGAGATCGACCTTGAGCGATGGATCGCGTCCTACCGGCATACGGCCGCGCGCGCCGTTCACTCGATCGAGTTGAGTCCCCGCGATTGAACTTCCTTTCCCCTCCTTCTTCCGTATTCCGGATTCATTGTGTATGATTCGTCAGGATTTACCGCCATGGGAAGAACGGACGCTTGGTTCACCATCGTCGCCTTGGACGACCGGACCTGGCTCATCAACGATCACGGGCGATCGCTCATCTATCTCGCCGCCGGGAACGAACGCGCTCTCCTCATCGACACCGGCTGGGGCGTGGGCGACCTCTCCTCACTCGTCGCCTCTCTTACTCCGCTGCCGCTCGTGGTGGCGAACACGCACGGCCATCCCGACCATTTCTCGGGCAACGGCGCATTCCAGCGCGTGCACCTGAACGCCGCCGACCGATTCATGGCGGCGCCCCTCGACTCTGAAGACCGGCGTTTGGTGAGAGATATGTTCCTCTCCCGACGCCTGCCGCAGGGGATGTCCCTGGAAAACTGGAACCCCGAGCCCAGGACGGAATTTTTGGATCTCAACGACGGTGACACATTCGACTTGGGCGGGCGCACCGTCGAGGCGATCGCCGTACCCGGGCATTCGCCGGGATCGGTCGTCCTTTTCGACCGCGAGGGCGGTCGGCTGTTCACCGGGGATTCCGTGGCGCAGGACATCTGGCTTCAGCTGGAAGAATCGACTCCCCTCTCGATGTTTGCAGCGGGGCTGCGGCGCCTGCAGGGGCTTTCGTTCGACGCGATTTTTCCGGGGCACGGCCGCGAGACGACCGTCCCGCTCCCACAGGCATTGCTCAACGAGCTCATGAACGGTGTTGAGCGGATTCTTGCCGGCACGCTGAGCGGCCGACCGGTGCGCAATTTCGCCGGCACCGGCCGATGCTGCGATTTTAGTTCCTGCAGCGTCATCTATCGGCCTGACAGGTTGTGATGGAAGCGGACGGCGCCAACGTTCGACACAAGAGGATTGATCGATCCGCCGCCGCCGAATGATCGGCGCTCATTGATTCTAAGAGTCCGAAGCGATCAATGCTATTGCGCGGCGGTTTTTAATTTCCCCAACGTCCCTTGAGTAAACGCTTGAACAACTGAACCCGAACGGCCCGGCTATGCGCCCAGGTATTGTCCGGGATCTCCGTCGAAATCGGTTTTGCATCCGGCCGAGCAGAAATAGTACGTTTTCCCCTCATGCTCGCTTTTGTACTTCGCCGTTTTCTCATCGACTTTCATCCTGCAAACGGGATCTATCGCCATAAAAAACCTCCTTGCGGTTTTTCAGTTCGATACGCTTTCCGCGTGTCACATACCTTAAGTTACAAATATCAGGCTCTTGAGTGAAGCGCCTGTTTTCGCCACCGCCGGAGAGATCCTGAGTCGATGAACGTTGGCTCGCCGAAGCATAAAAAAAGTGCGATTTTCCGGCTTGGCATCATTCTTGGGTGCCCCAAGATTTCGATTTCAGCTGGGATCAGTTCGCTTAATCGCCTCTAAATGTGATAAGCGTTCCTTCAATTGTGCAAGGCCTTAGAAAAACCGGGAATTCGAGAAAACAGCAAGTTCCGGCGCACTTTCTTCGCCGAATATTCCGGTTTTTCCCTTTTTTAAAGGGATTTTCTATTGTCACGCATTGCGGAACATGTTATCAATGGAATGGGCATAAAAAAGAAGGATGGGCTTCAGTTTTCCCTCGCACGACTGGTTTCTACGGAGGGTCATGAATGACGAGTGTCATGGAAAACGATAAGCCGGTTAATTCCGCCGATGTGCATCGATACCTGGAAACCATCGTCCGCAATCGGGTCAGCGTACCGGCCGGCCTCAAGACCCTGGCCGAGTTCTGGCAGCGTCAGGGAGCCGACCTTGACCTGGACGCCATCCTCGAATTTCCCGTCAATCGCGATCTCCGCCGCCTGGAAGAGTGGTTCAAGACCCTCTGGTCCCCGAAAGGTCCGCCCATCACGAGCGACGGCCTCTGGTTCGGCGTCGACGAGCTCGCCAAAGGGGGCTTCGACCTCTACGCCGCCGTTCTTCCCCGCCACGGGCGCGAGCCCTCCGAATGGGATTGGGAGAACGTGAAATACCCCAAACCCCGCGCCGCCTCTTCCCGCATCTTCAAGGCCCTGCTCTCCCCGCAAGGCCCGATCCGGGACGCGCCCGTCCGGCGCCTCATGGCCGTCGGATGTGCGGTCCTCGTCGCCCAGCACCTGTGCCACGCCCTGCGGTCCGAGCTCGGGGCGCGGGAGCCGGTCGTGGCGGCCGGCTTCGAAGGCGGCGAAGCCTTCATTCTCGGCACGGCGCACGTCAATGGCCGGATCGAGCCGCTCCCGGTGGAAGCGCCACGGCGGACGCGTCCCGGTCTCCTCAAAGGCAATCTGTTCCGCCTCACCGATTCCGGGTCGACCACGCGCTGGCTTCTCGACCAGCCCCGCGACGGGAACGGCCGCGAAACGAGCCGCGGCTTCGGCCTGAACGCCAAGCCGATCGAGGCGGAAGGCTCCTACGACGTCCCGGTGTACCTCAAGGGCGCGCGCCCCGATTTTTGTTTCACCCTCTCGGGCATTCCCGTGGTCCGCCGCGCCGCGGCCGAAATCGTCGAGCTCGCCGACCGGGAGGCGGTCCAGCGCCTGCCGGTCACCATCGACGCCGTGCACGGCGAATACGAGATTCTCAACGTGATCGCCGCGGCCCGTCCCCAGAAGCTGCTCGATCAGTCCAAGAAGTCGAAAACCCCCGTCGCCGACCTCGACCTGGGCGCACGCCGGATCGCACGCGCCAAGCAAACGCTCATTGTCACCCGCTTCCTGGCGGAAGCGCTTTTGAAAGCGGGCGTGAGCGGCATCGTCTTCGTCCCCCTCAAGACCTCCGATCTCGAGTAACCGAATGCCTCCGTGTCCATTTATCGGGTTATATCCCACTCGCCATTACGCCTCCGCCTTTCATTGACAAACCTGACATTTGCCGCTATATTTAAGACAAATGTCGTAAAGGAGAAGGCGGTATGACGGACCATTCGGTGGAAGACCTCTTGGGAGGAGCCGGGTTTCTGGGCTTCACCATCACGTCGAACATGGACCTCTACGAGGCCGGGCGAAAAGGCATTCCGAAGAAGGCGCTCTTAAACCTGGCGGCGCGGCTGGGCCTGTCGCTCAAGGTGATCGCGGAGCTGGTCGGGATCACCGAGCGCACCGTCCAGCGGAAGAAGGACTCGGACCGATTGAGCCGGCCGGTGTCCGAACAGGCGCTCCAACTCGCCGAAGTGTACGCGCGCGGCGGGGAGGCGTTCGGCAGCGACGACAAGCTCAACGCTTGGCTGCGCCTGTCCAACCGCGCCCTGGGCGGCCGCGCGCCGCTCGAGCTCCTCTCGTCGCGCTTCGGGGCGGAGATGGTGCTCGACGAGCTCGGGCGGATCGAGCGGGGCGTCGTCTCGTGACCGAAGTTTTTCGCATCGCCCGCGAAAAATACGTCAGAGACATCTCGGGCGAGGGCGCCCGGCTCTACGGCGGCCGGTGGAACCGGAAGGGCACGGCCCTCCTCTACGCGTCCGAGAGCCGCTCGCTGGCCGTGGTCGAGTTCCTGGTGCACGTGCCCATCGCCCTCGCGCCGGATGACGTCCGCATCGCGCGCTTGGCGCTGCCGGCCGACGCCGAGGCGGACGAGCTCACGCCCGACCGGCTGCCTGCCGGCTGGGACCGCTACCCGGCCCCGGAGGCCCTCGCGGACCTGGGGAGCGCCTGGGCGCTGAAAAATAAAAGGCTCGTCCTCAAGGTGCCCTCGACCGTGGTCGCGGGCGAACGCAATTGTCTTGTAAACCCGGCGCACAAGCTCTTTCCCAAGGTCCGAATCCTGGACGTGGAACCGTTCGAGGCGAGCGGACGGATTTTTGGAAATAAGAAGAAATCACGAAGCTGACGATACGGGCCGAGCCGATCCGTTGACTCCCCGCTGAGTGCCCCCAAGATTGTTGCGGAACCGCAATCTTGGGGGCGCTCCTGATCAAGACCCTATCGTGTCCGGTCCCCGGACACGCGCGTTTTCCCGCCCTTTAATCCCGGATAAATGGAAGCGTATTTTTCAAGCAGCGGCCGGTAAATGTTTCTGTTTTTCGGGTCGGGGAGAACCGCCGCTTTGACGCCGGTCATGGCTTTCCCCGCCTGCTTGAAACCGGGGAACCACCCGGCGGCCATGGCGGCCGCGATTCCGGCGCCCAGGGCGGACGCCTCGGTTTCGGCGGCGAGGCGAATCGTTTTGCCGGTGACGTCGGCGAGTATGCCCAGCCAGAGCCGGTTCGCGGTCCCGCCGCCGATGGCGACGAGCTCGCGGACCGGTTCGCCGGTCGCCCGTTCCACCGCTCGCAGCGCGAGCGCCTGCTCGAAGGCGATGCCTTCGAGGACCGCGCGGTACAGGTGGAAGCGGCCGTGCGCCGAGGAGATGCCGGTGAAAGCCCCGCGCGCGTCGATGTCCCAGTAGGGGTTCATGACGCCGCAGAGGTAAGGAAGGTGGAAGAGGCCGTCGCAGCCCGGCGCGATCCTGCGCGCGCCGTTTTCCAGGCGTCGGTAGACTCCGGGATCGGTTTTGGGGTCGAGGCCGAACGTGTTGCGCACGAGCCAATCGATTGCGAAGGTGCCCGCGCGCAGGCTGCACTCGAAGTAATAGCCGGAATCCGCGCAGGCGGTGAGGGTGCGGAAGGCCGTATCGGTTCGGCAGGCCGCGCCGAACACGCCGGCCACCACCGCCGTGCCGAGGTTCAGGTAGGCGCGCTCGCCCGAGAGCGCGTTCACGCCCAGGCCCGCGGCCTGCCCGTCGCCGCCGCCGGCCGCGACGATCGTCCCGGCCGCGAGGCCGCACGCGCGCGCCGCCGCCGGGCTCACCGCGCCGAGCACGCTTCCCGGGGCGAAAGTCTCCGGCAGCCGGTCGGCCGGAAGTCCGAGAGTCTGCAGGATGACCGGCGACCATCGCTTTTCCCTGAGATCGAACAGTCCGAAAGGATCGGCGCTCGCCCAGCTCGTCTTGAAGACTCCCGTCAGTTTCCACGCCAGGTAGGCGTGCACGTCGCAGAACACGGCCGCCCGCGTAAAGAGCTTCGGTTCGTGTTTCTTCATCCAGGCAAGGCGATAGACCACGGGCGACTGACTGGCGGGTTTCCCCGTGATCGTCATGATCCGGCGCCGGCCGACCGCGTCCGCGAAAGCTCCGACCTCGTCTTGGCAACGCTCGTCGAGCCAGACGATCGCGGGCCGTATGGCCCGGCCGTTCTTGCCGAGGGCGGCGAAGGTTTCGCGTTGGTTGGAGACGGCGAGGGCGACGACGCGCTCGGGGCCGACCGAACGGGCAACCAAGCGCAGCGCCCGCCGGGCCGCGGTCCACCAGTCCTCGGGGTCCTGTTCGTACCAGTTGGGCCGGGGCGAGGAGAGCGGGATGAAGCGGGCGGCCCGGGCGACCACCCGGCCGCGGCGGTCGAGGGCGAGCGCCTTGCAGCCGGTGGTCGAGGAGTCGAGGCCGATGACGAGGTCGGCCGCGCGTTCCGTCTTCATGGCGCCACCTCGATCATCGCCTTGACGACACCATTCTTGTAGCCGGCGGCGAGCGCGAAGGCCTCCTGCGTGCGTTCGAGCGGGAAGCGGTGCGTCACCAGCGAATCGACGTTTACTTTTTTCGAGTCGATGAGATCGAGGGCTTTCTGCGTGCAGCCGGCCTGGCGGCGGATGTTGTAGAGCGTGACCTCGTTGCGGCGCAGCTCGTGCACGGGGAGCGCGATCTCGTCGACCTCGGGTATGCCGACGATCACGAGCCGGCCGCCGGGCCTACAAAGCCTTGCCCCTTGGAGCCAGGCCGCCGGGTCGCCCGAGCACTCGTAAACGACGTCGAGGCCGAGAGGTTCCCGCGAGAGAATTTCCCCGACGGCGTCGGGCGAATCGGGCCGGCCGGACCAGGCCGGTTTGAGCTCGCCCGCAATGGCGAGGCGTTCTGGGATTTTATCGGTGGCATAGACGTTGCCGACGCCCGAGGCGCGCAGGACGTGAAATACGGACAGACCGACGGGCCCCTGACCCAGAATGCCGACTGTGGCGCCCGGACCGGGAAAGGTTCGTTCGACCGAATACACGGCAATACCGAGCGGCTCCGAAAGGGTCGCCTGCTCGAAGGTCATGGAAGGCGCGATGGGGAAACAGCAGTGTTCGGGCAGGACGAGGAGCTCGCTCAAGGCGCCTTTGAGCTGTCCCGGGCAGCCCAGGAATTTGAGCCGGCGGCAGGTGTTGGGCCGGCCGGCCCGGCACTGGTCGCACTCGCCGCAGAAGTCCGTGGGGTCGATCGCCACGCGATCGCCCGGCTTCACGCGCCGCACCGCCCGGCCGACCCGCTCGACGGTACCGGCCGCCTCGTGCCCCACGGTGAACGGGAACTCCACCACCTGCGCGCCGATGCGGCCGTCGGTGAAATAATGCACGTCCGAGCCGCACACCCCGACCGTCGCCACGCGGACGAGTACGTCGTCGTCCCGAACGATTTTCGGATCCGGCACCTCGCGGATTTCGAATCGCCTGATTCCTGTGAGCTTGGCTGTTTTCATAATATCACCTCGCTGCGTGGCTATTATAATGTCGATGCCTTTTTTGTTCCATCCCGGCGTCTTGGTTTCCTGATCTTTCTTCTTTTTATTCTCTCTTCTCTGTGTCCTCTGTGTCTCCGTGGCTCTGTGTTGAATCGAATATGCCCGTCTTTCGCAATCTCCCCGAATCGCCTATACTTTTCCCATGAAATATGAGCTCGAAACCATTCCCGTCTGGGACGCCTACCGGGCCGGCGGCGAATGCCCGGTCTGCATTCTCGAGAAAAAGAACGAGGCGCAGAACGTGAAGTACTTCCTCGGCGATTCGGTCATGGACCCGGACACGCGGGTGGCGGCTAACGAAAAAGGGTTTTGTGTCTACCATTCCGAGCTTTTATTCGAGGGCGGCCACAAGCTCGGCCTCGCCCTGATGACCCACACCTACCTGGCCAGGTTCCTCGCCGACCTCCGCCGGAAGCGGGCGGAGGAGCCGGACGCGAAGGCCAGGTCGAAGCGGCCGTCGGTAGAATGGCCCGCGTTTTTCAGGGCCACGCGGTCAGCTTGTCTTTTCTGCGAGCGGCTGGCCGCCACGATCGACCGATATGTGTTCACCATCGTCTACCTTTATAAGAAGGACGAGGACTTCCGGAAGACGTTTCACGCCTCCAATGGCTTCTGCCTTCCGCACCTGGCGCGCGCCCTGGAGATGGCCGAGGAGAACCTTTCCGGCGCGATCCGGGAAGAGTTCACGCGCGAGCTTCTCGCGCTCGAGGAGAAAAGGCTGGCCGTCCTCGAGGGAGAGATCGACTGGTTTACGCAGAAGTTCGACTACCGGAACCAGGACAAGCCCTGGGGCAACTCCGCGGACGCCTTACCGCGCGTGCTCCAGAAGCTCAAGGGGCACCGGTTCCTGGACCGGAAGTGAAACGGTCGGCGGGCTTCTCACGTTTCTTCACCAATAGATTTCCATTTTCGAAAGGCGCGTAAGCGGGAGACGCGTCGAGTTGAAAAAGTACAGCCCGTCCCCGGCCACCGCGATGAGAAGGTCTCCGTAGGGAATGACGTCATAGCCCGCGTGCATCGGAACGAATCCGATGTCCTTGAGCGAGCGGGGATTCTTCACGTCGAGGATTTTCAACCCCTCGTTCCCGTCCATGAGGTAGAGCCGCTTTGTGTCGATTCCCAGGCCGCCCGGGCTCGAGAACGGGTGGCGGGCCAAAAGAACCGGGTTTTCCGGCCGCCGGACGTCGAAGATCTGCAGCTCGTTGACGCCGCGGCGGCAGCGCCCGCCCGAGCGCAGGGTGACGTAGGCGACGCCGTCCTCCACCACCACCGGGTCGCACGAGACGATGTGCCCGTATTTTCCGACGAACCGGGGGGAGCGCGGTATTGCGAGGGAATACATGTTGAGCCCTGACTGCGTTCCCAGGTAGAGATGGTCGCCGTAGGGAAAAATCGTTTCCAGCGTTTCGTCGGCATTGACGGTGCCGATCGTGACGGGCTGGAATTTGTTCGTGACGTCGAAGACGGTGAGGCTGTGGGGGCTGAGCGCGTACAGGAAGTCGCCGCGCACGGCGAAACGCGCGAGCGACCCTGCCTTGCCCACGGAGGCCGGGCCCCCCTGGGCGCAGGAGACGAAAGCCGCGCCGGCCAGGGCGAGCGAAAGGCGAAGAGCGAAACGGCCGAGTGTGTACGGGAAGGTTTTCATCGGCGTCCCTCCTTCCAGGGATCTTCCATGATTTGCCGCCAGGCGATAACGACCCCCTTGTTCTTTTCTACGTTCCGCGTGTTGGACATGAATTCGCCCTCGCCGAGGGTCTGGCCGGGATCGTACGGGAACACGTTCTCGATGCGCCTCACCAGGAAGGAATCCTCCGGCTCCTGGGCCAGGCAGAAGACGAGGAGGTCGGTAAAGCTGTCCGCGTAGAGGGCGGAGCCCTTGACGGCCACGTCCAGATTGCCGGGCACGCGGAAGAACGCCCGTGCCGCGGGACGGGCGGGATCGCGGACGTCGATGACGTGGATCCCGCGGTTGGGCTCGCTGACGTACAGGTAATCGCCCTTCACGTAAATTTTGCCCCGCCTGCCGATCGACTCGGGCGGGAGGACCTTCACCGCGGAGCGGAAATCGTTCCAGCTCATGTACACCGGCTCGTACAGGACGGGCGGCGCCGGGGAGGTGGCGACGCAGACGAAGGAGGTCGAAGCGAGGAGGGCGATCTCGGCGAGCCTCGTCCGCGGGCTGGAAAGCGTCGGCGCGGCCGGGCGCCTGGTCAGGATGAAAGCGAGCGAGAAAGGCATGACGGGGAGGGCGATCAAATCGAGCGGATCGCACCAGAGCCGGGAGGGGATGAAGAGGCTTAAGCCTCCGGCCAGGATGCGCGACAGCTCGGGGAGGCAGTTGACGGCCGTAAATAACACCGCGGGAAGAACGAAGGCGATGAAGAGCCTGAACCGACTGCCCGCCCTTAAAAGGTAAGCCAGGACGATGGGAGCGAAAAAGAGGAAGGCGACGTCGCTCAGCTTCCCCGTGAGGAAACCCGGCAGGATGTGGACCCACTTTAGCAGTTGGTCGTTCAGGAACATGAGGCCGATGGCTCCGAGCGTGAGCGGCGAGAAAAAGGCGCTCTGGACCCTGTTGAAAAGCCGATTTCCCATCATTTTCTTCTCCTTGCGGTTATTATAACGTAATCGTCGCGGTTTTCAAATTTACAGAGAGTAATTGCGGCGAAGGAATAAAATCGGTATACTCTGATCATTGTCAGGAATATCCGATTGAGTTAAAACGAGGGACCGTAATCCGGTGATCGAATCCAAAGCCTGGAACTGGGACGCGAACGCAAGCGACTACTGGAAAACTGTGGTTCCGGAGTTCCTGCCGGTCGGGCTCGAATGGCGCGCCAAGGGGCTCCGGCGCGCGCTCGATCTGGGCTGCGGTCTGGGCCGGAACGCGATTTTTTTGGCGCAGAACGGATTTGACGTGTGCGCCTTCGACCTGTCGAAGGAGGGCGTCGCCGAGCTCGGCCTCCGCGTCGAGACCGCCGTCGGCGACATGCTCGACCTGCCGTATGCCGAGGACGCTATCGACTGCGTCGTCGCCTTTCATTCGATCTACCACACCGACCTGGAAGGTTTGCGCCGGGTCGTTGCCAGGATCCGCCGCGTGCTTGTACCCGGCGGTGAATTGTTCGTGACGCTCAACTCCACGAAGAGCGACGCGTGGCGGCTTTTCGCGGACAGGAGAATCGACGATCATACCCTGCTCAAGACCGAAGGGCCGGAGGTCGACGTACCGTACACGTATCTTGATTTCGACGACGTTTCGTCCTTATTGGATGAGTTCACCATTCTGAATATCCGGGAGATCATCGATTTTTGGGAGGGGAGAAGACACGGGCATTTTTTCGTGAGGTGTCGAAAGCAATAAAGTTATGAAGGAAGACGATGCAGCTGAGGGACTTGAAAAAAGACGTACAATTCATCAAGGGCCATACGCTCCAACCCGCTTGGTTTAAAGTAGTCAAGATTGTTTTTTTAATCGGTATCGTCGTTGCTTCCCTTTTTATCTTCGGCGTTGTAAGAACGGCCGTGTGGGTGCTTGTCTTTCTTTCCCTCGCCCTGATCGTTCATTTCGTTTACCGTGCCAAGACGAAAGTATTCACGAAATCCTGGCTGGATTTCAAGGTCGTCGAAAAGAACGGAAAGCCGGAATACAAGCGCATCGGCGCGTTCTATTATTCGTTCGTGATCGCGTCGTTCGCCGCGGCGATCGTCATCGCCTTGCTCGTTTAGGATGCGGCGAGCTCCGGGCCGGTGGTGCGGGAAGTTGCGGAACGACTGACGAATCGTCCGACCGTTAAGGAAGAGGAGGGAAATGTGAAAGGAGCGATCGGCTTCATTTTCTGTGCAATCGTGGTTATCATCATCGCTTGTGAAAAACGATCCGAGCCTGTCTATGAGATTGAGCCACAGGACAAACAAATGGTTCTCTCAGGGATCGAATCGGAATTTTCTCCGCAAGCGCCGAAAGATTTTTCTTTCGAGTGCCTGTATAAAAGCAAAGATACGAAAACAGGTGCGAATACATATTTTCTTTGGATTACAGGATCGACCGGAGGCTCGAAGCGGGAGGCATTGTTTATCCTGGATATCAAGGGGGGCGACATGTGTGTCGGTCAGGAGATGGTGGGCAGAAATATTTTATCCGATCTTGGCGTGTCCCTTTATTTAAGCTATCCGTCGATCGTGGCGGATAAAATCCTGGAAAAATTGAAACAGTAATCGCCTTAAAATTACTGGACGTTACGGCGAAAGACCCTTGGGTTGTCCAGATTTAGTTTTTCGCTGCTAGAATTCCTACAACCGGAGGATTTTTATGGATTCATCGACGCTGCATACGGTTTTATTGATCGCCGGCATCGCTACGGCTTTTTTCGGGGCGGTCACCCTCGTTCCCAGCCCCAGGGCCTCGAAGAAAAGCAGGTTGAATTATAGATCCAAGTGCAGCTGGGCGCCCTTCTCAACCGTCCTCATGGCGGCGACCGCGGCCGGCATGTTTATCCTGCGGACACTGCTATAAAAACGCCGGGAATATTTTTTTTCGCTCTACCTCGATCGTGGGCCGCTTCTTCTACAAAAAACGGGGGAAGCGAGAAGCCCGCTTCCCCCGTGAGGAGGCATGAACCGTTCGATTAAAAATGATACTCGAATGAGGCGAAGACCAGGTCATTGTCCTTCATCCGGGCGATGGAACAATTATTTCCGTCGAACAGCATGACGCCCGCTTTCAGGGACACGCTGACCGAGGGTTTGTACTCGATGTCAAACCCGCCCATGTACCCGCCGTTGTCGACAATGTAGGTGAAGAAATCGGACGCGCCGAACGCGTCGTACACGTTGTTGACGTTGCCCAGGCCGGTCAATCCGAACTTCAACGTATCGTCCAGCACGGAGAGCTCCAGGCGCACCACCAGGTAGTCCTGGAGGCGTTCCGGACCGTCGTTGCCCCGCTCGTTGAAGAAGCCGTGGTTGTACTGGACGTTCAGGTAAAACCCGGCGCCCAGGTCCGAATCGAATCCAACGGTGTATTTCACGTAGGGATCGGCGGAGACCGCCGTGGCGGTGGCGGTGGGCATGGCGTTCAGGTAGGTCGTCGTTTCGATGTCGCCTTCCGGGAAAAACAACGCTCCCTCGGCGCGGAGCACCATGAACCCCAGGTCCCAGGCGGCGTCCAGGCCGCATTCGTACTCGCGGTAATAGGCGAAGGTATACGCCTTCCCCTCTAACGAGGTCGGAGACATGGGATCGTCGACCGTGAAGGAGATGCTTTTCACGTACGGAATGTCATTGAGCCGTGAAACGAAATTGGCGGAGATATCCAGCCGCGGGACCGAAAAGGACAGTTTGGCCGCGTAGAGAGAGTTTTTAATGTTGAATTCCGGCGTGTCCGCGGTTTCCGTCCAACCGCCCGAGTTGTCCGGCAGAAGATTGAAACCGGTTACGGCCAATACCGAGTCCATATTGGCCCGCACCGCGTCCAACATGAGGGCGTTGAGCCGGGCCGGATGCGAATAGGGCTCGTACACCAGCTGAATGGAAAAGATATCAGAGGGAACGGTGTAGGTGAGGAGGGCGGCCAGGGAGGCCGATTTTTTTCCGAACGCGAACGGATCGGAGAAGTCGAGCGGGTTCAGGAGGTCCGTCGGGTTGAGCGTGTCCGAAACGCCCCAGGGGATGCGCTGTTTTCCCACGGTGAGATCCAGGCCCGGCGCGAACAGATCGGAATAGGTGAAGTAGGCCCGGTCCAGCCCGATTTCCAATGGCTCGACGGAGTAGAGCAGGCTCAGCTCATCGACCCCCAGGACATTGGAATGGGATGCGCCGCCGATCGGGTTGTTGAACAGGCGCAGGCTCAAGGCCGTCGAGGCCAGGAGATGGTCGCTCACCTGCCCTTCGAACGTCAGTTTTCCGTACACCTGGTCGAAGAGGAAATCCCCGTCTTCCAGCGCCACCCGTCCGTCGGCGGTGAACGTACCGCCGACGTCCACGGAGAAGACCGGCCCGCCCAGAATGAACAGGCAGGCGAAGAGTGCCAGCAGCTTCTTCATACGGCCGTCCCCCTTTACTGAACGCGTTTCTTGAGAAAACGCTTGGAAAAGACGTCCTTGCCTTCCAGACCCTGATCGAACGCGAGGTCCTGGAGAGTCATTTCCGTGTAATGTTTCTTGGCCACGTCTTCCATCCTGATGGCCGTGGGCACCAGATACTTGCCTTCGGTCCGCACCTCGGAAATGGTGAGGATTTTGGCGGGCGCGCCGTTTCTAAAGAGCTCAATGCGGCGCGGCACGAAATCCTTCTTATCGACCGTCATGACCAATTTTTCATACTCCCGTTCTGAACCGGGTTTCTTGGTCAAAAGGAGAGTCCAGGCGTCCGCGTCTTCGGACTGGACGACCGCCGAATAGTCGTCGCGATATTCGTAGGAGCTCATTTCATTATAAGAGAAGTCCGTGCCCTGGAAGTTTTCGTTCTTCACGGAGCCCGAGATCATCCTGATCTTGTTCTGGGCGGGCAGGTACAGGTGCATGGAGTTTTCCCCCACGGACAGGAGCCCGATGCCCTTGATGCCGGCGGGGGAGAGGAACTTGATCACCCGCTTGTTATTTCCCGCGATCCAGATCTTTAGTTCTCGCGTTTCTTTCCGTCCGCCGCCGGTGTCGGCCAGGGTCATGACCGCGGTGGCCTCGTAGTCTTCAGGGCCGGTGAGGGCGTTTTCGACCTTGGCCAGGATTTCATTGCCGGTTTCGGCATTGAGCCCGGCCGTCGCGCCCAGGAACAGAAAGGCCGTCAACAGGAATCGCGAACGTTTCATGAGTACACACCTCCTTACAAGTTGTCCGCGGGAAGCGTGTCCCGCGGCTTCGGTTTTGAGAGAGCGGCCGAGTCCCGCGTCCGCGGAACGGCGATCTTTTTTTTCAACGCCCCGGTCACGATCAGCACGGCCGGGAGGAGCGTCATGGCTCCCAGGCTGCTTGAGAGCATGGTGACGGCCAGGAGTATCCCCGCCGTCCGGAAGGGGATGACATTGGAGAAACAGAGCACTGCGAAGCCCGCGCCCACGGAGAGCGCGTTGAAGACGATGGCCCGACCGGTGGAGGAAAGGGTGGCG
The DNA here is from genome assembly GCA_016934415.1 of Spirochaetales bacterium. GTDB lineage: Bacteria > Spirochaetota > Spirochaetia > SZUA-6 > RPPD01 > JAFGSW01. The sequence continues at coordinate 29,680 of JAFGSW010000045.1, read as the reverse complement.
GCGTAGGCGGTGCGGACGTCCCCGCCGCGTCGTTCCACTTCCTTGGAAAAACGGCTGATGAAGTGGATGGAATAGTCAATGCCGGTGCCGATGGCCACGCTGGCGATGAGGGCCCCCACGAAATCCAGCGGGATGCTGAAGGCTCCCATGATGCCGAAATTGATCAGGATGGTGACCGTGACGGCCGTCAGGGAAATGAGGCCGCGTTTCAGCGACCGGAAGGTGATCCAGTTGAGGATAAAGACCGCCGCCAGGGCCAGGAGAACGCTGGATATCTGGTTTGAGAAAATGCTGCGGCGGATTCCCTCTAGCATCACCGCGTTGCCGGTCAGTTCGGCGGCCGCGATCGGCGTCGTGCGCACTATGTCGCGCGCCTCGGCGGACGGCACCGGGATGGTCTCCCAAAGGAGCGGCGCCAGTGCGTAGCCGAGCGAGGCGCGGTTGACTTTGGCCAGCCCGGGGAATTGTTCCGTCAGGGCGTCGCTGAGGAGGGCCGCCGTCCGGCGTCGGGCTCCATCCTTGACCAGAAGGGCGAGGCTCCGCGCCAGCGCGTCCATGTCCTCTTGATCGTAACCGTCGTTATTTCCCACGACGGCCGGCAGGATGGAATGGATGCGCTCACTCGTCAAAGAGGTGAGGCCCCGGAGCGCTTTAGCCAGGGCCGCGGCCTGGGCCTGGTCCAGCGGGATCTCGGATTCGTCGCCCGTCAGGTAGGAGGTGACGGCGGCCGGGTCCGGGGCGGAAGGCGCGGCTGCTTGCCGTGACTGCAGAAGAGTGACGGCGGCGTTTACCCGCTCCCGCTCCGCGGGGAGGCCCTCGCGGGAAAGCAGGTTGTGCACCATCACGGCGGACAGTTGGGCCGCGTACGGATTACCCGGCCGGTTGGCCATGACATGTATGTCATTTCCGTAGGCCGCCAGGTAGGAATCGACGTGGGAGAAGAGACGGTTGACAAAACCGTCGTCCAGGCTGGGGAGGAGAACGGAGAGCAGCGCCTCTTTTTTGTCTTCCGTGACCATGCCGGAGAGGTTCGGCTGCCCCTCGATGAAGAACCAGAGGTTCTGCACCTCGGCCTCGGTCTCCGGTATGGTGTAGGCGCCGGTCATGGCATTGTTGAGCTCGGCGACCGCGTCGCCGGGACCGTTGGGATCGGAGAGCCCGCCGAAGGAGCGGATGCGTTCCTCGATCATGACGGAAAGTTTCAGGACGTCGGGGTTCTGGATGTCCCCCTTGAGATAGACGTTCAGGGGGTTGAATCCGCCGAAGTGCTTGTTGATGAAGCGGCTGGCCGTCCGCGGCTCGGAAGCTTCGCTGAAGTAGCCCAGCATGTCCACTTTGGTGGTGAGGCGGGCGCTCCAGGCGAAAACGCCGACGGTGACCGCGGCGAACCCGGCGATCACCAGCCACGGTTTGGCGCCGAAAATCCCGGCCAGCCGGCGCGAAAGACGGCCCGGTTCCGCGAGCGCCGCTCCGTCGGGGTCAGGCCTCCCGGCCGCCGGTCCCCGTTTGACCGGCAGGTGGAGGAGGACGGACGGGATGAAGACGAGTGCGATGACGACGGCGAAGGCCACGCCCACGGCTGTGTACAGGCCAAAGGTCTTGATCAGCTTCACGTCGGAGATGACGTTGGACAGAAACCCGACCATGGTGGTCAGCCCCGCCATCAGAACCGGCAGGGCCACCTCCCTTAAGGTGGCGGCCACGATTTCCTTCCTGTCCAGGAGGCGACGGGCGTTTTCATAGTAGGCGTTGATCACGTGGATGCCATAGGCGCTCCCCACGGCGATGAGGATGACCGGCACCGCCGAGCTCAACACGTTGAGGGCCGTGCCGGCCAGGGCCATGACGCCCATCATCAACCCGGTGGAGCAGAGGACGGTGACAAGCGGCAGGACCACGCCGCGCAAGGTTCTAAAAGAGAGAAACAGGATACCCAGCACCAGGACGGTGACGAGGGGTACCAGCAGCACGAGGTCGCGGAGAACGATTTGGGCGATGGAGTTTAAAAGGAAGGGGCTGCCGCTGTAATAGAGGGAGGCATCGTCCGGAAAGACACGCTGGGCCGCCTCCTTGACGCGGAAGGCCACCATGTCCGCCTTGAGATTGATGCGGGGCTTGACCACCACCAGGGCGATCTTGCCGTCGCGCGAAACAATGGTGCCCGAATAGTTTTTCTTGGACAATACCCGGTCTTTTATCGCCGCCAGGGCCACCGGATCGGAGGGCAGGGGATAGCGGATCAGCTTTTCCACCTGGATGCCGCCCGGCACGGCGGTGATGTCCTCCACATTGGCCAGGGAAGTGACCGCTTCCACGACGGCTTCCCCCGTTTCGTTTTTCAACCGGGAGAGTTCGTCTGTGAAGGTTTTCAACCGGTTCAGGTTCCGTTCGGTAAAGACGTCACCGCAGTCGACCGCCACCAGGAGCGGAGTGTTGCTGCCGAACCGGTCGTTGATGTAATAAGGCATGCGGCCGATGGAGGAGTCGCGGTCCACCCACCCGGTCATGTCGTTTTCGAACCGCAGGGTGACGATGAGGAGGGAGAAACCGAACACCAGGGCGACGGTGCCGATGATGATCCAGAGGCTCCCCTTCTGGATGAATGATATAAACAGGTCCGGGATCTTTTTCACCGCTGTCCCTCCGTCTTTCGGGGCGCGGGGGGAAGGATGAGCATCTCCGCGATGTCGGTCACCCGCTCGATATAGGCGTTTTTCAGTCTGGTCACGTCGGCCTCCTTTTTGTAGTCGAACCATCCCAAAACGAGGATGAAGTTGATGATGAGATTGATGAAGATCTGCCTGTCCAGCGGGGCCACCTTGCCGGCCCGGGGGAAAGCGGCCTTGAGGTCCGCCTCGGTCAGGTTCCAGAGCGGATCGATGAACTGGACGAGGTCGATGGTGGCCTTGGGCGTCGCCATCAATGTTTCCCGGAGGAGGATCTTGATGATGTCCACGTGGCGGGACATGTAGTCCACCGCCTGGCCGATGATGTCCCGGAGCGTCTCGCGCACGGTGCCCGCCTGCCCGATGCGCATGTTCCGGAACACCGTCTCAAACTCCTCCAGGTGTTTCCGTATGATGTGGACCAACAGGTCTTCCTTGTTGGTGAAGTAATAGTAGATGATGGATTTGTTGACGTCGGCCTCTTTGGCGATCTCGTCGATGGCAACTCCCTCAAAACCTCCCCGGGCGAACAGTCTCTCCGAGGTCTCCAGGATCTTCGCCTTGATGTCGGATTTTTCCTTCTCCATGGCTTTCCTCCCGAAAAATTGAATGAACGTTCAGTATGAATGAATACTCATTCAATTAATAATACAAGGTTGGGGAAATTTCAACTGAAAAAAGAAAATCTTTTTCGTTATCGCATTGTTATAGAGCGCGGGGAATGAGCGAATCGAGCGACGAATCGCCCGAGCGTTAAGCTGGAAAAGCGGTCGCGCCGAAGCCTGAGCCTACTTCACCGTGATCTTGATCCGCTGCTTGACCTCGTACCCGCCGGCCGGCCAGTCGAAGTAGGCCCGCACCTCGTACTCGCCCGCGTTTTTCGCGGCGAACTCATGCGTCCCCGATTTCCCCCCGGCCGTGTAGAACCATTCGCCATAGGTATCATCCGCCTGGTCCGCCTTGACGAGGGTGATCCAGTCGTACTCGTTTCCCGGCATGCCGGAAAAGTCGACGACGATCGGTTCCGTCGGCTTGAAGCGCGTCTTCGATGTGTTGAGCGTGACTTCGGTTTCCGTTTTCGGGGCGGCGGTCGTCTCCGTGACGGGAGAGTTCTTTTTTTCTTCAAGTACGTACTCGTCGGCCGAAGCCAGAATGATCCCCGTCTCGCTCTGAATGATGCGGGCGATGAATTCCGTCCGCCCGGGTGTGACGCGGATGGTGCCGATGACCACGGCGTCCACCGCCAGGAGTTTGCCGATGCGGGCGGCCGTAGACGCGTCCGCCAGGACCGAGAGCGAGAAGTTCTGCTCCTTGAGGATCTCTTCCAGGCGCGAACGCTCGATGACCAGGAGCTTTCCGAAACTCACGAGCTCATGGGTGAGTTTTTCCGTGGCGTACTGCGCGTAACTGTCGCCCGGCCGGCCGATCACCTCGAAGCCGTAAACGGCGATGGTTTTCTTGGGGAGCCGGCTCTCGGCCGCTGAAAGCCGTTTCGCCATGGCCGGAAAGGCGGCGTCCACGTCCTTGGCCTCCTCGGCGCACAGGGGGAAAAGGAAAAGGCAGAAGAGAGCGAGCAGCGTCGGGAGTTCTTTCATGTCAATCGCTCCTTGTCACCTTGAATGATAGGAGAACCATTGTCGCCAGTCAAGGGCGGCAAAGGCCGGGCTGTAAAAAGGCGATGGCACGTTGGAAGGACGTTCCATCGCCTCATTTATCGTTCTTGTCACGGTTTCCTATCAATGGCCGGCGGACCTGAAGGAGGGACCGCGGATGGAGCCGGCTTTTTCCGCCTGAGCGCGTACCAGTCGATCCTGCGGGTGGCGAGCATGAAGAGGGCCAGAACGGCGAAGATGCCGAGCGCGCCCACGAGCAGGGCGTAATCCTGCGAGAGGAGGATGAGGAAGAGGAAGACGTAAAAAAGCGCGAGGATCGCCGAGAAGCCGATTGTGCGCACAGCCGTCTTCAGGAAAGCGGCGGCGTAGATGGCGGTCACGAGCACGGTGAGCGCCGACGCGATTAGATAGGCCGGATCGAAGCTGACGTGCTCGGACAAGGAGATGAGGAGCAGGTAGAAGACCACGTTCGCGACCGCGATGAGCAAATACTGGACAAGATGCACGCGGACTTTGGCGAACAACTCGAAGAGAAGCAAGGCGATGAACGGCACGAGTAGGAATAAAATGCCGTACTTGGCCGAGCGGTCGGATTTGACGTAGGCGTCCACCGGTATCATGAATTCCACGCCGAAGTGTTTCCCGTCGCCGAGATTCGGCGCCGGCATCCGGGCTTCCTCCCTCCAATCGGGCTCCCTGAGGCCGGCGCGCAAAGCGTCCGGCCCGATCCGTTCAGGCGCCGCCCGGTACTGAATCAGCTCCCAGGAGGCCGTGAACCCGGCGGCGGTGATCTCGCGGGCGGTCGGCAGGGGCGGGCCGAAGAAGCTCGGATCGGTCCAGCTCGAGGCGAGGGAGACGGTCGTGTTTTCGGCGATCGGGATGAAGGACAACGACCGTCCTCCCTTGAGTTTGAGCGAGAGAGAGAAGATGATCGGGGTGCCGGCCGGCCGCGCCAGATGAAGCGGTGCGCCGAGGGTGAAGTCGTAAACGCCCGGATGCTCCCGTTCCGCCTTGAACGCGACCGGCGCGCCGTCGATCGTTCCCTCAGCCTTGTCCCGCAATCCAAGCGGACTGCGCAGGCCCACGATGATCCGGGCCAGATCCCAGCGGACGTCCCCGGGCCGGACGGCCAAGCCGTCGAACGAGGGCTTGGAAAATTCACCCTTGAGGACCAGATCGGCGTCATAAACCGCCGCTTCGTAAATGCCCCGGTGCAGGATCCGCGGTTCGACCTTTCCGGTTATGGAGAGCGTGTCGGGCATGAAGAGCATGTAGAGGAGTCGGCCGTTCTCGCGGTAGGGAACCGAAATCATCGGTCCGGGAACGGCTTGCACGCCGCCCCAACTCCGGATGATTTCCGATTCGGCTTCCTTTTTCGTATCGCTTCGCTCCTTGACGAGCGCCTGGATGAAAAAGAGCGGGATGAGCAGGGTGAGGGCCATACCGCCCAAGATGAGGATTTTCAACATGATCGGCAGATCTTTCGTCGGGGTGTCGTTTTCCATTCGGTATACCTCCCTTTTCGGTAGTACTGATAACCGATGCCGCGCACACATGGCGCTCCGATGGCCGCGCCGTGGAATACCGGCGGACGATTGTGGTGGATTCGTGGCGATGGTGCGACAATTTTGGCTGTGTTGTGTAACCTTTTTCATGTGCTTTACTTTTCGTATGGTACTGATTAAATTCGGTAAAGTTCATTTCAAGAAGGAGTGATTGATGAAACGCCTGATTCCGCTCGTCACTGTACTCGCGCTGCTCCTTGTTTCCTGTCCCACGACCGGTATAGCGACACCGCACGCGAAATCCACCGTTCTGCCGTTTGATTCGGCGGTGACCGCCGGGACGCTTCCCAATGGTCTACGTTTTTACATCCGCGCCAATGGTGAGCCGGCGGGCAGGGTGGAGATGCGGCTGGCGGTGAACGCCGGGTCCGTGCTCGAGGACGACGATCAGCGCGGCCTCGCCCATTTCGTCGAGCACCTCGCCTTCGACGGCTCGCTCCACTTTGAAAAGAACGAGCTTCAGAGCACCCTGGAATCCATGGGGATGCGCTTCGGGAACGACCTCAATGCTTCGACGAGTTACGACGAGACGATCTACCGTCTTCAGGTGCCGGTGGACGGGACCAACGGCGCCGAGAACCTGGACACGGGGCTTCTTATCCTGGAAGATTGGGCGCACAATCTCACCTTCGACCCGGACGAGGTGGAGAAAGAGCGTAAAGTGATTCAGGAGGAGTGGCGCACCGGGCGCGGCGCCGCCGAGCGGATCCGCGAGGCGCAGATGAAGGTGCTCTTCACCGGGTCGCGCTACGCCGAACGCCGGCCGATCGGCGACATGAACGTCGTGCGCACGGCCTCCGTGGAGACGATCCGCAGATTCTACGCCGACTGGTACCGGCCGGACCTGATGGCCGTCATCGTCGTCGGCGCGGTCGACCCCGCGGCCGTGGAACAGAAGATCCGCGGTATATTCGGCCCCCTTCCGAATCCGGCGCACGAGCGGCCGCGCCCCGAATATACCGTGACCGCCGCCGCGGCGCCGGCCGTGTCCGTGAATTCGGACAAGGAAGCGACCGCCTCCGCTTTCAGCCTCTACGTCAAGCGGCCCGCCCGGGACCTCGTCACCGAGGCCGATTATCGGCGGCAGCTCGTCGAGTACCTGTTTCACGGCATGCTGTCCGACCGACTCGGCGAGATTGCCCGGAAGCCGGGGGCGCCTTTCCTCGGCGCGTATTCCACCCAGGGCCGGATCGTGCGCCCGCTGGAAGCCGTCATCCTCGGCGGACAAACGAAGGAAGACGGGATCCCGGGAGGAATCGAAGCGGCTCTCACGGAGCTTGAGCGCGTCCGGCGCTTCGGTTTCACCGCCACGGAACTCGAACGCGCGAAACAAGATCTCCTCTCCGGCATCCAACAGTCCTACGAGGAACGCGACAAGCGGCGATCCGCGACGTTGGCCGCGGAGTACATCCGCAATTTTCTGGAGCGAGAGGCGAGTCCCGGCCTCGAATACGAATATGAGCTTTACAAACGCTTCGTCCCCGCCATCACGATCGAGGAAGTGAACGATCAAGCCATGGCCCTCTACCCGGACCGCGGTCGCGTGCTTCTGGTCTCCGTGCCCGAGCGTCCCGGGTTGACGCCGCCCGACGGGCAGGCGCTCCTCTCCCTGTTCGCCAAGGTCAAAACCCTTTCCCTTGAACCGTACCGCGACGTCACCCTCAGCGAGGCCCTCGTGGCCGAGCCGCCGGCCCCCGGGAAAGTAGTCAAGGAGAAGACGATCCCCGAATTGGGCGTCATCGTATGGACGCTCTCGAACGGCGCGCGCGTCATGCTGAAACCGACGGACTTCAAGAACGACGAGATCGTCATGCGCTCCTACGCGCCGGGCGGCGAATCGCTCGCAAGCGACGCCGATTTCATTCCGGCCGCCACCGCCGCCGACCTGGTGGCGCTCTCAGGGCTGGGACCCTTTTCGCGCGACGAGCTCGGTAAGAAGCTGGCCGGCGTGCAGGCGTCGGTCGCGCCGCGCATCGACGACCTGACAGGGGGATTGTCCGGCAGTGCCGCTCCCAAAGATTTTTCCACGCTTTTAAAGCTCGTCTACCTCTACTTTACCGCGGCTAAAATCGATCCGTCTGTTTTCCAATCCTACCGGGAAAAACTGAAGGAAGCGGTGGCCCAGCGGTCGGCTTCGCCAGGAAACATCTTCTCGGACACGATCCAGACCCTCCTTTCCCAAAACAATCCCCGGTCCCGGCCGTTGACGCTGGCGGACATCGACAAGCTCGATGCGGCTGCATCGCTTCGCTTTTTTAAGGCCCGCTTCGCCGACGCCTCGAATTTCAACTTTTATTTCGTGGGAAACATCGATCCGGCCGTCCTGCGGCCGCTCGTTGAAACCTGGCTGGGCGGACTTCCCTCCGCGGGCCGTAAAGAGACCTGGAAAGACCTCGGTATCCGGCCGCCCGCGGGCGTGGTGCAAAAGGACGTGAGGATGGGGAAAGACCCGAAAAGCGAGGAGGCGATCATTTTCCACGGCGAATTCGACTGGAACATGAAGAACGTCACGGCGATCGCGGCGCTCTCCGAAGCCGCCACCATCAGGCTCACCGCGAAAATAAGGGAGCAGGAGGGCGGCACGTACAGCCTGGGAGCGTTCGACATCCCGCAACGCATTCCCCGGCAGGCTTTTCTGTTTTATATCGAGTTCGGGGCCGACCCGACCCGCGTGGCCAAGCTCACCGGCGATATTTTCGCCGAGCTCGACAAATTCAAGACCGACGGCCCGACCGGTGAAGAAACCGACAAGGCCAAGCAGATCATCTTGAAAGAGCGCGAGGTCAACCTGAAAACGAACGCCTTCTGGGCCGAGGTGCTCAAGAACTACGCCATGTGGGGCGAGGACCAGCGCGACATCCTCGAGTACGCGAAGAAGGTGCGGGCGCTCACCCGGGAAGATCTGAAAGATGCGGCCCGTCGGTATCTGCCCGAGGACTCCTACATTCGCGTCACTCTCCTGCCTGCCGGTTCGAAATGACGGAGAAGCGTCGATTGCGGATCGAACGGGCCGACCGGCGGGGAAGCCGGAAAAGCGATCCCGGAAGCTCGCGGACGAAAGCCATTGAACCGAGGAGCCCTTTTTGGTTATCTTTATGGTATGAGGGTGCTTTGCGTCGCGGATCACGTCGATCCGGTCGTCTATAGTCATGCCATCAAGGAACGCTTCAAGGACATCGCCCTGGTAATAGGGTGCGGGGATTTGCCGCTCGATTATTACGACTTCATCGCCAGCAATCTCAACAAGCCGTTGTTTTTCGTATTCGGCAATCACAACCTTACCCGGATCGGGGAATTCGACCGGCGCTACCGTCCCGGCCCGGAGGAAATTCCGCCCGCCTACCGGGAACGGCGGCCGGCGGGAGGGCAGCATATCGGCGGACGCGTGGTGACCGCTAAGGGGCTGATCGTGGCCGGCCTAGGCGGCAGCATGTACTACAACCGGGGACAGAACCAGTTCTCCAATGCGGGGATGTTTTTCTACATGTTGAGACTCGTCCCGGCGCTTATCTGGCACCGGCTGGCGCACGGCCGTTTTCTCGATTTACTCGTCACACACGCGCCGCCCGCGGGTATCCACGACCAGCGGGACATGTGCCACCGCGGCTTCAAACCCTTCGTGTGGTTTATGAATGTTTTCAAGCCGAAATACCTGGTGCACGGGCACGTGCACCTCTACGGCAACAACGGAGAACGGCGGGCCGAGTACCGTCATACGGTCGTGATCAACGCCTTCGACCACTACGTCATCGATACCGAGGAACCACGTGAACAAATTGTTGGAAAACCATCTCCAGAACCCGAACGAGCCCGATGACACCTTCGACAAGGCCCGCTTACGGGCTTTTTTTTCACGCTTGAGCGCCTTCCTCGTCAACCGGAAGGACGACCTCATCCCGTTCAACTTCGCCTACTCGATCCTCAAGCCCAAGTCCGAGGCTTATCGCGGCATCAAGCAGGTGCCGGTGTCTCTCATCGTCGGGAGCGAGGGCCGGTACAAAGACTTCAATCGCGTGTTCATGCCGCGCGGGGTGTACCTGCGGGAGCGCTGGGAACGCATCAACAAGGCCCACAAGGCGCACATCGAGCTTCCGCCGGTGCGCCTCTACGAGATCGGGGGCGTTTACTTCGTGCGCGACGGCAACCACCGGATTTCCGTGGCGCTGGCGCGCGGCGTCGAGTACGTCGACGCCGAGGTGATCTCGCTTTCGACCGAGATTAAGCTGCACAAGAATATGACTCAGGAGGATTTGAAAAACGCCGTGATTGAGCTCGAAAAGAAAAAATTCATGAAAGAAACGAATCTTAAAAGACTGAGGCCGGAGGCGGATCTCGGCTTCACCGACACCGGCCGCTACGACGTGCTCCTCGAGCACATCCAGGTGCACAAGTATTTCATCAACCTGGATAAGAAAGACGAAATCCCGTACGTCGACGCCGTCGCTTCCTGGTACGACAACGTCTACCGGCCGATCGCCGACGTTATCGTGGAGGAAAACATCCTCGCGCGGTTCCCGGGGCGGACCGTTTCGGACCTGTACATCTGGATGGTCAAATACTGGGACGGGCTCAAGCGGAGGTACGGACAGGATTATCCCCGCGACAAAGCCGTCCGTCGCTACACGGAAAAATACGGCAAGACGTTCGGCGAGAAGCTGAAGCTGAGCGTTTCCGCCCTCGGCCGCCGCATCAAACGACTCTTCTCTCCTCGATAGCGCCGGCCGTTTTTTTCTCGTAGTGGATATCATCTTCACGCATCCACGCTGGCCTCTTTAACCAATGAGCCAAGGTTTTTTTATAAACCAAAAAAACTATTGACGAACAATATTATTTAAGGTATAATATTGATCGAGGAATATTAGATGGATGCACAGATGAAAAAAGGAGTGCTCGACGCCCTGGTCCTCACCGTTCTAAAAGAAGGCGACAGCTACGGCTACCAGCTCTCCGAGCGCGTCGCAGGCATCATGGAGGTGTCGGAGACGGCCCTCTACCCGGTGCTCCGTAGGTTGGAGGCGCAGGCGATGCTCGAAACGTATTCCGAGGAATACCAGGGGCGCTTGCGCAAGTACTATCGGCTCACAAAAAGGGGCAGGGAGAAACTCCATGAGTACGCGGCGGGGCTTTCCGACCTGGCACGCGTCATCGCCGTAATCATCAAGGGGGAAAAACAATGACGGACTCACTGAATCAGATATTGGCGTCTCTCCGCGCGGAGCTCGCGGACCTGCCGGAGGAGGCGATTCGACGGACGATCGATTTCTATGAGGAATATTTCACGGATGCCTTGGAAACGGGCCGATCGGAGGAGGAGACGCTTGTCCGCCTCGGCGGAGTGAAGGAAATCGCGGCCCATGTTTTGGCCGAAGCCGCGCTCTCAGGCGCGGAACTCAAGCCCGGGCCGCTGAGCCTGACCGGCGCGTTGCGCCGGGGGCTGCGCGGTCTGGCCGGTTCGGCGGCCAAGGCATCGCTCGTGGTCGGGGCCGCGGTGCCGTACTCTCTCGCGCTCGGCTGTTATTTCCTTGCCGTGACGTCCTTCGCGGTCGCGCTCGCCGTCGTCGCTCTCACGGGTTTCGGTCTGCAGGGCATGCCGAACGCCGACGCCATGTCCCGGGTGAGCCTGGCCGGCGTCGGGCTGCTCTGCGCCGCGGCCGCAATCGCGGTCGGGCTCGGAGTCTGGACGGCGGCCGGTGCGATCGGGCGCGTCACGCTCAAGGCACTGAGACGCGGTCTGCGCCGCGAGCGGGAAGCCGGAAGCCCGCGTGAGTCCGCGCCGGCGCGTCGGGGAAAGCTTTGGATCGCTTTTTTGGCATGCGGCCTGGCGGCGGGACTCGGGGCGGTTGGCGCTTTTCTTTCCGACCTGCCCCTCAGGCTTTTTTCCATCTGGAACAGCATGAAGCCGGCCGATCTCGTCGTCCGTGAGTGGACCTACGCTCCGGAAAAGATTCGCGAGATCGAGATCAGGACGATGAACTCCGCCATCGTCGTCGAAACAGGGGCGTCCGGCGAAAAACTCATCCGCTTAATCCGCGAGGAACCGACATGGCTGAGCGGGACCCCGGTCCTCGAGAACGGCAGGCTTGCGTTTCGGGAGGTCTCCTCCGGCACGTTGCCGTTCATGGATTTTATCGCCCGGCACGAGGGTATGACCGATGTGCGGATCACAATACCGCGCGGCTACCGCGCCCGCTCGCTCTCGCTCGGAAGCGGCAGCGGCGCGGTATCGGTCGCCGCGAACGCCGCGGCTGTGCGCGTCGAGAACGGTTCGGGGGTTATCCGCTTCGAATCGGGCGGGGCGACGCGCCGGATACGGGCCTTTGCCAAGCCGGGTCACATCGTCGTCGGCGGAAAAATACAAGTATCCGGAGCATACGAGTCTGGCTCGGGATCGCTCGTCGAGCTCGTCTCGGGAGACGGGACGATCGATATTCGATGAAGTCCTGAGGAAACGGGGAGATTGTCATGAATACACAAAACGATGCGATACGGAAGGCGGTGCTGGTCACCGGCGCCACCTCGGGCATCGGACTGGCCGCCGCCAAGGCGCTTGCCGGCCGCGGTTTTCATATCATCGGCGCGGGACGGACGCTTGAACGGTGCGCGGCGGCGCAAGCGGCGGTGAGCGCGGTTTCGGCGGGCGGTCTCGTCGAGTACGTGGCGGCGGACCTGAGCGTGCAGTCGCAGGTGCGCACCCTGGCCGACATTGTCCGCGAACGGCTGGCGGGCGAACGCGGGCTCGACGTCCTCGTCAACAACGCGGCCTTCGTTTCGTCCTGGTACATGGCGAGCGAGGACGGATACGAGATGCAGTTCGCCGTGAACCATCTCGCGCCTTTCCTCCTCACCCGCGAGCTCCTTCCGCTCCTCGCCCGCACGGGCGCGGGCCGTGTGATCACCGTGAGTTCCGGCTCGCATTTCCGCACCCGGATGCGTTGGCGCGACGTGATGTTCCGCACCGGCTACCAATGCTTATTCGTTTATAAACAGTCGAAACTCGCCAACGTGCTCTTTACGCACGAGCTCAACCGGAGGCTCGGTTCTCAATCGCCCGTTCGGGCGTACGCCGTGGATCCGGGCCTGGTCGATACCGGCATCGGGGAGAAAGGGACGACCGGACTCGTGAAGTGGATATGGAGCCGCCGACGGCGCAAGGGCGTTTCTCCGGAGAAGGCGGCCGAGACGATCGTCCACCTGGCGACCATGTCCGAGTACATTGATCCTGAAGCGAGCTACTGGAAGGAATGCCGGCCCGAGGAACCGAGCCCGTATTCACGGCGCGAGCGGGAAATGACGAGGCTGTGGGAATTGTCGGAGAGGCTGTGCGGCATCGAGAGCGGCGATCCGTCGGTACGCGATTTCGCATCGGCCTTTGCTTTGACCGGAGAGAGGGAACCGATTCTCATTCAAGGGGGGGGACGATGAAAAGCCTGGTTTTAATCACGGGCGCGGCCGGCGGTCTGGGCAAGGCCTTCGCCGCGGAGTGCGCCTCGCGGGGCTGGGATCTCTTTCTCACCGACACGGCCGAGCCGCCCCTTCAGGCCCTGGCGGATGGAATCGCGCGGCTCTACAACGTCGGCGTACGCTTCGAAACCTGCAACCTGACCGATCCGGCGGCCCGCGAGCGGTTCTGGGAAACGATCCGCGCCGAGAGCCTGCGCTTCCACCTGCTCGTCAACGTGGCCGGCCTCGACTTCGAGGGCCCGTTCGCCGAGCGCGAGGCCGAAGAGCTCTGCACCATCGTCCGTCTCAACGTTGAGGCCGTGGTGGCCATGACCCGGCGGGCCCTCGCGTTCCGCGATCCGGCGAGGACCTTCCGGATCGTCAACGTCTCGAGCCTCTCGGCCTTCTACCCCATGCCGGTGAAGGCGGTGTACGCCGCCTCGAAGCGCTTCCTCCTCGACTTCTCGCTGGCTCTCCGCCGCGAGCTCAAGGCGAGCGACGCGACCGTGACGGCCCTGTGCCCGGCCGGACTGCCCTCGAACCCGCCCGTGATCAAGGCGATCGAGGCGCAGGGCGTCATAGGCCGCCTGACGACCCGGAACGTCGGGTTCGTAGCCCGGAAAACGATCGATCGCTCACTAGCCAACCGCGCGGTCTACATCCCGGGCCTCATCAACGTGGTCCTGCGGCGGCTCGGTTCCCTCGTCCCCCGGTCGTTCATGATTTCGCTCCTAGGCCGACGCTGGAACCTGGACGGCAAGAGGCCGAAGGCGGCGGAGGGGTAGGGGATTGGATGAAACAGGCGTTGCCTATAACCACGGCAGGATAACCGTCGTCCGGTACGAATCGTACTGGGCGCCGAAAGCCTTCTGCAACTCTTTCACCTCCCGCCCTGAAAAAATCCTTGAAAAAACATAGAGCAGGATCCCAATCGCGAAGCCGACCCAGGTATCGAGGACGAAGCTGATCCCCGGGATTACGAGGAGCCCGAAGAACGTGTAAATGGGATGCAGGACGAGGGCGAAGGGACCGGTCGTGATCAGTTTGTTCCTGGGAACCCAGACGAGAATCTGGATCGCCGCGGCGAGCCAGAGCGGAACGCCCGCCGCCAGGAGGACGAGACCAACGATGATTCCCGAGATGCCCAGGTTCATGACGAAAACGTCCGGGAACAAAATGTTCAAAACGATGCCGGCCGCCGCGAAAGGCAGGGTGCAGCCGATGATGCAGTCGCCCGCGTGTCGAATCTATGTCCGCGCGTCGGCGGCGCCGAACTGCAAGAGCCGCCGGCCGGTCAGAACGACCCAGACGAAAAGGAATATGATAGCCGCGAAGTAGAGGGAAATGGCGATGAGAACGACGTTCCCCGGCAGCGCGAGCTCGAGGATAACGGCGAGGATTCCCGACCCGCCTGCGAGCAGGCCGGCCCAGGAAGCCGCCCGGCTGAAGATGCCGCTCTTCAGCATCATGGCCGAGGTCATCGCCCACGAACCGGAGACAATGACGTAGGTCACGTGGAAGGCGTTTTCATTGAACATCGTCAGCATGCTCTGGCCCGCGGCCAGGTTCATCGCCCGTTCGGCGTCGGTCGCGGCGGCGGCGTAGTGCCGTGCGAGGGTGAGCATGGGGAAGGCGGTGTTCGTCGCGTAAAAGGCCGCGATCCCGACGAAGAAAAGCGCCGCGGTGACGAGTACGATCGCTTCGCTGGTTTTGCGGAGAACCGTAAAAAGCGCGAGCATCATCGGGATGAAGAACAGATAGGAGATCATCCCCAGCAGGTCGAAGGTCAAAAGCCCGGCCAGCCAGCTGTCGCGAAACAGCCGGAAGCAATCGAGTATGGTGTCCTCCCGCAAGTGGAGGCCGTACACGACGATCTCACCGAGCAAGAGCACGGCGATCACGAGGGCCGAGAAGCCGCCGAGTCGGCAAAGGCCGCGCCAGCGGGGATCGATGTTGTCGGATTCAACCTTCTTTTTCATTTTTCCCATCCTTTTAATTTTTTAAGTAATCCACGATTTTACCGAGTAAACCGACACGCTCCGTATCGGATATGAAAGCATTGGAAATGACATCGGAATCGCCGCATGCCAAAATGGTCTCATTGGCGATCAAGAAATCGGGCTCGCTTATGTCATTGGGATTTTTACTCGTCAGGGCGTCGTTGAGGCCGAGCCCCGAGCCGCAGGCGAAGGCGCCGGCGGCGTTTTTGAAGACGAATGTTTTGTCTCGCTTTCCGGCCAGAAGCTCGACGGCGCATGCCTTATGAAGGAAAAACCGTTTAGCTTGAAAATCAACTGGAAAATATAAGAAGTTGTTGTATTCATTATACTTGAAATTGACGCCGAAAAAGGGGAGAAATCTGACGCCGTATTTCTCGGCGAGTGCGTTCGCGGGATACGGCACGGGTATAAATTCCATCGGTTTGAAAAAGTCCGACCACGACGGTGCGTAGCTTTTCAGGCTGGAGAACATATCGCCAAAGACGGCGATTTTTTTTGATACGGAGAGATCGTTTATGACATTCTGCGGAATTGTCTTGAGCGGCGAGATCACGATCACCTTATCCTCGGGCTTTATCGTCATTCCCTCCCGGTATTTAAGAACTGAAAGGTTCGCTCCCGTGAGCGCCGTGAGAAATTTCGTGAATTCTATGAAGTTACCGCCGTTTCCGTACACGATCACCCTGTTATCGCATTTTGACTCGTCGGAAAATGGAAAATCATCCAATACGGCCGGCGATTTCGGGGGGAAAAGCCTGAAAACCACCTGTTTCATAAAATCGCCGGTTTTAGGATCGCAAAAATTCATGGGATAAACGTTTTGATACTTGAACTCCGGATTCCCGTTCCATAAAAACTCCGAATCGCTCAAGATCGCCAGGCGGCCTCGCTTGTATCTGCCCAGCCCTCCGACAATACGGTCTCCGCGGAACGTGGTAAGGAGAACTTCGCCCCGGTCGTTTCCCATCGTCAAGCTCGAGGCATGAAGCATGACCGGCCCTTCTTTCCCCAAAGGTTGCATCGTTCTTATCCATGGCGGGAAGTCCGGGAGGGCGCCTTCCGGATCGATGATGCCGTCGTCGTTTATGTCCCATCCCCCCGCCTGCGCGATGGGCCTGAGGAAGTCGGAGGAGTGATAGGCGTTGTCGTGTTCCGCAATAACCAGCACGTTTCCGCCGCGGCCCACATACTCAAGAATGTTTTGCACCTCGGCGTTCGTAAATCTGACTTCCATCGCCACCGGGATCACGAAAATCGTATCGTGTCCGAGATCCTTGAGAGCCTTGTCGTACGGTTTGTTGTTTTCCGCGGTATAATAGCCGAGGTTTTTCAAAAAGAGGTTGAATGAAGAATACCCCGCGTATCCCGTATCTCTAATGGGCCAGACCTGTTCCTTGAAAGCGTCGAAGACGATCAAAGGACGCTTGTCTATGCCGATCACGTTTCCCGGTTGTCCGCAGGCGACGGCAAGCAGAAGAATGGGAAAAAGGGAAAACAGCCGTACATATTTCGTTCTGAACATGTGCACCTCCAGCCGAGCGTGTGCCGATAGTTCGAAACCGTATGGTCAAGCGACAACGGGAGCGATATTTTTAATCCGGAGCGCGGTATACAAGCAATCATGGAATGACAGGATTGATTCCGGCCCATTGCCGCTTGTCGTTTCCGGCCGACAACGCCGAGAAGTCCGCCGAACCGGCTCACGGTTCGGACGCCCGTGTTTCCAAACGGCCGTCCCCGACTTATCGACAGCATAGCAACCTAAACCCGGATATTCAAGTCGAAGCCGTCTGTCGCGGGCCATCGATTCTTCATCATGCCTCGGGCGCATGGCCTGTTCATCGGCTAAAAAAAGGCTATATCGTCGATCCAGACGCTTCCCTTATCGGTTTTCGTTTTTCCCAGTCGGCCGTCCGGATTTCTTCCTTGACACTGGGGAGAGAATATCAGGGCGGTCACATTGGACACAACCGATTGCGGGCCCTTCCCTTTTTTCTTCGCCCACGGGACCAATGACGCGTCGGCGAACCGCACTTCTATTCGCGTCGGATTTTCAGGTACGTCGATGTCCCAGCCGTATCGAATGCCCGTCATCGGATCCGGATTGTCCGGCCCGTCCAAGTCGAGGCGGAGCAATCGTTTGTCATCCGCCCGGACCAGCAGCCGGATGCCGGTGAGTCCCGATACGTCATGATCGCCGACCGCCATGGGTATGCGATAGAAACTCCACTGGCCCCAGGCGTTTTCTTCGTCGGCGAATTGAAAGGAATAGAGCAAATCATGTTTCCCGGAAAGGGGGAAGATCGTATTACATTCCACCGAGGCGGCGGTGTTGGGGTTGGAAAGAAGCAATGGCCCTGTGGCGAGATCGTGATGTTCGCATGACTCGAAGCTTAGACCCTCCTTGATATCCACTACCACCGGTTTCAGGGGTTTATCGGAGATAAAAGATTCCAGTCGGGCGCGGAGACGGGGGATTTCCTTCTTGACGGCCCGGACCGCGCTGTCGAAGGCCGCAACCCCGGGGCCATTGGAATCCGCTCTTACCTCGTCCCGGATAAAAGCGGCATGCCGGTCGATCACCTCGTTCATGGCCGTTTCCCGAAAAGGGCCGTCCAGAAATTCACGGCACGCTTTGCGGTAGCCGCCGAGGTCGGCGGCCAGGGCGCGGAACATCCGGTCGCACCCGGGTCCGATGACGCCGATGTCTCCTTCCCAGACGGGGTAGTATTGCCCGCAATTTTCGGGAACGATCGTCCATCTCGGCACGTTGGTGAATCCGCCGCCGAGGCCGAAGGTCGATGTCAGGTCCCAGGGGATTAACGTGAACGTGTTCGCGGCCGACCGGTAAAAATAGTAATTGTGATTGCCCGCGCCCTCCCATTCGTGTTTCGGCGACATGTAGAACGCTGTAATGCCGTCGAAATTGGCGATGCCGTCGTCGACCGCCATATAGCGAGCCAGATAGTCAAGGTCGACATACCGGCTTAAGGTGTTTCGCAACTCGCCCGTTTTCGCGGAGGCCATCGCATTGGAAAAAGCAAGGAAGGCGCTCACGTCGGCCGGGTCGGTGTTTGTTTTCAGGTGGGACGTCATCCAATTCCGGTCCGTGTTTCCGGGCCAGGCCTCTTTGTAAAGATTGCCGTCCGGGTATTCCGGCCAGCGGTCGGCCGTAAACCGCCCGTCGACCTGCTCCACCATGCCGAATAATCCCAGCTGCTCATTATTGACGACCAGTCCGGCCCACGCCGCCCGAGGGGCGACGATTCCCATAGCACGGAAAAGGTCGTAGGATAGGCGCTCCTTCATGTAGGTGGGATCCCATCGATAGGCGTGAAAGTTCAACCGTTTGAGGCCGTAAAACCGGTTCTTTTTCTTATATTCGTCGAACTTCATTTTCATGCTCAGTTTGCGGCAGATGAACTCGCCTTCTTTGTTGAAGCATTTTCCCAGGCTACCCACATTGCCCTTGAAGCGGATGCCTATTTTCCCGATCAGTGTGCCTTCGAACCACGCGTCGGCGGGGACATACGTTTCGTCCCGGCAGTTTTTTTTCAGTTTTACCCATTCGTCCCGGGGCATGACGACCTTGAACACGGGAACATGAGGATGGTTGAATAAATCCCCGGCGTCCAATTTTATAAAAGAACCGTCGCCTGTGAGCGAATCGGGTGGAATATTACTTGTTTCGATATCCGGTTTCGAAGGAGATGTTCGGCAGGCGGGTAGCGTCAATCCGATGATGACGGGGAAAAGAACAAATACAAGTCCCTGTTTTAGCATGACGATGACCTTTCTCCCGAATCCAGAGGAAGCCGGACGGTCCCCCTTGAAGTGATACCTGGGCTTCACTCAATTTCTCGTCCTGATAGGCCCGCTTTATTGCGCAACGCCGGACCGTACCATTCAATATCAATTTCCGTCTCCGAAACCACAATGTGCTGTCACGGACGGGCGTCCGGCGGCGCGGTAATTTCAAGGCCGCGTCAACGTGATGAGAAAGGCGTCTTCCGCCCCCGCTTGCGGAAGCGTGACCTTGAGCGTATCGCCTTCCGTCTTGACGATTGTTTTCGAAAGTGAAACCGGACTCAACAGCGGCTTTTTCCCGCTGGCGGGGATTTTTAACAGCGTGACCTTTACTCTTCCGTTTACGAGCATTTTATCCGGAATAGCGGTTATTTCAACGGCCACGTCTTTTTCGCCCTGTTCCCTGCGTAGATACCGGCCCAGCAGGATGCGCGCCTTTGCCGCCGGTGCATCATAGGCCGCCAGGCCGTCGATGGCGCACAATGTATTTTTCGGCGCGACCTCGGCGAGCCTTCCCTCCATATCGGCGTACAGCTTAAACGCCCACCACAGAGAGCGGGGAGAGCTCTTGTCGACGTCGAGCAACCCGTCCAGGGAGTCATTGAAACAATTGTTGAGTCCGTTTCCCGGGTAATCTTCCGGCCAGCAGCTTTTCGCGGTTGCCTCTATTCCCGCCCGGTGGAGATTGGCCATATAACAAACCGCGTGACCGGGCGAGAACTGATAATGGGGAGAAATGATTTCGGTGACGATCAGCCGCTCGATACCCGTTTTTTTCTCTTTCAGCAGACGGCGGACGGCGATTGCCCGCTGCGGTATGCCGGTCGGCGGGAATTCGCCCTCGTTCCAGGTACAGACGTTCGGAAGCACATGGTTGGCGGAGGCGAAATCGATGAAATCGGTGAGGTGCGCCATGTCGAACGTGCTGAGCCATGGTCCCATGATGACCGCCCGCGGCAGAGCGGACCTGATGATGCGGACCGCCCTTTTATACGTCTCAAGGTATTGCTTCCAGCTTCGCTTCCAATGGCCCGGATAATCGGGACAGAACCAGATCGACCAGAGGATATCGGTCTGTCCCCCCGTTTTGACCCGAGCGACTATTTCTCGGACGTAATTCTCCCAGACGGAAAAATCATTGTTGTCCCCGGGCCAAAGGCCGTCGGGATTTTCCAAACCGCCCATGTGCCTGGCCATATATTCGGCATACAGCAGAAAATGAAAACTCGCCCCGAACCCCTTGACCCGTCCGTACAACGAGAGGTCGCCGGAGGCGGCTAGGCGGGGCTTGAGCGGCCTGATGAGAGCAGCGGCGGGTGCGTCGCGCGAAAAAGAGACGAGAAATCCGCACGCGCGATGCGACATTTTTTTGCCGGCGGGAGCAAAGGAAACGGAGACGTCCGGGGGCCGGTTGTCCGCACCGCTCGCGATGGCCGAAATTTCCTTTCCGGTGAGCGCCCGGGGGTACAGTCGCACCCCGTCGATGACGCCGTGCGCGGGCAACATGTGTGAGGCGCTGTTCGGATCGCCGATCCCGATCCGCCACGACTCGTCGGAAAACCGCCGCGCCGGCGCGCTTTTTTTAAATTCGCCGTGAAACTCAAGCCAGCCGTCGATTCGGAGCGTGATACGGCCCCGGGCGCGGTCGACGACTCCCGCGACGTGATAGAAGCGGCCCGGTTCGATCACGGCGTCGGAGACCGCGCCGGCCCATGTGTTCCCCTCGAGATAGTGGGAGAACATGATTCTTTTTTCTTGAGTATAGGAAAGACCGATATGGTAGCCCGCTTTCATCACGATGCCGTATGACGGAAAACCGCGGGCGGTTTTTTCCTTCGGAACGGAAAGCGGCTTGAACCACGCGCACACGGTGTGATCGCCCGCCTGGAGATTGTCGAGGAGCGGACTCCTGTCCACTTCGACGTAATCAATCCCGTCTTCCGGCGCAAAGAGAAGGCCCGTTCCGGAAACGCCATTGGTGAAGCGGGGATTGCCATGGAGCGCGCCGTTGGCGCCGTTCAGGGAGCCGTCATGAACGATGCTTCCCGCGCCCTCGTCGCAATTCCAGAGACCGGCAAGGCCCTCATCCTCATCATAGGCCGGGCGGGGAGACGCGCCCGTGTCGCGCGCCTCCTGCCCGAATGCGCGCATCCCCGAACGCGTGCCGCCCAGGCAGGCCGCGAAGGCAAGGGCGGTCAGCAGGATGAGATATCGCGTATGAGCCGAAAAACGACGATCATTCATTGTTGACTTTTTTTCGCAGCGCGCTGAAATCCTGAACGCCGGTTTTCCAGCGGTTGGGCGCGCCGAAGGTGCTCGAATCCCGTCCGTGGCTGTAATACTGGCTGTTCGCCGGGACGGCCGCCGCAGGATCGGCCTCCAACCGGAACACTTCCCGGGAATTGATCCCGTTGTTCGGGGAAATTCCCTCTCCGGCCGGACCGAAACGCACGGCGCCCGACGAGTCCTTGATGGCGAGCCGCCAGTTGTTCGCGTTGACCTTGAAATTGACTCGCTCGATGTATGTGCCGCGTCCCAGTTTTTTATTCGCCCGTACATTGATCCACCAATCTCCCCTGGCGGGATCGTAGCCGACGTCTTCCGGAACGTCCTCCGCCACGGTGATGATGGTGCCGGCCCGCAGGTCGGACCAGAGGTGGTGATCAGTCAGCCGGATGGCCTTTACCATGTTTCGGTTCTTGGATTCGTCGAACCAGGAGTATTCCAGCGCCCACCGGCGCATGTCGAGGTGGTCGTGCGTCACCACGAGCTCGAACCAGTCCCCGCCGTTCGCCTTCACCCGGCCGAAAAAAGAGTCGGAGGCGGCTCCTCCGTCGTTATCCTTGAGCTTGTCGCCGCCGTGCAGGTACCCTTCGTCGTTCACCGCATTGTATTCATTGAGAATGACGGGCGCGTTCTGGCCGAAGAGAAGGGTGGATTGCGTGAGTATCATTAAAACGAAAGAAAAGCGTCTCATCGGGTTCTCCTTGAGTTCGGCAACCTAAAACCGAAATTGTTCGTTTTGCGTAACGAGGGAAACGTCCCTGACTCCCTTGATGTCCATGAAATCCCTGGTGATGCCGCCCGTGTCTTTGAGCCTTATTTCCAGGGTCATTTCCACACCTTCCCCCGTCTCCGTTTTAGCCTTCAGGCGGCAGCGCGGCAGGGCGGCGATCGCCTTCCGGACGCGTCCCTCGGCTTGGCTTGCGTAGCGCAGCACGAGCAGATAGGCGCCGCCGTTCTTTATCCGCAAGTGACTCATCAATATGATGATGCCGCCGATGATGATTGAGCCTATGAATCCCACCCAGTAGAAATCGACGTTGGCGACGCCGGCGCCCATGGCGATCCCGGCCGAGATGGCCCAGAACATGAAGACGGTGTCGAAGGGGTCTTTGACGGCGGTGCGGAAACGGACGATGCTCAAAGCCCCCACCATGCCGAGCGACAGAAGAAGGTTCGAGCTGATCACCATGATGACGAGGGAGCTCACCAGGGAGATCACCAGCAGGGAGACATTGAACCGGCGGCTGTATAATACGTCTCGATAGGTGATTCTGTAGACGATATAAATAATAAAGCCAATGACAATAGTTAAGCCCAGTGTAAGGAGAACGCGCAAAAAGGTGAGTTCTCCACCGGCGGAAAGATTGAAATTCTCCCAGAAGCCTTTCCTGAAGATGTCCTTGAACGTAA
Organism: Spirochaetales bacterium; assembly: GCA_016934415.1. GTDB lineage: Bacteria > Spirochaetota > Spirochaetia > SZUA-6 > RPPD01 > JAFGSW01. The sequence goes on along the minus strand of JAFGSW010000045.1, from coordinate 6,893 downwards.
GAGTTTTATCCATTTCCATCATCCTTTTCAGGCCGTTTCCCGGCACATCAGGTACTTGGAAAGAGCCTGTTTTGTCGTATGTGCACCCTGCAGGAGGGAAACGATAAAATCCGGAATAAACGAGCGGTACTTGATTTCCAGAATGAGAGCCGGCCTCGACAGCACGTTCACGGTCGGCAGCCGCTCGTTGAAGAGGTCCGGCGATCCGGCGCACGCCGCCATGTCCATATCAAAAGTGACGCGGACATTGAGCGGCGGATAGACGTACGCTTCCCTCATGTAATCGACCAGAATGACGGGCCGCAGGAGTCTTGTCCGGAACGCCAGGTACACCTCGCGCCGCAACCCCTCGCCCGCCGCGGATAAACACGAGACGTCGCTGTTCAGAATATCCAGACATTCCCGGTACGTGATTGTCATGCTCCGTTTCCGGACGCAGTCATTGTATTTTTCCTTTTTTTCGAATTTGATGACCCGTCGGCCTTTATTGTAAATCCTGATCCGGAATTTATCCCTGTTCTCCACACCGTCCAGTTTGTCGTGCAGACAGGTGTCGTCCACATCGTCGAAATACAGGCTGCGGACATGGTAGCGGTTGTCTTCTCCGGCGAACGGGTCCTTGTACAGCGCGCCGGCCAGGCGAGATTTCAGATAATGAAAATCGTGGATGTCGATGATGTATTTCAATTCGTGCCGGAAATTGTTTTCCATTTTGGGTGCCCGCTTATAAAAATCATGAATAACCAGCGAAGCGGTAAAATTATATTAATATAAAATGTATGATGTCAATCGCGGGTCGGGGGGTGACGCCGGAGCGGCGGCCCGGTAAAGCGCCTTGTAGGTCACCCTGCCGTTCGCGATTTTTTTTATTATTGTGAAAAAGAATTCGCCGCTCGTTATTCCTGCAATGTGACGTCGACGGATGGAACGTTCTTCTCGACGCGGAACTCGGCCTTTGCGCCGCCCGCCGCAAGGAGGTACGTTCCCAGCGCCGCCCCCTCGAGCCGGACCCCGCCTTGGGCGCCGGTCTTCAGCTCACGTCGGCCGGTCCACCACTCGCCCCTGATGAGTTTTTTCAGGGCAAGGAACACCGGCTTGGGACTCAGGTCTCGGCGCAGGATTCCGGCCGGTGAATTGAGCCAGCCGCCATCCGCCAGATCCCACCAACTGATGGCTTCCACGGCCGGGTGGGAGTAGAGGAGCGAGTAGAACTCCACCCCCTCCTCGCACTGGCGTTCCTCGCCTTCCGGAGTGGAGGGCCAGTCGGGGCGCTTGTAATCGTTCAGATCCACGATGTCCGCGGGCATGAGCTCTCCGGAGACGATGTTGTTTTCAGTGAAGTGAAGCGGAAGGCCGAAGCGCCCGAACCTTTCGGCGTAATCCCAGATCGTCTCGGCCCCGCGGTAGCCCTGGTGCTGGTGGGTCTGCAGGCCGACGGCGTCGATGGGCGTACGGCGCTTGAGGAGTGTGTCCACCAAGTCCTCGTATTCCCGGCTGAGAATGAAATCGTTCAGGACGAGCGTTGCCCGCGGATTGGCCGAGCGCGCGTCTCGGAAGAGCATCTCGACCAATTCGTTGACGCCGTATTCCTTCGCGATGCGGGTGATCGCGTTGTCGTATTTGTCGTAGCGCGGCATGATGACCGCTTCGTTCACGACGTCCCAGACGTCGACGAGGCCCGCGAATCCGGCCACCTCGCGCCGGACTCGGGCGCGCTGCTTTTTCAGAATTTCGTCATTGGGGTACTTCATGAGCCAGTCGACGCAGGCGGTGTGCCAGCAGAGCGTGTGCCCCTTGGGCGTGATTCCGTGAGCGCGGAACCAGGCGGCCGTTTCGCGCAGGAATTCGGTGCGCGGCGCGCCTTCCTCGGGCTCGAACCGCCCCCAGTAGAAGGGAAGGGTGATGAAGTTGGCGAATTCCGTGATCCGCTCCTTGCATACCTCGACCTGCTCGTCGGTCCAGCCGAGCAGGCGCGCAATGGGAGAGAGGACGATGCCGCCCGCCAGCCCGAAAAGAAAAGAATGCGCGGTCTGTTCGACCGCCACCTCGGCGCCACTCAAAGGCCGCCCGTCCGGCCGCGTCAGGTGGAGGGTGACGTCTGCGAAGCGGTGTTGTTTAATTCTTTGGTTTACGCCCGTAAGCGGCGATGACTGCATGTGCGGTCTCCTTGCACTGCCCAGGAATACCGGTTTGGGATCGGATGTGCGCGACCGCACCGGTGTATTGTACAATAGTGTACTCTATTTTCGCCGTCTCGTCACTATTTTCGTTTTTCCCCGCGGGGCATCAAGGCGAGCGAGTGAACACCGAAGATCCACGCGGCGTTTATAAAATGAAGCAACGACCCCGAGATAAAAGGCCGTGCTTCCGCTACAATTTCCAGCCCGGCAGGGCTTCCTTCGTGTTCTCGAGCATCTCCGTGAACATGGAATAGGCCCGATCGGTGGGAATGGCCACGAGCGGATCCAAGAGGAGGGCCTGGAAGGCGAGGTCCTTGTCGCGTTCGTCGGCGGCCCTCAATGTCATGGCCTGAATGTCCGCGATGCGGCAGACCAGGAGGGAGAGCGCCTGGGGAAAGCGGCCGGCGGCAGTCGGAAAGACGCCGTCCCCGCCGAGTCGGGCGAACGTTTCCACGACCGTACCTTCGGGAAGCCCCGCGGCCTGGCCCGAGTTCGGAAGATTGACGCTCGCCTTCATGTCTCTTTTTCCCAGGAGGGCGAGGATCCGCTCCACGGCCATCTCTCCCGTGGGCGCGAGCGTCCGCAGGCTCTCGTCCTCGCCCGGCGGGGGGGTTTTGAGGCGGGCGAGACGGTAGGAGGAGGGCGTGAGGATCATGCCCCAGCGGTGAATCTCCTCCTCGCTCTTGAGGTACCAGGGGACGAATTCGGCGAGGTGGCGATCGCCGGCCGCGCCGAGCGCGCCGAAGCGGCGAAGGAAATCGAAGACGATGCGCTTGTCGGACACGAAATACTCGCCCTTCGCCTTGCGCTCGCGGGCGATCGCGCCGCGGTCGGCGAAGAATCCTTCCTGCGCCATGTGCGCGCGAAGCGAAGGGAAGAGATCCTCCCCGCGGAAGGAGCCGTGGAGCGCGAAGGTGAAGTGGTTGACTCCGGACACCTCGAGCTCGATTTCGTCCGGGTCCGGGACGGCGTCGAGGTCGAAGCGTTCCCTCATGAGCTCGGCTAAAAATTTCCGGATCCCGAGCACCTCGTGGCAGCAGCCGAAAGCCTTGATACCGGGCGCGGCCGCGTGGAGGGCGGCCGTGGCGGCGGCCATCGGATTCGTGTAGTTGAAGACCCAGGCCCGCGGGCAGTTGGCCATGACGGCTTCGGCGAACGCCGAGAAGATCGGGACCGTGCGCAGGGCGCGGACGAGGCCGCCCGGCCCCGTCGTGTCGCCGACCGTCTGAAAGATGCCGTAGCGCAGGGGCACGTCCAGGTCGCTCGCCATCATCCCGATCGGGCCGGGTTGGATCGAGATCATGACGAAATCGCTCCCCGCGAGCGAGTCCGCGAGGGAAGAGGCGACCGTGACCCTGAATTTCGTCCTGGCCTCGGGCCGGCCGAAAATGATCGCGGCGCGCTCGACATTGGCGGCCGCCGAGCTCCGGTCGAGGTCGTACAGGGAGAGCTCGCCCTCGAGCGAGGGGCAGAGGGCGAGGTCTTTGATGACATTGACCGCCCAGAGGCGTGAACCGCCGCCCACACAACTTATCTTTATCGGGGTCTTGTCGCTCATCGACGACATTATTGACGGGCGAGGGAGGGGGGTGTCAAGGGAAGCGACGATCGATTGCCGGGAAAAAGGGGGTGAAAAAAACCCCCCGGCGATGACCGCCGGGAGGCCGAATAACAAAGGCTTCCCGAGGCGTTATTCCGGGATCACTTTCATCTGGTCGGCGCAGGCCGATAAATCCAGATCGATTTTCTTGTTTCCGATCAGAAACTCAATTTCGGCGATGCATGTGTCGTCATCCTTGGCGGTACGGTAGACGTCGCGGACGACGAACCGGGCGCGGGTGAACGTCTTCTCTCCGGAAAGACTCACATCCTGTGGGATCATCTGGTCCTTGAAACGCGCCTCTTTACCGTAATCGTCGAGCTCGATGCTCAGCGATTTGATCCGATTGTTGAGGATCCAGTAGCGCTTGTCGAACCAGCCGGGCGAGACGACGATTTTGTCCGCGGTCACGGGCCGGGCGAATCGTATCTCGATCCACTCGCCGTTGCCGGAGCCGGGCGCGCTTTCCGCCCAGCCCGTGTCCGGCTTCCCGTCGAAAACCTTGGCCGGCTGGTACATGTTCCGGTCGCGTTTTTCGGTGAGGAGGCTCGAGCAGGTAATGGAGAGCACCACGAACCCGCCGCTCGGTGTCCTGATCGAGGGTCGATCGCTCAATTTTTTATTCCGCCAGAAGACGGAATTGAACAGGACGTCCTTCGTCTCGGGATCGGCGATGGAAATCTCATACTTGTCGTACACGTAAGAGCCGCTCACCTTGTAGATTGAGGCCCGGCAATCGAGGATGAGGCTGTCTTTCTGCGAGGCGATCGCTTTCGCCTTGTCCCTCTCTATTTCCCACTTGAACGGCTCCTTGTCCCAGACGTAGGTTTTTTTTCCGGTCGCCTTGTTGACGTCGGTCCGTACGTAGTAGGAGAAGGTGACGGGATAATAGCCTCCGTCCGCATTGTACCTGTCAATGATGATTTTATAATAACTGTCCGAGACCTTGTAGGGTTGACCGGTCAGCTCGTCAAGCTCGTTTTCCATGCTCGCGATGTCCTTTTCCACGGCCTCGTTGTACACATCCCGCATGTACGCGTCCTTTTTATCCTGAAGCTCGGTCGCCAGCTTGACGCGTTTGTCTTCTATCCTTGCGTTAAACTCTTTGGTCGTCTCGAATTCGCCTTTTTTTTCATTTTTAAGCTTCCTGTTCCCGGCGTTGAAATCATCATCGAATTTCTTAAAATGCCTGTCCTTATCTTTCTCCAGCGCGGTTTTTTTGCTTTGAATCGTGGTGTCGAGTTGGATGGCCTTGTATATGGCGTCCTGGACACTCATCTCCTTGGAATTTTTCACGGTTTGTGAATAGATCGGGGCCGAGCAGAACAAGGCCGCAATGCACAGTAAAAAAAGATTCTTTGTCATGGCGTCCATCCTCGCATACGTGGTTTTTTCGGGATTTCATGAAAATTATAGCCCTCGGGAATCGGGAAGTCAAGAATTGACGGTCCGCGGGCGGGATGATCCTTTATTCACCCCGCAAAAATCCTGGGGCTCTTTCAGGCCGCAAAGAGGGCGGCTCGGAGTCTTTGAGGGCACATGGATTATTTTCGTAGTATTGTCACGCCTGTCGCGGGTGAGAATCAATGTCGCCAGCGCTGAAAACCGTCTTTTTCTCGGAGTTGGTCGATGATTCTCGCGATCTGTTTATCAGTGACTTCCTTGTAATCGAATTGCACCAAGCCGATATATTCCTTATCTTCCGAATCGATCGAAAGGATGATGATTTTCAATGGCATGACGCTCAATACGCCTTTTTCAAGCGTGAAGGTTTTTTGAATCCTGAAAGGCCGCACCGGATTGCTGAGTAAGCCGATCGGCTGATATTCTTTTACCGTATATTTCCCCGGCGGTAATCCAGTGACGTATTTATAATCATTGGAATCGGATGAACCGATGAAGAGGCTGAAAATTTTCCCCGTTCCCGCGTGTTGGAGATTGATCCGGTACGAGAAATTCATGGGATGAATGCCGGAAACCCTGATATCATAGTGCAGATATGGGACGACGAGCAACGTGTCATCCGAAGAGCTGGGCGTCGGGAAAGACGCGCAGCTTGATATCAATCCGAGAAAAGCAATGCAGGCGCCGAAAAAAAACAGCGGGTTTCGTTCGTTTTTCATTGATCGTCTCCTTGTTCAGTGTTAAGGAGTTTCTTTTTCCCCAATGAGGAGAGCCATTCGATGAACTTGTTGGATGAGGTGGCGAAATACAAAGCATTGGCGCCGCGCACGGTCCCCACGTTTATACCGACTACTCCTCCGTCCTGGGCCAGAAGCGGCCCCCCCGAATTACCCGAGTTGATCGCCGCCGTATGCTGGATGTCCCATTGGTCGTTCCTGATAGCTGAAATGATCCCGTTGGTGACGGTCGGTTCGAAATCTTCCAGGAAATCGCCCATGGTGAACTGGAGGGGATAACCGATCGTGACCACGGAATCCCCGACTTTCAGGGCGGAGCTGTCTTTCACCGAGAAAGGAGTCAACTTTTCATCCATCTGAATCTTGAGCAGCGCCAGATCGAGTCCGTCGTCCTGATTGACGATTACGGCGCGATATTCCTTCCCTTTGGCCGATTTGACCGATATGACGATCTCAGAGGTTTGCAGGAGTTTTTTGTAATCGGCGATGATCTTGCGGAATTCTATGTTGCTGATTTTGCCGGAGAGCATGTATTTGGTGCAAAAATTAAGGAAAACGTAATAACCGTATTCCTCTTTCTTGTCGTTCGGGAGATACTCGACGACGTGGGCCGCGGTGATCAGGTACCCGTCCTTGTTGATCAGGAAACCCGTTCCGTTTGCAATCGAGACGTATTGGTTCAGCACTCTCTGACCCATGGCTCCTTCGAGTTTATAGAAGAGATCGGGATTGCTGACTTGGTTCGAGCCTATAAAAATCGACTGATTGACCAGGAATACCGAATCCTTCTGCTTGCCGAACAGGGCTTCGGTATTCTCTTTGGGCTGGGCGTACGCCGAGAAGGGCGAAAAGATCAGGACTGCTATGCCGAAAAAAGAAGCCGATAACTTACTTTCCGAAGATCAATAATCAAAAAAATACATTTTCTCGACGTGCCTGCCCAAGCATCGAATGACCGTAACATGATCCGGC
>JAFGSW010000044.1 GCA_016934415.1 Spirochaetales bacterium | reverse complement strand
GAGCCCCGCCGAAGGGTGCCCGGTGATACGGCCCTGAATTGCCGGTCATGGTTCGACAAGCTCACCATGACGTTTGTCACCCTGAGCTCCGCCGAAGGGTGACGGACGGGCGCGTTTTTTCGGCAGGTCTCTATGTCAAAGTGATATTTTCCAATAGAATACCCACCATCATGAATCGTTCCGGCCCCGACCCGCAATTCAAGGACCCATATCGTTTTGCCCTGATGGGCGCGGCCATGTGCGCCGTGGTCGCGGCCATCGGACTGGCCCGTTTCGGTTATACCATGATCCTGCCCTTCATGGAAAAAACCCTCCCGCTTTCCAAGGAACAGGGCGGGCTCGTCGCCTCGGCCAATCTCTCGGGGTACCTCCTCATGTCGCTCGTTTCGGGCTTTCTGGCCGCGCGTTTCGGGAGCAAAAAGACGATTCTCTTCGGACTGGGCGGAGTGGCGCTCTCCCTGGCGGCCACGGCCCTGGCGCGCGACTTCGGCGGGGCGCTCGCGGCCCGTTTTTTCACCGGCCTGGCGAGCGGTACCGTCAATGTGCCGGCCGTGGCCCTGGTCTCGCGCTGGTTCGGCGCGCGGGAGCGGGGCCTCGCCTCGGGCGTCGTCGTGGGCGGGACGAGCGTGGGCCTGGCGATATCCGGTCTCACCGTGCCGCTCTTCGCGAGCTCGACGGCGCCGCAGGGCTGGCCGGGAGCCTGGCTCCTGTTCGGCGCCGTTGCGGCCGGCATGTTCATCGTCGGCCTGTTCGTCTTGCGCGAGAAGCCCGCCGGCGCCGTTTCCGTTCCCGGCTCCGCGGCCGGCCGCCCGCAGCGGCCCCGCCTTCTGGCCGCGATCCCGGCCATGCTCGCGACCCGCGGCTTCCCGCCGCTCGCGCTCGCCTATTTCCTCTACGGATTTTCCTATATCGTCTACGCCACCTTCTTCGTGAACTTTCTCATCCGCGAGCGCGGCTTCGATTCCGGCGCCGCGGGACGTCTCTGGTTCCTGGTGGGCCTCGCCTCAGCGGCGAGCGGGCTTCTCTGGGGTTTTGTTTCCGACCGGATCGGCCGGGCGCGATCCCTCGCCCTCATCTACGCGCTCCTGGCTGCCGCCTACGGATTCTTCGGCTTGGCCCGCGTCGACGGCCTGCTGGTCTTCTCGGGCTTCCTGTTCGCACTGTGCTCGTGGAGCGTGCCCGCGGTGGTGGCCGCCACCGCCGGAGACATCCTGGGGAGCGAGCGCGCCTCCATGGGCCTGGGGATGCTCACCTTCTGTTTCGGCCTGGGCCAGGCGGCCGGCCCGACGATCGCCGGGCTTTTGGCCGGCGCGACCGGCTCATACGCGGCGGGATTTCTCCTGGCCGCGTCCCTGTCCCTGGCCGGCGGGGTGCTCCTCTTCTTCGTGCGCGCGGAGAGGAAGGGAGCGATACGATGACGGAGATGATGGGGAAAATAAGGAAAGTAATGGAGACTGCCGATATTGCCGAATAACAATGCGGAAAGACTGAAAGGAGCGTGTCTATGGAACAAAAAAATATTTTCGTCCCGGGCAACCTTCGTTCGCCGGCAGAGTATTTTCCGGTGCCTCTCTATTTTGAAAACGCGCGCTGGCGGCTCGTCTCCAATGCCGTGTGGATCGGCGTACAGATGGTGGGATCGCTTACGCTGTTCGCCTTTTTGGGTATTTTCCTCGGCATTCCCCTTGTGTTCCCGCCTTCATTCTTTTTCCAGCTTCTTATGACCGGTATTCCCGCCCTGGCGATGGCGGTCATTTTCGCGAACGGCAGCCTCGACCTCTCCGTGGGATCGCTGGCCGGACTCGTTGCGGTCGTCACGGCCCAAGCGATAGTAGGCGGCGTTCCGCCGCTTGCGGCTGTTCTCATCGGTCTCCTCGTCGCCCTCCTTTTCGGCCTTTTCAACGCCGCGGTGGTCGGGTTGGCCCGGGTCCCGGGATTCATCGTCACCTTCGTCGTTTTCATCGCCGCCCGTCAACTCGTGCTCATCATCACCCAAGGCAAGGTAATCGGCCCTTGTCCAGAGCGCACGGATGCTCTCCCGGTTATAGCCGGGTTCATCGGCCTGATCGTGGTCGGAGCGGCGTTCATCTGGGCGCAGTGGCCCGGCGTCAACGCGCGCCTGGCGAACCGTGAGGAGAAGACAATGGGAAGGGTTCGCCTCGCATTGCCCTTTCTCGTCTCATCCTTGGCGGCCGGCGTGGCGGGATTACTCCTTCTTTGGCGGGTCGGTTATGGAGTCACCTCCGGCGGGATGTACCTGGAGCTCGATTGCCTGTTGGTCGTCGCGCTGGCGGGAACGTGCTTTTACGGCCGGTACGTCAATATCGTAGGTGTGCTCGTGGGCACAATCATGTTCATCCTGCTGCAATTCAGCCTGGCGGCGGCGAATGTCGAACCGGCGATCATTACTCTATTTACAGCCGTGCTCCTCGTCCTCACCGTCGGCTTTACCTACCTCTATCACTTCATTGTGGAAGCGCTGTACCGGTCCGCTTCGCGGAAAAAAAAGGAGGCGCCGCAGGCGTAAGGGAGCGATACGGATCGTCCCTCCTTCATCTTTCCACGTACCGAACGCTCGTCGCGAGGCGTTCCCCGTCGATATCGATCTTTCTCCACCCCGGACGCAAGCTGCCGATCTGAAGTTCATCGCCCGTCCCGTCGAACTGCAGGTTGACCGCCGGGCAGAGGAACATGTCGAGATTTTCACCCTGTACGGTCTTTTCCGTATGGTAATGCCCGCAGAAGACGGAAATTGTCATTTTCATTGAAAGCAGGCGCGACCGGAATTCCGCGTCCTCCAGGAAGGGCCAATCTCGGTCCATGAGGGGTACGCCGGCGGGTACCGGCGGATGGTGGATGAAGACGTACGGCGCGTGCGATGCGCGGACGCGTTTGACCAACCAATCCCACTGGGCGGGAGAGAAGACCGCCCGGGAGCTGTCGAGAAAAATGAGATCGGCGCCGTCCCGCGGCTCGTGGGAATAGACCTCTCCCGTGGAATGCGGCGCCAGTTCGAAAATCCGGGACAGAAGAACGCAGTCGTCGTGGTTTCCCGGCATCACCCGGTAGGGCGGGCCGCACGCGTCGAGCCGCTCACGCGCCGCGACGTAGGCTCCCTCGTCGTTTTCATCCTGCACGAGATCGCCCGAGACGACAATCAGGTCGACGCCTTGCCCCGAAACGTCCTCGAGGACTTTCTGTAAGTTGGCCTGCGCGTCGACGCCGGGGTACGGGCTCCGGCCCAGGTGAAGGTCGCTTATCTGGGCGATGGTCATGGGAGCATGGTAGTGCGAAGAGCGTCCGGCCTGCAAGGGCGGCCCCCTGAAATGAAGAGAAACTACGGATGAACGCGGATAGGACGCGGATGAAGAAAAGGAAAAACGAGCAATCCTGAATTGCATTATGCGCATAGTGTTTGCACTGCGGTTTTTGGCAATGGAAGATGTCGAAAAGGAATAAAGGAAACCGTCTGGTGATTGCCAATCAGACAAAAAAGATCATCCCCGTTTTTCCCAACTTTATCCGCGTCTGATCCGCGTCATCCGTAGTTTCCCTCTTTTCATGGAGCATCGTCTCCCTGGACCTTCAGCCCATGGGCCAGGCACCAGTCTTTGACCTTCTCATATTCCTCGTGCTTGATCAGATTGATGTGCTCCCTGCCGGGAAATACGCCCGCTTCGATCTCCGCGCGATAGCGCCTGACCGTATCGATCATGACCCGGCGCAGATCGACGTAGTCGGGGACGTGCTTGAATTTCCGCTCGTTGACGCCCAGGAGGTCGGTGACGATGAGGACCTGGCCGTCGCAGTATTTGCCCGCGCCGATGCCGATGGTCGGCGTCGCGATGTTGGCGGTGACGATTTCGGCGATCCGCTCAGGGATCTTTTCCAGGACGAGCAGGTCCATGCCCCGCCCCTCCAGGCGGCGCGCGCCCTCCAGGAGCCGTACCGCGTCCTCGAAGTCCTTGCCGCGCGACACCTCGCCCCGCTTCATCCTGTCCTGGTCGTACTGCGGATTCAGACCGATATGGCACATCACTTCCAGGCCGTCCCCCTTGAGAGCGGCGAGGATGTCCTCCTTGATCCCCTCGAACTTGACCGCGTCCGCGCCCGCCGCGACCAATTTCCGGGCGTTGGCCACGGCGTCGGCCGCCGTTTCGTGGGTCCGGTAGGGCAGGTCGACCACCAGGTACATGCTCCTGATCCCGCGGGCCACCGCCCGCGTGTGGTGGAGCATGTCCTCCATAGTGACCTCGGTCTCGTCGCGGTAGCCCAGGATGTTCGTACCCACGCTGTCGCCGAGGATGATCATGTCGACGCCGGCTTCCTCCAGGATCACCGTCGTCGGGTAGTCGTAGGAGGTGAGAACGACGATCTTCTCGTTTTTTTTCTTTTTCTCCCTGAAGTACCCCGGATTCTTTTTCATCATCGAATGTTTCTTTCCGCCGGCCCCGCGCCGGCTCACCGGTTCCGCGGCGGGGAGGCCGCGGTCACCCATAATGTACCGCACGCGCGGCGAAAAGGCCAAGCCCCCCGGCGGCGGAGACAATCTCCAATGACACCCATGGCGATGAAGGACACGGAGGGGAAAGAAAACCGACGGGACGCGTGACCGGTCCCTTTTCTTCGATGCGCAGATCCAATCAGCCTTTGAGGTATTCCCTCTCGAGCGTCGCGATGTCGTATTTTTTCATTTTCAGAAATGCGGCCGTCACCCGGTCGATCTGATCCCGGCTGCCGTTGGCGAGCATTTCGCCGACGACGGCGGGTGAGATTTGCCAGGAAACGCCGAACCGGTCCTTGAGCCAGCCGCACTGCTCGGCTTCGGGCACGGCCGAGAGCCGCTCCCAATAGTAGTCGATCTCCTCCTGATTGTCGCAGGAGACGATGAGCGAGACCGCCTCATTGAAGACGAAGTCGTGCCGCTGCGCGCTGTCCATGGCGGCGAACCATTGGTTTTCGAGCATGACGTCGGCGAACATGAGCGTGCCTTCTTTGTCCGGTTCGCTTCCGGCCGGGTGGCGCGCGGTCGTGCCCCGCTTCGCGTTTTTGAAAATCGACGAGTAGAAGTCGATCGCCTCCTCGGCCTTGCCGGCCATGGTCTGCGTGAACATGAGCGACGGCACGATGAACGGCCGCGGATCGCCTTCCGGATTGGAAAGAATGAGCTGCCAGGAGAAGCCGAATCGGTCCTGCACCCACCCGTAGCGCTTGCTGAACGGGTAGGCGTCGAGCGGCATGAGCGCCTTGCCTCCGCGCGAAAACGCGTCCCAGGCCGCGTCCAGGTGCTCGCGCGCCTTTTTATCGCGCGACGGATCGAAGTTGAGCATGAAGGAGATGGACGGGTTGAAGGCGAATTCCGGGCCCGCGGAAATCGCCTCGAAGGCGTAACCGGCCAGCTCGAAGAAAACGAGATCGCAATCGCCGGAGGGGGTGTCGCGCAGGAAAGAATTGCCGGTGATGCGCGAATCGGGAAAAATACCGGTATAAAACTCCGCGGCTTCCGCCGCCTGCGTGTCGAACCAGAGATGGGGGATGATTTTTTGCATGCCAATCTCCTTGTCATTCAGATATACTCACGGCCGCCCGCCGGCGTCAATCGCGGTTTTGGTTTCGGATAATGTCCGGCGGGAGCGTTTCAGTGAGACAAATGAAATGTATGTCCCGGTCAAACTAATCGTTTTACGCGGGGAAAAACTGGCGGCTGTTTTTATATTTTTTCGCAACGGAAGAGAGGGGACCGTTGACACCGCCGAAGAGAGACACGAAGGTTTGTTTCCAGCGGTGAAGCCGGCAAAAAAACCAAGGGGTGAAAAGCGATGTTGAGCCCAAACAAGCCGCTGCCCCTCTCGGGAATCGCGTCTTCGATAATACCGCCCTGCCGGTGTTTCTCTTCCTCTACTTAAGCATGACGACCACGCTGAAAGCCTCTCCATCCTCGCCGTACACGGCATATAACGGGATGTCGATCATGATCATGGAGTCGAGCGTGACGGGTTTGATCACCGTCTCCTTGTCCCCTTTGCGGATGATGACGCGCCGCGGATCCATCCTGCCCCCGAGGATGATCTGGTAGCGGACGGACGAAAGCATCATTTTCGCGATTTGCCGCCCCATTACATCCATCCCCTGGCCGGACGAATCGTCTGTGGTCGCGTCGGCGGGGGGAGCATCCGCCTCTTCCGTCGCGTCTGGTGCTTCGGCGTCGTCCGCGTCCGCCGGCTTCTCCGTTTTCACGGCCTTGAAAGTAAAAACAACCTCTTTTTGAGCGGCGTTGTACACCGGCACGAAGGGGAAATCCTGCCCCTCCAGCTTGCCGAAGTTGAGCCGAGAATAGCGGGGAACCGTGAACGACATCTCCTGGGAGACGTCGTACTCCGTCTCGGTCTTCTTGATGCTCAGGTTCTTGACCTGGGAGCCGAGCGTGTCGTTGATGTTTTTTTTGGTGTCCTCGATCTGCGATGCAAGATCATTGCCGGCTCCTTGGGACGCCCCCGTTTTTTCGATCGATGTGGGGTAGCGGAATATCCAGTGCACGTCCAGGGTGTCATTCGCTCCCCAGGAAAGGACCTGGGTGATTTCGAAGCATCCGGTCAAAACAAGCAGGGTTGAAATAAGAACGGCGACCTTGAGGGCGACCTTTGTCTGTCCGGCGGGTTTTTTCATATTGGTTCTCCTTCTTCCGAGAAATATCCCGGTTCCGGAACATCCTGTCGGGACGATCCCGGGTTCATTATCAAGTCTATGCACATCCGGATGGAAATCAAATGAAGAAGACCGGAATCGAAGTCGATTCATTTCGCCGTATGAATGGTTATTGTCTCGCCCGTACGGCGCATGAGACCGGTACGCCTTGAAGGCCCTGGAAGGGGGAAGTGCGGTATCTCGCTTGACAGAGACAGTGAGAGCGAGTACGGTAATACGAATAATAAAAATGTAATACTGAATTTGCATGAACAATGAGGTGCTTCATGGACGTGGAAAACCCAAGACGGGAGATAGAAGAGGCCGTCGCCGCCGGGGACCTCACGACATTGCTGAAAACGAGCGGCATGCTGCACGGGCACTTTTGCCCGTTTCTGGCCGCGGGGGTCAAGGCGGGGGCCCTGGCGATGAGGGAGCTTCGCGCGCGATCGACCGGGATGGAGGACCTCCTGGCGATCGTGGAGACCAACAACTGCTTCAGTGACGGGGTCCAGATGACGACCGGCTGCACCTTCGGCAACAATGCCTTGATTTTCCGCGATTGCGGCAAGACGGCGTTCAGTCTCGTGGCCCGGGACGGGGAGGGCCTCAGGGTCCGCGTGCGCGCCGAGCGCGTCATGCAGGAACGCTCGCCCGAGGCGACGGCGCTGTTCGAGAAGGTGGTGGTGAAACGCGCGGGCGGCGCGGAGGAGGGCCGGCGCCTGTCCGCGTTGTGGAGGGAGCTCTCCTTCCGCGTGATCGGTTTGCCTGACGAGGAGGTGCTGGACGTGGCCAGGGTCTCGGTGGAGGTGCCGCCTTACGCCCGCATCTTCGCGAGCGCCACGTGCTCGGTGTGCGGGGAGAGCGTCATGGAGACGCGGGCCAGGTTCAAGGACGGGAAACCGGTGTGCCTGGACTGCTCGGGGCAGGAATACGGTCGACTGGCCGGGGACGGCATCTCCATCGGCCGACGTGTGAGTTGATGGATCGTTTCAATCTATTTAAAGGAGGGAATTCAAGAATGCGTTTTCTATCAAAACCGTCTTTACTACTGCAAGCACTCATCGGCCTGACATTCTTTGCTCTCGCGATCGCGGGTTGCGCCAAGGGTCCCGAAAGCGGCGCGGTCGGCATGGCGAAGATCACCGATCTGGCCGGCCGGACCGTCGAGATCCCGGTGCCGGCCAAACGGGTATGCGCGATCGGGCCCGGAGCCCTGCGGCTGGTCTGCTACGTGAACGGCGCATCCAAAACGGTCGGCATTGAGAACATGGAAAAACAATGGAGCGGCGGCCGGCCGTACATCCAGGCCTTCCCGAAGCTCCTCGACCTGCCGGCGATCGGCCAGGGAGGGCCCGATTCCTCTCCCGACCCGGAGGCGTTGCTCGCCGTGAAGCCGGACGTCGTCTTCGCCGCCTACCTTGTGGACGCCTCGCGGGCGGACGAGCTCGAGGAGAAGACCGGCATTCCGGTGGCGGTGTTGAGCTACGGCCGGCTCGGGACATTCGACCGCGAGCTCCTCGATTCCATCGAGCTGGTCGGGAAGATCACGGGCGAGGAGGCGCGCGCGTCCGAAGTGATCGGGTTCATCCGTGGCTGCCAATACGATTTGCGCAAGCGGACCGCGGGGGTTCCCGAGGCGCAAAGGCCGGCGGTCTACGCCGGGGGTATCGGCATGAAGGGCACCCACGGGATCGAGAGCACACAGGCCGACTTCCCGCCCTTCAGCGCGATCAATGCCAGGAACGTCGCCGACGAAACGGGAAAAAAGGGAAGCCTGATGATCGACAAGGAACAGCTTCTCGTTTGGAATCCCGAGTATATTTTCGTGGACGAATCGGGCTGGGCCATGATCAAGAAGGACTATGGCGCCAATCCCGGCCTCTACGCGTCCCTGCGGGCCGTGAAGGAGGGCAAGCTGTACGGCTACCTGCCGTACAACTTCTACACGACGAACGTGGACACCGCGATTGCCGACGCCTACTTCATGGGGACCGTCGTCTACCCCGACGCCTTCAAGGACGTCGACCCGGTCGCCAAGGCCGGGGAGATCTACCGTTTCCTGCTGGGCGCGGACTCATACGCGGCCATGGCCCGCGACTTCGGCGGTTTCACCACACTCTCCCTGGAGGGTGAGTGAGGGCATGGACGCGTCGCGGGTGAGGGAGAAGTCTCGCCGGTCCGTCCCGCCGCAGGGAAGCGGAGCCGCCTACAGGAAATACGGCGGACGGAAGGTCCTGCTCATTGCGCTTCTGGGCGTCGCGCTGATCGCGGTCGCCGTCGTCTCCCTGGGGCTGGGATCGGCTCGGCTTTCGCCCCTGAAGGTGGTTGAAATTATTTTCGGGGGCGGGGACGCGCGCTCGGCGCAGATCGTCCTGGGCATCCGCCTGCCCCGCGTCCTGGCGGCGATCGCGGCCGGCCTGGGTCTGGCCCTGGCCGGCTGCGTCATGCAGAACGTCCTGCAGAATCCCCTCGCTTCAGACTACACCCTGGGCGTTTCCCAGGGGGCCGCCTTCGGGGCGGCCGTCGCCATCCTCGTCGGGGGTGCGGGGAGCGCCAACGCGGCGGGCGCCGTCCGGGACGCCTTCCTCATCGCCAATCCGTTTCTGGTCACGATTTCCGCCTTCGCCGGGGCCATGGCCGTGACCCTGGCCGTCCTCCTCCTGGCGCGCCTGCGGGGCGTTACTCCCGAGGTCATGGTCCTGGCCGGTGTGGCCATGGGATCGCTTTTTTCCGCTGGTACGGTGATCGTCCAGTTCTTCGCCACCGACGTGCAGGTGGCCTCCATTGTCTTCTGGACCTTCGGAGATATCGGCCGGGCTTCCTGGCGCGATCTGGCGATCATTGCCGGCGTGACCGTGCCGGTGACGGTCTGGTTTCTCCTCAAACGCTGGGACTACAACGCCCTGGGCGGCGGAGACGACATCGCCCACAGCCTGGGAGTGAACGTGGGCCGGACCAGGACGATCGGGATGCTTCTCACCTCATTGGTCACGGCCACGGCTGTCTCCTTCCTGGGGATCATCGCCTTCGTGGGACTGTTGGCGCCGCACCTGATGCGTCGGGTCGTCGGCGGGGACTACCGCTACCTTATTCCCGGCTCGGCCCTCGCCGGCGCACTGCTTCTGCTCGTTTCGGACACGTTCAGCCGCATGATCATCGCGCCGGTCGTTCTGCCGGTGGGCGCCGTCACCTCGGTCCTGGGCGCCCCCCTGTTCGTCTACCTCTTGATACGCGGTTTTATAAAAAGCGGCCGGAGGGCGGCGTGATGCTGCGGGTGAAAGGCCTTTCGTTCAGTTACGGAGCGCGGGCGGCGCTGCGTGGGATAGATCTCGAAGTGGCCGGCGGGAGCCTGTGTTCCATCCTCGGCAACAATGGCGCCGGCAAGAGCACGCTGCTCAAATGCGTGGCCGGCATCCTGAGGTCGGACCGGGGGAGTATTTCCCTGGGTGGGGAGGACAGGGACAACCTCAACCGCCGGGAGGCCGCCCGCCTTCTCGCCTACGTGCCCCAGCGGGAGATATACCGGGCCCGGCTTACCGTTTTCGACGCGGTGCTCATGGGGCGGCGGCCGCACATCGGCTGGGGCGTCAGGGCCCGGGACCTGGAGGTCGCGGAGCGCGTGATCGAGGAACTGGAGCTGGACGAATTGTCCCTGCGCTTCGTCGACGAGTTGAGCGGCGGGGAATACCAGAAGGTGGTCATCGCCCGGGCGCTGGCCCAGGAACCGCGGGTGCTGCTCCTCGACGAGCCCACCAGCAACCTGGACTTGCGCAACCAGCTCGAGGTTATGCACACGGTCCGCCGGGCGGTCGGGGAGCGTGGTATATCGGTCCTGATGGCCATCCACGACGTCAACCTGGCCGTCCGATTCTCGGATGTCTTTCTTCTCATGCATGACGGCGCGGCGCTGGCGGGCGGGGGGCGCGAGGTGATCGAAGCGGGGAACATCGAACGCACGTACGGGGTGAAAGTCCGGGTGGAGGAAAGGAACGGCGAGACGATCGTGACGCCCGTATTGGACCCGCCCGGGGAGGTGACGCATGGCGAATAAAGGGGAACGAAGCGAGGCGGACGACATGGTCCTCACGCCCGTCGGGGCGGCGCACACTCCCTACCGCGACGCAGACAGGGCGCCCTTCCAGGGGCGCTTTTCCGAGGCGACCGCGGAAATCGAGATCTTCGGGGAGTACGCCGAAGCCCTCCTGGATGTCGAGAAATCGACCCACCTCTACGTCCTCTACTGGGCCCACCTCGCCGATCGCGGCGTTCTCACGACCGCGACGCCCTGGGGACCGGAGCCCCGCGGGGTCTTCGCCTGCCGGTCGCCGGCGCGCCCCAACCCGATCAATGTCTGCGTGGTGGAGTTGATGGAGAGGAAGGGAAACCGCCTGACTGTACGCGGCTTGGACGCCCTGGACGGCAGCCTTGTCCTGGACGTAAAGCCCTACGGAGCGTCCATCGATTCGGTTCCCGGGGCGCGCATCGGCTGGTTCGAGGAAAAAACGTCCGGGCGTTGAGACGGGGAACAGTCACGCCCAGGCGAAGAACTGCAAAAAACAAGGCTATTGGCAGCAATATCGCATTTCTGACATCTCTTCCTTTCTATTGTGAATTGGGCCTATCGTTTCCACTTTTATAGTTGGGAAATAATGCAAGAATACGGGGCAGCATTATCTCCTGCCAGTATAATTACAGCCAAAACGGCAACAATCGCCTCCTCTCCCATCGTCCTTATCGTTATTGCCCCAACGCACTCGTCATTCCAATCCACGCCGCGACAATTTCATCGAACGACGCCCTCAAACAGACGCTTACGGTTTTATTCCAACGCCGGGTTTTCTCAATTTAACGCACGCCACCGTTTCCCGCGGCGCACGCCACTTTCATTTCGATGCCTGAAATCCAAAAAAATCGTCCGCATTCTTCATTTCACCGCGCGCCGGCCTGAAATCAACGAACGCCAAACGATTGTCGCGCGAGCGCCGGCTTCATTTCACTGAACGACAAACAAGACGCATCGCGCGCCACGGTCATAACGAGAGCGGGAAGCCTTTTTTTGACGCCGGTATCCGTGAATTCAATACACGCCGACAACATGTCAACGCACGCCATCGTCTATACGATCCATGCGGCGGCATTTTCATCGAGCGCAAACGGCACGTTATCGTACGCCATCCTATTTATCGGCGTGCGCCCGGCTCAATTCAGAATACGCCGGTTCGATTTCACCGCACGCCAAGCCCGCATCACTTCGCGGGACGGTCAATTCATTGCGCGCCGGGACCGTTTCATCCTGAGCCACCCGCCCGTCAGCTCGCGCCAAGCGCCGGGAGACGCCCGCGGCATCCCGTCACGGCCCGGCCTTCCCGCCGCTTATCTCGGAAAGCCGGCTGGCCTGCGCATCGTTTGCGGAAAACGGCGGCGTCCCTTTCCCATTTCTCCGTCCGTCCCGCGTTCAGGAAGAGATCGCATTGTTTTTTCAGGAGCGCGCGCACCCGTTGGGAGGCGGATCTTTTCTTTCCCGCCGTCCCGCCGCCGGATTCAAATGAGGAACGGAGCCGTCGGTTTTTTTCCTCCCACAATGAATTGATAATGCATTATAACTACAATGAAGGGGGTGTTATGCGCGGAAATATATTCGCTTTTCTGCTGTTACGATACGCCGACGATTCCCTGGAAGTACAGAAAAAGGCGCGGGTGATGGTCATGATCAACATCGCCCTCGTCTTGGCTTCCTCCGTTGTGCTGTTGGCAATTCTCTTAGGTTTGAGAACCGATGCCATGCTTCTGGCGGCCTTGCCGATTTTCCTTCTTTTCGACCTCGTTTCGCTTTTTCTCATTAAATACGGCCGCTTCGATCTGTCCTCGCTTTTGGCCGCCATTATATACGCCATCGGCATATTGCTGCTTACTTTGTCGTACGAAGCGAGGGATGACTTCGGCATATTCTATATTTTTTTATGCTATTTGTTCCTTTTGCTTACTGTCACCTGTCTGTATTCCGTCCGCCGCTCCAATATCCTGATCGCCCTCGGTCTGGGGATTGTCGATATTGTCTTCATCGCCCGGGTCAAGTTTACGGACATCTCCCGGGTCATGGCGGATACGGCGCCGATGGAAGTCGTGCTGGGAGTGGTTGTTTTTCTTCTGGGCAGTTTTTTCGCCTTGCTGATCCTGAGCCTTAACCAGGGGATGGTCAAGGTGGCGGAAGAGAAGGCCGGCAGCGCCAGAAAGGCGGGGGCGGAGGCGCGGCAACTGGCCGAAAACAACAAGGTTCTGGCCGAAGGGCTTTTGGAAATCATCCGGAAGGCGAAAGAGATCATCGTCACGCTGAACTCGAGCGCGCGGAAAATCGATGCGGCCTCCCAGGAACAGACAAGCGGGGCGACGGAACACGCCAGCGGCGTCACGGAGGTCAGCGCCACGCTCCAGGAGTTGAGCGCCACCGCCCGACAAATCACGAGCAGCGTCAACGAGCTGGTCGCTTCCAGCGGGGAGGTTATCAGCCTGCTTGAAGCCGGAAAGAAGGATCTCGCGAAGACGGTGGCCCGGCTGGAGGAAGTGGGAACCGTCAGCCGGAGGAACGCGGAAGAGATAGGCGAACTGGGCAAGCGTTCGGCCCTGATCAATGAGATGGTGGACCTGATCAAGGAAGTGGCGAACAAGATCAACATACTTTCGATCAATGCTTCGATCGAGGCGTCACGGAGCGGGGAGGCGGGGAGCGGGTTCTCGGTGGTGGCGGCCGAGATCCGGGAGTTGTCCAAGGAGACGCTGGCTTCGGCCAAGAACGTGGAGAAGGCGGCGCGGGAGATCAAGGCCTTTCTGGAATCGATCATCAAATCGTCGGAAACGGAATCCGGGAACGTACTGGAGAGCGGACGGACGGTGAAGGCGATATCGGAAAACATGGAACAGGTGGTGGGGAAGGTGAACAGCAATTACACGTTCACACAGAAGATCGACGCGTCGACGAAGCAGCAGGAGACGGGGTCGCGGCAGGCGGCGGACACGATGCGGCAGATGGCGGAGATATCGCGGCAGACGGCGGAGACGGCCCGGCAGACGGGCGCGGCGGTCAAGGATATCGTGCGGCTGGGGGAGGAACTGGACGGAGTGGTGCGGAAAATCAAGCTGGAGGAAGAAGGGAAAACCGCCGCCGGGCCGGCGTGAACATAGACCGGTTTGCGTGCCTTGCCGAGCCCGTTGCATGCTGCTCCCGTCCGTATTTTGTTGGGGCTCAACATCGGCAAAAGTATTCACGGCACCGGGATTCTGTTATCGCTTACGATGGAATCGCACGATTAATTCATATGCATATGGACCGTTGACCCGGCGCGTCATTGAAGAATCTTGTCAGGAAAAGAAAAATGCGGTATTACATTTTTGAAAGGCGTAATACCAATGGGAATCACTATCGTGGTTATTGACGGCATGGGCGGCGGAATAGGCGCGGAAATCGTGACCCGTCTGCGGGAGGAGTTCGGGGCGGACCTCGGCGTCGTCGCGCTCGGGACGAACTCCACCGCGACCGAGAAGATGCTTCGGGCCGGGTCGAACAGGGGCGCGACCGGGGAGAACGCGCTCCGTTGCTCGATCAACCAGGGAGACATCGTCCTCGGGCCGATCGGCATCGCGCTCGCGAACGGTCTCATGGGCGAGGTTACAAAGGAAATCGCCGAAATCGTCATGAACGCGCGCGGACGGAAGATCCTCGTGCCGATGCATCACCCGCAGGTGAAGATCGTCGGGCTGGAGAACCGGACCCTCTCGGAGCTGATCGGCGAGGCCGTCGCCGAGGCGCGGCGGGTGATCGAGGAAGACCGTTGACAATCCCGCCCGCGCGTGCTATGAAAGATGAGCGGCACGGAGCCGCGCCGGACGAACGACCTTCCGCAACGGTCCGTATGAAGCGGGCCGGTCACGCTGCCTTACTTTCATCGATTACAGCCTTCGAAGGGCCTTTCACTCCTTGTTGAAGCAAGGGACATCCGCGCTTCCGCCAAGGAGGAACCCATCAATTCCTTTTCATTCGTATTCCGGGAAATATCTCTCATTCCGCCGGGCGCCGAGGCGTCACGGAGACCCTGTTTGTTCCGGACGGTGAAGGGGCGACCGTAATCCGTTGAAGAATAAGGCGAGGTGATTCGAATGATGCCAGATCCAGAAGACGCTGAAGTAATGAAAAAGATAGACGGCCTAGTGAGGCGATACGGTGCCGACCGCAGTTCCCTGCTTCCCGTCCTGCGCGATATTCAAAGCACATGCGGCTCCGTGTCCGAGGAAGCCGTGCTGTCGGTCGCGGAACGATTTGGAATTCCCCCGGTGGCGATATCGGGAGTCGTCTCGTTTTACCGTTTCCTCTCTGAAAAACCCCAAGGACGTTTCGTCATCAGGCTGTGCAAAACAATATCGTGTGATATGGCGGGGAAAAGCCTTATCGCCTCCCGGCTTGAAGCCGAATTGGGCATTCCGTTCGGAGAAACGACGAAAGACGGGCAATTCAGTCTCGAGTGGACAAACTGCATCGGTCTGTGCGACCGGGGACCCGCCTTGCTGGTAAACGACCGGCCATTTACGCGCGTTACCGTTGAAAAAGTGCATGACATCTTGGAGCATTATAAATCGAATGCAAACCCCGGTCGGGCGTTCGAATTCGATGGAACGATTCATGAAACGTTCATCGGCCGGTTATCGTTCGATCGTTTGAAACCGGATGAAGCTCTCAAAGAGGTGCTTCAGAGGAAAAAGCCGGAAATAATCGATGAAATCTCACGCGCCGGTCTCAGGGGGCGGGGGGGCGCCGGATATCCGACGGCCGTCAAATGGAGCCTGACGGCCGTCGCGTCTTCAAAGGAGAAATATATAGTATGCAACGCCGATGAAGGTGAACCCGGAACGTACAAGGACAGGATTCTTCTCTCGCGGTATCCGGACCTCGTCTGCGAGGGAATGACGGTTGCCGCCCACGCGCTCGGCGCCCGGAAAGGTTTTATCTACCTGCGCGCCGAATACGCCCACTTGAAAGACCGCCTTGCAAAAACAATCGAAAAGAGAAAACGGCAAAACCTTCTGGGGGAAAGCATCCTCGGCAAACCCGGATTCGATTTCGAGATTGAAATAAGGATGGGAGCCGGCGCCTACATCTGCGGCGAGGAAACCGCGCTCATAGAGTCCCTGGAAGGCGGGCGCGGGGAGCCACGCAACCGGCCTCCCTTCCCCGTGGACGGGGGATTCCGCGGTATGCCCACCTGCGTCAATAACGTGGAAACGTTTCTATGGGTTTTATGCATTATCGCCCGGGGATCGGATTGGTTTCGCCGGGCCGGCGCTGAAAAATCGCCGGGATACAAGATATTCAGCGTTTCCGGCGATTGCGAGCGACCGGGCGTCTACGAATTCCCCATGGGCGTCCGGGTGAAAGACGTGCTTGATCATGTCGGAGGCACGGAGGCGAAGGCCGTTCAAATCGGCGGCGCTTCCGGCTCGTGCATCCCGGAAAAAGAATTCGACAGGGAGATTTCCTATGAGGATGTTCCAACGGGAGGTTCGGTCATCGTCATCGGGCCGCAACGCGGCATGGCGAGCATCGCATGCAATGTACTTGAATTCTTTGCGGAAGAATCATGCGGTCAATGTACGCCCTGCCGCATCGGCACGAGGAAACTGCTTGAAGGCCTGAAAATGATGAAGAGCGGGAAATGCTCCATGGATTATTGGAGAGAGCTCGCTTCCTTGTGTGACACCATGCGGCTCGCGTCGAAATGCGGTCTCGGCCAATCCGTCCCGAACGTCATCTTATCTCTGATGAAGCATTTCAAACAAGAGTTGCCGGAGCTCGCCGACCAGGCTTATTCCCATGGAAACGGGGGGTGAAGAAATGAGCGATCCGGAAACAGCCGACGAGGCGATTGGCGGAAGGGTGAGGATCACTATTGACGGCATCGAATCCATGGTGCCGCCCGGCACGACCATATTGGAGGCGGCCCAAGGCTGCGGCATCAAAATCCCGACGCTTTGTCATCACGCGGATGTGCACCCGGCAGGCGTCTGCCGAATGTGCCTGGTCGAAGTGGAGGGGCAGCGCGCGTTTCAAACGGCGTGCACCTTTTCCGTTTTTCAGCCCGTGCGGGTGAGAACGCATACTCCCCGGATACGGCGGGCCAGGAAGCACGTTCTCGAGCTGCTGCTTTCCGAGCACAGCGGTGACTGTTGTTCGTGCTCTAAAAACAATAATTGCGAATTGCAGGCTTTGGCCGCTGAATTCGGGATCGAACGGCGCCGTTTCGGACAAACCATGGATGTCCAATGCGGGAAAATCGACAGCGGCGGCTACATCATCAGAGATATGAATAAATGCGTCCTCTGCCGGCGTTGCGTCCGCGTCTGCGCCGATCTCCAGACTATCGGTGTATTGGGGCCGCACGGGAGAGGCGACGAAACCGTTATTGGGACTTTTCGCGCCGGGGCGCTGATCGAAACTTCCTGCATACACTGCGGCCAATGCGTCAACAGGTGTCCGACGGGGGCGTTGCGTGTTCGAGACGATACGGAGCGGGTGTGGGAAGCGATAAGCGATCCCCGAAAGCACGTCGTGATCCAGACCGCTCCCGCGCCGCGCGCCGCCATTGGCGAGGAATTCGGATTGCCCGCCGGCGCGGCATTGACGTTCGAATTGAACACCGCTCTCAAATTATGCGGCTTCGACAAGGTGTTCGATACCAATTTCTCGGCGGACTTGACCATTATCGAAGAAGCTACCGAACTTCTGTTGAGGCTTTACGATGCGTTGGAAGGCGGAAAAGGCGGAATGCCTCTCCCCCAATTCTCAAGCTGTTCTCCGGGTTGGATAAAATACGTCGAACGGTTCTACCCGGAATACCTGGCCCACGTCTCATCCGCCAAGAGCCCGCAGCAGATGTTCGGGGCGCTCATGAAGACCCATTACGCCCGGCTTGAACGTGTGGATCCGGCGGACATGGTAACGGTTTCTCTCATGCCGTGCTCGGCGAAAAAATTCGAATGCGATCGACCGGAAATGCGCACCGGCGCTTTCAAGGACGTCGATATCAGTCTGACGACGCGCGAACTGGCTCGGATGCTGAAGGAAGCGGGGATATGGCTTCCCGGTTTGAGGAGATCGGATTTCGACGCGCCGTTCGGTACGGCGACCGGATCAGGCGTCGTTTTCGGCGCGACGGGAGGGGTCACCGAATCCGCTTTAAGAACCATATTCGAATTGGTCATCGGCTCGCCGGCGGATCCGGACGCCTTGGCGGGAAAAGTTTCCGTGATCCGCGGTTTTGACGGCATAAAGTATTTGGAATTCTCCCTTCCGGAAGAAATCGGGCGGCTGCCGGCGCTGTTGACAAGGAATCTGGATTTGCCTTTTTCAGATTGGAATTGGATCAGAGGCGCCGCGTTGAAATTCGCCGTGTATCACGGAATAGGAAACGCAAAAAAAGTTATGGACGACATTAAGGGAGGCGGGCGATTCTCAAAATGCCATTTCATCGAATTCATGGCCTGCCCGGGAGGCTGTTTGGGAGGCGGAGGTCAGCCCATTCCGGCGGATAACACCGTACGGGCGAGGCGCGCTGCCGCGATTTATGCGGAGGATAAGTCGTATGCCGTGCGAAAAGCCCATGAAAATCCGGCGATCCTGGAAATATACGAAAAAATATTTAAGGAAGGTCCGGGCAGCGAACCGGCGCACGCCTTGTTGCATACGCATTATACTCCCCGATGCAGCTCAAACAAGCCGTAAGGCAAGAAGGAGATTCCCTTGCCGTGGTTCTGGGAAGATGGAAAGGAACTAACCCGAAAAGACATGATGGACCTGACGCGGAGAGCGGCTTCGGAATCGCTCAGCCGCCTTTGCCTGGATCCGCGGAAGGTGCTTTTGCTCCCGCCGGATATCACGCGGGCTCATAGCGGGGCCGGATGGATCACGAGGAAGTTGTATGAATTTTTTTCCCCTCACGCCGACGTACACCTGATTCCGGCGCTCGGCCAACATGTCCCCCATACCCGCGAACAGAATAGAATGATGTTAGGCCCGATACCCGAAGAGAAGATACATATTCATGACTGGCGAATCGGGTGTAAGCGTATCGGGGAAATCCCCGCGCCATTCGTAAAAAAGGTTACACGGGGCCGGGCCGACATTTCCATCCCCATTTCCATCAATCGTATGGTTATGGATGAGCAATGGGATATCATCATCCATATCGGGCACATCGTTCCGCATGAGGTGCTGGGTTTCTCCAGTCACAACAAGAACTATTTTATCGGTCTCGGCGGGAAGGAAACGATCTGCGCCTCTCATCTGATCGCCGCCTATTGCGGCATTGAGAATATCCTTGGAACGCTAGTGACGCCGCTCCGGGAGTGCTTTGATAAAGCGGAACATGATTATTTGGGGCACTTGCCGGACGTTTATATCTTATTGGTGACTTCGCACGACGTAAACGGTGGTCTCATACATACGGGCTTCTATGTGGGAAGCGACCGGGAGACGTATCTGCTCGGAGCGAAGGAGTCTCAAAAACAAAACATATTCCTCGTCGAAAAACCTTTGCGAAAAGTGTTGACGGTGATGCAAGCGGACGAATTCCGGAGCACGTGGGTAGCCAACAAAGCCGTTTACCGAACCAGGATGGCGATGGAAACAGCAGGAGAGCTGCTCATAATAGCGCCCGGTCTCAGGCGTTTCGGAGAACAGCATGATGTCGATGACTTGATCCGCAAGTACGGTTACGCGGGACGCGACAGGATACTCGCGTTGCTGGAGACGAAATCCGATTTGCGGGATTTCTCGCATGGCGCGGCTCACCTCATCAACGGCTCCTCCGATGGACGTTTTCTGATAAGGTATGCGCCCGGGTACCTGAGGCGGGAGGAGATTGAGTCCGTCCACTACGGGTATATGGATCTCGCCGAAGCGATGAAACGGTATCCGGTTGATGCGATGAAATCTGGCATGAATACGATGCCCGATGGCGAGGAAGTGTACTTTATTCATTCGCCCGCGGCGGGCCTCTGGTCGACGCGTGAAAGGAAAAATGAAAGGAAGGAATCATGAGCAAGGGACAAGTGAAAGAATTCATCGAGAAGCATTTCCGCCACTTCAACGCGGCGGCGCTGGTCGACGCGGCGCGCGCGTACCGCGACCACATGGCGGCAGGCGGAAAAATGATGATTACCTTGGCAGGAGCGATGTCGACCGCGGAGCTCGGCGTTTCACTGGCGGAGATGATCCGGCGCGACTTTGTGCAGATCGTGTGCTGCACCGGGGCGAACCTGGAGGAGGACGTCATGAATCTGGTGGCGCATTCCCGCTACAAGCGCGTCCCCGGATACCGCGAGCTCACGGCGGAGGATGAGGAACGCCTGCTGCAACAGCATTACAATAGGGTGACGGACACCTGCATTCCCGAGGAGGAAGCCGTCCGTCGCCTGCAGCAGCGCTTGTTCCGGCTTTGGAAGGCGGCGCAGGACGCAGGCGAGCGCCGTTTCCCGCATGAGCACTTTTACGAGCTCCTGTTGAGCGGCGAATTGCGATCGCTGTATGACATCGACCCCGCCGACAGCTGGCTCCTGGCGGCGGCGGAAAAGAACCTCCCCCTCGTCGTCCCCGGCTGGGAGGACTCGAGTTTCGGCAACATTTTCGCCGCCTACTGCATCCGGGGCGAACTGGAGCCGCGGAACGTGAAAGGCGGCATCGAGTACCTGATATGGCTAGCGGACTGGTACGAGCGCAACTCGGGGGGCAAGGGCCTCGGTTTCCTCCAGTTGGGCGGCGGTATTTCCGGCGATTTTCCCATCTGCGTCGTCCCCCTCCTGCGCCAGGACCTTGAGCGGCGCTCCGTCCCCCGCTGGTCGTATTTTTGCCAGGTCTCCGATTCCACCACTTCCTACGGATCGTATAGCGGCGCCGTGCCGAACGAGAAAATCACCTGGGGCAAGCTCGGCGCGGACGCGCCCCGGTTCATCATCGAAAGTGACGCGACGATCGTCGCGCCACTTCTATTCGCTTACGTCTTGGGTTGGTGATGATCGCCGGAAAACCTCGTGGCCGACCCACCAAATGCATCGCTCAAAGCAACGCCCCCAGCAGTTTCACGGGCGCTAAGCAAAAATCATCCCGATTTCTCCCTCGTCTTACCTTCGTCCGTCACGGCCTCCTGAGCTTCCCCTCATTCTTTTTCGCGATTATCCGTTCCCATCGGCGTCAGGAGCCTGCCCCGAGCTGTTACGGAACATGTATGCTCCGAAACAAGTCGAAGGGTGGTTCCCCCCTCCTCGTCCTCCCCGGGAAACGAGCCCCGGGGAGAAACAATGAGAAGACGGGTTACGCGAGATCGAACCGGTCGAGCATCATCACCTTATTCCAAGCCGCGACGAAGTCGCGCAGGAACTTCTCCCCGGCGTCCTCGCTGGCGTAGACTTCCGCCAGGGCCCTGAGTTGGGAGTTCGAACCGAAAACGAGATCGACGCGGGTGGCGGTCCATTTGATTTTGCCCGTGGCGCGGTCGCGGCCCTCGAACACGCCGCCGTCGTTCGCGGACGCCTTCCATTCCGTGCCCATGTCGAGCAGGTTGGCGAAGAAGTCGGTGCTGAGGGCTTCGGGCCGGTCGGTAAAGACGCCGTGCTTTGTCCCTCCGAAGTTGGCGCCGAGGACGCGCAGGCCGCCCACGAGGACCGTCATTTCGGGCGCGGTCAGCGTCAGCAATTGCGCCTTGTCGACCAATGCTTCTTCCGCCGAAATGTCGTACTTGGCGTTCCGATAATTGCGGAAGCCGTCGGCGACCGGTTCGAGCACGGCAAAGGAAGCCGCGTCGGTCCGCTCCTGCGAGGCGTCCATGCGTCCGGGCGTGAAGGGCACCGTCACCTCAAAACCGGCGTTCTTCGCGGCCTTCTCGACGCCTGCGCACCCGGCCAGGACGATGAGGTCGGCCAGCGATATCTTCTTGCCGTCCGACTGCGCTTTATTGAACGCGTCCCTGATCCCTTCCAGGACCTTGAGCACTTTCCCCAGATTGGCGGGTTCGTTGACTTCCCAGTCCTTTTGCGGCGCCAGGCGGATGCGGGCGCCGTTGGCGCCGCCGCGCTTGTCCGAGCCGCGGAAGGTGGAGGCCGACGCCCAGGCCGTTGAGACCAGCTCGGACACCGACAGGCCCGAAGCCAGTATTTTTTCCTTGAGTGATGCGATGTCCCTCCCGTCGACGAGCTTGTGATTCACGGCGGGAATGGGATCCTGCCAGATGAGCTCCTCCGCCGGCACCTCGGGGCCGAGGTAGCGGGCGCGCGGACCCATGTCGCGATGCGTCAGCTTGAACCAGGCCCGGGCGAACGCGTCCGCGAACTGGTCCGGGTGTTCCATGAAGCGTCGCGAGATTTTCTCATACACCGGATCGAATCTGAGTGAAAGGTCGGTGGTGAGCATGGACGGCGCGTGTTTCTTGGACGGGTCGTGCGCGTCCGGGACGGTGCCCGCGCCCGCGTCGCCCTTCGGCTTCCACTGGTGCGCGCCGGCCGGGCTTTTCGTGAGCTCCCACTCGGAGCCGAAGAGGATCCGGAAGAAGTTGTTGCTCCACCTGGTGGGGGTATTGGTCCAGGTGACTTCCAGGCCGCTCGTGATCGTGTCACCGCCCTTGCCCGTGCCGTACGTGCTCTTCCAGCCCAGACCCTGCTCCTCGAGGCCGGCCGCCTCGGGCTCGGGCCCGACGTACTTGGCGTCGCCCGCGCCGTGGGTCTTGCCGAAGGAGTGGCCGCCCGCGATGAGGGCCACCGTCTCCTCGTCGTTCATCGCCATGCGGGCGAAGGTTTCGCGGATGTCTTTCGCCGCGACGACCGGGTCCGGGTTGCCGTTCGGGCCCTCCGGGTTGACGTAGATGAGTCCCATCTGCACGGCGGCGAGCGGATTTTCGAGCTCCCGGTCGCCGGAGTAGCGCTTGTCTTCCAGCCATTTTCCCTCCGAGCCCCAGTACACGTCCTTCTCCGGTTCCCAGACGTCCACGCGTCCCCCGCCGAAACCGAAGGTCTTGAAGCCCATCGACTCCAGGGCGACGTTGCCGGCGAGGATCATGAGGTCGGCCCAGGAGATCTTCCGGCCGTATTTCCGCTTCACCGGCCAGAGCAGCCGGCGCGCCTTGTCGAGATTGGCATTGTCCGGCCAGCTGTTGAGGGGCGCGAAGCGCTGGTTGCCGTGGCCCGCCCCGCCGCGGCCGTCCGCCGTGCGGTAGGTGCCGGCGCTGTGCCAGGCCATCCGGATGAGCAGGGGGCCGTAGTGGCCGAAATCGGCCGGCCACCAGTCCTGCGACTTCGTCATCAGGGCGGCCAGATCCTTCTTGACGGCCGCCAGGTCGAGGCTCTTGAACTCCTTCGCGTAGTTGAAATCCCCGTCCATCGGATCGGACTTGGAGGAATGCTGGGCGAGGATTTCGAGACGCAACTGGTTCGGCCACCAATCGCGGTTGGTCGTGCCCGTGCCGGCGGAAGGGCGGGGAGCGACGGTTTTGGATTGCTTGGTTTTCTCTTTCATGAATTTCCTCCTCTTGAAATGAACGACATTAATTGAAGCTGCTTGTTTTAAATTAATATTCCACAGTCTGCTGAGCAAATCTTTTTTAAAAAAACCTCCGCTATCATTTCCTTGAATATATTTGAATCCCCTCAATGCGGCCGGTGTCAATAATCCATCGCCGCCGGTTTTTTTTCTCTTTGTCTTCATATCCGTGTTATCCGTTCCTGTCAGGAGCCTGCCCTGGGCTGCTGTGGAACATGTATGCTCCACAGCAGGTCGAAGGGTGGTTCCCTTTCCCCTTCCGAAGTATTGCGTGATGCCCCGCCCTTGACAGCCGGCCCGAATCGTCATACAGTTACCCCACTCTGTAAGGAGCAACCATCCCGTTTTAAAAGGAGGGCGTACATGCGGAAAAAGGTTCTTTGCTCACCCCGAAACAACGGAATTATTATGGTTTCTTACAGGGGAAGCCCGTCGTAATCTATGCTGAAAATCAAAAGATTTTCAGCATTTCCGATTATACTGGTTTTCTATTTCCTTGCTCTATAAGCAGATATGGCAGGCTTTCGACAACGGAAATAGAAAACCACTGGTTATTGAGTATAATCCTGCAAAATGGATCCGCGTCTCCTCTGTAAGAATCATCGTCAATCGTTTTTTGTCATGGTAACGGAGGAACTACGATGGATCTTATCGATCTCGGTTGGAATTCTTTTTTCGAGGAACAATTCATTGCACAGGAGAACGCCGACGGTCTTTTCCCCGCACGGGTCCTTTCCGAGCGCCGCGGTCTTTACCTGGTGTGCGGCGAGGCCGGTGAGCTCGAGGCCCGCGTGAGCGGGAAATTCCGGAACGACGCGTCGGGAGCGAGCGGCTTCCCGGTCACGGGAGACTGGGTCGCCTGCGCGCCCGTCCCCGGGGAAAGCAAGGCGATCATTCGACGCCTGCTGCCGCGTAAAACCCGGTTCGCCAGGAAAGAGCCGATTTCGGGAGGCAAGAAGCCGGGACGGTTCGAAGGGGAGGCGATTTCCTCAGGCGGCGCCACCGCCGAGCAGGTGTTGGCCGCCAACATCGACACCCTGTTCATCGTCATCGGCCTGGACGCGAATTTCAGACTGCATCGCGTGGAACGGCTCATGATCCAGGCGTACGAAAGCGCCTCGCGGCCGGTGGTGGTCCTGAACAAGGCCGACCTCCGCCCGGACGCGGAGGAGAAAAGAAAATCAGTGGAAGATGTCACTTTCGGCGCCGCCGTTCACGCGGTGAGCGCGCTCACAGGAAGCGGCATCGAGGGCTTGCGGCGGCATATCGGACGGGGGGAGACGATCGCCTTCGTCGGCTCGTCCGGAGTGGGAAAATCGTCGCTCATCAACGCGCTACTGGGCTGCGACCGGCAGAAAGTCACCGAGGTGAGCGGCGCGGTGGGCAAGGGCCGCCACACCACCACCGCCCGCGACCTGATCCCCTGCCCGGGCGGCGGCCTGCTCCTGGACACGCCGGGATTGCGCGAGTTCCAGCTCTGGTGCGGGGAGGACGAGGTGGAGTCGGGCTTCGCGGACATCGCCGGGCTCGCGGCCCGCTGCCGCTTCTCGGACTGCGCCCATCGGAGCGAGCCGGGCTGCGCGGTCAAGGAGGCGATCGCGCGGGGCGACCTCCCGGAAGACCGCTACCGAGAGTACCTGAAATACATGCGCGAAATCCGCTACCTGGACATGAAGAAGGAGCAGCGCGCGCGGTGCATCGATCACGACAAGGCGGAACGGATGGGCTTTATGAAGAAAAAGTACCGCAAGGAATAGACGGTGCCCCCAAGATTGTTGCGGGGCGAGCAAACGGTGAAATCGATTCGCACGTATACAATGGAAGAAGTTCGTGAAAAAATCGATAATATATTGTAAATGGGAAATAATAATAAATGCGACAAAGAGTCGGTCGCCCCGGCGGCCGAGAGAGGAGTCGATCATGGAACAAAACACATGCCTCATCACCGGCGCCAACTCGGGAATCGGCCGGGCCGCGGCATTGCAATTCGCGCGTCTGGGATGGCGGGTGCTTCTCGGCTGCCGCAACCGGGAACGGGGGCTGGAGGCCGAAGCGGGCATCCGCGGGCAAAGCGGCAACCGCGAAGTCCGGCTGGTAGCGGTGGACATGTCGCTTCAGGAATCGGTCCGGCGGGCGGCCGACGAGGTCGGAAAAACCTGCGGCCGGCTCGACGCGCTCATCCACAACGCCGCCGATTTCGACTTAAGCAGGAAAACTCCCGTGTTCACGAAGGAGGGAGTGGAATCGGTCTGGGCGACCAATCACGTGGGGCCGGTGCTCCTGACCGACCTGATGCTCGATGCGCTCAAAAAAAGCCCCCGCGCCCGGATCGTGACGGTTGCGTCGAAGGGGCTCCTGATGCACCCGCTCCTGAAAATCCGGCTCGACGATCCCGAATTCAAGAACGGGGGGTACAGCGTTCAGAAAGCCTACTACCAGTCCAAGCTGGCGCAGGTGATGTATACCTACTGGCTGGCGGAGCGGCTCAAGGGAACCGGCGTCTCCGCCGCCTGCGTTCGCGTCACGAACGTGAAGATCGATATACATCGCTACCCGAACCTTTCACCTTTCATGAAATTCATGTATTCCATAAAAAGCAAGTCTTCCATTTCCCCCGAGCGCATGGCGGAGACGTACGTCTTCGCCGCCACCGCCGCGGAATTGCCCGCGGGCTCGGGCTCCTACCTGGACGAGCACAACCGGGCCGTCGCTTCCTCCGCGTACAGCCGCGACCCGGAAAACATTGCGAAGGTGATGGAGCTGACCGGGAAATACATGCATTAGAAAGGAGACTCAGTCCTTATAATGGAACCGTAAAGAACATTTCGATGGATTCACTTTGCTTCTTCCCTTCTTTATCCGCGTCCTATCCGCGTTCATCCGTAGTTTTTTTCTCTTTTCCGTTTCCTCTCCCCCGGTCGGCCTTGCTTCAGTCGCCCGCCTCGTACACAAAATCGCCGAACTCCGCGCTGCCGCCCGTTTCGCGCGTCGCGTAGACGAACAGCCCGAAACGGCAGCCCGTGAAATGATCGAGACCGAAGTACAGCCTTTGCGTTGTGCCAAGTTTTTTCCACTCGCCCGTTTTTTTATAGAAGAATTCGGCCGTGTCCTTTCCGCGGCCGTACCGGATCTCAGCCTTCACGGCCGCCCGCGGTCCGTCCAGCCTGACGCGCGCGTATTCCCGGCCGGGACTTTCGTCGTACGTTGCGCCGATCGTCATGTCGGGTTCGCCCGGCCTGCCTTTCATCACGAGAAAAAATCCGTCGGCTTCCCTGGTGACGGCGATCATCCCCCAGCGGCCCTGCAGGGCGCACAGGCCGGCGTAATCGCCGTCGTGGAGCCCGCTTCCGTTTATTTCAACGCGCGCCGCGCAGGAAGGGTAGACGGTGCGCTGGGTGAGCGTATTCCTCGCCAGCGTGAGGTTCGGGCTCACTTTCCCGGCGGTGATCCGCAGGACGCCCCGTTCGCCGTCGACCGACCAGAGCGTATCGTCGGGGAGGTGGTTCCATTCCCAGACTTCCTTCAATTTGGTTTTTCCGGATGTGTCCGGGAGATACGTGAAATCGTCGCTTGAGTATAATTTCCCGCAGACGTGAGCGGGACGCGAGCTTGTAGTCTCCACCCGCGCGGGGACTTTTCCGCCCGATCCCAATACGGGCGAATCGCCCTTCCATTCCACCGGCACGAGCACGGGCATCCGGCCCGCGGCGCCCCGGTCCTGGAACAACATCGCATACCATCGTCCGTCCGGTGTGTCGATCATCCCGCCCTGGGCCACGCCCCGGCTCCGATAGCCCAGGTCGTCGTCCAGGACGTCCCCGCCCCGGAATTCGCCTTCGAGCGAATCGGAAACGAAGCAGGCCTGACGCCTCCGCTTTCCCCTCGGCCAATGGATGAGAAAGAGACAGTACCTGCCGTTGACCTTGCAGAAGTGGGAACCTTCATAACCGAGCATGATGTCGCGGCGGTCTTGTACGATGAGCCGCTGCAGACCGCCCGTCCTGGGTCCCGACAGGTCGGCCTCCAGTTCCGTGAGCCGGATGTCTTTGTTTCCGTAGACGATGTAGATCCGGTCGTCGTCGTCGAAGAGGAGCGAGCAATCGTAATAAAATCCTTGAACAATCCTCTCCCGCCACGGTCCTTCGATGCGCTCGGAGGAGAAAAGATGGGTCGTATGCGTGTCGTTCGCCGAAAAGCAGACGAAAAACGTACCCTTGTGATAACGCAGACACGGCGCCCACATGCCCTGTCCGTAGATCGTTTTCCCGCCTTCGAGCCTCCGGGCCGGAGTGTCGTCCAGCCGTTCATAGACATGGCCGGCGATCTCCCAATTGACGAGGTCGTAGGAACGCAGGATGACCGCGCCGGGCATGAAGTGCATGGTCGTGCTCGCCATGTAATACATGTCCCCGACCCGAATGACGTCGGGATCGGGGAAATCCATTTTCAGGATCGGGTTGGCGGTCAGGTTTTTTTCCTCCCGAAGTAACGCGCGAAAAGAACGGCGATGGGCGCGTAGATCGCGCACCAGAACAACAAGACCCAATTCCCGATGTCGTTCGCCCCGCCGTCGCCCGAGCGGTACATTCCGCTCATGACGGGAGCCGCCAGGGTGGGGAGAACGAGGGCGCCGTGGACGAGGCAGAGGACGCGCAAGGCCCTGTCCCGCGGATCCGGGAGCGTGAACGCCGCCGCCAGGGTGGTGAGGCAGAGAAAGGCGTAGCCGAGCATGTCCAGGGCGAAGGCCGGGGAGCCGGGAATGAAAGAGATCAACTTGAGCGTTTCCGGCCGGATGCCGATCGGGTTGGTCGAGACCACGGCGAGTTGAATGAGGTAATTGCCCATGCAGAAAGGGGCGTAGAGGACGGCCGCCGCCAGCGCGAGCAGGCCGACGATCTTGCGATCCGCCGGCGTCCTGTAATACGCGGCGGCCATCATGACGACGACGCTCGGCGCGAGGAAAAATGAGACGATGAAGCCGGCGATCGGTCCCGCCGCCGATTTCACCGCCATGCCCAGCACGAGCGATTCGGCGAAGAGCGCCGTCTCCGCCGCCGCCGCCACGGCGGCCCCCGTTCCGATTTTATTCACCAAGTGATCGTGCATCGCATCCTCCTCTCCTTTTTCCACTCTCCATCCTGATGCCCTTATCCTCATCCGCGTTATGCGTAGTTCATCTTTTTTCTTCTTCATCAGTGTCATCACGATTTATCCGTGTCATCCGTGGTTCTCTTCCTCCTCTGTCGGTAATTGCCTCGCATCGCCCCGGTCTCCTCCGCCATCTCACGCACGAACTCCTTGGGCGCGAGGACGGTCGCGCCGCGGCCCCAGGAGAGAACCCAGCGCTTGACCTCGAAGAGGTGGTCGACGGTGAACGAGATTTCAAGACCGCCGTCCTTGCGGTCGCGCGTCTTCTGCGTGGCGTGCCAGGCGCGCTCGCGGACGTAGGGGGCGAGGTCGGGGGAAAAGGCGATACGCACCGTGCGGAGCTTGTCCCCGCGGAAAACGCCGAATGAATGGCTCATGTACTCGCGGATGTCGAAGCCGGCCGGCACCTTTACTGTGCCGGCCGCCACGCGCGGCCGGTTCATGCGCGAAAGCGCAAAGGTGCGGATGCCCTCGGGGGTGTTGGCCACCAGGTACCACTCGCCCTGGTGGCAGAGCGCATGATAGGGCTCGATCGTCCGCTTTCGCGACTCGCCGCGCGGGGAACGGTAGACCGCCTCGAGCGGCTTTTTGTCGTGGAGGGCGGTGAAGACCGCGTCCCAGACCGGCTGGCTCACGGCCGTGCCCGATTCCGGCCGGGCGGAAAAACCCGACTGCAGCCAGGCGGGGTTGACGCTCACCGCGCCCGGCACCGCGCGCGTGACCTTGTCGAACACCTTCTTGGCGCGGCCGTAGAGGGGCGTGCGCTTCCACTGCTCGAAAAAGAGCGGGGCGAGGGAGAGGAGCGAGAGCTCCTCCCCGGTGAGGCTCACCGCGGGAAGGTGGAAGCCGGGCTCGGTGTAGCGGTAGCCCTTGCGGGCGGCGTCGTACTCCACGGGCGCGCCGAAGTAGAGGCGCAGGTATTCGATGTCCCGCTTGATCGTGCGGGGGTTCACTTCGAGCTCGCGCGCCAGCCGCGCCGAATCCGGGCAATGCCCGGAGCGGATGAGCTCGTCGATTTTGAAGATCCGCCAATACTGGACCTTGGCGGCCCGGGGATCGTCCTTTCGCCGCGGCATGCGGCCATTGTAGCCGCTGCCGTCATCAGCGTCAAAGGTCGTTTTGAAGAATAGGGACCGATAAGGAATCCAGGAAACCAGGAGAGGAGGAGGAAGAAGATCAAAGAAACGATACGTTCGTTGAGTGTATTTCACGGCACAGGTTCCCGCGAAGCGAAGCGAACGTTGTTAGTTACAGAAATCCCTATCCGTATATCATCCCTTTCCTCTTCTTCCTTTTCCTGGGTTCCTGGCTTCCTTATATATTCTTATCTTTAGGGCCGGGCGGAACATGCCGCGATCGCTTCAGAGGGAGCGCGAGCGGGAAAAGGCAGCACGCGGCGAGGATCGCCGGAGACGCGCCGCATGCCGGCCTCGTTCGCGCTCTCAGCGGCGTTCCGGGCCGCCAGCTCCGCGGTGACGAGGCGGAAGAGCTTCACGGCGACGGGGAAGAATTCCGAGGTGAACTCGAGGCTCAAAGGCCAGACGGTGTGATTTTCCCGCACGGCTTCGAGCGCGCGTTCACTCGCCTCCGCGCCCAATTCGGCCGCGTACGATTCGATCATCGCCTCCCAGGTCGCCGGGCGAAAGACGCCGCGCACGCGCCGGGGACGCCCGGTCCACTCGGCGGCCTCCCGGAAACGGCGGGCGTCCAGGCAGCGACGGCCGGCGCGGATTTCCGTCCCGCCGTCCGCGCAGGCCAGGCTCACCGCCTCCAGGTAGAGGAGGGCTTCGGCGGCCATGGCTTCGAGCTCTTGAGTGTCCGGCCCGGTTTTCGTTTCGGGACGGACGACGGCCGGCGCGCCGCGTCCGGCAGCGTCCGATCCCGGAGTCTCCCGCACCCGGACCCTGGCGCCCGAGGCGCGGTCGCGGAAGCGGTGCTCGATCTCCGACGCGCCGAACGCGCGCTCCAGGACCTCGTCCCCGCCCCGCCAGGCCGGGCTCGCGAACAACCGGCGCAGGGAGCGCGCGACCGCTTCCCGGCGCGCCCGGCCGTTCCCGGCGAAGGGACCGTCCAGGTCGAGGGTGACATCGATGGTAACGACTGCGTTCATGGTAACCTCCCGTTTCTGCGTCGATAGTACCTCCCCGGGGGTGACAGGGAATGTCCCTGCGAGTTTTTTTTTCGGCCCGTGTTTATCCCGTCTTTTCGTTTTTCATCAATTTGCATATGGCTCCACTCTATGGCGGGCGAGACGCCCGCCATACCGATATCCCCTCTTCACCGTCGCCCTGAAAATGATATACTGGCGTTGAATGTCGCTTGAGGAGACAGCCATGGCCGAAGAGAATCTGCCCCGCATGCGGCGCGTCATCGGGGTGCCGCGGAAGCGGGACGAGGTCGTCAGGTGCCGCCGCGGCCGGCGCCACCGCCGGACGCCCGTGAGGACGCACCTGCGCCTCACCGGCAAGATCCGGGGGTCGATGGTCAAGGTCGTCACGCGCCGCAGCCGGTTCCGCTAGGCGCTTCCTTCGGCGGCGCCGCACTCTTTCCGCCGTTTTTCCCCATCCCCATCCGCGTTCATACATGTCTGCACCCGCCTTTTTTATTCCCGGGAATTCCGCATCAGGAGTCCGCCCCGGGCGGTTTCGGAGCATGCATGCTCCGAAAAAGGTCGAAAGGGTGATTTCCCTTTGCCGCCTCGGCTGAAACCGAAAGCCGCCGGGTGATTTCAATTTCCTTGCGGCCGGTTCCCTCGTGCCCTATACTGAAAAGAGGGGGCCGTCCGCGATTTCCGTCGCACGGCTCCATGTAAAATCGGGGGTATCCGTCGTGAACGCGCTCTCCGTACCCGTCGTCCTCATGGCCGGGCTTTCCATCTACGTCGCCGTCTATCATCTGATGATCTACGCGCGGCGGCGGCAGCGGCGCGGGGACCTGACGTTCGCCCTTCTCTGTCTCGCGAACGCCTTGTACGACGTTTTCTGCGCGGGGCTCTACAATGCCGGATCCGTCGCCGAGGGCGCCGGCTGGCAAAAGGCGCAATTCATCGCCCTGGCTCTTTTTTCGACCGTGTTTCTCTGGTTTATTGCCGACTACACCGGCCGGAAAGCGGGCGCGCTGACGTGGATATTGTCGGGCTTGTTTCTGGTCGGTTTCATCGTCCAAATCGTCGATCGGAGCGCGCTCACCTTCGACCTCGCCTCACCGTCGATAAAAAGCGTTGAACCCGTGGCGGGTTTGCGCGTCATCTACCGGGAAGCGGCTTTAGGACCGTTCACCGCCGCCCAGAGTCTTCTCGGCGTCGTCTTTACATTGTATGTCTTCCAGAAAGCGCTGCGGTTTTTCATTCGCGGCGACCGAAAAAAAGCCGGACCGCTTTTCGGCGCGCTCTGCTTCATGATCATCGCCGCCTTCAATGACACCTTCGTATCGAACGGTTTATATCATTTCATCTACCTCATCGAATACAGCTTTTTGGCGCTCATCGTCGCCATGGCGTTTACGATCTCAAGCGAAGTGGTCGAGGCGGCCGTCGCCCGCGAAGCCCTGCGGGAAAGCGAGGAGCGGTTCCGCGCCCTCGTCGAAACGACGAGCGACTGGGTCTGGGAGACGGATCCCCGGGGCGTGTACACGTACTCAAGCCCGAAGGTGGCAGAGCTGTTGGGATACGGCCCCGACGAAATCCGGGGCCGCGCCCTTTCCAGCCTCGTGCCTCCGGAGGACGCCGGCCGGATCGAAGCGGCCTTCCGCGAGGCGGCCGCGGCCGCCCGGCCGTTCGCGCGCCTGGAGACCGCCGCCCTGCGCCGGGACGGACGGCGAATCGTCCTCGAGACGAGCGGCGTGCCGTTCTTCGCGGACTCGGGCGAGCTGCTCGGGTTCCGCGGCATCGACCGGGACATCACCGAGCGCAAGAAAGCGGAGGAGGCACTGCGCCAGGCGAACATCGTCATTGAAAACAGCCCCGTCGTGCTCTTCCGCTGGATCGCGGCCGAAGGCTGGCCGGTGCAGTTCGTGTCGGAGAACGTGGCGCAGTTCGGCTACTCGGCCGCCGAGCTCGAAAACGTTCGATTCGATTCCCTCGTTTATCCCGACGACCGCGAGCGCGTGGCGCGCGAGGTGGAGGAGAACGCGGCCGCCGGCGCGGATGTGTTCGCTCAGACCTACCGGATCGTCGCCCGGGAGGGCGGGGCGCGCTGGGTTGAGGATCGAACGTTCGTCGAACGGGGAAGCGACGGAACGGTGACGCATTTCCAGGGCATCGTCGTCGACGTCACGGAACGCAAGCGGGCCGAGGACGAAATACTGAGACTCAACGCCGGTCTCGAGCGGAGCGTCGCGGAGAGGACGGCGCAGCTCGAGAACGCCCTGCGGGAGCTTGAGGCCTTTTCGTACTCGGTGTCCCACGACCTGCGGGCGCCCCTCCGCGCCCTCTCCGGGCATTCGCGCATCCTGCTCGACGACTACGCCGAAAAGCTCCCGGCCGAGGCGGCCCGCCGCCTCTCCGCCATCGACGAAAGCGGCCGGGTCCTGGGCCGGCTCGTGGACGGCCTCCTCAACCTCTCCCGCTTGAACCGGCGCGAGCTCGACCGGCGCCGGGTGTCCATGGACGGTCTGGCGCGCGAGGCGCTCGACGACTTCGTCGAGGAGCGGCGCGGGCGGAACGTCGAAATCGCCGTCGGGAAGCTGCCTGATTGCGACGGCGACCCGGTCCTTCTCCGGCAGGTGTGGTGCAACCTGATCTCAAACGCCTTCAAGTTCACGGGCAAGCGTCCGGACGCGCGCGTGGAGATCGGCTGCGGGGAGCGGGAGGGCGGGAACGTCTATTTCGTGAAGGACAATGGCTCGGGCTTCGACATGCGACACGCGGGCAAGCTCTTCGGCGTGTTCCAGCGCCTCCACCGCAGCGACGAGTTCGAGGGCACGGGCATCGGACTCGCCACCGTCCGCCGGATCGTCGAGCGGCACGGGGGGCGGATCTGGGCCGAGGCCGAGCCCGGCAAGGGCGCGGCGTTTTATTTTACCATCGGCTGAGGGAGGAAAGAGGAAGACATATATGGCGCGAATAAGCGCGAATGAGAGAGGAGAGTGGGTTTTCTTCTAGGGAAGAACGCTTACCGTATGGAAGACTTTGGTAGGGCGGGCGTCCCGCCCGCCCTGGAGTGGGGCTGTGTACGAGAAAGATGAAAGGGATTATCAGACTTTTTCAATGCTCTTCATCGATGTATGTGGGAAACATCATTCCGGTGAAATATCCTTCCAAAGCCCCGCGTTTACGATAATCGTCTTCAAAAATCCATTTCACGCGACAATTGTCTTGTATGTACTTTTTCGCGGCGTCTTTATTTTTAACTATTCCAAATTTAATAAGATAATTTTTCAATCTTGCATTGTTCAATGGTCCCATCAAGTGATTGTTATACAATCTTTGGCGGAGATTTTTTGTCCTGCCTATATAGAGGGGGTCCATGGCTGAATCGCCTGTTTTATAGATGACATATACACCGGCGTTTTCCGGGACCAGCGACGGTTTCAAATCCGCGAATGTCATCCCTTTTGAATTGCAGAGTTCGTCGAATTTGGATGTAATATATTCACGCCACTCCCGTGATATTGAAAACGTATCACTCATATCTTCCTCTCTCTTTCCTCGGATTCGAAATATTGCATTAATCTTAGAATAACCAAGGAATAAATTCAAAAATTTCGTGTTGTGAAAAAAACCTTTGCATTTTTCGGAATATTCCTGCTATAATCGCACCATCCAAATCGTTAACGGGAAAAATAAATGTCATTCAGCGCGTTCTACAAATCGTTCGGCCTCAATGATTTTCCGTTCACCACCTACGCCACGGAACAGGAGCTCGCTTACGCGAAGGAGCTCTTTATCGCCCAGGGGGAGTACGATCCCATCATCGAGGCGTTCAATTCCGGCAGGACGATCATCATCACGGGCATGGAGCGGATCGGCCTGATCGAGAACGTCCACAAGCGGAAGGGCAACATCCTCTACCGGATCAAGGACCCGAAGATCGTCTACGCCGTCGAGAAGCAGCTGGAGATTAAGAAATGAGGAGGATCCCAAATGGGTAATCAAACGGAAAGAATAACTGAAAAAGTCAATGAGTTCATTGCCAAGCTGTCTCCATCCGTCGGGCTTGAATATGAAATTGAAGAGCTCGATATAGAAAAGGATGTGAATGTCAAGCAATATTCTGACACATGGGCCGGTAAAGTTGGAGTTTATATTTTCATCAATGAAAACGGAGTCCTGTATATTGGCAGGGCCTTGAAAAGCTCATTCTTTGGCAAACGAATCGCGGATAACACTCAAAAGATTCCCAATGTTGATTTGAACGAATGGCAAAAAGAAATCGAAGATCCTTCCACAAAAATCATTCTATATAAATTTAAAAATGAAAAGCTTGATTTTTGGGCTGCGTCTTTGGAAATATTCCTTATAGATCATCTTGAGCCAAAATACAACAAGCGACGCGGGTAGCCGTCCCGCTATAAATATTTTTACAAGAAGTCTCATTACAAAACCCGCTTAAAAATCTCCATCCGAATTTTTCAGGAGGTTCAAAGTCACGATTACGGAAAAAACGAAAGACCAAGTGACCGAGATCGGATCGCGCAGCAGGGCCGGGTACCTGGTGGAACAGGCCGGATACACCACGGGTCTGGCCAAACGGGACGGGCAGGCATCGACCGATCTGCTTCCGGAAGGCTACCTGAAAGAGGTGACGGCGGCCCCGGACCGCGTCAGCGCCGCCTACAAGGACAAGACGCTTTCCGAGGAGGAATCCAAGAGCTCCACCCAGGAAGTCAACAAACTGATGAGGCAGGCCAAGGTATGGCGGAGGGCGGCGGTCAACCGAGCGCTGAGGGCCAGCCGCATGGGCAAGCAGATGCCCGACGATCTTCTGAAGATGGGGAACGCCAGAAGCGTTCCGGCCGTCGTCGCCCTTATGGACCAGACGGTGAAGCTCTTGGAGGCCAAT
>JAFGSW010000043.1 GCA_016934415.1 Spirochaetales bacterium | reverse complement strand
TACCACAACCACGAATAGTGCACTCTACCGTTTAGCGAATCCATGCATGGAGGAACCGTATGCCTTAATTGGGCTCGTACGGGTCTGCGGGGGCTTCGGGCGGGTAACTGCCCGATTCTACCCGGACAGATTACACGGATAGGAACGGATAACACGGATAAGGAAGAAGGAGAAATAGAAAGAGAAACGGTTTTTCCGGAAATTTGTAATATAGTATACCCAGCGGCATGGTAATCCAAGAAGTAAGTAATCGAAAATCATCTTTTTCATTAAGTTTATGCTAAATATTGCGTTCCGTAAACTTTTTCGAAAATTCTTCTGTTTTTCTCCCTCCATCCGTATCATCCGTCCTATCCGTGACATCCGTGGTTCTCTGGGGGAATTAAAGCTTGATGGAAAACGAATCCAAAAACTTCTGGAAATCGAAATGCCGCTCGAAAAGCAGCTCCACTTCCTTGAGTTTCGGCTTTTCATAAATCTGGAGCTTGGTGTTTTCGTACGTTTCCAGGACGAGCTTTTCCGCCGTCGCCGTGTCCTCGTTCACGTAGACGGCGGGAATGTCCGCGCGGTGGATCTCCCTTTCGACGGCCTTGTCGAAGGTCGAGCTTTCTCCGCAGGTGAGGATGAGCCCGGCGATGCCTTGTCCCGAAGGTTTCTTCTTCACATGGTAATCGCAGATCGACCTGATGCGCCGGAAGCTGTTGGCGGCGATGATGACGAGCGAATGCGGCGTCACGTACTTGTCGAGCTTGAGGCTCTCCTCCGTAAGCGAGATGACCTTGATGGATGCGCACGGCACCTTCCAAAGCTCGTCCTCCGGGTCTCCCACGGCCGCCGCTCCCCGAAACGTCTCGAAGACCACCTTCATGGACGGTTGGGTGAGGAGGTCGATCATGGGGAGGAACCCGAGGATGGAAAGCGAGCCGCCGAAGGCGCCGTACATTTTGTTGAGCAGGCCGTCGGTGACGAACTGTTTCATCGTCTCGATCTTTTCCGGGATGAGCTTGTTGAAGACGATGCCCCGCACCCGCACCCGCTTGAACAGGAAATACGAAAGGTCGACCTCGAGCATGTCGAGCGCTTTGCCGATGCCTCCTCCGGAGAGGAAGACGATGTCCGCGTTGATGAGGGCGGCCACATTGGCGTTGGACAGGCCGACGATGCTCCCCACGCCCGGATGTCCCGTGCCCTCGGCGATGATGACTTTTTTGTGGGACAGGCTCTTGAGAGACTCGAGGATGGAGTCTTCGAGTCTCTGGGTCTCCTCGCGCGTATCATCGGAGGACAGGAAGGAGCGGGTGAAACCCGAACCGACGCGCACCGGCGACACCTGGCCCAGGTCCATGTCGGGGATGCCGGAGAATTCCTTGACGACGCGCGCGTCCTTGTCGATTCTTCGCCCGTCCGTAACTTCCACGAGCTCCTGGCCCACCGGCTTGATGTACCCGATGTGGATGGGATCCAGGTATTTTCGGAAAAGCGAGATGAGCCCGAGACTCGTCACCGTCTTGCCCGCGTGCTGCCTGAAACCGGTGATGTACACGACGATGGGCGCCATTTATTTCTCCGTGCCGTCCAGAACGTGATTGTCGTAGTAATACTCGAAACTGTCCACCAGGGCCTGCCAGGAAGCCTCGATGATGTTCTCCGAGACCCCGACGGTGTCCCATTCCACGTCGCCGTCGCTTGAGGTGACGAACACGCGCACCTTGGCGCTCGAGGCCTTTT
Source organism: Spirochaetales bacterium (assembly GCA_016934415.1). GTDB lineage: Bacteria > Spirochaetota > Spirochaetia > SZUA-6 > RPPD01 > JAFGSW01. The sequence continues at coordinate 59,095 of JAFGSW010000043.1, read as the reverse complement.
CCGGGTTGAGAACGCGCACCCGGTAGTCGGTGATTTTGAGCTTCGCGATGAAGGGAAAGGCCGGGGCGAGGGCGTCCCGTAGGGCGGCGTCGAGAGCGTCCACCGGACCGGTGCGCACCGCCGCGCCCATGACGTCCTGTTCATTGAGCCTGAGGAATATCTTCCCGACTGTCTTGGCGGGGGCCGTACTCACCTTGTGCGACTCCAGGTTGTAGTTGAGAAGCTCGAAAAGCGGCTTGTAGCGTCCCAGCGCCTTGCGGATGATGAGGTCGAAGGACGCCTCGGCCGCCTCGTACTCGTACCCCTCCTGCTCGAGCGTCTTCATCTTGTTGGCGAGCTCGTGGACGACGGCCTCGTTCTTGTCGAATTCGCCGTATTTGGCGAGTTTCTTGAGGATGGTCGAGCGGCTGCCGAGGATGGAGAGAATGATGGAACGCTCATTGCCGACGGACGCCGACGGCACGTGCTCCATGAGGTAATCGGCCTTCATGAGGACGTCCACGTGCTGGCCCGACTTGTGGGTGAAGGCGGCTTCGCCCACGTACGGCGAGCGCCGGTCGGGGATGATGTTCGCCTTCTCCGCCACGAACCGGGAGAGCGAGGTCAGGCGGTCCAGGTTGGCGGCGGGCGAGGCGTTGAGCTTCATTTTGAGGCAAAGGTTGGGGAGGACGACGCAGAGGTTGGCGTTGCCGCACCGCTCGCCCCAGCCGTTGATCGTCCCTTGGACGTGAACCGCCCCCTCGGCCACGGCGACGAGCGTATTGGCCACGGCGTTGCCCGTGTCATTGTGGCAGTGAATTCCGATCCGGGCGAGCTCCTGGCGGGGCAGGGAGCGCACGATCTCGGCCACCTCCATGGGGAGCATGCCGCCGTTTGTGTCGCAGAGCACAAGGCAGTCGGCGCCGGCCTCCTTGCCGGCTTTCAGGACATCGACCGCATAGGCCGGATCGGCCTTGTAGCCGTCGAAGAAATGCTCGAGGTCGAAAATCACCTCCCGGCCTTCCTTCTTCAGCACCGAGATCGAGTCGCGGATCATGTTGAGGTTTTCTTCCCGCGTCGTCTTCAATACCAGATCGACGTGGGCGGTCCAGGCTTTGCCCACGACGACCACGGCGGGCGTTTCCGCCTCGATCAGGGCGGTGATCTGCGGATCGGATTCGGCCTTGCCCTTGGGCTTGCGGGTGGAACCGAAGGCGACGATTTTCGCGTGGGAGAGCTTTTCGCGGCGGATCCGCCTGAAAAATTCAGCCTCCAGGTCGTTGGAGAGCGGAAACCCCCCCTCGATGTAATCGATCTTGAACTCATCGAGCTTTCGCGCGATCTCGAGCTTGTCGTCCAGAGTGAAATTTATCTCCAGGCCCTGCATGCCGTCCCGGAGCGTGGTGTCGAAGATGTCTATTTTCTTCATGTGCCGCCTCTTTTCAGTGCGCCGTGGTCTTGAGGAGGTACGGCAGCCAGCCGCCCTCCTCCACAATTTTCTGCATGAAGGGAGGGAAGGGGGCGATCGCTATTTCTTCCCCGCCGACGACGGCGCGTCCAGTGTCGAGGTCGACCGTCAAAGTGTCTCCTTCCTTCGCTTTACTTGAAATATCCCGGCTCTCAATAATGGGCAGACCGATGTTGATCGCATTGCGGAAAAAGATTCGGGCGAAGGACACTGCCACCACGCAGGCAATGCCCGCGTACTTGAGGGAGAGCGGCGCGTGCTCGCGCGAAGAGCCGCAGCCGAAGTTGTCCCCCGCCACGATAATGCTTCCCTTTTCGGCCCGCGTGCCGAAACCCGGCCGGATGTCCTCCATGCAGTACCTTCCGAGCACCGTCGGGTCGGTGGTGTTGAGGTAGCGCGCCGGGATGATCTCGTCGGTATTGACGTTGTCACCGAACGTGTAAACTGTGCCGGTATATTTCATTTTCTATTACTCCTCATGCCAATGCTCTGTCGTGTGCTCTCATATTTCCAAAATAATAAAATTCCATTCTCGTCTGAATTGCTGAAACCCTTTTGATTTTCGGCAATTCAGTTCGGTTCATTTCATCAGTTCCGAGGGGTCGGTGATCCGGCCCGCCACCGCCGAGGCGGCGGCCACCGCCGGGGAGGCGAGGTAGATCTCGCTCTCCCGATGGCCCATCCTGCCCACGAAATTGCGGTTGGTGGTGGAAACGCAGCGCTCGCCGTGCGCGAGAATGCCCATGTGCCCGCCGAGACACGGCCCGCAGGTGGGCGGGGAAATGACCGCGTGCGCGTCCAGGAAGACCTGGAAGAGGCCCTCGTCAAGCGCCTGGCGGTAGATCTTCGGAGTGGCCGGCAGGACGAGACAGCGCAGGTTCGGATCGACCTTCCGTCCCTTGAGGATTTTCGCCGCCACCCGCATGTCCTCGATCCGGCCGTTGGTGCAGGAGCCGATGACGACCTGATCGATCCGGACGTTCATGATGTCCCGGGCCGGCTTCACGTTTTCCGGAAGGTGAGGGCAGGCGACCACCGGTGTGAGGCCGGTAACGTCGATGGTGACGGTCCGTTCGTATACCGCGTCGGCGTCGGGCGCGAGATAATCGCCTTTTTCCTTCGTCCGGCCCTTGAGGTATTCCGCGACCTTTGTATCCGGAACGAACACCCCGTTCTTGCCGCCCGCCTCGATGGCCATGTTGGCCATGGTCATGCGTCCCTCGACCGACAGCGCGTCGATGACGGGCCCCGAAAATTCGATCGCCCTGTACTGCGCGCCGGACACGCCTATCTTCCCGATGAGAAGCAGGATGAGGTCCTTGCCGGACATCCATTCGCCCATGACGCCCGTGAACACGGCCTTCACCGTCGGCGGCACCTTGAGCCAGGCTTTACCGGTGAGCAGGAATCCGGCGACGTCGGTCGAGCCGACTCCGGTGGAGAAGGCTCCGAGCGCACCGTACGTGCAGGTGTGCGAGTCGGCGCCGATGACGACCATGCCGGGCCGGATCGCTCCCATCTCCGGGAGGAGGGCGTGTTCGACCCCGACCTCGCCCTGCTCGAAGAATCGCACCCCCGCGTGCTTGGCCGCGAAATCCTTGAGTTTCCGGTAATGCTCGGCGGAAAGGATGTCCTTGTTGGGGGTGAAGTGGTCGGGGATCATGAAGACCCGTTCGGGACAACGGACGTTCTTCCCGCCCGCCTTCTCGAATTCATCGATCGTGATCGGCGCCGTGATGTCGTTTGAGAGCGCCAGGTCCGGCTCGATCTCTATAAATTCCTGAGGCGTCAGGCTTTTTACGCCCGCCTTTTTCGCCAAGATTTTTTCAGTCAACGTCATTCCTATAATCATTTCCTTTTACGCCTTGGTTTTTATCTGCGACACGCGCCGATATCGGTTGAGGGCGTTGATGTACGCCTTGGCGCTCGCCTCGAGGATGTCGGTCGAGGCGCCGTGGCCCGAGTACGTGCGCCCGTCGATTTCCACCGCCACCGACACCTCTCCCATGGCCGTTTTTTCGGGCGTCACGGCCTGGACCGCGAATTCCTTGAGTTCCGTCTTGAGGCCGGTCACCCGGTCGACCGCCTTGAAGATGGCGTCCACGGGGCCGTCCCCGGTGGCGGCCTCCTCGACGAGCCGATCGTCCGTTTTCAGGCGCACGGCGGCGGTGGGCACGGCCTTGTTCCCGGACTGAATGCTGAAGTAGTCGAGGAGGTAGGCCTCCTGCCCCGAATCCATCTGCTCGCTTACGATCACGAACAGGTCGTCGTCGAACACTTCCTTTTTCCGGTCCGCAATCTGGAGAAAATGCTCGTAGGCCGCCTTGAGCTCGTTTTCCGCAAGCGAAAAGCCGAGCTCGCCCAGGCGGGTCTTGAACCCGTGCAGACCGGAGTGCCTTCCCAGGACTATCTTGCTCACCTCGCGGCCGACCGACTCCGGCGTCATGATCTCGTAGGTCTCGCGTTTCTTGAGCACGCCGTCCTGATGGATGCCGGACTCGTGCGCGAAGGCGTTCTCTCCCACGATCGGCTTGTTTCGGGGGATGGGAAAGCCGATGATGCTCGACAGGAGCTTGCACGAATTCCACAGCTGGTTGGTGTTGATGTTGGTGGCCAGAGGAACGAGATCGCGGCGCACGTAAAGCGCCATGACGAACTCTTCAAGAGAGGCGTTGCCCGCCCGTTCGCCGATCCCGTTCAAGGTCACTTCGACCTGCCGTGCGCCGTTCTGGACGCCGGCCAGGGTATTGGCCACCGCCAGCCCCAGATCATTGTGGCAGTGCACGGAAATGATCGCCTTGTCGATGTTGGGGACGCCCTCCTTGATCGCCTTTATAAACCGGCCGAATTCCTCCGGCACGGCGTACCCGACCGTGTCGGGGATGTTGAGGATGGTGGCGCCCGCGTTTATCACTTTCTCCAGTATGCGGCAGAGAAAGGGAAGTTCGCTCCGGGTCGCGTCTTCGGGGGAGAACTCCACCTCCGGCACCTTGTTCCGCGCGTAGGTGACGGCCTTGACGGCCATCTCCACGACCGTGTCGGGGTCCTTGTTGAGCTTATGCTTCATGTGGAGGGGGCTCGTGGCGATGAAGGTGTGGATCCGAGGCTTCTCCGCCTTCTTCACCGCCTCGGCGGCGCTTTCCAGGTCCTTTTCCACTGCCCGGGCCAGGGCGGCCACGGTCGGACCTTTGAGCCTTTCCGAGATGTAGCGGCACGACTCGAACTGGTGCGGCGAGGAAACAGGGAACCCGGCCTCGATGACGTCGACGCCGAGGCGGCCGAGTTGCACGGCGAGCTCGTATTTCTGCTCCAGGCTCATGGACGCCCCCGGCGACTGCTCGCCGTCTCGCAGGGTGGTGTCGAAAATGAATACCTTGTCCATGGATCACGCTCCTTTCGCCGTTTTTTTCGTCTTGCGGCCGCGTTCGATGGAGACGAGCCCGCTTCGCGCCATCTCCTGGACCGCGGACGTTCCGATGATCGAAAGCAGGTCGTCGATCTTTTCCGTGGAACCGGTCACCTCGAGCGAGATCGAATCCGCTCCGACGTCGATCACGCGGGCGCGGAATACGTCGGCCACCTGAATGATCTCGGCCCGGCGCTCGGGGCCGGCCTGCACCTTGACGAGCGCCAGCTCCCGGTTGATCGATTTCAGGCCGGTGAGGTCGATCACCTTGATGACGTCGACGAGCTTGTTGAGCTGCTTCTTGATCTGCTCGATGACGGCGTCGTCGCCCGAGCAGACGAGCGTCACGCGGGACACGGCCGGATCGGTCGTCACCCCGACGGTGAGCGATTCCAGGTTGTAGGCCCGCCCGGAAAAGAGTCCGGCGATGCGGACAAGGACGCCCTGGTGGTTTTCCACGAGGAGACTGATCACGTGCGTCATTTGACACCTCCCAGCAGCATGTCTTTATTGGCGCCGCCGGCGGGCACCATGGGCCAGACGTTGGCCTCTTCGTCGATGATGAAGTCGATGATCACCGGCCGGTCCTTGACCTCGGCCGCCCGCTTCAACGCCGGCACGATTTCCTCTTCCTTCGTCACGCGTATGCCGACGGAGTCATAAGCCTCCGCCAGCTTGACAAAGTCGGGCACGTACGCGAGGCATTGGTCGCCGGGATTGGAACATTGTTCGGGGCACTCCGGACGCCTTTTCAGGCAGGTGCCCGAATAGCGCTTGCCGTAAAAGAGCTCCTGCCATTGCCGCACCATGCCGAGGTAGCCGTTGTTGAGCACGGCGATGATCACCGCCAGGCCTTCCTGGACGGCGGTGGCCATTTCCTGGATGTTCATCTGAATCGATCCGTCCCCGGCGATGTCGATGACCGTCTTGTCGGGGTGGGCGATCTTGACGCCGATGGCCGCCGGGAACCCGTACCCCATCGTCCCCAAACCGCCCGAAGTGATGAGCGTGCGGGGCTGAGTATAGTTGTAGAAGAGGGCGGCCCACATCTGGTTCTGGCCGACTTCCGTGGCGATGATCGCCTCCGGGAAAACCTCGGAGATTTTCTTCACGACGACGCCCGGCGAGAGCCGTCCCCGCGACTTCTCGGGCACAACCGGATGTTCCTCTTTCCACCCGCTCACCAGTTTCACCCACGGATCGATCGAGGGGGGCTTGGCGAAGGGGAGCAAGTCTTCGAGCACCAGGGCCGCGTCTCCCACGATCGGGATCTCGACCGGAACATTGCGGGCGATGGCGGACGGGTCGATGTCGGCGTGGATGATCGTAGCGTGGGGGGCGAAGGACTCGAGCTTGCCCGTCGCCCGGTCGTCGAAGCGGGTGCCGACGCCGAAGATGAGGTCGCACTCGGTGACGGCCATGTTGGCGGCGTAGGTGCCGTGCATCCCGAGCATGCCCAGGTTGAGCGGGTGATCGCTCTCGATGGCGCCGATCCCCATGAGCGAGCTTATGACCGGCACACCGGTTTTTTTCACCACCTTCCGGAAAGCGGGCGCCGCCCCGGAAATCTGTATCCCGCCGCCGACGTAGAACAGCGGCCGCTTGGCCTTGGCGAGGAGCTCGGCGGCCTTCTTGATCTGTCCGATGTGGCCCTTGAGCACGGGATTGTAGCCGCGCATCTTCACCTCGTCGGGGTATTCTTCGTCCAGTTTCCCCACGATGATGTCCTTGGGAAGGTCGATGACCACCGGACCCGGCCGTCCGCTCCCGGCGATGATGAAGGCCTTTTTAATGGTCGCGGCCAGCTCGCTCCGCTCGGTCACCAGGTAGTTGTGCTTGGTGATGGGGCGGGTGATGCCGATCGTGTCCGCCTCCTGGAAGGCGTCGTTCCCGATCATGTTGAGCGGCACCTGTCCGGTGATGCACACGATCGGAACCGAATCGAAATTGGCCGTGGCCAGACCGGTGGCGGTGTTGGTCGCACCGGGCCCGCTCGTCACCAGGCAAACGCCCGTCTTGCCTGTGGAGCGGGCGTACCCGTCCGCGGCGTGTACGGCGGCCTGCTCATGGCGGGTGAGTACGACCTTGATCGCGGGTTCCGAATAAAGGGCGTCGAAAACCGGTATGACGACCCCCCCGGGAAATCCGAAAATGACCTCGACTCCCTCCCGCTTTAAAGCCTCGATCAGCATTTCAGCGCCGTTGCGCATCATGTCGTCCTCCTCGCCCGAAAAATTGAAAAAAAAGGCCGTTCCCCGGAAGAGAACGGCCTTGAAGCTTCAGCCTCGAAACCTACTCCTCCGGTTTTAGTTTTAACAGGAGCAGTACAATGAGAATGGTAATGGTGGAAATCCGAGTAATGAGCGTCTTGGAATTCATAAACCTGTTCAGATCCATTCATTATAAATAATATCAAATTTCGCCATTTGTCAACCTCTTGTGGCAAGAAAAAAACAGCCAACATTTCAATAAATACCGTAATGAAAAACGAAAGGAGCTTTTTCAAATAGGAGTGGATTTTTTTCGTAAAATACGATCGGCGAATTCGGAAACTATCGCCGTGAAAATAGCATTGCATTAGTTGCATTAATTATACTTCCTATAATATATATTCTGTCGACTTAAATGAATCTATGTTAATGCATTAGTCTCACTATACAAACCATGGCTTTTGATTGTCAGTCCTGCCCTATTACGTCAAAACTCAATTCACATTGACCGGTGTTTCAAGCCGTGAGTTAAAGAAATTCAAAGTAATTCTGCGGTTTCCCTTCAAAGTCCAAGCCCAACGTCATGATGCGGATCGGATTGCACACTGAAAGGTATTCCTCGGTCCCGAATAGCCCGGCCAGAAATTTCTTGAACCCCAAACCGTTCTGTCCTGTACCGCCGAACCTGACGATCCATTGCCCGGGTTCTCCGCTCGGACGCATCAGGCGAACCTCAGGTATCTCGTTCAATCGGCGTATGTCGGGTTCCCGCTGCACTTCAAGAAGATAATCACCTCCCCAGAACCGCGCCATGAGCGATGTCTTCTTGTCGCCCGGCTTCCAGGGCGGCAATAGCTTTGCCTTTACGACCGACAGGCCCCGCGGCAACGCCCTGTTGACGGCCCCGCAAAATCGCTCCGGATCGTCGAATTCATATACATCAACCGCGGCCGCGTCGAAGCGCGATTCAAAGCCCAGGGGCAAAGGATTGGCGAATTCGAGAATCGGTTTGGGATTGAAACCGCCCGTCATTCTGCAATAATATCCGGCACGCAAAAATGACCGCTCGAACACCGTCATGACGTTGAGATGCGAGAGAAACGCCGCGTCACCGGTTTTCGAAAAGGCGAACAGCACCCGGCGGGTTTCGTTCTTCGCGATTACCGAGCGGCTCTTCTCTATCCTCGGATCGGGAACATACGGCTCGACCGACGTTTGCTCGGACGCGACGTTCACGGCGACATCCCCGACGCAGACGCCGCAGGGTGTCAGGCACCCGGGCGCGCACGGCGGCGTCAATTCCCCGCGCCCGGCACGGACGGCTTCCCGGCGCAGGGCGCCCGCGGAGACGCCCATGTCCACCGCGACGCCTGCGTTCGCATCGCTCCAGGGCAGCGGCTCGTCGTACGCGCGCGGGCGATAGACTTCCTTTTCCACGTCCCAGCCCGCTCCGGCCAACACCTCCCGCCAGAGGTCGATCTTGATCCGCTCCTCCCAGGCGTCGAAACGGGCGCCCGCCTTATAGGCCCGTTCGATCAAGGCCCCCACCCGTTCGTCCCCGCGGGCGATGAGTCCCTCTAGGAACGACTGGAACGGATCGTGAAAGCTTATCTTGAACGTCCGGCGCGGCAGGCTGGAACGGAGGCGCCCTATCCGCTCTCTCGCCTTCTCCTCCCCGAGTTGGGCGCACCACTGAAACGGCGTGTGGGGCTTGGGGATGAACGTCGACAGATTGACGTGCAGGTCGAGCGGCGCCGCGCGCGAGATCCGGTTCAGGCACTCGAGGATGCCGTCGGTCTCCTCCGCCTCGGTGTATCCCGGCAGGCCGAGCATGAAATAGAACTTCGCCTGGCGCCAGCCGAGGGACTTCGCTTCCCGCAGAAGAGCGATCGTCTTTTCGATCGGGACCGGCTTGTTGACTCCGCGCTGCGCATCCTCGAACGGCGACTCGATCGCGAAGGTGAGCCCGCTCTTGCGCACGGTCTTGATTTCGCGGAAGAGCCCCAGCGCGAGCGAATCGATTTTAAGCGACGGCAAGGAGAAGGACGTGCCGATGTGGGAGAGCTCTCGGTTTAAAAGCCTCACGAGGTCGGCGATGCCCGGGTAATCGCCTGAGGAAAGCGACGACAGCGACAGCTCGCGGTACCCGAAATCGAAGGTCAGGCGGCACGCCTGACGGAGGACCGCCGCCTGCGGTTTCGCCCGGTAGGGCCGGTAAATAAAACCGGCGTTGCAGAACCGGCAGCCGTTGGGACAGCCGCGCATGATCTCCACCGAGCCGTGGTCTTGGGCAGCCTTGAGGCTCGCCACGGGGAACGAGTCCTCCGCCGCCTCCCCGCCGAACCCCGTCCAGACGGCGCGCCGGGCGAACGGTTTTTTTCGACAGACGATCGAATCCTGCGTTTCCAGAAGCGCCGCGAGATCCGCGCGACCGGCGCCGGCGCGTTTGAGCTCCGCGAGACGGCCAAACGTTTCTTCCAGCCATCCCTCGGCTTCACCGACATAGATGAAATCGAAAAACGGCAGAAAAGGGGCGGGATTGGTGAGCCCCGGGCCGCCCCCGATGATGAGGGGATATCCCCCGGTTCTGTCGGCGGCCCTGAACGGGATATTTCCGCAATCCAGAATCTGGAGGACGGCCGTGGCATTAAGCTCGTAACCGACGGAAAAGGCGAGAAAATCGAATTCCGGCAAGGGGCGGCGGTTTTCGAGGGAAAAGAGCGGCAGCCGCAGGCGGCGCAGTTCGCTCTCCATATCGTCATCCGGAGCGAATACGCGTTCGCATCGCACGCCGTCGATTCGATTGAGGAGCCCGTACAGGATGCGGAGCGCGCTGTTGGACATGCCGATCTCGTACAGATCGGGATACGAGACGGCGACGGTCAGGCTCCCCTCCCCCGTGACGCTGCCGTATTCTCCGCCCGTATAGCGGGCCGGTTTGGAAACCCGGAGCAACAGCGGACGAACCTGGGCCGGATCGAGCTTCGCCATTTTTTAAGCCGAGTACCGGCGGAAATAGATATTGAGAATGATGCCGATGCACATGAGTCCGGTCAGCAGGGAGGAGCCGCCGTAGGAAATGAAAATAAGCGGAATGCCGGTAATGGGCATGAGTCCCATGGTCATGCCGATGTTGATGACGCAATGGTAAAAGATCATGCCCACGATGCCGGCTCCGATGAGCTGGGCGTAACGATCTGGGCTGTTTCGGACGATTTTCAGCGAGCGGTACAGGAGAACGGTGAAAAGGAGAAGAACGATCGTCGCTCCCACCAGGCCCCATTCCTCGGCGATGATCGGAAAAATAAAATCGTTGCTCTGCATGGGCAGGTATTTGAGCTGGCTCTGGGTGCCCGAGCGGAAGCCCTTGCCGAAGAAGCCTCCCGACCCGACGGCGGTAATTGACTGGATGATGTTATACCCTTCCTTCTGCGCGTCAATATAGGGATTGAGGAAAATGATGAGCCGTTTGATCTGGTATGCCTGGAGGCCTTTGATTCCGATGATACGCATCAGTCCGACGATGATCGAGGACGAAAAGAAAATCGCGCTTCCGAACGTGATCCAGTAGTAATACGCCGCGCGGAAGAAAAAATAACCCAGATATGAGAGGATGCCTATGCCCAAGACTACGAAACTGAAAATAAGCAGATAGCGCGGGACCGTGAATACCTGAAATGCCGTATCGGCGAAGACGGGAAAATATTTCGCCAATTCGGGCATGATCAGGAAAAGCAAGAATAAGAAACCGAACGATACGAGAAACACCAGGTAGCGGCGCTTGGTGCCCGCCGTCCACGTCATGACGATGAAAATGGGAATGAAGACGAGGGCCGTTCCCATGTCCGGCTGCAGAAGGACCATGAATATGGGAGCCAGGCAAATGAGGAAAGCCAGGAGAAAATGCGGCAGATTACGGATTCGCTGTCCCACTCTGTCCAGGTAAAAGCCGAGAAAGAGGATCGTCGCGAGCTTGGCGAATTCGGACGGCTGGACCCCCACCCCTCCGATACCGAGCCAGGAACGGGCGCCGTTGACGTCGCGTCCGATGATGAGCGTGACGAGGAGCATCACCATGACGACGATATAAATGATCCAGGCGTAATCCCGAAAATTGAGATAATTAAAGAACGAGAAAAAAACGAGCACACCCATCCCGATCACGGCCCACACGATCTGCCTGATGAATTCGTCCTTGACCATGTTGCCGGCGGTGTCGGTGTTGCTCGAATAGATGAACAAGATGCCGATGACAACCAAGGCGAACACCGAAATGAGGATGGGGAGATCGAGGCTGAAGAGCGATCCGCGCTTGTTCAATCCGGTTTCTCCGTTTCGCTGGAAGCTTCGCTGCGCGTTTCGCTGGAAGCTCCGCTGCGCGGTTCGTTCCAGTCGAGTTTCCCCAATTGCGCTTCCGCCTCTTCGAACGTTTTGTGACCGAAGATGCCATGGATAATGTAATTGGCGATGCGCGGCGCCCACCATTCGTTCTTCGGGACGTTTTCCACGAACACGACCACGACCACCTGGTCGGCCGAACTCGCCGCGTCGTACGGCGCGAAGCCGACGAACCACTCGTGCGTCTTGTCCTTCTTGTCCGGGCCCAGCTCGCTCGTGCCGGTTTTCCCCGCCACCTGCACGAGCGGCGTGGTCATGACGTAATGGGCGGTGCCCGACAGCACCACCTCGCGCATGGCTTCCCTCACCAAAGCGAACGTCTCCGGGCTGATGATGGTCGATCGGCGCAGGATCACCGGTTCGGTCGAAGAAATGACCTTCCCATTGGCCTTCGGGTCCATGATTTCCTTCAACAGGTGGGGTTTGTACACCGTGCCGTTGTTGACGATCATGCTGACCACGTTCGCCATTTGCAGCGGAGTGGCCGTGACATATCCCTGCCCGATCGACAGGTTGGCGGTGTCGCCGCCCAGCCAGGGCATCCGCTCATTGTCTTCCTTCCATTCGGGCGAGGGCACGAATCCGGATTTTTCGCCCTGCAGGTCGATGCCGGTCGGTTCGCCGAGCCCGTATTCCTTCGCGTACGTGACGATGTTCTCGACCCCCAGATATTTGACGCCGACGGTCTGCCAGTAGTTGTTGCAGGAATTGGCCACGCCGCCCTTGAGATCGAGCCACCCGTGTCCGCCTTTTCTCCAGCAGTGAAAGGCGCGGTCGCCTATGTAGATGACCCCGGAGCAGAATATTTTCTTGTCGGGCGGGAAGGCATTCGTCTGAAGCGTGGCGGTGGCCATGATGGCCTTGAACGTCGAGGCGGGCGGAAACGGGCTTATGGCCCGGTTGTAGAGGGGATTGTCCGGGTCAAGCCGCAGATTGTCGTAGTAATCCTTTTCCAGGATGCGGTTCGAATCGAAGGCCGGCATTGAGACGAGGGCGAGCACTTCGCCCGTGGCGGGCTTGAGCACCACCGCGGCGCCCGATCGTCTGCCGAGCGACTTTTCGCAGAGTGTCTGGATGTCGCGGTCGACGGTCAACACGAGGTGGTCGCCCAGGACCGGGGGGATCTCCTCCGCCTGCCGCCCGACGCGCCTCTCCCGTACGTCGACGTAGCGGAACCGTTTGCCGTCCTTCCCGCGCAACTGGGTATCGTACTGCTTTTCCAGCCCCGTCTTCCCGATGATGGAATTGCGGTCGTAGCCGAGGTTGTACATGAGCTCGAGCTCCGACTCGTCGATGCCGCCGACGTATCCGATGACGTGACTTAAGGAGCCGGTACCGAGGTATTCCCGCTTAAGGGTCGAACTCCAGACAATGCCAGGGAATTCATCCATGTGCTCGGCGAGATAGGAGATGTTTTCAAAGGAAACGCCCGATTTGATTTCCACCGGCTGAAAAAGATTGTACATCTTGGGAGGAACCTTCTGGTTGAACTCCTTCATGCTCATCCCCAGCACGCCGGCCAGCCTCTCAAAATAGGCTCGCTTGTCCGTCGTCACCTGCCCCGGAATCAGTTGCAGGACGAAATCTTCGATGTTCATGACCAATGGCCGATCGACGTGACGGTCGTAGATTTCGCCCCGCTGCGTGGGGATGGTGATCTCCCGGGAGGCGACGTTTCTGGAGAGTTCCCGGTACTCTCGCCCGCGGATCACCTGAAGATAAAAGAGATAGAGAAAGAGAATGGAAAAACCCGCGATCACCACGATTGCGAACAGTGATAAACGCGCCCGGATAACACCTCCGGTCGTGCTTTCCGTCTGCATCAGACAGGCTCCAATCCCTTGACCTTGAACAGCCTCATGATCTTGAGGAGGAAAAAGATAAAGGGCGCCAGAACCGCGTTATACGCGCATTCGATGAGCACATTAAGGACGAAGATAAAGAAAGGCGGTCCCGCGATCCCGAAAATGAGGTGGCCGAATCCGCGGAGGATCCCTTCGGCGAGCGTCGCGCCGATGACGAGGAGGATCTTCATGATAAACGTATCGATCGACAGCACTCCCTCGAAACGACCGAGCATATAACCGATGATCGTCTGAATGAGGGCGATAAATCCGAATTTCGGCATAAAGAAACCTTCCAGCATTCCGGCCGTAAAACCGGTCAGCATGCCGGCCATGGACCCGCGCTGGAGTGCCGCAAAAATAATAATCATCAAACAGATATTGGGACGAACGTGATTGATATTCAGCAATTCGAATAACGTCGATTGGAGTATGATCGCCGCCATGAGAAGCAGGAAGATCAGGATAACCGCCTTGAGTTCCTTCACGGCCGGTCCTCCACCTTGAGCACGTACAGGTACTCGATCTTTTGAAAATTGAGAATCGGCGTGATTCGAAGCTTGACCACGGACTCGTAATCCTTGGCCTCGTACCCCTCCCGCCACCGGCCGATCGGTATTTCTTTCGGGAAAAGTCCGCCGAGTCCCGATGTGACAAGAATCGCGCCAGGCCGTAACTCGTCCACCGCACTCTTGGTCACCAAATCCATTTCCACGTAGTCCGTCGAAGCCCCCAGCCCGGATACGATTCCCTTGTACCGCGTATCCTTGAACAGCGCCGAGACGAAGCAATTGGGATCGAGAATCGTATAAACAACAGCCGAAGCGCTTCCGACTATTCCGATTTTTCCCACCAGGCCCATGGTGCCGCCGGAGAAGGCCACCACCGGCATGTCCTTCGCGACTCTGTCGGCGGCGCCCTTGTTGATGACGATGGTGGAAAAATCCGTCTGCGTTCCCCAGGCGATGATTTCGGCCGGGATATAGGCGTAATCGAGATCACGGGCCAGGCCGAGCTCCCTGGACAAGGCCTCCACTTTTTCACGCAGGATGACATTGTCCTGCGAGGCCTTCTTGTACTCGAGAAGCTCCCGTTGGGTGTCCGAAAGCTCTTTTTTCAGTTCGCCGAGCTTGCCGATGGAATTAACAGAGTCACCCAACCACTGCGCGGCGGAAGTGGCTATTCGCTGGAAAAACGAGACGACGGTGAGTCCCACTTGGTTGACGGCGGATACGGCCGGCGTTTCCGACAGGAGGACCATGAGCATCGAGACGGCGATAAGAAACACAAGCGTCAGCAGCTTCTTGTATTTTACGAAAAATCCGGACAGCTTCCGCATGACGTCGGCGCCCTAATGCTTGATGTGGTACAATTTTTCGCTCGATTCCCTGATGCTCTCGAAGAATTTTCCCGCCCCCTTGGCCACGCACAGCAGCGGTTCCTCCGCCAGGATCACCGGCACCCCGGTTTCCTTGGAAATGAGCTTGGGGAGCCCCTTGAGCAGGGAACCGCCCCCCGTCATGACGATGCCTCGTTCCACGATGTCGGCGGCCAGTTCCGGCGGCGTCTGGCCGAGGGTGCGCTTTATTTCGTCGATCACCGCGGTGATCGGTTCCTGGAGGGCTTCCCGCACCTCGATGGAATCCATCTCGAGGCGCCGGGGCAACCCGGTGATGGCGTCGGTGCCCTTGATTTCCATTTTTTCAATTTTCTTGTCCGGAGATGCGTTCCCGATGGTGATCTTCAGGTTTTCCGCGGATTGTTCGCCGATGATCAGGTTGTGAACGCTCCGGACGTGTTTGATGATCGCCTCGTCGAATTCATCCCCGCCGATGCGGATGGCATTGGAGACGACCATCCCGCCGAGGGAGATGACGGATATTTCGGTGGTGCCGCCGCCGATGTCGCAGATCATGTTGCCGGCCGGTTCCAAAATGGGAATATTGGCCCCGATGGCGGCCGCCATCGATTCCTCGATCAGCACCACTTCCCTGGCTCCCGCCTGCTCGGCGCTTTCGCGCACCGCGCGCTTTTCCACCTCGGTGATGCAGGTGGGGATGCCGATGACCATCCGCGGTTTGATGAACCACTTTCGCGGCAGGACCTTAGCGATGAAATAGCGGATCATTTTTTCCGTGGTTTCGAAATCCGCGATAACGCCGTCGCGCATGGGGCGGATGGCGATTATTTTCCCAGGGGTTTTCCAGAGCATTTTCTTGGCTTCGGCGCCGACGGCGAGCACCTTTTTCGTACCGCGTTCCACAGCCACCACGGACGGCTCGCAGAGCACGATGCCCTTTCCCTTCACGTGCACGAGGGTATTGCACGTCCCCAGATCAATGCCGATGTCGGTCGAAAAATTATCGAAAAGCTCACGAAGTGCCATTTACTCTGCCTCCCTTTATGGCGGCCGGAAACCTTTATGGACATCGCATGCGGTGAAACTGAAACGAGTTGCCGACACGCTTCACGATCGGCCCCGCCCCGCCGCATGGACTCATTCGACGTTCGCCGCCGCCCTTCTCACAGGCGGCTGCGCGCTCCGCTGTGCCCCCGGTCCTCCTCCAAGGTGAGCCTGAGTTCAAAACGGTATTGCGCATAATCGCCCAGTTTTTCATATATGAGCGCCAGGCGAAAATGCGCCTCGGCCGAATTTGTATCGTCGTTCAAAATGTCCCGGTACTGCCGCTCCGCCTGCCGATAGTTCCCCTGCGCGAATAGAATCTCACCCAGGAGAAATCGACACTCTTTCAGCAACTCCGCGTCTTGAGCCTCACTCTTCACCCGGGTCAAGAGTTCCCTGGCCTCTGCAAGCCGGTTCACTTTTTGATAGCTTTGGGCAAGGGAGTACAGGTATAAGACATCGTGTTTCTCCGCGTACGCTTTTTCCAAATGACCGATCGCTTGATCGGTCATCCCCCATTCGTTATACACGAGAACGAGGTATTCATACGCATCTAGTCGTTTATATCCCAATTTCAGGGCCTGTTCAAGATACCTCGCCGCCAGGTCGTAATACGACGCGCGCTTATGGAAATAAACCCTCCCGAGCATATAGCATAATTGGGGCTTCAGTTCTTGACCGGCGTGTAAAAGCGCCCTGCGTTCGGAAATGACGGATTGATTGAAGTACGGAAGCTGTTTCTCAAACGTCGGCTCGCACAGGCCTCGATAAAAGGAGGCGTACCCCTGATAGAGAAGCGGTTTGAGGGACAAAGGGTTATTGTACAAGAGATCGTCTGAAAGGCGTATGAGTTCATCGAGAATTTTCTTTTCCTCGTTCTCGCTGGTGCCGGCCTGTTGCGGCGCACGGTCGACGTCGACCAACCGCGCCCACAACTCATCGAGTCGGTCTCCCGGCGGGGGCATCGTCAATGCCTCGAACGATTTCCGGTTGTGAAAAAAAGCGGAAACGAGAAAATACGTACCGAGCCCGAAAGCGATGAGGAGGAAAATAAAAAGGATGATGCGCGATTTTTTTTTCGGAGACCTTCTCTGGTACCTTTCGTAATCCAACAACATAAATCGTTTTCTTCCTGAGAGTTTGTCTGACTTGAAGATAGTCTACGATTCCACCGTTTACTATCCATCTCGCAAACTCCAAAAGGAGTCAATTCCAATGCATTTACATGCCAAATCGACCATTCCGACGCTCAGTCCGACAAACTCCCATGGCGCGCGGTTTTTCAAAAAACTATAATAAAAAAAGACAGGTCGATAAGCCGGATTCTGTCGAGAATCACCATCTCTCTGGAACGGTCGCTCACACGCCGTCTCTAGCGGCCAACCCGCGGATTTTGTATTCGGTCAATGCCCGAATAACCAGGGCGAGCCACCCTCTCCGCTGTTCGGCCTTGCTCCTGATGAGGCTTGTCGAGCCGCCGCCGTCGCCGGCGGCGCGGCGGGCTCTTACCCCGCCTTTTCACCCTTGTCCCTCACCTCAATCATGAGGTGAGGGACGGTTAGGTCTCTGTGACGCTCTCTGTCCTGGCCACCAGACTTTGCAGTCAGCTGGTCAGGCCCGGGAGTTACCCGGCATCATGCTCTTTGGAGCCCGGACTTTCCTCCCAGCACTCAATCGAGCGCTCCATTTTTCACTCAACATGAATAGGCGCTCGATTGAGTGCTGGGCGGTGATTTGACCTGTCAAAAAACCAGAAATATTCTCTCTAGCTCTCGCTGCTATCACTGGAATCGTCGCCGTCGTCGCCGTCGTCGCCGTCGTCGTCGTCGTCGGTTTCATCATCGTCGTCTGAGGCCGTTTCCTCATCGTACATGAACTCACCGCTTTCATCGGTAGTGTCCGAACAGAAAAGAATACGCGAGCACTCGGGACAAAACTGGATGCCGGCCCCGCTCCGCACGTCATTGACGAATTGCGCCGGGAGAATCATATGGCAGCCCGTGCAGATGCCGTTGCGGATGGCGACGATTCCGACCCCAGCCTTGCTCTTGATGATTCGTTCGAATTTGAACAGGATATCCTCGTCCAAACCCGGCGTGATCTTGAGCTCCTCTTTTTCGAGATTCTTGAGGATCTTCTGTTTTTCCTTCACGTCGTGCTTGATCTTCGCCTGTTCTTCCTTCACTTCCTCTTCCTGCTTGTGAATGAGGATCTTTTCTTTTTCAACCTGGGTCTTCAGATCGTCGCGTACGGACTCGAGTTTCTGTATCTCCTTGCGGTATTCGGCTTCCTTGGCGGCAATGTCCTTTATCTGCTTGTCGAGAGCCTCGTATTCGCGCTGGGTCTTGATCTGGTCCATCTGCTTCTCATAAGTTTCCCGTTCCTTTTCCGCCTCTGTCATTTTGCCGGCGAGATCTCCCGCCCGCTGGATCACTTCTTCGAAATTTTTTTGCTTGTCGGCGGACGTTTTCTTGATGCGATTGAGGAGCTCGATCTTCGTGGTGAGCACCTTCGGAATCTCGTTGACTTCCTCCTCCACCTCGCATTTTTTCGAAAGCACCACTTGCAGCGCCTTCAATTTATCGAACACTTCTGTCAGCATGTCTTTCCCCCTGGATATCAGTAATCGAGATAATCCTTCAATTTCCTGCTCTTTTTCGGGTGCCGCAGGCGCCGGAGCGCCTTCGCCTCGATCTGTCGAATCCGTTCCCGGGTCACGTTAAAGTGAAGCCCCACTTCCTCAAGAGTGAGTGAATATCCGTCGACGAGGCCGAAGCGCATCTTGAGGACGTCCTGCTCCCGGGGCGGCAGGGATTTGAGCACGGAATTGAGCTGCTGCTGCAGGATGCGGAAGGCGGTCTGGTGCGCCGGGTTCTCCACGTCCTTGTCCTCGATGAAGTCCCCGAGAAGCGAATCCTCCTCCTCGCCGATGGGCGTCTCGAGTGAAATCGGCTCCCGGGCGACGTTCTTCACGGATTTGACCCGTGAAATGGACCAGCCGAGATGATCGGCCACCTCGTCGTCCGTGGGCTCGCGGCCCAAAACCTGCATGAGCTGCCGCGATTCGCGCATCACCTTGTTGATCTGCTCGATCATGTGGACCGGTACGCGGATGGTGCGCGCCTGGTCGGAAATGGAGCGGGTGATGGCCTGCCGGATCCACCAGGTGGCATAGGTCGAGAATTTATAGCCTTTCCGGTACTCGAATTTCTCAACCGCCTTGATGAGCCCGATATTGCCCTCTTGCACCAGGTCGAAGAAATGCAGACCGCGATTCGTGTATTTTTTCGCGATGCTCACGACAAGCCGCAGGTTGGCCTTGATGAGCTTGTCCTTGGCGTTCTTCATCATGATCTTGCCGCGCTCGACGTGTTTCGCCTGTTCAAGGATATTCTCGAGCCGGTCCTCGAATTCGACCTCGATCTTGTCGATTTTGCTTTCGTTCAGGTGGATGGTGCGGATGAGATCCTTGATCTTGTCCTGCGGCATGCCGAGCGACCGCTCGATTTTTTCGCACTCGTTTCTCTTCGCCAAGCCCCGCACCAGATTGCGCAGCTCCTTGGTGTCCTTGATCCCCAGCCGTTTCTCTATCTTTTTCGTCTCCTTTTGGATGCTCCTGACCTTACGCACCGCCAGGATGTACTTGTCCGCGATGGCGCTGATCTCCTCCGGCTGGTAGGCGACCTTTTTCAGCGCGTGCAGCAGCGACGACCTCTTCTTGGCGAGTTCGGGACTGCCGAGGAGTTCTTCCCGAATCTCCTCGTATTGTTTCTTGAGGTCGTTGTATTCCTTCAACTTGGGGAACACATCCTTGATGGTTTCCCGATAAAATACATTGAGACGTTTGCGCTCGGCCAGGACCTCGGAGATCTCCTTCTTGGATAGATTCATTTCCCGGGGGTCGCGTTTGGAGAGCGCCTTGCGGCATATTTTGTAGAACTCATTGATCAGGATGTTCGATTCAAGAATGACCTTTTTGATGATGTGGCCGCCCTCTTCCATTTTCTTGGACAGGATCACCTCTTGCTCGGCGGTGAGAAGATTTTCCTTTCCGATTTCGCGCAGGTAGAGTCGGATGGGGTCGTCATTGGAGGAATCGCGGCCCTCGGCGTAGACGAGTTTCTTGTTCTTTTTATTGTTTTTTTCCGGTTTTTCGTCATCGAGCTGCAGGTCGATGAATTCATCCTCGAGCTTGATCTTATTCTCCTCGAGAATGTTGATCACCTCCTCGATCTTGTCGCTGTTGACGATATTATCGGGCAGAAAATCGGTGACCTCGTCGTAGCTGACGCTCTTTTTTTCGCGGGCATACGCGAGAAGTTTCTGCACCGCGGGTTCATTGACCAATTCAGTTGTCTCTGCCATAGTCCCTTGCCGTCAATTTCTTCAGCTCTTCGTCGACGTACATCTTCTCCAGCTGTAAATCGCGAAGCACGCTGTAATCCGTTTTTCGCTTGTCGTATTCCTTCAATTTATCGTCAATCTCGTCTTGTTTTCGCTTGAGGCTCAATTCTTTTATACGCCGTATGCTTTTTTCGATGTATTCCTTCTGGTTGACGGCGAATTCCTCGGAAGACGCCTTTTCCACGAGCAGGGTTTTAATCGATTCGTCCTCGATTCTTTTCAGCAGCTGCTCCATTGAAGATTCGTCATTCCGAAAACATTCCTCAAGCGCGATATAAAGCTGCCGGGCGCCCGAGTCCTGAAGGTCTTCGAGCCGGATGCCTTTCCGCACTTCGAGAAAACCATGCTCGGCGACGGCCGCGGCCAGCATGAACAATAACTCGTCGTTAACCTCGGGCGCGATCCGCTCAACCGCCGTCTCTGCGGTCGCAGGCGCGAATTTCCGCGGCCTCGACAAATCCCGGCGCACCGTCTCCTCGCGCACGCCGATCGCCTCGGCGGTTGCCTCGATATAGGCGTCGCGTCGGATCTGGGACTGGACTTTCGAAAGATACGAGGAAATGAAAGCCACGACACCTTCCTTCCCCCTCGGTGTCGCTGTATCATTGTGAGTCGTCGCCCTCGTGAGAATAAATTGAAAGCCATTAATAGAGCATTTCATCGCTTTATGCAAGGCCTCGGAATCGTCCTTTTCATAAATTTCGGCCGGATCCTTTCTCTCCTTCAATTCGACGACTTCCGTTTCCATGTCGCACGCCTCGAATATCTCCAGGGCGCGCAGAGTGGCCTGCACGCCGGCGTCGTCCCCGTCGAAGACGAGCACGGCCTTGGAGCAATAGCGCTTTAACAGCCGGGCCTGGCGTTCGGTGAGCGCGGTTCCGAGGGGCGCGACGCAATTGGCGAGGCCGGAAGCGTGCATCGCCATCACGTCGATGTATCCCTCGACCAGGTAGACAAACCCGCTTTCCTTCACGGCCGGCAGCGCGTGATCGATCCCGTATAAATTCGCTCCTTTTTTGAAAAAGAACGTTTCCGGCGTGTTCAGGTATTTTGGCTGCGCGTCGCCCAGGCTCCTCCCCCCGAACGCGACCACCTCGTTTCTGGCATTGGCGATGGGGAACATGATCCGGTCGGCGAAATAGGCCCGCTTCTCCCTGACGAACAGCCCCGAGCGGGAGAGAAATTCCTCCGAAAAATTCTTTTTCCGTAAAAAATCGTAGAGCCATTCCCGCTGCGGCGGCGCATATCCGATGGAGAATCGTTCCTGAATGTCCTCGCCCAAATGCCGCGAACCCAAGTACCTCCGCGCGTGCTCCGCCGCGGCATGGTTCTTAAGGATATGCGCGAATGACTGCGCCACCCGCCCGTACAACTCGAGAAACGCCTCTTTCTTCGGGCCATCCTGGTCACGGCTTTGAAAATCGACCTCAATGCCCGCCTTTTTGGCGGCAAACTGGACCGCCTCCACGAATGAAAGCTTTTCCATCTCCATGATGAAGGTAAGCAGACTGCCTCCCTTGTGGCAACCGAAACAATAATACACCCCTTTCTCCGGTGTCACCGCAAAGGAAGGCGTTTTCTCGCTGTGAAACGGACATAATCCCCAGTACCGGTTCCCTTTTTTCACCAGCGGGACGTATTCGCCGACGATCGCCGCGATATCGAGGCTTTCAGTAATCCTGTTGATGGTCTCTTCCGGAATCCTCATCGCCATAATCGCGCCGCTCCGTTTAGTACCCCTTGAGGTACAGACTTTTCGCGGAGAGGTGCTTCTGATATGTTTCCGAAAATTCGTGCGCTCCGCTCGCCGGGTCCTTGAGCACGAAATAAAGATAATTCGTCTTCATAGGGAAAAAGGCCGCCAGGAGCGACGTTGTCCCGGGATTGCCGATGGGCCCGGGCGGGAGTCCGTAGACCTCGTAGGTGTTATAGGTGGACCGCACCTTCAGATCGGCGGTGGTGAGGCGCTCTTTGTGCGGTTTCCCCAAGACTTCGGTAAGCACGTACTCGACCGTGGCACAGGACTCGAGGGGCTTGTTGATTTTAAGCCGGTTAAAAAACACCGAAGCGATAACCGGCGCTTCGTTTTCCCTGCGGTACTCCCGCTCGACGATGGAGGCGACGATGACCTTCCGGAAGAGGTCTTTTTTGTCGAGGAGCCTATAATCCGGATAGATCTCGGCGAGCTTCGCGTAAAAGGTTTCGAACATCGTCGCCAGCACGGAGGCGGCGGACGCGTCGTATGGAAAGTAATAGGTGTCGGGGAAGCAGTACCCTTCGGCTGTCCGGCCGGGAATGCCGTAGCGGACAAGCACATCCGAAGAGGCGGCCGTCTTTAAGAACGAGCCTGCGTCGAGAAGACCGCCCCGTTCGAGCGCACCCGCGATCTGGGACAGCGTCCATCCTTCCTTGACCGTTACCTTCTTCAATTCCTGTTTGCCGGCGACGATCGCGTTATGGATGTCGATCGCCGTCTGGTCCGGCGTGATCCGGTAGACGCCGGCTTTAAGCGATGACTCGGTTCCGGCCATTTTCGCGATGGCCTGAAGGAGGAGTGACGAACGGATCATTCCCGCCTGCTCCAACCGGATAAACACATGCTCGGACGATTCGCCTTTTTTGATCTGGAAAAGCTCCCCCTCTTCCGACACTGCGCCGGTCGGATTGTTGAGGAAAGCAAGCACGGTGAACATCACGCCCGCGATCACGAGCAGGAGGAGAATCGAAAAGCTGAGCAGCAGGGGAATTTTCATGAGTCGCATGCTACCGGTACCTTTTCCCTGGATTGATGAAAACGTCCCTGTCGGCATACATCTGTGACACGCGCAGGGAAAACCACTCCTTCAAGTGACGCAAACCCTTCCCAGCAAGCCAGTCGTGAACGACGTTTCACAAAACGGCTTTCGGGTTCCAACAATCTGCTTTTTTGTCAACCACCAAATATAACTGTTTTCGACGGAAAAAGCAAAATTTTTCTCATAATGCGCGGTAAAACTCCTCGATATTCTCAATTTCCGCTATGGTCATGAATTCGAAGAGCGTTTTTTCGATTTTAGCGGTCAGGACTGCGCTCGCGAGCCGATCGGGCACGTCCTTTTTCTTGAGCAGCATGTACAATAACACAAGCTCTTTATCCGTAAATTCAAAGATTCTCGTCATCACCGCCCCTTCCCGCCGGTCGTCACGGCTCGTCCACACGTCATGCTTCGCCGCGCCTGTCTTCCAGGAACCGGAGGTGAGCCTTCTCCAACGCGGACGGTTCGGCGCTTTCGACTTCAATCAGGCGTTCTTTCAGGCGAAGGCTGAGCCATCGATCAATTTCATCAGGCGCATGAAGCGCCCCGCCGTCGATACCGGGACAGGATCTCTTCTGCTCCTCCCAACTCTCCCGGGAAGACAGGATAGAGCTCCAAAAGGGATAACTCCGGCATTGCAGGGGCCGATGCTCGTACACTCGGCAACCGTCGTTTTCCCAGAATATGCAGTCGTAATTCGCCTTTTCCCGCAGACTCAATCGTGAAAAAAAACCGATCGGCACGATGCGCAGATAGACTGAGAAAAACTCGTGAAAGGTCGCGCCTGTCGCCTCCAGAAGCCCGGCCAGGTCCTCATGCGAGAGGAATACAAAGCCGGGCGAAAAGCGACAACATCCCGAACAGCGTCGGCATTGGAAACATAAGCCTGAAGGATGGAAAAAATCTCGCTTTTTTAAATCGTCATTACTTTGGATTTTTTCTAACTCCGACATAAAAACCGGCAGGAGGGGATTGAGGAGCCTGTCGGGCTTCGCTTCGATATGGCCGACTTTACAGGCGCGCGCATCGAAATTTGCTCCTCTGGGAGTTTGCTTGGAGGGAATTTGTACGATGAAATCGTACAAATTCCCTAAAGCCTGACATACTCCTATCGCCCGTCCATACCGTTGTACCGTCAGCATCCAAAAAAAGGATGGGGAGAGAAGGATTTGAACCTTCGAAGGCGTAAGCCAACAGATTTACAGTCTGCCCCCTTTGACCGCTCGGGAATCTCCCCAGTAAAATGACACCGCCGCGGGCGGCGGTTTTAACATGATTTTAAACCTGCCACCCCCCCAGCGGCTTCTCAGCAGCTTCAGAGCCACCTCTCGGATTTGAACCGAGGACCCCGAGATTACAAGTCACGTGCTCTGCCAACTGAGCTAAGGTGGCGCGACAGCGAGGTTAAAATAGTCAAAATCGCATTTTAAGTCAATAGACCGTAGTTTTTTCCGAAAATCTAATATATATTTATGAGTAACATGCGGAGTGCGACTCTTTTCCTCGTTTTTTTCCTCTCTTTCTGCGGTTTTCTTCATGCCGATTATTCTGATTTCTACAGTCAATGGGCGTCGTTTTTTTATCCCAACCAGGATCCCAACAGCGGTTTGACGATTTTCCCGACTCTCTTCATTCCCATGGGCGGCAAATACGAAGGAATGGGGACGGCCTTTACCGCAGTGTCCGATGATCTGTCGTTCATCGAATCGAACCCGGCCGGAAGCTCACAGCTTGAGAAGACCGAACTCGGATTTCTGCATCACAGTTGGATCATGGACTCGAACATCGAGGCGGTGGCGTTTGCGATCCGCATCGGGGATCTGGGGCTGGCGGCGAGCGGGAAATTCCTTTACGTGCCCTTTAATGAAAAAGACGAGTGGGGGCACGCGGGCGGGAGCGGATATTACATCGAATCCATCATTACCGCCAACATCTCGTATAATTTTTTCAAAAGCTATTACTTCGGCGGCATCTCACTGGGAGCCAATATCAAAGCCGCGTACATGGGAGTTCCCGCCAGCATCTATCCCGACCAGTCTCTCATCACCGCCATGGTGGACGTGGGAATCCTCACCCGTTTCAATTTCCTGTATTTCGGTAAATCCGTCGAAAACAATTTCGCGCTCGGCGCCACCTTCAAGAATTACTCGCCGTTCGCTACCGGTGATCCTCTTCCGACCCTGGCGACCTTCGGGATCTCGTATGCGCCGATCCGCCCTCTCCTGTTCGCCTTTGATTTCAACCTCCCCATCAGTCTGGATCCGAGCATACCGGCGGAGCGGTATTATTTCGCCGGGGGCTTATGCATCACCTTCTCCCCCTCGGTGGTGGTGGAAGCCGGCGTCAAATTCAAGGGCGGCAATCCCATGGTGACGGTCGGTTCGACCATCGACCTCGCGACCGTGAGTTTCGCCGTCAACTATAATTTGGATTTGAGCAACACCATGAACCCCCTCGACAAATTCAGCCTGAGCGCCAAATTCAATCTGGGCGACTCAGGCCGCCAGGATAAGCGGGTCATGGCCGATGAGCTCTACCTCCAGGGCGTCAAGCTGTACGCCAATGACAAACTCGAGGAGGCGATCGCAGTGTGGGAAAAAGTGCTCGAGATCGACCCGGGATATACGCCCGCCCGGGACAACATCGCCATTGCGAAAAGAAAGTTGGAGCTTCAGAAGGAAATCAAAGATCGGCAAATCTACGACTGACGGTCTCCCCCCTCTTGCCTTTCGTGCATCGTTCAGTGTCAAGTAAACCTAAATCGAACTAGAGAAGCATCTGCAGCTTGTCCCTCAAATAGATCGACTTCTCCTGAAGACCTATTTTCCCCGTCTTGATAAAAAGACACTGCGGCGCCGAATTTTTCAGGAATACCGCCCGGCCGCTCTCCCGGATGAGCCGCACGACCTTGTCGGCCGAGATCCGTGGAATGTTCGAGAACTCGATCCTGACCGCACCCCCCCGCTCGATGAGCGAGTTCACCGCCAGCTTGGCGCAGATGATGCGGAGCTCGGCGATTGAAAGGATGCTTTCGAGCTCCTTCGGCAATGGACCGAAGCGGTCTTCGATCCGCGCCCGGACGGCCTCCAGCTCCTCGTCGGTTGTGATGGAGGCGATCTGTTTGTACGTCTCCATCTTTTCCATCGGCTCCGGGATATAGGCGTCGGGAATGAATCCCGAGTATTCGAGCTCGAGGAAGACCTCCTCGCCGCGGTACCGCTCTTCGCCGTTCCGGGCCGTTTCCATTGCGCTCATCGCTTCCTGAAGCAGTTTCACGTACATTTCGAACCCGACCGCGAGGATGTCGCCGTGCTGTTCCGGTCCGAGCAGGTTCCCGGCGCCGCGCATCTCCAGATCCTTGAGCGCAATCTTGAAGCCGGAGCCGAGCTCGGTGAAGTCGGAGATGATCTTGAGGCGTTTCATGGCCCGCTCGCTCAAGGCTTTGCGCTTCGGGTAGAGGAGGTAGGCGAAAGCCGGCACGTCGGAACGCCCCACCCGGCCGCGCAGCTGATAGAGCTGGGAGATCCCGAACATGTCAGCCCGGTCGATGATGATCGTGTTGACGTTGGGGATGTCGATGCCGTTCTCGATGATGGCCGTGGAGAGGAGCATCTGGTAGCCGCCGTGGATGAAATCGCGCATGATGTCCTCGAGCTCCTCCGACTCCATCCGGCCGTGGGCCGCCGCGATGCGCAGCTCGGGGAACATCGATGCGAGCATGGAGTGCACCTCTCCGATGCTTTCGATCCGGTTGTGGAGGTAGAAGACCTGGCCGCCGCGGCCGATCTCCCGCCGCACCGCCCGCTCGACGACGTCCCGCCCCCATTCCTCCACGAACGTCTCGATGGGAAGCCGGTTGCGCGGCGGCGTGTTGAGCAATGACATGTCGCGGATCTTCATGAGCGACATGTAGAGCGTGCGCGGGATGGGAGTGGCGGAAAGGGTGAGGCAGTCGACGGTGGCCTTGAGCTCCTTGAGCCGTTCCTTGTGGCGCACGCCGAACCGCTGCTCCTCGTCGACGACGAGCAGGCCGAGGTTCTTGAACCGGACGTCATTTTGTACGATGCGGTGGGTGCCGATGACGACATCGACCTCGTTCCGTCCTAATTCGTCGAGGGTTTTCTTTTGCTCCGGGCGCTTGACGAAACGGGAGAGCATTTTCACCCGCACCGGGAAGCGTTCCAGCCTTTCCGTGAACGTCCCGTAATGCTGTTCGGCCAGAATGGTGGTGGGGGCGAGAACCGCCACCTGCTTGCCGCCCATCACCGCCTTGAAGGCGGCCCGCAGTGCGATCTCGGTCTTCCCGTACCCGACGTCGCCGCACACCAACCGGTCCATGGGGGACGGCTGCTCCATGTCCCGCTTCACGTCGCCGATGCAGGCAAGCTGGTCGGACGTCTCCTCGTACGGAAACCCCGCTTCGAACTGCTCCTGCCACTCGGTGTCCTTGGGGAAAGAATAGCCGGGCGCGTTCTTCCGGATCGAATAAAGCCTGAGAAGCCTCTCGGCGAGCTCGGCCACCGAGCGCTTCACCTTTTCCTTCCGGCGCTTCCAGGACCGGCCTCCGATTTTATCGAGGCGCGGCCGTTTGCCTCCGGGCGCGACGTACCGGTCGATCAGGTTCACCTGCTCGACCGGGAGAAAGAGGAGCTCCTTGTCCGCATATTCGATTTTGATGTAGTCCCGCTCGAATGAGCTCGATTTCACACGTTCGATTCCCAGAAAGCAGCCGATGCCGTGCCGCAGGTGAACGACGAAATCGCCCTCCTCCAGGTCGATGAATGAATCGATCTTTTCCGTCTCGGCGCCGCGCAGAACGCGGGCGATTCTTTTTTTCCTGCGGAAAATCTCGTTTTCGACGATGACCATAATCTTGAGATCCGGAAGGCCGAATCCGAACCCGAGCCTGTGCGGCAGAATCTCGAGAGGTCGGCCCTTGAGGATGTGACTCAGGCGCACGGCCTGGGCTTCGTAATCCGCGAACAGCGCGATGGCGTAGCCCGCTCGAATGAGCGCGTCGATCTCCTCCTCGAAATACTCGAGGTTGCCGAAATAGGATCGGGGCGGATCGCAGGCGAACGAGACCGAACGGCTCCCCTTCTCTTCCTCTCCTTCCCGGCGCAAGCCGAACCGCAGCGCGGCTGCGCGTTCCGCGTAGGCCGGTCCGTACGCGGCGAGCAGCCGCTCGGGCCGCGCGACCGGTTTCCGCTCCCCTTGCGCAAGGCGGTGCTGGTGGCGGTATTCTCGCCATACGGTCTCCGCCATTGCCTCGAGCCGCTCCTCGTCGACGAGGAGAACGAGCCCGTCGCGGGGAAGGTAATCGGCGAGCGTGGCCGCTCCGGGGAAGAACAGCGGGATGTAGTACTCGAGACCGACCTCCTCCGGGGTGTCTCTCAACCGCCTGAGAAGCTCTTCGGCTTCCTCCTCCCCGATTCCCTCGGCCGCCGCGTTGGCGAGGAAGGCGCGGGACGAGGTAGGCGTTATCAAGTATTCGTGCACGGGGGAAACGGTCATCCTGTCCCGCGGCCGTTCGGAGAGCTGGGTGACCGGATCGAATTCCTTCAAGGCGTCGATCGTCTCGAAGTCGAGGAGCACCCGCCAGGGTTTGGCTTCCTGCGGCGCGAAAACGTCCACCACCTCGCCGCGAACGGCGAATTCCCCCGGCAGGCTTACGCGCGGCACACGGTTGTAGCCGAGTGCCGATAATTTCCGTTCGAACTCCGTCGTATTCAATCGCCCCCCCCGCTCGATGGCGACGACGGTACGCGCGAAAAAGTCCGGCGGTGGAAGAAGTCCGAGGGCGGCGCGCAGGGGGGCGACCGCGACGCTGCCGCCGGGGCCGGGAAGGAGGCTCAGGGTTTTGGCCCGTTCCTGGAAGACGGCCTCCTGGGAGGGAACGTCGGCGTAGGGGAGGTTTTGCCAGGCGGGGAAAAAGAGGACGCGATCCCCCAGGAAGAGGCTTAAGTCCTCGCGGATATCCTCGGCTTCCCGTTCATCGGGAACGATGACGAGGAGGGCCTCACCCATATCCTCGCGCAGGGCGGAAACGAGAAACGGCAGGAATCCCCTTTCTACGCCGCGAATGGATACCGGCAGGGAGCGGTTCTCCGCCATTGATCGCAGTTTCCGGTACGGCCCGTGGCCGTTGAGGAGCGCCTTTACTTTATTAAAAAATAATCCTATCATTGAATTCGACCGATAATGTAGCAGGCGCCTTTCCGCCGGCTCATGAAGAGGGCGCGGGGCGACGGCTGGTTCCGTTTCAACGCGGACATCCGGCATCCTGTTTTGCAGATGCGTTCGTTCCCCGAACTTTCGGGGCGATGCGCAGCGGGAGCGTAACCTTGAAAAAGACAGTCATGTGTATACTCCTTTTCGCGGCGTTGTACAACCTCGCCTGGGCCGCGGACATCACCGTCGGCATTCGCCTGGTTGAGCAGAAGATTTATTTTCTAAACGACGACATCGATATCAAGATAACGCTTGAAAACAGCTCGGTCGACACCCAGCAGTTTCGAATCGCGGACAACCGGGCGTTCAGTTTCGACTTCGACGTCCGCACGGCGCTTAACCGGATGACCAATTTCCATTCCGACTCGTTCGAGAACAACCGCAACTCCCTGAAACCCATTCTGTACCGCGACCTGAGCCTCGCCCCGGGAGAGGAATACAGCTTGGTGGTCCGCTTCAAGGATTTCGTCACATTGAACAACCCCGGCCTCTACGTCGTGCAGGTGCGCTTTTATCCGGATCTGTTCCTTTCCGGCGATTCGAGCTCCCTTCAGTCCAACACGCTTACCCTCAACATCCGGCCGGCGACCTCGTCCCCCGCGGAGAAAGCGGCCGTCGAGATCCAGCTCGACCGGGCTGCCGAACGCGGCGACCTGCCGCCGGACAAGGTGGTGATCTACACGCTGAAAGCCCGGGAAGAGGGCAATTGGAGTAAATTTTTTCTTTACATCAACCTGGAGGCGCTCTACATCAACAGCGCGCTTCGTACCTCGCCGAACGGCCGGGACCAGTTCAACCGACTCTCCGAGTCTGAGAAAAAGGCCAAAATCGACTCGTACCGAAAACAGATCATGGCGCTCAAGTCGGAAGGCGATTTGGTTCTCCTCGCGTCGTCCTTCTCCGTTCAAAAAACCAGCTACACGGCGACCGACGCATCCGTTCAAGTGAGGCAGGTGTACAATCATCCCGATTACCAGGAGGTTCGCACCTATCGCTACACCTTGCGCCGCAACAACGGGATCTGGGAGATAGTGAGTTACCAGGTGGAAAATCTCAACTCGGGTGCCAGGTGACGTGAAGACGATCATTTTTACGAGAAACGAGTCGCTGGTCCAGAATCTCTCCTACCACCTCTTGCCCCTCTCCTTCGAAATCGTCCATGAGAGCGACACGTCTCGGCTCTTCGACCTGCTCAAGGAAGAATACGACCTGATCGTCTTCGATATCGCCGATTTCCCCCGCCATTGGAAGCCCATCGTGAAGCTCCTCCGTGACGATAAATCCAAGGAGCAAACGATCGTCGTGCTCATCAACGCGAACCAGTTCCCTTTCGAGGAGGCGGCCAAAGCCATCTACCTCGGGGTCAACGGCATCATCGACTACGACGCCAATGACAAGCGCGAAATCTATCGCCTCATGGAGATCTTCAAGCGCTACCGTTCGGTGAAGGAAAACCGACGCTTCATGCGCGTTATTCCCGAGCAGGACGAAGTGTTCCAGATACTGTTCACCAATCCGCACACCGGTACGATCGTGACCGGCCGCGTCGTTGACGTCTCCATTCAAGGAATCATGTTTACGCCGCTCGAGCCCTCAATGGCCTCCGGTCTTGAGGATGGCGATACGATCCCCCATTGCTCGCTCCAGATCGGCGAGCACGTTATATCGCTTGAATGCAAGATCAGCCGCGCCGGGGGAAGCGTCGGCATGGAATTCACGTATTTCAATGAAGACGCCCATCACCGTCTTTTTACCTATCTGATGGAACGCCCCTTCCGCAAGCTGCGCCAACAGGTTGAGCGCCCGGCCGCGCGCGGCGAGGAGTAAACGCCTCGTTCCCTCAATATCCCGACGCCTTGAGCCTGCCTCCCTCGATAACCCGTTTGTCGGGCGGCGCGGACGCGTCCAATCGCTCGAGGAGCGCCTCCGCCGCGGCGGAGAACGCCCGGGCGGCCGGACGCCGCCTGAATCCCACGATCACGGAAAGGCCGCTGTTGACGGTCTCATGAATGAAATTGGTAAACAGGTTGAGATAGGCCGCCTTGTTGACGCGTCCGTCCTTGTCCTTGAGAACGAGCTCGTTCAACCTGAAGGTGTCCACCACGGTCGACACTTGCTTGCTCACCACGGGATAGAGTGTTTTAATAAGCTGGAAATAGCGGGCTTCGTATTCCTTGTTTTTCTGGATCAGGTCCCTGATCTGCCGGTGCTTGTCACGGATGACATGGCCCCGGCTGTTTTTCCGGCGGGGAATGAAATCGACGATCACCCTGAGGATCGTTTTCGATTGAAAGAGCTTGTAGAGCGAGAAGTAGAAGAGCAGGATACCGCCCGCGTTGCGCACGTCGGTGCCCATCTCCTTTTTCCGCACATTGAGAGCTAAAAGCAGACGGCCGATGGCGGCGTCGATGAGTTTGTGGTAATCCATGGTCCGTTGAATCATCGCGCCGCGCCTGGCCTCGTCCTCCTGCCGGATCGCCTTTTCCAACAGGCTGATGAGCCGGTTGGCGAGGGTCAGCACGCCGTCCACCTTCACCCTGGTGAGATAGGTTTCGAGAAGCCTTCGCTCGGGTTCCGTGAAAAGCTCCAATCCGGACACGCGCTCGAGCTTTCCCCGTCCGAGCGCCTGCCGCTCGCGGAACACGGCGTCCTGGAGGAGGACCGTTTTCAGGTATTCGCCGAATGATTCGAGGTACTCGGCGACATGTGCTATCTTCTCCGTATGGAGCAGGAAATACTTAATGATGTCGAACAATTTCGGCGAAAGCTTGATGTGCGCGGCCAGGTCTTCAAGTCGGCGTTCCTGGAAGAATTCCGATACATCGAGAATGCTTCTCAGAAGGTTGAGCGATGGAGAAGGGTGCGTCTGGAGGAGATCGAGGGCGGCGTCGACGGGGATAAAGGCGATGTCGTTCACCCGCTCCCTCACCTCCTCGTCGATCCGTTCCTCCCGGGCGACGTTTTTATTGTAGTTGCCGATGACGTCCGACGGGTTGAAGGTCTGGCCCGGAAGCCGGCTGTATTTGTTGTGCCAGAGGTGAACCGAAATTCCCGGTTCGTGCTCGATCACGCTCTTCAAATACCCGCCCGCCGAAACGTGGGCGGTGGGCTCGGCATTGGTGACAAGGACGAGGTGATCGGCGTAATGCAGGAAAATCAGGTTGTCGTCGTACCGGATGCCCGCCGGCAGGTCGAAAATGAGAACGTCGTAGGACGAGTCGAGCTCCCGGACGAATTTCGTGTAGAGCTTTTCGAGCAGGGAAAGGCTGTCGTTTTTTCTGAGTTTTGATGCCGGAAAAATGAGGTCGAGTCGATCGAACACTCGATGAACGTGCGATTTAAAATCCTTCTTCCGTGTATCGAAGGCGTCTTTAAAAATCGCCTCCGGTTCCTCAAGGTCGAGAAGGATGGCGATGTCTGAGAGGGGATCGAGATCAATGAGGCCGACGCGCAGGTCTTTTTTCGCGTAATAGACCGCCAGATTGACGGCCGTGGTGGTTTTACCGACGCCGCCTTTCCCCGAGCTCACCGCTATCGACTTTTTCGACAAGTTGTCGAGGATATTTTTTTTTCTCGGCATTCATCCCCCCAACAAATGTGCGAAACGAGCACCAAGATGTCTGATTTTAGTCAACAGGCCGTCGCCTTTTTTATAAAGGTTGAAAAAACCCTTCATGACCCATAATGCACTATTTAAGGGGAATTATCAAGTCTCGCTTCTGCTTTGTCGTACGCCTGGACGTAGAAATCGACCAGGTTGTGCCAGTCGAAGGCCGAGGAGCGGTTTTCCACGGCGTTCCGCTGGGCGATTCGTTCTCTCCGCGTCAACTCAACGAACGCTTGGAGCCTTCCCGCGAGCTCTTCCGCCGCGTCATTGAAACTTCTGCCGCGACGGCGCACGACCCAGATTCCGCTCTCGTCGTGGTCGGGCATGGAACGCATGACGTAATCGCCGAAGCCTGAAAGGTCGGAAGTGACGGCCGGCACGCCGTTGGCCACGCACTCGAGAGGCGTGTAGCCCCACGGCTCGTAGGAGCTGGGGAAAATACCCAGGTGGCAGCCGCGCACGAATTGTCCGTATTCGAGGCCGAAGAGCGGGTTGGTGGGCGTAATGAAATCGGGATGGTAGACGATCTTCACCCGGTCCGCCTCTCCGTTGACGAGTCGTGTCCGGCGCAAAAACTCAAGGATCTCGTCATGGGCGTCGTCCACCAGGTTGTGGGTGACGACGATGGGCAGCCGATCGGTCTTGAACGAAGCGAGCGTCCTCTTCAGACGCAGGATCCAGTAATCGTCTATGAACGTATTGAGCGGGGGCAGAGTGTGCTCTTGCCGGGCGGCGACTTCGTAGATCAGCCGTTCCTGCACCTGCTTGAGCATGGCGTTGCAGGTATGACGCAATTCCTCGACCAGAGCCCGCTCATGCATAACGGTCGGGTTCATGCTGTAGAACGGCCGTTTGGTGATGAAAAACATGACGATCGTGACCGGGCTGCCGGCCGTCTTCATTCTCTGGTTGAGCCGGGAGAGCGCTTCCAGGGTCACATCGAATCCCTTGTTCCGATATTCGAACCGCCCGGATGTGAAACAGAAGATGGTCTTGTCCAAATCAAAACTGTAGCTCGGGAAAAAATGCCCCATGACGAACTGAGTGATCTTTTCCTTGTACTCCCGGTGCAGGTTCTGGAACTCATGGAGGGCGGCGAATCTCTCAATATTGAGGCCATTGGGAGTTATGATATCCGGCTTTCTCCCCAGGAACTGGACGCACTCCCGGGCCGTGACTTCGCTCACCGTGGTGAAACAGTGCGCGTGCAGCGCCGCCGACCGCTCCAAGCTCACCCGCGCTTCGATGGCGTACTGCCGGGCCTCCCTTTCCCAGTCGAGTCGCGGCAGCCGCTCGGAAAAGCCCTCGTCATTGGTGGCGATGTAGCGTCCGAGCAGGGTGGCGTGGGTGGTGAAGACGATCCCCATGGGGAGACGATCCGAGCGCAGGAGCTCGACGGCCGCCCCTGAAAGCCATTCATGAAAATGAGCCGTGATCCGGCCCGTTCCCCTCCCCGCGTACAGCTCATTGAAAAAACGTCTCAGGCAATACCCGAAGGCGAACGCCTGGTTCATGAGGTCGTCGTTCTGGGGAATGTCAATGCCCCATCTTTGCCAGAACTCGCGTCTGATCTCCGCCAGCTTGTCGTAAACCGAAAAGACATTGAAAAGCACGGCGCGCGGATTGCCGGTGACCAGCCACCTACCCAGGTAGGCCTCAAGGCCGGACCGGTTCAATCGTGCCAGGCACCGCGAAATTTCGTCGTCCCCACCGCTCTCAATTTCAAATTCCGAGAGGGCGGGCTGTTCGAAGTAGGGGCCGAGCAGGGTATAGCGTTCCCCCCAACGTTCCACCATCACCGGCGCCTTGGAGCGGAGGACCGAGTAAATGCCGCCGATCTGGTTGCATACTTCCCAGGAAATTTCAAAGAGGAGCTCGTTCCGGTCCCGAGCCCTTCCCCCCGTGCTTCCTTCAGCCCCTTTCGATTCCACTCCCTTTTTCTTATTCGGCATCGCTCACCTTCTCGCGACGGGAAACGAACTTCCGCGCATCCCCGGCATCGATCGTTTATCGCTACGATATCCGATTTCATTCTAAAAGGGAATCCTTCCCTGGTAAAGAGGTTCCATCGCAATCTCACATGGGAGGATACGGAGCACGGAGAAGAAACGCTAAGGAAACCAGGAATCCAGGAAAAATAACGATGAGGGAATCAAGTGAAAAAAACAAAATTGAAAAGGCATAGTCCATCTTTGATGCTGGAATAATTATAATTCCTACAACGCTTCCGTTATTTTTTTCCTTCTTTTCCTGGTTTCCTCAGCTTCTCTTTTTCTCCGTGCCCTCCGTGTCCTTTCAATATCTATTGCCGCCCAAGGCATTGGCAGTGCGACCGTTTCATGGTACAGTGGGCGCTCTTGAGGTAACCCGACCGACGTCTATGATCGATTTGCACGCCCACTCCGCCCACTCCGACGGGGAGCTTTCCCCAACGCAACTCATGGAAACGGCCGCCGCGCGCGGCCTCTCCGCCATCGCCCTGACCGACCACGACGTACTTTCGGGCCTTCCCGAGGCCTCGGCGCGGGCCTCCTCCTTGAACCTGCGCTTCGTGCCCGGCGTGGAGCTCGAAATCAATTTCAACGAAGGAGAATTTCATCTTTTGGGGCTGGACCTGCGCGGCGATGTTTCACCGCTTGAAAAAAGGCTGGTCGGCATTCGCGAGCATCGCTCCCGGAGAAACGAACGCATTGTTGAAAAAATGAACGAAGCGGGCGTCGGCGTCACCATGACCGACATCGCGTCGCTCGCCAAAGGCGAGGTGATCTCGCGTCTTCATTTCGCGGCCTACCTGGTACACCGCGGAATCGCCCCTTCCATCCCCGAAGCCTTCTCGCGCTACCTGGGAAAGGGAAAGCCTTTTTACGACCCCAAACTCGGCCTTGACCTGGACGAGGCGATCGACCTTATTCACCATGCCGGCGGCAAGGCGGTCGTCGCCCATCCGTTGACGCTCAAACTACCGTGGGACGTACTCATAGCCTTTTTTCGCGACCGCCGGGGTTCGGGTCTCGACGGGATAGAGGCCTACCATTCCGACTTTCCCCCCGACGACTGCCGACGGCTCGAGGAATTCGGACGCACGGCCGACTTCATCATCACCGCCGGTTCCGATTTCCACGGCTTCCGCGTACCCAACCGCCGCCTGGGGTACAGTTCCGGCGGCATGGAAATCGGTCCGGAATTTCTGGAAGGGTTGGATTAACTTTATGAGGCCTTGACAGCAACAAGAAGGACAAAAAGAACACGAAGAACAAAGAAGAAAGAGATAAGCCGATGAAAAGAAGGTTAAGGAAACCGGTAGATATACCGGAGAAAACGGATTTTTTTCCCTTTTTTCCTTCGTACCCGGAGCCTGCCCCGCGAGCAGTCGAGGGGTGTCCTCCTCTATTTCGCGATAAAGGCCCGTATTGAACCGCGCATATCATTGCGCTACACTTAAGGACGACGTATGTTCCTCGATTGGTTGGGTTCACGCTTCAGGAAAAAAGGCCGCGATATTTTCTACGCACTCGGGTTTACCTACCAGGTGTTCAAGGAGACCGCGCTCTTCGTCAAGCGCCGGCAGGTCGCCTTTCGCGTGCTCATCATGCAGATTTTTTTTACCGGATTCGAGGCGATCACCATCGTCTCCCTTCTCGCCCTCGCCCTCGGTACCATCATCATCATCCAGGGATACTCAAGCCTCACCAACCTGCTTGGACAGAAATTTTTCTATCTCATGCTTATTCGTCTCATCACGGTGGAACTCGGCCCAGTGCTCACGGCCTTCATCATCATCGCCCGTTCCGGCACGGCCATCGCCACGGAGATCGGCCACATGGTCGTCTCTCATGAAATCGAGGCCTATATCTCGGTGGGCATCAATCCCATCTCCTACCTGGTGGTGCCGCGCTTCCTGGGCGTCTCGATATCCCTTATTATCCTCACCCTCTACTTCAGCTTTTTCGGGCTGTTCGCCTCGTTCGCGAGCACCCAATTTTTCGTGACCATTCCCTTTACGGAATATTTCCAGGGGCTGCTCTCCGTCCTGTCGCTCCAGGCGATCATATCGTCCCTTCTCAAGAGCGTCATCTTCGGATTTATCATTTCGATCGTCGCCAGTTACCACGGCTTCAAGGTCAGCCATGCCCCGACGGAAATACCGAAAGTGGCGATCAACGCCGTCGTGCACAGCTTCGCGCTGTGCATCGTCGCCGACCTGGTTCTCGTGCTTCTGTTCAGCCCGATTTTAAGCGTGTAAGGAGGTCCGCGTGTCCCCGACGAGTCGTTCGTGTCCCTTCCGTTTCCGCTCTCCTCTCCCGCAACGCCCCGAATGGACGGGGATGCGCCTCATATGAACATGACGACCGCCATCGAGGCACGCAAGATCGTCTCGTATTCCGGCGATTACAAAGTGCTGAAAGAGATTTCCCTCCTCGTCCCCGAACGGCAGTTCACCGTCATTGTCGGGCCGACCGGCTGCGGGAAAAGCACCCTCATCAAAATTTTGGCGGGGATCCTCATTCCCGACTCGGGCGAGCTCTTCGTCGACGGTCAGGACTACCACCGCCTCCCCGAGAAGCGTCTGCTTGAAATCAAGAAAAAAAACGGCTTCGTCTTCCAGGATTCCGCCCTCTGGCAGAATAAATCGATTTTCGAGAACCTCTCCCTCCCGCTGCGCTTCCACTTTCCGGAGCTTTCGACGAGCGCGATCTCGGCCAAAATCTGCGAGTCGCTCGAGCACATCAACCTCATGGACTCGATCAACCTCCGCCCGGCCCAGCTTTCCACCGGAGAGCAAAAAATGGTCTCCTTCATGCGGGCTCTCATCACCGAGC
The DNA here is from genome assembly GCA_016934415.1 of Spirochaetales bacterium. Classification (GTDB taxonomy): domain Bacteria; phylum Spirochaetota; class Spirochaetia; order SZUA-6; family RPPD01; genus JAFGSW01. The sequence goes on along the minus strand of JAFGSW010000043.1, from coordinate 21,529 downwards.
CGACGCTTCTCTTCCTGGACGAACCGACCATGCTCGTCGATCTGGCCATGCGCCGCCGGATCGTCGGCATTCTGGTGCGCGAGAAGCGGAGGGAGACCACCGTCGTCACGGTGACACACGACGCGGAGATCCTCAACTCCCTGGCCGACTACTTCATCCTCCTGCGGGACGGATTCCTGGTCCGGGAGGGCCCGGCCGAGGAGATCAAGACGAGCGCGGATGAAAGCGTCCGCGAGATCCTTTCCGACTCGATCTCCGTCGTCGAAGCGCTGCCATCCCCCTCCCCTCCTCCGCCACCCGTCGAATAGCGTAACTTGGGAAGGACACAGAGAGTACGGAGAAAACGGAGAACACAGAGTAGAAAAAAGAAAGAGAAATAAAAGTCCATATTGTGATGTCTAAGCTTTTTCCCTTTTTTCCTCCGCGTACTCCTCCTTTCTCCGCGTCCTCTGTACGCGAGTACCGGGCTACCGGTTTCCCGCATTGACACCGTGGGTCAGTTGTACTAGACTTATACATATGCGTTTCGCGATGAAACACGCTGACAAAATCGTCGGCCTCTTCGTACTCGTGGCGATACTCGGTCTCGTTGGTGTCATCATTTTCCTGGGAGCCAACCAGCACTGGTTCACCCGGAATATCCCGTTCTACACCGTTTTCAGAAGCGCCAAGGGGCTTGTCCGCGGCATGCCGGTTACTTTCAAGGGATTCGAAATCGGGAGGGTCAGATCGTTCGAGCTTGACGAAAACAACAGCGTCGTCGTCGAGTTTTACATCTACGACACGTACTACCCTAAGGTAACCGCCCAATCAATCATCGAGCTCGCGTCGAACCCCTTGGGCAGCTCGATCATTTTTTACCCGGGGAAGGAACACACCGAGCCTCTGAAGGAGCACTCCCTCATCCCCGCCATCGACTCTTCGGTCGGGAAGGATATCGTCCGCCTGAAACTGGCCGCCATTCCTGCGGAAAGCGAAGACCAGATTTCTGCCATCATGAAAAACGTCGACGACATCACCTCCCAGCTCGACGCCCTTGTAAAAAACAACGCGAACGAGCTCGATACCATTATCAAGAGCCTTTCCCGCTCCACCTTCGCCCTGGCCCAAGCCATGGAAGGCAAAGGCTCCGGTCCGATATCCCAGACGCTGGTGGGATTGTCGGGAATCGTCAAAAATCTCAACACCCTCACCACGGACATGAACGGCCTTATTCCCAAGCTCCTCGACCCGACCGGTCAGGAGGTATATCCGGCCATCAAGAAAATACTGGACAACATCCAGACCCTGTCCGAACAGCTGAGACAGTTCTCCGAATTCTTGAACGGGACTCAGCCGCAAATTGCCGGGATCCTGGCGCAGATCCCCGACATCCTCAACAAAGGACGGGACGTTATGGAGGGCATCGCCAACAATCCGCTCCTTTCCGGCGGCATCACCAAGGAACGGGAACAGCCTTCCACCTTTAAAAGTTTCCGGGACGAGGCATTCTAATGATTTCCCGAGCTTTCCTCGTCCTGATGTTCGCCTGCGCCTTCTCGTGCTCCACCACGCCGCGGCAGCCGGACACGGTCTCGGCCAGCAAGAACCAGGCGGCCGACTTCACAAAAGCCGGCAACGAGGCCTTCAACAAAGGTCTATACGACAAGGCGCTCGAATCGTTTTACCTCGCCCTCGCCTACAATGTTTCCGTCGACAATGAACGCGGCATGGCTTCCTCCTACAATTCAGTCGGGAGCGTCGACATGGCGAGGGGAAAATACGACGACGCGATGAAAAGCTTCAATCGCGCCTACGCTCTGGCCCGCAAACTGAATGACCCCGTGCTCCTCGTGCAGACGGCGACGAAAATGGGCGAAGTGTACCTCAACACGAACCAAACCGAAAAAGCGACCGAAAAATTCATGGAGGCGATCAAATATAAAAACGACGGCATCCCCGAAGAGGACCTGGCGGTGCTGTATCACGACCTTGGATCGGCGCTCAAGCGCCTCGGAAAACTCGATCAGGCCTTGAATTACATGAACGAAGCCCTTCGCATCAATAACCGGCTCAAGCGCTACGAAGAGGCGGCTTCGAATCACTATATGATCGCCTCCATCTACTCCGAAAAAAACCAGTTCGACGCGGCTCTCGAAAACGCGAGACTGGCGCTCGAAAACGACAAGAAAGTCGAAAACACCCTCGGCATCGCCAAAGATTACCTCGCCTTGGGACTCATCAGCCGCAAGAAAGGCGACATCGAGGACGCTTTCACGTACATGAAAAAAACCTATGAGATCTATACGGCTCTGAAACTGCTGTACCCAACGCTCTCCATTGAATTGGAGATCAGATCGATTCTCAAGCACCTGGTTGAAACGGGCACCACCCTCGGTCTCAACGATGAAGTGAGCCGTTATAAAAAATTGTTCGAATTTTACGAAAAAAGGTTGAACCCCTGAATGAGCATGTATGAATCGCCTCCTCCCGGCCCCGCCCCTGGACGGACCGGCGCCGTCGCGTCGCTGCTGCGCCTTCTCCTGGGCGCCGGCGGGTTCGTCGCCCTGCTCGCCGCGGTGGCGGCCCTCGTCATCTATCCCCTCTGGTATCTCGCCACCCAGGCGACCGCCCTTTACTCCGCGGGTTTCCTTGGGCTCCTCAGCGCGCTGGCGGTCCTGTTCTTCATTCTGCGCTGGCGGCGGGCCGCGCGTAACGCCCGCCTGGACGTGTTCTTCCTGAAAGTGGCGCGCGTCGCCGTTTTCACTCTTTTTCTCCTCTCCCAGGCTTTCCTGGCGCTCTTCCACGTCGGTTTGTTCGGGTACGTATCGGGCGGGCTCCCGTTCGGTCTGCCGACCGTGCTTCTCTACGTCATCGGATGCCTGACCGCACTCGTCTCCCTCGCTCTGCCGGACGGAGCCCGCCGCCATGGGCTGCTCGGGCCGGCGAGGTTTGTCGTCGCCACGGTGCTCTTCGCCGCGCAGGGCGCCTACTGGGCGGGGGTGTTCGTCGTGCAGCAGGCCTTCCCCTACGTCGGGCTTGTGATTCTGACGATTTTGGGCTTCTTCTTTTTCAAAAAAGTTACGAAAATAAAACGTGAGCGAAAAAGCCCGCGCGATAACGTTCTGGATAGTTAGCCTGACACTCTTTTCAGTCTTGTCCGGCTGGGCCGATTCGGCTTACCCCCGTCTCGCCTGCCTGAAATCATCGGACATTCTTTTCTTACAGCTTCAGGACGATATTCGGACTTATTACCACGCGACCGGCTACGGAAAGGATCGCCAGTTCCCCGCATTGTCTTTTTTCGCGTATACCAGGCAGAAGGACGACACCATTTTCTCCCTGGCCGCCCGCCTCAACCTGCCGTATGAGACAATCGCCACATGCAACGGTCTCTCTCAGACGGGAGATTTTCTCGAACGCGCCGAAATACTCATTCCCAATACTCCCGGAATATTCGTCCCCGACAACCCCGCCAATGCGCTCGAAGAAATGATGTATTCCTCACGCGACGGCAGCGGAGAGCCGAGCGAAAAAATCGTCATCCGGCATCACAATTCAGTGAGGCAATATTTCTTTTTCCGAGGCGCCAGGTTCAATGCCCTCGAACGGGCCTATTTTCTTCGGATCATCTTTCATTTTCCCCTTGAACATGCGGTTCGTTCATCCGACTTCGGCCCCCGGCCCGATCCTTTTACGGGACGGTTGAGCTTCCATTACGGCATCGACCTGGCGGCTTCGTTGGGAAGCCCGGTGCACGCGGCTCGCGAAGGCGTGGTGAAGGAGACGGGATATAATGAATCGTACGGCAAATTCGTGCTGGTCTCCCATCCCGGCGGATACGAAACGCGGTACGGTCATTTAAGCGTCATTGTGGTTAAAAACTCGGAAAAAGTGACAAGCTCGACCGTTCTTGGAAAAGTTGGGATGACCGGACACACCACCGGACCTCATCTCCATTTCGAAATCCTGAAAAACGGAAAGCCCATCGATCCTTCCACATTTCTTCCTTGACGGATTTTTTCACCGGTTTAACGGTACGCCGTCCTTCTTCAGTGATCTGAGCAAACGAAAGAAATCGCCCGCATGGCGACAGAATACGTCCTTCCGGGGTTGTAAATTCTTTTTTTTTCATATATATTAAAATTAAATTCTAATGTCAAAATCATTACGGACGATAATTAGGGTGTCGGTACCAATATAGTTCCCCTCCCAGTTTACTATATTCACCGACACTGCGAAGGGGCTGGTTACTCTGTAACTGGCCTCTTTTTTTTAGCCACTTGACAAAGGACATATCCGTTACTACCGTATTCGCATGAAGATTAATCGCCCCCGCGTCGTCTTTGCAGCATCGTGCGTCACCATCGCATTTGCCGTTCTCATAGGCATCGGACTTGGCTCGACCTTCGCCGGCGTGGTCAACACAGTCAACCAGGAGGATTTCGGCCGTGTAAAAATGCCCGAGGCCTCCAAGGTCTACGATATTAAAGGCCGTCTCATTACCGAATTGTTCGGCGAACAGAAGCGTGAAATCGTTTCGATCAACGAAATGCCGCCGTTCCTGATCCAGGCTCTCCTCACCCGCGAGGACCGTGAATTCTACAACCACGGCGGCATCAACACCTGGCGGACCTTCCTGGCCGCCGTCAACAACCTCATCGGCAGGAACCGCCAGGGGGCGAGCACGATCACTCAGCAGCTCGCCGGATTGCTCTACGCGAACCGCCGCGATATCAGTATTTTCCGTAAAATAACCGAACTGTATTACGCCTTTCAGCTGGAAAAAAAGCTTTCCAAAGACGAAATCCTCGAGCTCTATCTCAACCAGATGTACTTCGGCCACGGCTGCTACGGCGTGGAGGCCGCCTGCCAGTTCCATTTCGGACACTCGGTCAAGGACATCACTCCGGCTGAGGCCGCCATGATCGTCATCCAGCTCGCGAACTGGAACGAGTATTCGCCGCGCAAGAATCCCGTTAAGGCGCGCAACATGCAGGAAAACGTCCTGACCGATATGGTTTCTCTGGGCTACATTACGAAAGATGCCGCGGACAAATCGTTCAACGATTTCTGGAGGAATTACGACCTCACCAAGCCACCCTCAAGCGCTTTCGAGTTGAGGAAGGACCGGGCGCCTTATTTCACCGAGTATGTTCGCCAGAAATTGGACGAGATGATCTACGGCAACATGAACGTCTACCAGGACGGTCTCGAGATATACACCACCCTGAACCTCGATTTCCAGAAAGAGGCCGACGAAATCATGAAGGATCGGCTGGCGAGCGTCAATGAGGAATACGAGAAGGAACTCAGCTCCCGGGGCACCGACGCCGAGCTTTTCTTTCTCCCCGCCGTCGACCTCCTGTCCCTCAATTTCAACATGCCGCACATGCACGTGAACCGGCGGCGCCACATGATCGGCACGATCGACGCCTACGCCGCCGACGTCAATCCGGTCGTCGATATCGCGTCGACCATGTTCGGCCTGGAGAAGGCGAAGGACATCGCGCGGAAAACGTACGCGTGGGAGCGCTTGCGCACCAAGACCACGCATGTGGAAGGGGCGCTCGTGTGCGTCGATCCCTACACCGGATACATTTACGCGATGGTCGGCGGCAGGGAATTCAATTCGGAAAACCAGTTTAACTACGCGACACAGGGCCATGTCTCCCCCGGCTCCTCGTTCAAGCCGCTGTTTTACTCGGAGGCGATCGAGGAAAAGAAAATCACGCCGTCGACCATTCTCAAGGACGTGCAGATGGTCTTCGAGCAGCCGTCGGGCGAACCGTACATTCCCAACAACTACGGCGAAGTTTTCCGCGGCGACGTGATGGCGCGGGACGCCCTCGCCCACTCGCTCAACATTCCCGCCATCAACGTGCTGCAGATAATCGGCTTCGATCGGGCAATCAGCATGGCAAGCCGGCTGCTTGGCATCACCAACCCGGACGAAATACAGAGAACCTTTCCCCGCTCGTGGTCGCTGGCTCTCGGCGTCATCACCACCTCCCCGCTCAACATGGCGCGGGCTTTTTCAACTTTTCCCAACGGGGGCAAGGGCATTGATCCGATCGGCATTCTCTATGTGAAAGACCGGGACGGTAAAATCATCGCCGAGCCGGAACGGGATAGACTGGCGCGCGCCGGCGGTCCTGGGGGGCTCCCCCAGCTCATAAAGCCCGAGACGGCGTACATCATGACGAACATGCTCCAGACGACGGTCAAATCGGGAACAGTATCCTACGCGTCCAATACGTATTTGAGGGACGTCAAGTATCCCTTCGCCGGTAAAACGGGGACATCGCAGAACTGGCACGACGCCTGGACAATCGGATTTTCTCCCTATTTCGTCACGGCTGTCTGGTTCGGGTTCGACCAGGGCGGCGGCTCGCTCGGTGTGCGGCGCACCGGCTCCACGCTCGCCTCTCCCGTATGGGCCAAGTTCATGCGCAAGATCCACGACCAACTCGACGCGGACCGCACTCTCGAGAAGAAAGTCACCAAGACAATCGAAAACCGCATCCAAGGCACCGCCCGCGAGGTTTCCCAGGAAGCGGTCGCCGGAGAGCTCGGGATACCGACCACCTGGCTCTCGGTCATCGATCAATATCGCGATTTCAACAGGCCGGACGGGTTGGTCGAAGCCGACGTCTGCACGCTCTCCGGCCTAAGGCCGTCTCCCTACTGCCGACCGGATGATGTGAAGACCGAAATCTTCTACCCCGACACCGTGCCCGAAAAAGAATGCACCATGTGCGCGGAACGCTGGCAACGCCAACTCGAAGGCGAAAAGAAGATTCGCGACACGATCGACCTCGAGATAAATGTGCAAAAACCCGACCTCATCGACCCGAATCAGATCCCCGACGACTTCGATACGTACCAGAGGAACAAGAACTCGATTCTAAAGAAAGTAAAGCCCGAAGACGAAAAACCGGGACCGAAGGATAGTGCGGGTGATTCGTCCATTAATCCCTATTTGAACGATTAATTGGGGAATGACGACCGAGTGCGGAGCGGGATATTTTCCCGCTCTTTTTTTATATCGACCGCACCTCGATTTCCTCTTTCTTGAGGTAGCGGATGCCTTCCACCGCCGCCTGGGCGGCGGAAATCGTGGTGGTGTAGGGAATCTTGCGCTTGACCGCCTCGATCCTGATCGCCTGGTCGCCTTTCTGCGAATAACGCCCGAGCGGCGTGTTGATGAGAAGCGAAATCCGCCCCGATCGCATGTGATCGATGATATTGGGTCTTCCCTCGTGGACTTTGAGGATCACTTCGGGGAAAATGCCGTTCTGGTAGAAGAAATCGGCCGTGCCCCGCGTGGCTGAAATGGCGAATCCGAGCTCGGCCAGTTCGCGCACGATGGGCAGGACCGCCTCCTTGTCGAGGTCGTGGACCGAGACGAACACCTTGCCGCTTTTGGGGAGAATGGTGCCGGACGAGGCCTGGGCCTTGGCGAACGCCTCGCCGAAACTCATGCCCGTACCGATGACCTCTCCGGTGGATTTCATTTCCGGTCCCAGAAGCGGATCGAGCTCCCGGAATCGTTCGAAGGAGAACACCGCCTCCTTCACCGCCCAGCCGGTCCGGCATTCGCCCGCGCCGATGAGCCCCTGCGCGGCGAGACTCTCGCCCTCCCACACGCGCACCGCCGCCTCGATGAGGTTCACCCCGCTCGCCTTGGAAAGGTAGGGAATGGTCCGGCTCGCGCGCGGGTTCACCTCGAGAATGTAGAGGATCCCGCTTTTGACCGCGTACTGTATGTTGAGAAAACCCTTCACACCGAGCTCGCGCGCGATGAGCGCGGTGGCGTTCTTCATCTCTTCCAGGATCCCCGGGTCGGACCGGTAGGGCGGAAAAACGCAGGCCGAGTCGCCGGAATGGATGCCCGCGGCCTCGATGTGCTGCATGATGCCCGCCACGTACACGTTTTCGCCGTCGGCGAGCGCGTCGAGGTCGTACTCGAACGCGTCCTCCAGGAACTTGTCCACCAGCACCGGATTGTCGGAGTCGACCTTGATGCGTTTTTCCAGATAATCGGCGAGCTCGGCCTCGTCGAATCCGATATACATGCTCCGGCCCCCGAGCACGAACGAAGGCCGGAGGAGCACGGGATAGCCGATCTCGCGGGAAAATACCAGGACCTCTTCCTTGCTGACGGCCACGCGGTTTTCCGGCTGGCAGAGGTTGAGTTTTTTTACGAGCGCCGAGAAGAGCCCGCGATCTTCCGCCGCCAGAATGCTTTTCACCGGCGTGCCCACGATGCGGGCTCCCCAGGCCGAAAGCGCCTCCGCCATGTTGAGGGCCGTCTGACCTCCGAGCTGGACAATGACGTCCTTCACCTTCTCCTTGCGGATCACGTCCTTGACGGATTCGAGGACCAGGGGCTCGATGTAGAGCCGGTCGGAGACGTTGAAGTCGGTCGAAACCGTCTCCGGATTCGAATTGATGATGATGGTTTTCCGGTTGAGCTCTCGGTAGGCGATCGAGGTGAGCGTGCAGCAGGTGTCGAACTCGAGCCCCTGGCCGATGCGATTCGGCCCCGAGGCGAGGATGAGAATCGCCGCTTTCCCCATCGCCTCGCCCTCGTCGATCTCGCCGTAACTCGAATAAAAATACGGTGTGCGGGCCGCGAATTCGCCCGCGCACGTGTCGACGAAATGATACGAGGGGAAGATTTCCTTCTCCTCGCGCCGCGCCTCGATCTCCGCCGGCGTACGCCCCGAGGCCCGGGCGATCTGTTTGTCCGACATGCCGAGTCGTTTGGCCGCAGTGAGCGTCTCGTCGTCGAAGGCCGCGCCCGATAGGCTCTTCTCGAATTCGGCGAATTCCGCCATCTCGTGCAGGAACCACGGATCGTAGGCGGTTTTTCGATTAAGGTCCTCCAGGCAGCCCCGCCCTTCTTCAAGCAGGCGTTGGTAAATGGCGAAAATACGCAAGGGGTGGGCCGAGCCGAGAATCCGCTCGCTGTTGACCCGGGCGTTCGCCTTGAGCCCTTCGAGGCCTTCATACCCGAGTTCCGCCGAGCGGATGGCCTTGTTGAGGGCCTCGGTGAAGCAGCGGCCGATGGCGAGCGATTCGCCCACGGACTTCATCTGCGTGCCGAGAAGTTCGTAGCTGTAGGGAAATTTCTCGAGCTCGAAACGCGGCACCTTGACGACGCAGTAATCGAGCGTCGGCTCGAAGCAGGAGTAGGTGACGCCTGTAATTTCGTTCACTACCTCGTCCAGGGTGAATCCGACGGCGAGCTTGGCCGAGCAGCGGGCGATGGGGAAGCCGGTGGCCTTGCTCGCCAGGGCCGAGGAGCGCGACACGCGGGGATTCATCTCGATGATCACCATGCGTCCCGTGTCCGGCTTCACCGCGAACTGCACGTTCGACCCTCCGCAGTCCACGCCGATGGCGCGCAGCGTGTTCAGGGCCGCCGTCCGCATCCGCTGGTATTCGTTGTCCGACAGGGTCTGCACCGGCGCGACCGTGATCGAATCGCCCGTGTGCACGCCCATGGGATCGATGTTCTCTATGGAGCAGACGACCATGGCGTTGTCAATCTTGTCGCGCATCACCTCAAGCTCGAATTCCTTCCAGCCGATGAGCGATTCCTCGATGAGCGCCTCGCCCACCGGGCTCTCGTCGAGCGCCCGCGAGACGAGCTCGGTGAGCTCGGCCTCCGTATAGGCGATGCTGCCCCCCTGCCCGCCCAGGGTGAAACTGGGCCGGATGATGAGCGGCAGGCCGACTTCCTTGAGCACCGCGACGGCGCCCGCGATGTCCTTGGTGAGGGCCGACCGCGGCACCTCGAGGCCCATGTCGAGCGCGACCTTTTTGAACAACCCCCGGTCCTCCGCTTTGCGGATGGCGTCCACATTGGCGCCGATCACCTCCACCCCGTAACGGGCGAGGATCCCCTCGTCGTAGAGCTTCAAAGTGAGGTTCAGCGCCGTCTGCCCGCCCATGGTGGGGAGAATGGCGTCAGGCCGCTCGTGGCGAATGATCTGTTCCAGGTATTCGGGCTTCAGGGGCTCCATGTAGACGCGGTCCGCCAGGCCGGGCGTGGTCATGACCGTGGCCGGATTGGGGTTTGCGAGAATGACGTGGTAGCCGGTTTCCTTGAGCGCCCTCACCGCCTGCGTGCCGGAATAGTCGAATTCGCAGGCCTGGCCGATGACGATCGGTCCTGAACCGATGATGAGGATGCGTTCCAGATCTTTACGCGCCGGCATCGGCTTTCTCTCTTTCGATTCCCGCGGCGCGTTCCTTCACATTCATGGGCGGGTACATCCCCTCTCGTTCGGTCGTCGTCTTACTGAATGAGACCGAGGAATTCGTCGAAGATCCACTCGGCGTCTTTCGGTCCCGGATTCGCCTCCGGATGAAATTGGGCGGTGATAAGCGGCAGTTTTCGGTGCGCGAGCCCCTCGACGGTGCCGTCGTTGCAGTTGCGGAAAAGCACGTCCGCGTCTTTGGGAAGCGTTTTCTCGTCGACCGCGAAGCCGTGGTTCTGGGAGGTGATGATGACGCGCTTCGTCCGCTCGTCCCGCACCGGGTGATTGACCCCGTGGTGCCCGAATTTCATCTTGAACACCTTCGCGCCGAGCGCCAGCCCGAAGAGCTGATGACCCAGGCAGATGCCGAGGAGCGGTTTCTTTCCGATCAAGCCCGCGGCGCAGGCGATCGGCGTGTCGAGCACCCGAGGATCCCCCGGCCCGTTGGACAGCACCACCCCGTCCGGGTGCAGTGAAAGAATATCCTCCGCTGAAAAAGCCGACGGTACCGTGCTCACCCGGCAGCCGCGGCTCACGAGCTCGCGGATGATGTTGGCCTTCACGCCGTAGTCGACCAGGCAGATATGCGGGGCGCCCGAAGGATTCGCCACGACGGCTTTGTCCGTGCCGACGTCCGTGACGAGGTTGCGCCCCTCCATTTTCGGGAACGACTTCAGAAACGCCGTCACCGCCTCTTTTTCAGGTTTCGTCAGGTCCCGGATCTCCCCGTCGGCGGGGCGGACAATGACGCCGTTGCAGTTTCCCGAGTCACGGATCCGCAAAGTGAGTCGGCGCGTGTCGATGCCGGTGATGCCCGAAACGCCGTGGGCTTTCAGGTAATCGTCAAGCGTCCGGCGCTCGGCGGGCACCGGACCCGAGTAGAGATTGCGGACGATGACTCCCTGGGCCTTGACCGCCTTGCGCGTGTCCGCCTCCGGTCCGGACTCTGACCAGTCGGCGCGAGTTCCGTAATTGCCGATGTGGGGATATGTCATGACGATGAGCTGGCCCGTGTAGGAGGGGTCGGTGAAAATGGCCTGATAACCGGCCATGCCGGTGTTGAAGACGATCTCGCCGGCGGGCAGGTTTTCGCGTGATGCGCCGGCCAGGTCGGCGGCGAACGGGGGACAATGCCCGAAAGAAACGCCCTCCAGGGCGCTTCCGTCATCCAGGCATAAAAAACATCGATCCCTCATACGTTCGCTATCTACACCTTGTGTTGAAAAAAAGGCCGTCCCTCCCGCGTCCGCGGCGAAGGCCGGCCCCGTTAGCCCCTAGGGGAATCGAACCCCTCTTTAAAGACTGAGAATCTCCCGTCCTAGCCGATAGACGAAGGGGCCGCAGCTTCCCGGGGAGGATTCGAACCCCCACGAACAGATCCAGAGTCTGTGGTGCTACCATTACACAACCGGGAATTGTGTCTGGTGTAATGTAGCAAAGCCGGTTTCTTTTGTCAACCGGAAACCTTTCTGGTACTAAACCACAGAGGCACTGAGACACAGAGGGCACAGAGAGCACGGAGAAAAAGAAAAGCTGAGGAAACCAGGAAACCAGGAGAAGAAAAGATGGAAAAATTCTATAAAAATACGGAAGGGATCATTTTATTCATGGCGTCAATGATAGACCGTGTCTTTTCCAATTCGGTTTTTTTGCTTTATTCTCTCAACGCTTTTTTCCTGGATTCATGGCTTCCTGAGCTACTTATCTTCTCCGTGTCCTCTGCGCCTCTGTGTCTCTGTGGTAAACCGGAAAACGGCCTAATGCCTGAAGCTCCGCTCGCCCGTATAGACCATGGCCACGCCGGCCTCGTTGCAGGCCTCGATGGACTCGAAGTCGCGGATGGCGCCTCCCGGTTGTATGATGGCGGCAACGCCCTCGCGGATACCCACGTCGGCTGCGTCACGGAACGGGAAGAAGGCGTCCGACACCATCACGCTGCCTTTCAGGCCGCCGTTGGTGGCCTTCACGTCCGCATCCACCTCGGCTTTTTCGCCGGGTGAAAGCTCACCCACCCGTTTGCCGAATCGTTCGTAGGCGCGCCGCTCCGAGTACTTCTTGTACGCCTTATCCCGCGCGATCTCGGCCACGCCCACCCGGTCCTGCTCTCCCGTGCCCACGCCCACGGTCACGCCGTCCTTGACGTAGAGCACGGAATTGGAGGTGACCCCGGATTCCACGATCCAGCCGAAGATGAGATCTTCATATTCCTTTTCCGTGGGCATACGGGCGATCCGGTATTCCTTGTCCTTGAACCTGGCCTGGGCCGGCAGGAGTTTTTCCCGCGTGATCGCCTCCGGTTTGAACGAATTCTGGATGATGATCCCTCCGTCCTGCAGGGATTTGAAGTCGACGAAGCGCGCCGTTGAAAAACTCTCCAGCCGCTCCATGTTCGAGATGCGCATGATGCGGAGATTTTTCTTGGACTCCACGGTGAGCATCTCAAGGACGCCCTCCTCGTAGTCGGGAGCGACGACGACCTCGAAATATTCACGTAAGATGATCCCGGCTGCGGCCTTGTCTACGGGTCGGTTCAAGGCGATGGCTCCTCCGAAAGCCGCTGTCCGGTCGGCCAGGTACGCCTGGAGAAGAGCCTCCGCAAGAGACTTCCCTTTGGCCGCGCCGCTCGGGTTGTTGTGCTTGACGACGACGGCCGCGGGCGATGCGGACAGGTACTTGAGGATGGAGAGCGCGCTGTCGGCGTCGGTGATGTTGATCTTGCCCGGGTGCTTGCCCGACTGGAGGAGCTCCACGTCCGAGGAGAGGTGGTTGCCGGGGGCGATGTACTCGACCTCGCCCAAAACCAGGTTCCCGTTGACGAGCTTATAGAGAGCCGCCTCCTGCTGCGGGTTCTCGCCGTATCTCAGGCCGAGGGTTTCCCCGTCTATCGTCCAGATTTTCTTTTCATAGACGAGCGTCTGGCGCCGGTCCCCGTCGACGAAACTGATTTCCAGGCGCGCGGGGAAATGGTCGCCGCGGATCGTCCGGTACTGCTTTTTGAAATCGACCGCCATCGCTCAGGCTCCCTTCTTGGGAAACGAATAGCAGCGCTTCATTTCCTCGCTCCCGACGTTGATGAGGTAATCGGCGATGGCCGTGTCGTACTGTGCGATGAGAAGGAAGGCCTTGCGCGCCAGGGTGAAGCGCGATTCGATGTCGAGCGTGCCGTGCGAGCTCGATATAACATCGATGAGGCGCGGGTAATCCGCCTTGTCCGTGACGATCGCCACCCGGTGGAAATTCTTGGCCGCCGCCCGGATGAGACAGGGTCCGCCGATGTCGATATTGGCCCGCGCCTTTTCTGGCGTCGAATTCGGCTGGGCGATCGTATCGGTGAACGGATAGAGGTTGGAAATCACCATGTCGAAGACGAGACCGCCGGTCCTCGCCTTCACATCGGCCTGGTGCTCCTGATTGTACGTCTCGCTTAACAGGCCGAGGTAGATCTTGAAATCCAGGGTTTTCACCAGCCCGCCCTGCATTTCCGGCTGGCCCGTGAAATCTGCCAGAGCAACAAGGTGATCGGACGCTCGCTTGCCGAGAAGGTCCTTCAAGAATTCAAAAGTACCGCCGGTGGCGAAAAACCGGCAGGAGGGATTGGCATTGAGCAGAGCGGGAACGAAGATGTCGAGCCCTTCCTTGTCATAGACGCTGGCGATGACATTACGGATCAAGACCCTGTCATCGACGCGCTTCACGAAATTGACGGCCATGGCTCTTTCCTTTCATCGGCGTCTCGGCGGGCGGCGACGGCCGACCCGTTTTCTCGGGCTTCATCATAACGGCGCTTACCGATTTCGTCAATGAACCCGTTGGTTGAATTTTTCAAGCGCGCCCGGATATGTCTCATCGATAGTATAGCTGAGCAAGTTTTCCTCGAATGTGTCGCCTTCGGGTGTGCGAAAGCGCAGGATGGGGTGCCGGATGGCCCTCATGATCGCCTCCTTGCCTATCCCGTGGGCCATGAGATAGGCGGCGAAACTGATGCTAGGCAGGGGAAGATGATTGATCCCGGCGTCAAAGAGGTAGCCGATCCCGTCCTGTATCTGCTCGAAAGGCCCGGCGGAGTAATGGAAGGTGCGGGCCAAGGGCCGGTCGGCGGGAATGGCGCCCTCGGTGACGAGTCGGTGCTGCATCTCTGTCACGAGCTCGTGGAATTCTCTCCGGGTGAGGAGCGACCGGCAGATCATGACTGCGAAATCCGTGCGCCGTGAGTTCTTGTGCAGGATCGCAGGAATGTCATAATTGACGATAAACCAGTCGCCATACCTCTTGACGCTTTGACCGAAGATCACGGCGTAATTTTCCGGTGGCACCCACAGCTTGAAGAGCTCTTCATACGACATCCCGAGAAGACGATCGGCGCCGAAGGAGGGGACGATTTTGGCCTCGCGGAACGGCACCCCGAACTTTTCTTCGAACTTGCCCTGCATGGCGCGCGTGAAGGCCGCTTTTCCGAACCGGGCGAACATGATTTTCAGGGCATAGTGCTGCTCGATGATCCGGTTCTTCACCACGAAATCGCCCGTCATGTTCGCCAGGTAAACGACCGTGAATTTTTGGGCGTAGGTCTGGCTCTTGAAGACGCGGAAAAGGAGACTCTCCACGAGCACGCCGTTCACCTCCGGCCGCAGGTAGAGAAAGACGTCCTGCGCTCCCGGCGTCAGGATCGGCCCCGGGTAGGGAATGAGGACTTTTGGCAACCGGATGTTTCTCGTGATGTATTTACGCACTGCCCCCCCGTTCGAATACGCGCCGGTCCATTGCGACGATCGGGTCTCTGTCATCGCCGCGAGCGAAAGCCGCCACGATGAGGATATTTTCGAACACAATCGCCGACTTGTATATGACGGGAAACGCGCCTTCGTCCCGGCTGCCGATGTGTCAGGCGACGCCTCCAGCCGCGACATTCATTTCGAGTTCCTGCTCACGAACTCCTCTATTCGCGAGCGGATACGATCGCCCTTCGCCTCGAGCTCCCACGGCGAGCGCATTTCATCAAAGGGGGGATCGATCCGGAGCGAGGCGTAAAATTTGATTTTCGACTCGGTCCCGGACGGCCGGGCGGTAATGAGACCGCCGCCGGAAAGACGCACCTGTAAAACGTCGCTCCTGGGTAATCCGCCGGCCGATCCGATCTCCCCGCTTATCATGTCCCGCGCGGTGTCGGTCAGGTAATCGACGACCTTCACCGCCCGCTCTCCCGGCGACAGGGCTTGAGGATCGCGCCGGAACGCCTCCATCAGTCGGCGCATGACGGAAATCCCCTCGGCGCCCGGAAACATCTTCGCCACCTGGAAATCGAGGAAAAGCCCGTGCCGCCGGTGGATCGCTCTCAACCGGTCGAGGAGGGTTTCGCCCCTCGCCGCGTGGAACGCGGCCATGGCCGCCGTCATGGCCGCCGCCGTCACGCCGTCCTTGTCGCGCGTCTCAGCCTCGACGAGGTAGCCGCAGCTTTCCTCGTTACCGAACAGGAATTCGTACTCGGGCCGCTTCCGCTCCATGTCCCTCATCGCGCCGCAGATGTGCTTGAACCCCGTCAGGGTGTCGACGCACAGCACTCCGCGGCTTTCGGCGATGCGCCGCTGGAGCTCGGTGGTGACGATGGATTTTACGACGTACGCCCGAGCGGGGAGCATCTTTTTTTCCGATAGAGTTTCCAGGACATAATCGAGGAGAAGCACGCCGAGCTCGTTGCCGGAAAGCAGGCGAAACCCCTTCCCGTCGGGAACGGCCGCTCCGAGTCGGTCCGCGTCCGGATCGGTGGCGATCACGAGTCCGGCTTTGATTTTTTCGGCCAGCGCGAAGGCGGGGACGAAGGCGTCCGGGAATTCCGGATTGGGGACGGGGGCGTGCGTGAAATTCTCGTCCGGCCGGCTTTGTTCCGGGACAACCGTACAGGCGAAGCCGAGTCTCCTGAAGAGCTCGGTCACCGGAACGAAACCCGCGCCGTGAAGCGGGGTATAGACGATGGGGAGATCGACCCGACGGCTTCTCTTTTCTTCCCGCCGGAGCACCCGCCGCTCGGCCATTTCGTAATACGGCTCAAGCGCGTCTTCCTCCAGGATGACGAGCAATCCGCGCGCGAGCGCTTCGCTCTCCTCCATGATTCCGACCGGACCGGAAACCCGTCCGATGGACGCCGTGATCTCCTCGTCGACCTTCCCGACGATCTGGGCTCCGTCGCTCCATGACACCTTGTATCCGTTGAACTCCGGGGGATTATGGCTGGCGGTGATCACGATCCCGGCGCAGGCGCCGAGCCTGCGCACGGTGAAGGAGAGGACGGGAGTCGGCTGCAGGCGGTCGAAGAGGAAGGCGCGGATGCCGTTGGCGGCCAGCACCAGCGCCGCTTCCCGGGCGAAACGGGCCGAAAACCGGCGCGAGTCGAAGTCGACGACCGCGGAGAGGTTTCTCGCGGAGAGGATTCCGGGCGAAACGCGTTTCATGTACTCGGCCAACCCCTGCGTCGTCCGGCGGACGGCGAGCGTGTTCAATCGGTTGCTTCCCCCGCCGATGACGCCTCGTATGCCGCCGGTGCCGAACGCCAGGTCGGATGAAAAACGCTCGCGCAGTTCTGCGAGCGCCCGGCGTTCGCCTTTCGCCTCCCGTTCGCACAGCCCCGCGATTTCATCGCGAAAGGTCGCCTCCGTTTCATCCTCCGCGTACCGTCGGGCGCGATCCACAATCTCCGCATCCGACATCTCTTTTTCCGACATGTCAATAAGTTTGAAATAAAATCGTCAAAAAGTCTACAGAGGCGATATTTCACCGGCCGTCAACCAGGTTGAAAAGAACAGGGCGGACTGCAGAATCCCCGATAATTCCAGAACCGTCAGCGCGGTCAAGAGGGACAGCCAGACGATCCGGACCGCCGGCACCGGAATCTTCCGCCCGGCCTCCCTCTTTCGAAGCCGCACGAGCCAGAAGACCATCGGCAACGCCCCGAGCGCAAAGTAGCAGGAAGCGAAGACGGCCCGCAAACCCCAGGGGTGTGTCCGGTACGCGTTCTCCAAAGAAAATCCGATCTGAAATGTCGCGGCGCTCAGCCCGGCGAGCTGGCCCAAAAGGATGAGCAGTCCGATGAGAATCAGGAGAATACCGCTCGCGATCCTGAGCGCGTTGAAATGCTTCTTGATTTTATCCAGGCGCGCCGACACCGGCACGAACGCCAGCGCGAGGGCGACGAACGGCAGGCCCAGTCCCAGCGAGTACGAGGCGAGATTGGCGACGCCCCAGAACGTCGCGCCCGACGCGGATAAGGCGATAATGCCCCCCAAGAGCGGGCCGATGCACGGGCTCCAGCCCGCGCCCATCGCCATTCCCACGGCGAACACCCCGAGCACCGTGGCCGGTTTGGCCGCGGGGCTCACCCGCTTTTCCCGTTTCAGGAAGGACAAAAAATCGAAGAGCACGTTCAGGCCGAGGAGGATGACCACGCTCCCGGCGACGATGTTGAGAACTGAGGTGAGCGGACCGGCCAGATGGAAAGCGCCCCAGAGAAATACTCCCATGAGCACGAACACGACCGTGAAGCCGGCGACGAAAACAAGCGAACGGGCGACGAGACTTGATTTTTTGTAACGGGCGTTCTTGATGTCCTGAAACGTCAAACCGCCGATCAGGGAAATATACGCGGGCACGAGCGGCAGCACGCACGGGGTGAGAAACGAAAGCAGGCCGGCCCCGAAGGAAATGAGAAGATTGATATTAGGACCGATGCCCATGAGAAGCCCTACTCTGAATCGCCGCTCCGGCTTTCCGCCGTCCGTCCCTCTCTGTCATCGGATTTGGCCGGAGGGTGGCGAAAATCCCGATTCTTCGCGCCCGGCACCGGCTGGCGACGAGCGTCCGAGGATTTTATTGAAAACGGCCACAATCGCCGGATTTTCCCAATCCGCGGCGCCCGTGGCCATGGCCCGCAGATACCCTTCCCTGTCGACCACGAACGTCGTGGGGAAACTGCCGACTCCGTACATGCCCGTCACCGACAGTGTTTCGTCCAGGAGAACGGGAAAAGTGTATTTGTTCTTTTTGATAAAGTCCCGCACCGTTTCCGGCGTATCCCGCACGTCCACGGCCAGGATTTCCAACCCGTCGGCCTTGAACCGGCTGTAGAAGCGCTGCAGGGAGGGCATCTCAAGCCGGCAGTAATAACACCATACGCCCCAGAAATTGAGCAATACCAGCTTGCCCCTATAGGAGCTTAAGGAATGCGTGGAGCCGTCAAGGCCTTTCAGGCTGAAGTCCGGCGCCTTGACGGGCGCCGAGGGCAGCACAAAGCCGATTCTTTTCAGGTTCTGGTCGGCTTCGGGCGTAAAATCCACTTGAATGAATTGGGACGGAGCATCAAAGCGTATCATGGACGCGGCCGCCCGCTCTTCAGAAGCGCAGGCCAAAATCAACACCACCGCACAAAAAATGAATATAGATAATTTCATATACTGCCTTCTCCGATAATCTAATCTTTTCGGGCATCAATGTAAAGCCGGTTTACGGGCTAAATTTCAAACGCAGACTTTTTCCTTTTTTTGTATTATTATGTATTAGTCTGAAAAATTTTTCAATCCGGTTCGATTCCTTGAGTGCCCGAGGCATGGGGCGTTACGGCCGCGGGGAAGAGGCCTTGGCAGGATGGAGGAGCGCATGGCGGTTTCACTCGCCAGAAAAGTGTACGATTTCAAGATGGAACCCGTCAAAAACAAGCTCGTTTCCACCTTTCGGAGACGACGGAACGAATCTTCGATCGCGGACCTGGTGGCCGTTACCGGGCTCCCGAAGTACCAAGTGGAACAAACGGCCAAGGTCGTGCTGGACGAATACGGCGGCCATTGCAAGGTCACGGAATCCGGCGAGATCCTCTATTATTTCCCGAGCGGCATGCACAGCCGGGTCCGCGGATTCGTGCCGGGCATGAAGCGTTTCGGAAGGGCTTTCCTCATGGCGGCGGGGAAGGTCTTCAGCTTCCTCTTTAAAATCTGGATCATGGTCATGCTCGTCGGCTACTTCATTTTGTTCCTGGCCATCCTTGTGGCGGCGCTGGTGGCGTCCATCGCCCTGTCCGCCTCCTCTCGCTCCGATTCCCGACGCCGGGGCCGCGGCATGGGCTTCGGGGGGATGTTTCTCGTCGTCCGCCTCCTCGAGCTTTTTTTGAGAATCTTCTTCTGGGTGAACCTGACACGGGCGATGGACCCGGACCGTCCGCAGCGGAAACGCGGCCGCCCCTTCTATAAATCCGTCTTCGGTTTCGTGTTCGGGGAAGGCGATCCGAACGCCGATTGGGAGAGCAGGGAGAAAATCCGTATTCTCTCTTTTATCCGCTCCCAGAAGGGCGTCGTCACGATCGAGGAGCTCATGGCCCTCACCGGCCGCGATTTCGCGGGCGCCAATCGGCTCGTCAACTCTCTCCTGGTCGAATTCGAGGGGGAGCCGTCGGTCACCGAGGAAGGCACCCTGTACTTCTTTTTCCCTGAACTCCTGCGGACGAAAAAGGAGGAGCTGCTGCTCTCCGAGATGGCGACCGTGGATGAAACCGAATACAAGCGGCTCATACCTTTTTCGGATAATAAGGGCAGAGCCAACGGGGCCATCGTCTTCTTCAACGCCTTCAACCTGCTCTTCGGCGCCTATTTCGCGTATTTCGGTCTGCAGGCGCTCTCCGGCGTTATTTCGGAAGCGGGTTTCGGAACTCTCTACTCGTTCCTCCACGTCACCATCTTCGGCACGTATCTCGGAATCCCCGATCCGGCAATGGGCTTCTTTATCGCCCTTGGTCTCGTCCCGCTCGTGTTCTCGCTCTTTTTCTTCGTCATTCCACTCATCCGGAACATCCGGCGACGGGTTTCTAATGAAACGATAAAGCGCGAGAATCTCCGCAAGCGGCTTTTCTCCGCCCTGCATTTCAATCCCAGGGGATTCAATCCGCTGTCCGTACAGCCGTCCGGAGAAGCCGACGGCGCGGCCAATACCCCCGCCCTCCTCCGCCGCGAAACCGAGCGGTTCGCCGCCGAGATGAAGGCCGAGGTCGAGGAAACAGATAACGGGACCATCCTCTACAACTTCGGGGAGCTTGAGCGACAAATAGCCGACGTGGCCGCTTTAAGGAAAACAGTCGATCTGCGGAAATACGAAGTCGGTACAACGGTGTTCGACACGAACGAGTGACGTGCCTCCCTCACGGCGAACGAAAAGCTTTTCTCCGGGCGACGGTTGTAGTATGATGATTTCGTGACGCGAGGGCAAAAAATCGTCTTTCTGTTTCTCGACGGATTCGGTCTGGGCGAGCCGGGACCGGCCAATCCCGTACGGCCGGGACTCATGCCCCATACGGAATCTATTTTTGGGCGGACGCTGACCACCCGCCCGGAAAGTCACGGCCCGGATTTCCTCCTGAAGCCGATCGACGCGTGCCTGGGCGTTCCCGGCATCCCGCAGAGCGCGACCGGCCAGACCGCGCTCTTTACGGGGGTGAACGCTCCTCGCCTGCTCGGCTACCATTACCCCGCCTTCCCCAACAAGCCGCTCGTCGAAATCATCCGCCAAGAGAACGTGTACGCAAAAGCCGCCGCGCTCGGCAAATCCTGCCGGTTCGCCAACGCCTATTCAACTCTCTATTTTCAGTACGTTCAGGAAATGCGCCGCCGCCATTCGGTCACGACCCACTGCCTTCTCGCCGCCGGGCTGCCGATTCTCACCCTGGACGACATGCGCGGAGGCGGGGCGGTTTTCTGGGATATCACGCGCGCCGTGCTCGCTTCATATCCGATCGAGGAAACGTATCCCGCGATCACCGGCCGGGAGGCGGGACGGCACCTGGCCGGGATAAGCCGCGATCATGAGCTGGTGGCTTTCGAAACGTTTCTTCCCGACATCATCGGTCATAAGCGAAACGAACGAAGCGCTACCGAGTTCCTCGGCATCCTGGACGATTTCATCCTCGGCCTTCGTGAAGCGTCGGAGCCGGAAACAAGCATCGTCCTCTCGAGCGACCACGGAAACATGGAAGACCTCTCCACCGGCGTGCATTCGACCAATCCCGTCCCCCTCCTCGTCCTTGGCCCCGCCGCGCCCCTCTTCGGAGGAGTCGAGGACATCACGGGCATCGTCCCGGCGATCCTCGAAACGCTGGCGGGGGAAGGAAGGAACTACGGATAGGACGCGGATAGGAAAAAAAGTAGTAGAAAAAAGAGATAAAGAACCTTACTTTCCGAAGGTCAATAATCAAAAAAATACATTTTCTCGACGTGCTTGCCCAAGCAGCGAATGACCGTAACATGATCCGG
>JAFGSW010000042.1 GCA_016934415.1 Spirochaetales bacterium | reverse complement strand
CGTATCTCCATTGCGCGAACAGGATATCGAGCCTCCACCTGAATCATTCTTCCAACATTGAGTGTAATTGGCGGCTCTCGCGCCGCCATCGTCGACCGAGATTAAAGCTTCGGGTGCACAACTTCCCATAACACCTAATGCCAGAACGACGAGAAGACAGAACATGATATTCTTCATAAATATCATCCTCCTGTAAGGGTTTTTAGGCAATCAACGATCGCCTTGCGAGGATTTTATTATTCCAGCATCATTAAATTGATTTCGGGAATGAGTAATTTTACAAAAAGTTTTCAATCACATGTAGTTTAGTGGATTTACATTCAAGTAGGAGAATATATAATTGAAAATTTTAATTCAACATTTCTACATATAAATATAACCCATTTTTTAGCTAGAATTCAAGTATTTTTTAGTCCATCCTCTATCGAACCCACGATTCATGATGGAAAGGCTGATAAATAAAAATTATAAGCTATAATTGAAAAAAATACAAACTGCCAAAGTGTTCATTTGAGCTTGTATTTCCTCAGACTACCTGGTCGGCGATATTTTTCTCCAGCTTCGTGATTTGTACCCCGGGTACCAGTGTTGACGCTATTTTTAAAAAAGCCTATCATCGACTTCTTCGAGAGCGCGTTGAGGCGCTTGGATCTCACATGTCCTGCGGGGGCCGGAACATGCAGTCCAAGATTACGATCAATGGGATCGCAAAAATCGCCAAGGTTTCAAAGGGCACCGTCTCCCGGGTGCTGAACAACGAGCGCGGCGTCGGAGAAAAGACGCGCGAGAGGATCCTGAAGCTCATCAAAGACCTCAATTATAAACCGAGCGCCATAGCCCGGAGCCTCGTTTCACTGCGCACCAACAACATCGGCATCGTTCTGCCGTCCGATTTCGGGGCGGGCATCAGCCAGGCGTTCTGGCCGAGCATTCTCTCATCCATTACACGGGCGGCGGCCGAATTGAACATGTGCGTGCTCGTCACCACGTTCAACCCGGAAGAAGAGGCCGTTGAGGACTCGTACAAGCGCATCCTGGCCGAGCACCGCGTGGACGGGCTCATCACCTTCGCCGATATCCTGGGGAAGCGGCGCACGGCGGAGCTCATTGCCGGCCGCTACCCGTTCGTGAGCATCGGCCGCGACGACGGCATGCGCCACCATTTTGTGGACGTCGAGAACCGGGAAGGGGCGCAGACCATGACCGAGCATCTCATCGAGCTTGGCCGGAAAAACATCGTCTTCGTGTGCGGCCCGAAAACGCTGCCGAGCGTCCGGGCGCGGTTGTCCGGGTTCAAGGACGTCATCGGCAAATACCCGCAGGTGAAGGGCAAGGTGCTCGAGGTGCCCTTTTCCAGCCACGAGGCGCAGAAGGCGATCGTCGGCCACCTGGGGGAGAACAGGGCCGTCGACGCCCTCTTCATCGGCGCCGTCAATTTCGTCATGGACGGACTCGTCGCCTGCAAGCATCTGGGCCTGGCCATTCCGGGGGACATCGCCTTTGCCTGTTTCGACGAGCTGGATTTTTTCAAGGAACGGAACCTGCTCACATCGCCGATCACCTCGATCGCCCAGCCGGTGGACGAATTGGGGCGTGAGGCGATGAACATGCTCCACGAGCTTCTCAAGGGCGACGTCAAGGGATTCCACCAGAAGCTCCTTCCCACCACCCTCATCGTCAGGGAATCCTGCGGCGAAGCGAAGGCCGGGCGGGCGAACTGAGAGCGTTCTCCCTGCGTCGCGCCGGATTCGCCCGAAAAGAAACCGCGAATAGACACGAATAAAAACGAATGCGGTTGAAAAAAACCGATATCGAAAACGCGCCTGAGCCGCCTGCGCGCTTGACAACAGGCGGAGCCCTTCCTATCATGAGCCGAAATTTCGATCGGATCGATCCATTCCGATTTGGGAGAAAACGATGGCGTCTGAAAAAAAAACCGTGTCCGTGAGCCCGGAGGGCGAACGATTCGCGATCCCCGCGCGGGCCGAATACGAGGCCGAGCTCAAACGGGTCGAGAAGCTTGCGCATCAGGCGCGCGAGGGCGGCCGCGAGATCGTGGTGGTGCTGGGCGTCGGTTTCGTGGGCGCGGTGATGGCGGCGGTCGTGGCCGACGCCCGCGACGGGAAGGGCCGGCGCGGCAAGTTCGTCATCGGCGTCCAGCGGCCGAGCACGCGAAGCTTCTGGAAGATCCCGCTTTTAAACCGCGGCGTCTCCCCGGTGAAGGCCGAGGACCCCGAGGTCGAGGTCCTCATCAAGCGCTGCGTGCTCGAGGAGAAAAACCTCGTCGCCACCTACAACCTGGACGCGTTGTCGCTCGCCGACGTCGTCATCGTGGACGTGCAGTGCGACTTCCTCAAGGCCTCCTTCGGCGACCTCGCGACCGGCCGCGCGGACATGGAGGCGCTCGAGCAGTCCTTCCACGCCATCGCCGAACGCATCCGGCCCGACGCCCTCGTCCTGATCGAGACGACCGTGGCGCCGGGCACGACCGAGGAGGCGGCCTTCCCGGTCATGAAGAAGATCTTCGAACGCCGCGGCATCGGAACCGATCCGCTCCTCGCCCACAGCTACGAGCGGGTCATGCCCGGCCGCGACTACGTGAAGAGCATCCGCGATTTCTGGCGGGTATGCAGCGGCTGCAATCAAGAGGCCCGGGAGCGGGTCGTCGCCTTCCTCTCCTCGGTGCTCAATGTGAAGGATTTTCCGCTCACCGTGCTCGACAAACCGATCGAATCGGAGACCGCGAAGATCGTGGAGAACAGCTACCGCGCGGCGCTCCTCGCCTTCATGGACGAGTGGAGCGTGTTCGCGGAACGGCACGGGGTGGATCTGCCCAAGGTCATCAAGGCGGTCAAGATGCGCCCGACGCACTCGAACATCATGTTCCCCGGGCCCGGCATCGGCGGGTACTGTTTGCCCAAGGACGGCGGCCTGGGGATGTGGGCGCATCGGAACCTGCTCGGCGGCGAGGACGACGTCCTGAAAATGACCCCCCTCGCCATAAACATCAACGACACCCGGCCGCTGCGCGCCTGCCTGCTCGTGCGCGAGGCCCTCACGGCGATGGGGCGGGACGTGAAGGCGGCCTCGGTTGTCCTCCTCGGCGCCTCCTACCGCGAGGACGTGGGCGACACCCGCTACTCCGGCTCCGAGGTGATCGTGCGGCGGCTTACCGAGATGGGAGCGGACGTGCGGGCGCACGACCCGTACGTCGGCCACTGGTGGGAGTTCGAGGCGCAGGACGAATACCCGGCTTCGGGCGCGAGCCTGGCGCGCTTTTTCCGGAACCAGGAGAAACTGAAAGCGCTTCGCATCGAGCCGAAACTGGACGCGGTCCTCAAGGGGGCGGACGCGGTGGTGCTCGCGGTCCGGCACAGGCAGTACCTGGCGCTCGAGCCGGACGAGGTGGTGAAAAAGATCGGCCGGCCGGCGGCCGTCATCGACTGCTTCGCGATCCTCGAGGACGCGAAGATCCGCCGCTACTTCGAGCTCGGCTGCGAGGTGCGCGGCCTGGGCCGGGGACACGTGGCGAGGATCAGGGACGAAGTGAGGAAGAGTAAGGCGACATAGTGCCCTATTGAATTGGAGATAAAATATGGAAAATAAAGATAAGAAAATTAATATTGATTTGGTAAGTAATGAATACCGGTCATGCCAGGATACAACTCAGAAAATAGAAAGTACAATATGGAGTACGAGTACGGCAATTGGTATTGGATCTTTAGCTCCTCTAATTGCACTAATTTTAACCGACAAAATAGAAGCGATCCCGGCAATGATAATTGGTTTATTGATTACTTTTATGAGTTTGATTTGGTATTTTATGGCTACCAGATGGTGGGATATTCAGCACACTGCTTTTTTGAGAATGAAGCATTTAGAGGAGATATTAGGATTATATCAAATCAGATATGTATATTATCGTGACGGTAAAATTGATCTAGAACCGAATGATACTACTTTCAAAAAATCTTTTATAGATGAATTAAAAGGACATCAAACAACGAAATTCCATCTCAGAGGTGTTAAAAAATGGTTGCGATTGTTACCTTGGTTTATTCTGATTTCATGGGGTGAATTTTGTTTTTATCTGTTTTTTCTAAAGAACTGTAATAACGTAAGTTGGACAATAGTTTTCTTTATTCTTCCATATTTAATTTTAATTATCTTCAATATGGTAAGAACCAGATTTTTTGAGTGTAGCGATTATGTGAAGAAAATAAAGGGGCGCTACACTGTCTAACAAAGTGCAGGTGCTCCAGTGCTTTGCACCTACGGACTTCGGCTACATTTTTTGCCTTAGCGAAGAAAAGGCAAAAAAGTGTAGCCCGCGTGTAGATCGTTAAAGAAATGCATAAATGATGATCTATGAAAATATTGACTGGTATTTATAGAATAAAAAACCTCAAAAATGGTAAACGCTATATTGGCCAGTCAAAGAATATCTACCAAAGATGGAAGCAGCATACATCGGCACTTACTTTAGAAAGCGACGAAACGGTTCTCCGAAGAGCATTTGCTAAATATGGTTTGTTTCGGCAAGTTTCAAAAGAAGGGCGATTTGGCAATTTTCTTTTTGAAATAATCGAAGAATGTCTACCTGACTTACTTCTTGATCGTGAGTATTTCTACATTAAGCGTGAAAAGCCAGAATACAATTTGATGTTACTTCCGCCTAATAGACTGCTAAATCTAAAATCACAAAACAAACAGCATTTTGGGGAATATTATCTTCAATATCACAACTATGATAATGAAAAGCATTTTCCGGGTGATATAGAAAAGTATTTGAACGAACCAGTTGCCAATTTGAGCCATTATATAAGTACACGCAAAGCCCTCGCTGCAAATTTAGATGGCGCCAATGTTATACTTGTGTTTGGAATTTCAATAAACAAAAAGAAAAAGTATTACATATGGACGAGAACGAGTGTCGATGAGCTGAATTTTATAGAGGATGAATTTCTCTCATATAATATCATCGGGTTCCAAGAATATATAAAGCCAGTTTGTCTTAATTCAATCCCGGGTTTTACACAATTTCAGAAAAAGCTAGGCAATTTTGCATATGGATTATCATCAATAAATCATTTCAATTTTACAAAGAAAATTGTTGAAATATGCGAGTCTCATAAAGTTGATGATGGAATGCTTTCCAGGGATTTTTTAGAATTGTATCATAAGGCATTCCAGATTCACGTCGTTTAGAAGGATGCCGATGCTCGAAGAGCTGACTCCTTGTTCGCCCGTCAACGACGCCCCCGTCTACTTCAAACCCATTGTCGTCTCGACCATGGACGAGGCCGCCGCCCTGGCGGACGCGGGCGCTCCGGCGGGCACGGTCATCATGACCGATTTCCAGGAACAAGGCAGGGGGCGGCGCTCGTCACGCGGCTGGGAGGCGGCCCCGGGGGAGAGCCTCCTCTTCACCGTGCTCATGCCGCGGGGCGAGGGACCGGCCGCCCTGCTCAAGGCGCCGCTCGTCGCCGGGCTGGCCGTGGCGACGGCCCTCGAATCGCTTTATTCCCTTCCGGTGGCCGTCAAGTGGCCGAACGACGTGCTCGTGCGCGGCAAGAAAATCTGCGGCATCCTCTGCGTCGCTCACCCGCCCTTCGTCCTGGCCGGGATCGGGATCAACTGCCGCCAGACGCAGTTCTCGACCGAGGTCGCCGGGCGCGCGACGTCGCTCGCGCTCGAGCTGGGACGGCCGATCGACCGGCGGCGCATCCTCTACGCCGTGCTCGCCGCGATCGATCGTGCGCTCGTCTCCCCGACATGGCGGGAAGACATTGAGTCGCGTCTGGCGTTCCGGGGCGAACGCCGCCGTCTGGTCCTCGGAGAGGGGAAGAACGAGCGCGCGGTGGAGGGGATCGTCGCGGGCCTGGGCGAGAACGGGGAGATCGTCCTGGCCACTGACGAAAAGCCCGAGGGCGAGCGGTTTTTTTCCGGGAGTTTGTCATAACCGCGTCACGTCACCCTGAGCCTGCCGAAGGGTGAGATTGGGGCTCCCGATTCGGAGGTCCTGCCCTGAGCGGAGTCGGGGAAAGAGCGTTCTTGTCGCGTTCGCTTGGACTCGCAGGAAGCTGCGCTGCGAGATACGCTCAGCGAACGTACTTGAAGCGGATTCGAAGGGCCTGCCGGTGAAAAATTTCGGATACAGAAGATTGGGAAAGATCCAAAGAGAAGATCAGCACGTCAGGTTAATGAAGTGGTACGAATAGCACAAGCCCCCGTTGTCGAAAGAAGACCCGTTCTCCCCTCCCCATCTTCTCCATCTTCCCCATCCGGTCGTTTTGCCGAGCAAGCTCGGCAAGACTTCCTGATCTTCCCCCATCTCCTCATCAAAGCGGAAGCGCCTGGAGGATGCCGACCAGAGCGTCCCGGTAGAGCTTGAGCGGCAGGAATATGGCCGCGGCGATCGGGCCTATCTGCGAGCCGACCAGGAGGATGAGCAGAACCGGGATCCCCTGCAGGGCGCGGAAAAACGAGTCGGTCGCCGGGAAGACGGCCCGGATGACCGAGGATCCGTCGAGCGGCGGGATGGGAAGCAGGTTGAAGACGAACCCGAAGAAATTGAAGCTGCCGGTCACGAGCATGACGACGCCGACGGACGTCCAGTGTTTCCGGACGGCGAGCGCGTAGAGGACCGCCAGGATCCCGCAGAGGACGGCCAGGGCGAGATTCATGAGAGGGCCCGCGGCCACCGCGGCGGCGTATCCCCAGCGGCGCGACTTGATCCGGGCCGGGTCGAGGCGCGTGAAGGCGCCGCCGATGAAGAACCGCAGGAGGAACCAGGTGACGGCCGGGATGATCACCGAGGAGAAGAAGGAACGCCGGAGATGCGGGATCGGGTTCCAGGTCGAGACGCCGTCCTTGGCCGGCTGGGGATCGCCGAAGAGCTCCGCCACCTTGGCGTGCGCGGCCTCGTGCATGCCGAAGGAGAGCACCAAAAAAATGTAGATAAGGATCATTTCCGCCAAGTTCAGGTTGATCGGCAGTCCCATCGCCTCCGCTCCCCCTCTGAATTCCGGCCCTCCTCTCCACAAGGTAGTCCATTTCCCGCCGCGGCGCAAGATCGGGGGGCAAAAACTCGGGGGAGGGACATGAATTCTGTTTTTCAAAGCCAATAGAGCGCAGCCTTTGCTCCAAGGGGGACATGGAGTTCACCGAGGGAAGAGGAGCGCACGGGGAAGGAACGAAAAAAAGAAAAAAGGGGTGGAAGAGCTTCATGTTCGGCATTTTTCGTATTTTCGGTTTCTGTGTTCTCACCGGCAGCTTCGCTGTGAGATGCGTTTCCGGAGCCTGCCCCGAGCCCCTCGACTGCGCCCGGGATGAACTCCGTTGAGGGGTGCGCTCCGTGTCCTCTTTCCCGGCATAGAGAGCATGACTGCCTCATACGGCCGGGACTCCATATCGCCTCATGTAAAAATCTAACCGTAGAACGACTCTTGCCGGGGGCAACCGTCTCCGGTACAATACCGGGACGGAAGCGATATGAGGCAGAACCGGGAATTCAAAGTAAGGAACGAAGTAAAACGGCACCGGACCGCGCCGTACGTCGTGACGGCCGCCGCGCTCATTGTGACCGTGGTCGTCTTCGTGGCCGTCCGCGCGGCGCTCGGCGGCGGACCGGCCGCGGTTACCGCGAACAACGAGGACGCGGATCTTCCCCGGGGCGGCGGGCCCGACATCCCGGCGGCCGCTTCGCCGGCCGCTCCCACCGGACGGGCGAATCCCTACTCGGGCGAGGCGTGGTTCGCCGATCCCGACGGTCTCCTCGTCGTGGTCGACCGGAAGCGGGCGCTGGCGCCCAACTACGCCCCCACCGACCTCGTCCCGCTCACAAGCCACGGCGTGCCCGCCCGGCCCGACACCTTGACCGCGAGGCGCGTCATCATCGACGACCTCAAGGAGATGTTCGCCGCCGGGAAAAAGGCCGGCTTCGATTACTTCGTCTTTTCCGCGTACCGCTCGTACAAGACCCAGACCTGGCTTTTCGAGTACTGGGTGAAGAAACTCGGCCGCGCGGAGGCCGAGCGCTCCTCGGCCCGGGCCGGGCACAGCGAGCACCAGCTCGGCACCACGCTCGACATTTCCGTCGAGGGCCTCACGGGCGACGTCTTCGAGGTCTTCGGCGCATCCCCGGCCGGCGCGTGGCTTTCAGACAATGGCTGGCGCTTCGGCTTCGTCATGTCCTACCCCGAGGACGCTGAGGAGACGACCGGGTACGAACACGAACCCTGGCACTTCCGCTACGTGGGCCGCGAGGCCGCGAAGATCGTCCACAACCGGGGAGCGATCCCATCGGTCTTCATCCGCGAGCTCGAGGAGCTGCGCCGCGGCGCCCGGACGGCCGCCCCCTAGCAGGATGTTGAAAAAGCTGGACTTTCAACAGCCTGCTGAAGGCGAAAGGATACAGTCATGAAGATTCGGTACAACGCCCCCGTCATTCTCACGTTCTCACTCGCCTGTACGGCGGTGTACATCGTCTCTCAGATCGTCCCCGGATTCAACGATTTCTTCAGCGTCCCGGGCAACAGCCCGCCGTTCAATTTCCTTTCGCTCGAAGCGGTCCGACTGGTTTCCTATACGCTCGGCCACGGGAGTTGGGAGCACCTCATCGGCAATCTGTCCATCATACTCCTGGCGGGGCCCATCCTGGAGGAGAAATACGGCCCGGTCCGCATGTTCGCCATGATCCTCATCACCGCCCTCGCCGCCGGCGTCTTCAATGTGCTCGTCCTTCCGTGGGGCTCGCTGGGCGCGAGCGGCATCGCCTTCATGCTGATCCTTCTCATTTCGGTCACCAACGTGAAGCAGGGGGAGATCCCGCTCACCCTCGTCGCCATCATCGCCATTTACGTGTCGACGCAGGTCATCGAGGGCGTCAAGCAGATGTCGCAGCCGCAGCCCGCGATCAATGTCTGGGCCCACCTCCTCGGCGGGTTCTGCGGCGGAGTGTTCGGGTTCTTCTTCGCCCGGGAGAAGAAGAAAAAGGTCATCAACGACATGGGCGATTACCGGCCCCCGACCACGCCGCACACCCTCTCCTGACCGCCCGTGGGGATGAGATGGGGGAAGATGAGGGAGTTGTTGAACTACGGATGGGGAAGATGAGGAAATGGGAAGAAAAAAAGAACGGTGACGCAAATGTCCGGGTATCGGAAAATGGGGTACGAATTGACACGATGGATGGGGGCGTGGAAACAACCGATTCCATCATCATGAGCAGTCATCTGAAAGCTGTCGCTCAAGAACTGAACTGAATCCGCGTTCAGGCCGTCCATGGCATGAAAAAAAGGGGAGCATTATGTTCAAGGAATTAACCGAAATTTTTGAAAAACCGCAACCTTATATGCATGCGAATTCGACTGAACTATGGAACAATCCGCATATTTCGACGCAAATGCTGGGATTCCACCTCGATCCGAACAATGACGCCGCATCGAGAAAAAAAAAGTTTTTGGATAAGTCGATCGATTGGATTTCCGGAAAAATCAATCTCAATCCCAAGAGCACGATTCTGGATTTGGGATGCGGGCCCGGATTATACGCCAATGAGTACGCAAAAAGGGGAGCAAAAGTCGCCGGAATAGACGTATCGACGAATTCCATCGCGTATGCGAATAAAAAAGCCAAGGAAGACAAACTTGATATAGAATACATCAATGACAACTATGTTACGCGCGATTTCAGGAAAAAATATGACCTGATAACGATTATTCATTGTGATTATTGCGTTCTGAATCCCGATGAAAGAAGAGTCCTTCTTGAAAAAATAGCAAAAGCACTTGAAGAAGACGGATTGTTCATTTTTGACGTGCATTCCGACGATCATTTTGAAAATGTACGGGAAAAAAGATCATGTCATTATTCGGATTCGGGCGGCTTTTGGTCTCCGGAAGCGCATTTCGTATTTGAAAACATATTCAAATATTCCGATGAACGAATCATATTGGAGAAACACACCGTAATTGAAAGCATGAAAAAATTCACCATACACAATTATATTAAGTGCTTTGAAATCGATGAAATAAAAAAAGAGCTTGCGGATAACGGATTCCATGCCATGGAGGATTATTCCGATATATCCGGAACCGCGTATAAGCGACACGCGAAGGATATTGCATTAGTAGCGAAAAGGATGAAGTAAAAAGGATAGGATGAAAATGCTTCCCGGTCGACGCCGGAGGTCCGCTTTCCGTTCAACGGAAGGCCACACGCCGCTCTGAAAGGAGCCGTTCCATCAACAATTACGATCAATCCGCCGAATATTACGACGCGCTCATGGGCGCCGGCTACAGCTCCGTCGATATCGATTTTTACCTGAAGCTGGCCGCCGGCGGCATGCGCATTCTGGACGTGGGCTGCGGCACGGGGAGGGTCAGCCTGGAATTGGCCCAGAGGCGAAAGGGGTGCGTTATAGACGCCATAGACAGTTCGGACGCGATGTTGGCGGTTTTCATGGGAAAGATGAAACACTTCGATTCGCGGTTGAAATCGAAGATCAACATTCATCGCATGGACATGCGCACGATGTCGCTGAAAGGGCCTTACGATCTCGTCGTTTTCCCCTTCCAATCGTTCCAGGCCTTGACCGTGAGGGAGGAACAGGTCCGGACGCTTCGGTCGGCGCGATCGCTCCTGAACGCAAACGGCAGGATCGTCATATCCGTGTTTGATCCGACTTTCCAGTTGGTATGTGAAGAACCAATCGCTTTCCTGCAGGAAATCATCCGTCTTCGTGACGGGTCGGTGATGGTGAAGCGCATCGCGGACGCGAGCATCGATTTCAAGAAGAAAACGTACCGGTTCACGGAGCACCTGTTGGCGTTCGATTCTTCCCGGGTGCAGGTGGAGGAGGTATTCGATCGTTTCTGCGTCGCCTACCACGATCAGGACAACCTGCTGTCGCTCTTTCGGGAAGCCGGCCTGGAGGTGCTTCACAAATACGGTGATTATAAATTGACCAAACTGAAGGACGGAGAGCCCTCTTTCGACATGATATTCGTGCTCCGCTAGGCTCGGAGATGGGGGATGATGAGTACGGTGCTGAACTGCGGGGAAGATGAGGAAGGGAGGGCGGATCTACTCCGGATAAACGGGGCGTGTGCTCTTACGGCAATTTAACTAACCTGGCTTGCCGATTTTCTCTTTGCGTTTTTCTCCATCTTATTCTTCTTCATCCGTAGTTTCCAAAGTGAGGCCCGGCTTATTCCAACGTGAAGGAGGCCAGACTCGCGTTGCCTTCCCCGACGAAGGCGAAGTACAGGGCCTGGACCCCGTCGGGGATCGCGATGTCCGCCGCGTGCTCCTCCCAGACACTGGCGTACTCAGGAACTTTGATCCTGCCGATCGCCGGTCCGTCCCATCTCAGCCTGAGCTCGAAATCGCCCCGGCAGTACCCTCGGGCCTTGAGGCGAACCCGCCGCACCCCCGAACAATCGAAGTATTTGAACCCCGCGACCGCCCCCGGCATCATGTTCGCGACGTAGCCGGGCTCCTCGTCGCCGTCCTTCCCGTCCTGGGTGATCTTGGGATAACGGTTGTCCATGTACGCGTAGGTTCCGGTGTACATCGACTCGTCGCGGCAGAAGAGATGGCAGGCGATGTGGGCCGGGTATTCGCCGCGCCCCGGCAGCGGCCCGCGGTTGGGGCCGCAGGAGGTCATTTCCGCCTGCGGGATGGAGCCGTCCGCGCGGAAGGAGATGCGCTCGAGGCAGCCCTGCCGGCTGTAGTTGGTCCCGTTGGTGTGGCGGTGGTAGAACACGTACCATTCGCCCCCGATCTCGACGATGCTGCCGTGGTTGTTGCCGCCGTAGTACATGGGCTTGGCGGCCGGTTTGTACGAGCCGACGCCGACATCGCAGTTGGAAACGATCACGCCCCCGTAGGAGAAGCCCCGCACGGGGTGCGCGCTCACGGCGTAGCAGAGCTCGTGGTACACGACGGAAGAGTAGACGAAGTAGTAGGCATCCCCCCGCTTGCGGATTGACGAGGCTTCGAAGAACTCGTGGCCCTCGAACCCGCTCCCCGCGGCGTACGGCGCGCTCGGGGCGATGAGCGCGGGCTCCTCGACGATCGTGAGCATGTCCGGACCGAGGACGGCGGCCTTCGGTCCCCGGCGCGACGCGTCGTCCTTCCGGCAGAATCCCGTGTAGAGGTACGTCCGGTCGCCTTCGGTGAGGACGCCGGGATCGAACTGGGGATCGTCGCCGGCCCGTTCGCCCAGGCGCGTCCCGTCCGGGCGGCGCACGTAGCCGTGGAACGCGTACCGTCCGGCGGGCTCGCCGCAGACGGCCACCGAGACGACGGGCGCCCTGTCCAGCACGTAGAAGAGGTAGTAGCGGCCGTCGGGACCGCGCGTCACGTCCGGCGCGTACAGGCACATGGCGCCGTCGGGGTTCAGCGGATCGGCCGTTTTCGGATAGATGACGCCCTCATACCGCCAACTCGTAAGGTCGTCGACCGGCGCCGACCAGCAGACGTAGTCGTTCAGGCAGTACGCGTGGCCGTTGAAGCGGTCGTGCGAACCGTACACGTAGACCCGGCCGTCGAAGACGTAGGGCTCCCCGTCGGGGACGTATTCCCAGGACGGGAGATAGGGATTGAAGCCTTGATGTTTCATGGCTCAATACCATAGCACGATCTTTCGGGTGAGGGAAGAAGACATGTATGGCGCGACTGGGTACCTGGGGGCGTCCCGCCCCCAGGCGCGAATGGGATGGGGGAAGATCAGGAAGTCTTGCCGAGCTTGCTCGGCAACACGACCGGATGGGGAAGATGGGTGAGGAGAGCGGGTTTTCTTCAGGCGCGGTCATTAAGAAGTCCGCGCGGCAAATAACGCGGCGAGTTCCTCCGGGGGGAGCGGGCGGCTGAAAAGGTATCCCTGCACCAAATCGCACACGAGTTCCGTGGAAATATCCCAGCGCATGGAACGGAGGGCCTCGAGCTGGCCCTCGTTTTCCACGCCTTCCGCCACGACCCGGATGCCCAGGCTGTGCGCCATGGAAACGATCGCTTTCACGATGGCGGCGTCGTGAGGATCCGTCGCGACGTTGCGGATGAAGAGCCGGTCGATCTTGATCGCGCGCACTTCGAGCTGTTTCAACCAGGACAGGGACGAATAGCCGGAGCCGAAATCGTCGATCATGATCGCGACGCCCATCTCCTTCAACCGGCGAACCGTCCTGATAGTGCTCTCGACGTCCTCCATGGCGGTGCTCTCGGTCAGCTCCAGCTCCAGGCGGCGCGGCTCGATCCCGGCCTCCTCCAGGGCTCCCCCGACTTTCGCGACCAGCTCCGGGTCCTGGAACTGCCGGGCGGAGATGTTGACCGTGACCGGGATCGCGCTCATCCCCTCGTCTTTCCAGGCTTTCTGCTGGCGGCAGGCGCGGCGGAGCACCCATTCCCCCAGCGGGACGATCAGTCCCGACTTTTCGGCAAGCGGTATGAAATCCAAAGGGTTCATCAGGCCGAGCCGCGGGTGCCGCCAGCGGATGAGGGCCTCCAGCGAGATGATCGCTCCGGACCGGGTGTCGCAGATCGGCTGGTAGTGGAGCTCGAAACCGTCCCCGTCGATCGCCTCCCGCAGTTCGCGTTCCAGGTCGCCGCGGGGGGGCGCGGCGGCGATCCCGGGCGAATAGAAGCGGTAATTGTCGCGACCGGATTCCTTCACCCGGTACATGGCGATGTCCGCGAACTTGTAAAGCTCTTCGATGTTTTCGGCGTGCAGGGGGTAGAGGCTGATGCCCATGCTCAAACCGGCCCTGATTTCAAGCTCGCCGACCGCGAGCGGCCGGGAAAAGCGCCGGCGGAGCCTGGTGATGACCAACTCGCAGTCCTCCCGGCCGCCGAGGTCCGCCAGGATGACGACGAATTCGTCGCCGCCCATGCGGGCGACGGTGTCGTACGCGCGGATGCCCGAGCGGAGCGCGTCCGCGACGGCCTTCAGGAACAAGTCGCCGCTGGCGTGCCCAAAACGGTCGTTGACGGCCTTGAAGCTGTCCACGTCGACGAACACGACCCCGATGGTCTGCCCGTATCGCTTGGCCCGGGCCAGGGCATTGCGGAGACGGTCTTCGAGGATGAGGCGGTTGGGGAGGCCGGTGAGGCTGTCGTGGGTGGCCAGGTACTGGAGTTGTTGTTCGGTCCGCTTCCTCTCCGAGACGTCGCGGAGGAGCGCCACCGCGCCGATCATTTCTCCGTACCGGTCGACGACGTGAGACGCCGACAGGGAAAGGAACACCTCCCGGCCGCCCGCCGTCGTGTACGCGGTCTCCACGTCCCGGACCGGGTCCCCGGCCAGGATCCGCGCCAGCAGTTTTTGATCGGAGAAGGTTTTCGGCAGGACCGCGTCAACGGAGCCGCCGACGACCGACCGCTCCGGCTTTTCCAGGATTTCCAGGAGCGATCGGTTGCTCCCGATGACTTTCCCCCTCGTATCCATAAGCAGGAGACCGTCCGTCATGGTGCGGAGTATGCTGGGGGCGGCCGATTCAGGGGATATGACCATGAAGCCGTACCGGGTGATCGCAAACGCGGCGCCGATCTGCCAAATGAGCATCGTGCCGAGATCGAGGCAGGAAAGGGAGGTCGTCCCCAGGAGCGTCGGAAGATAGGTGGCGGCGAAAAACGCGCCCAGGCTGGCGAGGATGGTGGCGACGATGATCGCGCTTTGTTTTTTCAGGAGACGGCTCGGCGTCTTCAGCCTCAAACGAAGGAACAATACCAGCGCGCCGGCGATGTACGCCATAATGAAAGCGGCGTTGGCGGCCAGCCATGGCGACCGTCCCTCGTACGCGTACTGCCAGCCAAGGCCGTCGCGGACGAACCCGGTGACGAACGGCATGGCCGCGACGTTCGAGTACGTCAGGATGGGGACGGGCAGGTAGAGGAGGAGGGACAGCCGGCGGTGTCTTTTGTAAAACCCGTTTTCGGTGAACGCGAGGGTGAAGTGGAGGAAAAGCGGGGGGATGAACGCCCAGCCCGAGGCCGTCACGCGGAACCAGAGGCGCGCCGCCGCCTCGTCCGGCGCCGACGTCATGAATATGAAGCCGAAACACCACACCGCGATCGGCGCCGAAAAATACACCAGCAGGCGGTTCGCCGTTTGACGGGGATTCTTGTAATATACATACCCCGCCATGAAAACCGTTAAGGCAAAAAACACGCCGACCAGGAATACGATGACCTGCATTCCGCTTCACTCCGCGCATCAATCTTTCGCATGAATGGGAAGGGCAATCGTTCCGGCGGACCGGAAAGGCCCGCGCCGCCGGGGCGGTATCGGAACGGATTCACGATCATTCCATGCCGTGCTTCCTCAAGTATAATGGACTCATCGATCGGATCGCAAGAAAATCTTCGGGGATTTCCTCTTTGCGCTTTTCTCCATCTTCTTCATTTTCTTTATCCGCAGTCTCCAAAGTGGGGCCCGGCTCATTCCAATGTGAAGGAGGCCGGGCTCGCGTTGCCCTCCCCGACGAAGGCGAAGTACAGGGCCTGGACCCCGTCGGGGACGGCGATGTCCGCCGCGTGCTCCTCCTCCAGCTTCTGGACCGCCCCGGTGATGCCCGGGCAGATGAAGCCGATGTTCTTCAGGCTCTCCCGGTTGAGCCTTTCGGTGACCAGCTTGAAGAACGGGGCGATGCCGGAATTGGCCCTGATCCCGTCCAGCTCGTCGATGAAAACGAGCACCCCCGATTTCCCCGGTCGACGCCCAGCCGGTCGGTGAGCCGGTTGTCCCCCGTGGAGGCGGGGCAGACCTGGGTGAGGAGCGAGGATTTGCCCACGCCCCGGGCGCCGGTGATGATGGTGTGCTTGGGATTGCCGTGCATGATCTGGTGGATGGAGTCCGCCAGCTCGTTGACCGAGTCCTCCCGGCCGAAGAAGCGGTCGGGGTCGTCGATGGGCCGGTTGGGCGTGAAGGGATCGATGAATCTCG
>JAFGSW010000041.1 GCA_016934415.1 Spirochaetales bacterium | reverse complement strand
TCTCCAAGTCTTACCAATTAATACTAGACAAATGTTGGCTACTTTTATTCAAATTCGCCTAGCTGCATGTGCGGAATGTAGGTGAAACGATCCGTGAAATCATTTTTCAAAACTACCGTATCATCTATCGAGTTACGAAAAAAGAGGCAGTGACGATACTAGCCATTATGCAGGGCAACAGGCTGCTTGATAACTTCTTCTATCGCATCTCGACCGGCCGCCTGGTCTAGTGACCGACCGATTCCCGCTCCGTCCGGAAGTGGCGGTTACCCCGATTCCCGGACCCCCGCCCGGCGCCCCGGGGTTTCGCTAAACGCTGCGGTAGCCGCCGGTGGCCAGGACGGTGATCGGTGTGGTAGTAGAAGCGGACGCCCTCGGTGTTCCCCACGCGCCCTACGTCCTTGGCGAAGAGCTTGTTGAACAGGTAATCGTATTGTCTGTAGAAATTCGCGGTTTCGGTGCCGAACTTCTCCTCTTCCTGATAGAGGAGCTTCCCGTTCGGACTAAAAACGTAATAGGTAGTTCTTAACTCTTCACTTGTGGCATTGAGTTTCTCTTTTTTGACCCGATAGCCTTTCCAGTTGTAAGTGTACGCCGCTATCGCCGTGCCGTTCTTGGTCACCTCCACCATCCGGTTTATCAGGTCGTACTCGTATTGCCAGTATGTTCCATTGTTGGCCGTAAAGAACGGCAGGCCAGTGACGCTGTCGGTGATGGTGCTCAGGTCGGCGTCTTTCACCTTGGTTAGCGTCCCGCTGATGTTGAGTGTATCGCCTTTTGCAACCACGCTTCCGTTGGCGTCGTAGACGTAGGCCCACTTTCCGTTTGTCGCCATATTTTTCCTGGTTTCCTCACTGCAAATTTTCCCTTCTCTGCCCCTCACCTCTCATCGTCTCCGGTCACGAAGCGGCCGGCGATCCGTTCCAGGTCGCCCGCCTGCTTGAGGTTCTCCCGGGACGCCCGGCCGAGCGCTTCCTGGGTGGCGCTTAATGCCCGCACGGCGGTCGCGATCCGCGCCGCCGAGGCCGAGGTCCCCGCCAGCACCTCGCTCAGGCGGGCGAAGGACGTCTTCGGCGCCTCGGTCCGCTCGCCCTCCTTCCGCGACACCGAATCGATGAGCGCGGCGGTCTCCTTGAGCCGGTCGAGGCCGCCGCGCATCGCGCCGCCCGACTCCTCGAGCTGGCCGAGGGCGCCCGTCGCGCTGAAAAGGCTCGCCATGATCTCGCCCGTCTTCTCGGTGTTCTTCTCGAAGGCGCCCCGGAACACGCCGGAAAACTCGACCGCCTCCCCGATCCGCTCCCGGAAAAATGTGAGCGAAGCGGCGATCTCCCGGGTGAGGCCCTGGGTGTTGTCGGCGAGCCGCATCACCTCGTCCGCCACCACCGCGAACCCCTTGCCCGCCTCGCCGGCGTGGGCCGCCTCGATGGCGGCATTGAGCGAGAGGAGCCGGGTCTGCGATGAAATCTCGGCGATTCCCTCGGCGGCCTCGCGCACCTCGCCGAGGGCGTCCTCGAGCTCGCCCATGAGCTCGCCGAGCGACGCGATCGATTCCTGGTTCCCGGCCGCCTGCTCCTTCAGGGCGCCGGCCGCCCCCTCGATCTCGCGCGCGAAGCCCGCCGCCTTCGACTGCTCCGCCAGCATGGCGCCGAGCGACGCGGTGACCTCGTCCATCGTCCGGGACTGGCGGACGAGCAGGCCGAGAAGCTCCTCCACCTCGCGCAGCGAATCGGCCTGGGCCCGCTTGAAGAACTCAAGCTCCTCCTCCTGCCGCTTCACGGACCCGATGATGGTTTGCAGCTCGTTTTGGAACACGGAGAACTGGGCTGCCGTATCGTCGGTCACGCGCTCGAGAGAGCCGCCGGTGGCGAGCGAAAGATCGGCCGATTGCTTCACGTTCCGGATGAGGCCGGCCAGGAAGGCGACGAGCCGGTTGATGGCGACGCACAGCTCCTCGATCTCGTCGAAATGAAGCAGGTAGACCTGGGCGGTCAGGTCGCCCTCGCCCCGGGCCAGGTACTCGAGCTTCTCCCGCACGAACCGGTCGCGCTCGCGCGGTCGGATGTCGCTCATGGCAAGCTCGCGCTTGGCGCCGAGGAGGAGGATATTGGTCGCCAGTGCCGTGAACACCGAACTGTGAAGCCCGTTGGCCGTGTTCAGCAGGAACGACCAGCCGAAGGGCACGCCGCCCGGCGCCCGCCAGTTGTTGATCAGAAAAAAGGCGACCGTCCCCAGGACCCAGAGCGCCGTGTGCAGGATCACGATGAGGAAGGGGAGCCGGATGGCGGCCAGTCTCCCCCGGCGGTACACCTCTTCCGAGCGGTCGCCCTCCAGGGCCTTGAAAAACGGGATGACGAAGTTGAGGAGGATGATCAGCGGGAATATTTTCCGGCGAGTCATGTCTTTATTATAGAAGAACGCGAATCGCTTTTCGAGAGCTTTTTCCCGAACTCAGGCGGCCGGCCCCGCCAGCAGCCCGATCGCCTCGGTCACTTTCCGTTTGAGGTCGTCAAACCCGGCCGCCTTGTCGCCGGTCCACTCGTCCATGTACAGGCGGCGGTTAAGCTCAATCATGACCGACGT
Source organism: Spirochaetales bacterium (assembly GCA_016934415.1). Classification (GTDB taxonomy): domain Bacteria; phylum Spirochaetota; class Spirochaetia; order SZUA-6; family RPPD01; genus JAFGSW01. The sequence goes on along the minus strand of JAFGSW010000041.1, from coordinate 39,453 downwards.
CACCCGCGGCTCCTCCCGGTAATAGGCCAGGGGCACCAGGGCGCCCGCGAAAGGATGGTTGACGTCCACCAGGTACCCTTGGGACCGGAAGAAATCTATCAGGGTCTCCTTAATGCTGGCGGGCGTATGGTAGGAGTCCGCGCCGATGCAGACGTCGGGCCGCGGCCGGTCCGTAGGCTCCTCGAAGGGGAAAGGATGGCTCGGGAAACTGTGGCAGTCGACGATCAGGCAGCCGCCGGCCGACTCGAGGTTTTTTTGCACGAGCTCGAACAGGCGGCGGTGGTGCGGGTGGTACCAGGCGTCAAGCAGCAGCCGCCGCTCACCGGGCAAGAGGTTCGCCCGGAGCGCCCTCCCGTCCTGGGTCTTCACGTACACGACTCCCTGCCCGTGCCGGGCCATCGGCTCGTCGGAGTCTTCCGGAAAGCGCTCGGGATCGGTCACCAGCCGGCAGACGGGAAAGACGACGGGGACCACCGCCTGAGACCGGAATCCGGTGTAAAGCTCTTCGGTGTGGCTGTCCGAAAGCCGCACGATCTCCGCCCGGAGCTCGTCGTCGGAAAGCGCGATCGTCTTTCGCACGTCATCGGGAATGAAATGCGATGAATGGGGGATGTGCAGAACGACGGGTGGGCTCATAACAATCCTCAATTCAGACTCTCTTCGTATTCGGCGGGGGCGAAGATTGCGAATCTCCAACCTTCAGCGAACGGATTCCCCCGTCATAGTCCGTCGACCTTTATTATAATTGGAAATTCCACTTTCCATCAACGTTGCCCCGTAACGATTCTCTCCTCTCTCTGTTTACTATCCCGGCCTCCCGCTGAATCCCTTTCCCTCCTTATCTGATACGTTCATCCACGCTTATCCGTTCTTTTCCCGGGGAGCGGATCTTCAGCGAGTGAGTCTTAAGTACAATTTAGACAGCTTCTCCGGCAGCGTCGCGATGTCGCTCAGGACCTGGAAATGGTATTGCCCGTAGAGCCGGGCGATGTAATCGCGGGCGGCGCGGTCGATGGTGATGCAGTAGGGCGTGATGCCCGCCTTCTTGGCCTCCTGGACGGCGCGGCGCGTGTCCTCGATGGCGTAGCGCGACGTCTCCACGTTGGAGGCCGAGCCGTAATCGACGTCGGCGGGGATGCCGTCGCTCAAGAGGAGGAGGAGCTTGGTCTTGCGCGGCAGGGCGGCGAGCTTGGCCGCCGCGTGGCGGACCGCGCAGCCGTCGCGGTTCGAGGCGACGGCCTCCACGGCGCCGATGCGAGCCCGCGCCGACCGGTCCCAGGGATCGCTCCACTCCTTCACCACGTTGAAGAACACGCTGTGCCGGCCGTTGCTCGCGAAGGAGTAGAGCGCGAAATCGTCGCCGACCGCCTCGAGCGTCTGGGCCAGAAGGCAGAGGGCGTCCTTCTCGATGTCGATGATCCGCCGCCCGCCCACCGTTTCCTCGGTCGAGGAGCTTGCGTCGAGGAGAATCGCGGCCGCCACGTCCCGCCGATTGCGGATTTTCTTCACGTAGATCTTCTCCTCCGGCGTCCGGCCCCGCCGCAGGTCGATCGCGAAATCCACGGCGTCCTGTAGATGGATCTCGTCGCCTGAAAGCCACTTGCGGGAGAACTCGACCTCCTCGGGCTTGAGGGCGAGGATTTTCTTCCGCAGCCGCTTGTACACCGCCGCGTGCCGCGTCAGAACGGAATCGAAATACTCCGGGTTTCCCGGCGGGAGCGTTCGCTCGTACAGCGTGCAGTGTTTGGGGAGCATGACCGATTTCAAAAAGTCGTATTCGTCGTACCGGTACGCGCGCACGCGTCCGCTGGCAAGCTCGCGCTTGAGGCCGGCTGCGGTGTCGGCGCGCGCGTTGGCGGCGGCAAGGTCCACCGCGTCCTCTTCGTCGTGGCTCAAGTCCTCGTGGGAGAAGCGGTTGTCGGCGGCCGTCACCAGGTCCGGGCTCGAGTCGGCGACGATCTCCGGCGCAAGCTCGATCTTGCCCAAACCCGCGGTCCGGGAGCGGACGTCGAGCCTTTTGGTGAGGCTCACGAGCGGATAGAGATCGAAGAACACATTGTAGATAGTGAAGGCGACGAACGCCGCGTCTTCTACGGTCGCGTTTTTTTTGTGAATCTCGTCAAACGCACCGCTGATCCGCTTCAAAGCGGCGGCCGTGCCCTCGTCCAGTTCCCCCGCCTTGTACCGGCCCTGAAGGCTCCATTGAACGAGGCCCTCAAGCGCGGCCTCGAACTTCGCGAAGGAATTGTCCTCCGGGACGGCCACCTCGGGCCTCAGTTCCAAAAGCCGACCGTTGAGCGCAGCCAGGTCCTCGCGCAGCCCGGCGTATGTACCGGAAAGGCGCCGTTCGATGCGCGCCGTCTCGACCAGGGTGAAGATCGTCTTGGCCAGGTCGGGCGTCGGGAAGCTGTAGAAGAATTTCTCGAGCTGGGTCTCAAGGAGCCGAATCGCGCGCAGGCCCTTGAACATCGCCTCGACCTCGCCGGTGCGCCTTTCCCGCACCTCCTCGGCCCGGCCGCGGTACTCGCGGCGCGCGTTCTCCATGACGTCGGGGAGCTGGAGGCCGTAGCGGTCGGCGAGCTCGGCGCGAAAGGATATCTTCTGAAGATCGAAGCCGTAGGTGCCGTAGGCCACGGTCGCCGCCTGCACCGCGGTGAGCGCCGAGTAGGCGCGCTCGTTGTGCAGGGGGGCGGCGAAAAAATCCACGGTCGGAGGCAGGAACACGCTCCGGCCGTCGGTGAAGGGCGCCCCCGGCCCGAAGACGGACGTCTCGCGCTCGACAACGGCGAGCGTCCGGCCGGCCAGGCTCGAGGCGTAAATCCCGAGGACGCGCCGCACGTCCGCCAGGGCCACGTGGTTCCGGCCGAGCAGGCGGCGGCTGGCGACGGACTCCATTTTCAGGAACGCCACGCCCTCCTCCGCCCGCAGGCTCTCCAGGAGGTCGCAGCCGCGGCGCAGCCACTTGAAGAAGAGCGGGCGCGCCAACGAGCGCATGGCGGAGACGATGCGCGGCAGGAGATCGGCGAGCGCGCCGGGCGCGGCCGAGGCGATCGAGGCCGTCGCGCGCAGGAGGAAGCGGGCGGCGTCTCCCTCGGTGCAGGAGAAAAGGATCTCGAGGATCTTCTCGGATTTGGAAATGTGGACGAGCGTATCGCGAACCAGGGAGACGAGGAGCGGGGCGTCGCCCTTGATCGGGTACTCGATCTTTTGGTACGCGGCGATGAACGTCTTCGCGAACGGAAAGCCCGCCCGGGAAAGCTCGAAGACGACGTCCGCGAATTCACAGAGCTCGTCCCGGGCGAGGGCGCGCGCCGCGATGACCTCGATCGGCAGGAAATGGTACTCGGAGGCAACGGCCAGCTTGTAGGCCGCGCCGAGCATCCGCTCGTCGAGCGCGACCCGGCCGGAGAGGAATTCGAGGAGATCGTTGTAATAGCGCAGGAGGTGGGGCTTTTGCTTGAGCCGGGCCGCGTGCCCGGGCCGGCCCGCGGGACTGTTCATCGGAATATCTTGTCGATGATCATCTCGAGCGCCTCGATCTCGTCGCGCTCGTCGGAGACGGCCTGGGCGATGGCGATGGAGCAGGCCCGCTGCGGCGCGATGCCGCGCTTGATGAGCTTGGCCGCGTGCACGAGGCTGCGCGTGCTCACCCCCTCCTCCAGGTCGATGTTCGATTGGCGGATATCAGTGCCGAGCAGGACGAGCTTTTCGGCGATTCCTCCGCTCACCCCGCCCTCGGCGGCGACGATGACCGCCTCCTTGTCCGGCGGCGGGTAGGCGAAGTCGAGGGCGACGAAGCGCTGCTTGGTCGAGGGCTTCAGGTTCTTGCGCACGCTCTGGTAGCCGGGGTTGTAGGAGACAACCACCATGAAGGACTTGGGCGCCTGCAGCTGGACGCCGAGGAGCTCGATGGGGAGAATCCGCCGGTAGTCGGTGAGCGGGTGGAGGATGACGGCCACGTCCTTGCGCGCCTCGACCACCTCGTCCAGGTAGAGGATGGCGCCCTCCCGCACCGCCGTGGCGGCCGGCCCGTCGACCCAGACCGCCTCGCCGCCCTTCATGATGTAGCGGCCGGTGAGGTCGCGGGCGGTCAGGTCCTCGTGGCAGGAGACGGTGTACAGGCTCCCGACGCCGTTCTTGAAATCCTTTTCCTCCACGTTGAGGCCGCCCTGTCCCTTCGTCAGGCGCACGAGCTTCTGGCCCAGCCGCCAGGTCATGAACTCGACGAAACGCGTCTTGCCGCAGCCCGTCGGGCCTTTGAGGAGGAGCGGGATCTGCTCGGCCCAGGCGCGCTCGAAGACCTCCACCTCGTCCCGGATGGGAAGGTAAAAGGGTTTTTGTTCGATTTTATACGTGTTCTCCGCCATGCGTCCTCGCTCCTTGTTTCTATAGACTATAGGTCAAGCGGCCGGGCCTGGCAAGCTCGGACGCTATACATGATCCGCTTCTGAAGAGGACACGGGTAACGTTCGCTGTGCCCTTCGACAGAGCTCGGGATAAACTCCGCCGAAGCGAACGCGACATATACGCCCAAGATTAATGAGAGGCTTCCCCTCGGCTGCGCTCGGGGAACGTTCTCCCCCCCGCTCTCTTCTCCCGGTTTCCCGCCTGAATTTTCTCCCCTCGCTTCTTTCCTTCCTCCCTTTCTCCTTGCTCTCCTTCCCCTCCTCTTCGTGCTCTCCGTCCTCTCCGTGTCCTCTCCGTGTTCGGAGCCTGCCCTGAGCTCAGCCGAGGGGTCCTTCCGGTATCAGCGAGGAGTCTCACATGGCAAGCCGATGGAAACGGAAGCCGATTGAAGTTGACTTTTTAACGCCCGATTGTTATCACTAATTGTAAGCGGGGTTTATCATGGAAAATAAGGAAGCGCAGGTAAAGGAGTGGCATTCCGAATTCGAATCGGCCGCCCGCAGACCCCTGAAAGTACGATTCAAATATTCATTCATCAGGACGTACAAACCCGTCATGGACGATTCCTCGTTCCGGGCGTTTGCCACAACGGCCGAGTACCGCGATTGGTGCGCCAAGAATTTGCCGAACTGGTTGGGTTATGGCCGGGAAATTTGAATATACTCAGGCAGAAGAGATACGGGACGTCTTCAGGCGCCGCAACGTCCGCTATCTCTTCATCGGCAAATCGGGTGCGATCTTGCTCGGCTTTCCGGACACCACCCAGGACGCGGATCTTTTCCTGGACAAAACCGAAACGAATACGAAGGCCGTCGTCGAGTCGCTGCGGGAAATCGGATTCGCCTTGACTCAGGAACAGATTGCGGAAATCTCGCGGGGAAAGGATTTCGTGCAGTTGAAAAACGGCCCCTTCGACCTCGATCTCATCTTCGCCCCCGACGGCATCGAAACGTTCGATCAGGCGTGGAAAAACCATGTCGAAGTGGAAGGATTTTTCGTCTGCGGCATCGACGACATCATCGCCAGCAAGAAGGCGACCAACCGGTTGAAAGACAGGGAATCCCTGCCGAGGTTGATCGCCTTCAGGGATTGGCTGAAGTCGAAAACGAAATGATCCACGTGTGGTTTTTATAGCATATTGCTTTTTTTCGACAACTCATTTTCTTCCCCTCCTTGCTTTTCTCTTCTTGTCCCTCCTCTTCGTGCTCTCCGCCTTCCGGAGCCTGCCCTGAGCCCTTCGGCTTCGCTCAGGATAAACTCCGCCGAAGCGAACGCGACACGTGTGCACCAGATCAACTATTGGCTTCCCCTCGGCTGCGCTCAGGGCAGGCGCAGCCGAGGGGTGTCCATTCAAATCGAGGGGAGGGGAGAAAAAAAGAGTCCCCCGGCGCGCACCGGGGGATTACACTGTGGTTGCCATCGCTTCTCCTGTTGAAGAAGGTTCTTCAGTTGACGGAGATCTCGACCTTGAGCCTGCCTTCGCGTACTTCCCTGCCGAAGCCGCGCTTGACGATCAGGCTGTAGGCGCCCGGGGCCAGCCGGGGGATCCGGAACAGGACGCTCGTGCCGCTCGACTTGTGGACGACGTCCGCCTTGCGGCCGGCGTTCGTTTTGTCCACGAAGAAGACGCCTTGCGCCTCGTCCCCGGGGTCGCAGTCCAGGTAGAGGCCTTTCACTTCCGCCACGTGGCCGGAGCTGACCGTTGCGTTCCGGGACAGCGTCGCGAAATCGTAGACGCTGTCCGGCTTGGGGGAGGGCTCGTCGGCGCGGGTCTTCTCGAACCGCGCGTCCCTGGCCACGCCCTTCTTCAGGTCGGCCGCCGGAACCAGCCTGACGCGGGCGGCGTGACGGGTCGGATCGTAATCCTCCTCTTCCGAAGAGAATCCGCCGGTCACCGTCACCCGGGCGATGAAGAGGTCGGTGTTGACGTTGAAGCCCGACAACAGGTACTTCCTGATCACCGCCTTCATGAGGTCGAGCACGACCAGGATTTCCTGGCGCGACACCGACGCGTTCATGGCCGCCATGTCCGCGATCATCTCCTCATTGCCGATGGTTTTGTATGACCGGACGACCGCCTTGTACGGCGTATCGTCATGCCCGGTCAGCCTGTTGGCCGTGAGGGAAAAGCGAATGGTGCTGGGGGATGCTGCCATTGCAGTGCACCTCCTTTCTTGAAAGATGCCCTTCATGATTTGAAGGGGTTGCCCCTCACCTCGTGAGGTGAGGGGCGGATAGCAACGCTATCCATAAAAAACGACATCGTTTCCTTTGTCGCTCTCACCTATTAATAACCCCCGTGGAATTCAAAAACCGACACGAATTCGGGACATTGTCCGAAAAAAAATTATTTTTTTTTCACAGTACATCCGGCAAACCCTCTGTGCCGCCTGTCCGCCGAATCTTCCCGATTGTTTTTTCATCCTTACTATCAATGACCGCCGGGCGATCGCCACAATGCTAAAATAGCGCTTCAAATTTTAAAAAAACGAAAATATTTTTCCCAAACCACTACACAAACGTTTGCGGGAAAGGACATAAAAAAACAGGGAGGCGTTTTTGGAAAATTCTTACCGGATTTTGAAAAAACTCAGGCGAAATTTTAAAAAATCCAGGCGGGATTCGGGGAAAACTTGGGCGAGATTTTAAAAAACGCAGGCGAAGTTTTGGAAAATCCTTCCCGAATTTCCGGGAAACGCGGGAAGGAGGAGGAGAACCACATCACACAATGAGCATCGCGTCGCCGTAGGAAAAAAACCGGTAGCGTTCCCTCACGGCCGCCTCGTAGGCGCTGAAGATGAGATCTTTCCCGGCGAAGGCGGAGACGAGGACGAGGAGCGAGGACAGGGGCGTGTGGAAATTGGTGAGGAGATGGGAGACGATTCGGAACTCGAAGCCGGGGCGGATGAAAAGCGAGGTGCGCCGCGTGCCGGCCTCGATCCTGGAGTCGGGCGCGCTCGACTCCAGGGCGCGCACGGTGGTGGTGCCCACGGCCGTGATCGGCTTGCCCTCGGCGAGCGCCGACGCGATGAGGCCCGCGCACTCGTCTGAAATCGTATAGCGCTCCTCGTGCATTACATGGTCTTCGAGCTTTTCCGCGCGGATGGGGAGGAACGTGCCGCTCCCGACGTGCAACGTGAGCTCGGCGGTCTGCAGGCCCGCCTCGCGCAGCCGCTCGCGCATTCCGTCCGTGAAATGGAGGCCGGCGGTGGGCGCGGCCGCCGAGCCGGGCGCGCTCGCGTAGACCGTCTGGTAGCGTTCGTCGTCCTCCGTTCCGGCGGGGCGCCTGATGTAGGGAGGAAGCGGCATCGCCCCGTGCGCCTCGAAGTACGCCTCGTCCGGCGGCTCGTCGAACTTTACGTACAGGAAATCGCCTTCGCGCCGGAGCACGCCCGCGCGCTTGCCGCCGGGGAAAGCGAGCTCCGTCCCCGCTTTGAGTTTCTTCATCGGTTTGGCGATCGCCTTCCAGGTTCCGGGTTCCGTTTCCTCAAGAAGCAGGACTTCGCACTCGCCCCCGTCGGCCGCGCGCGTCCCCCGGAGGCGGGCCTTGCGCACCCGGGCGTTGTTGAACACGACGAGGCTCCCGGCGGGGATAAGAATGGGCAATTCGTCGAACAGGCGATGGGAAAACGATCCGGACGCCCGGTCGACGACCATCAGCCGTGAGGCGCCGCGGTTTTCCGGGGGATGCTGGGCGATGAGCTCCGGGGGGAGGTTAAAAGAGAAGCTTCGAGTTTCCATTCCGTCTCGAGCGGTTCAGGTGGGCGTAGGCGGAGTCCGTCACCGTGCGGCCGCGCGGGGTGCGCATGAGAAAGCCCTTCTGGATGAGGTAGGGCTCGTACACGTCCTCGATGGTGTCGACCGATTCGCCCACGGTGATGGCGATGGTCTCGCAGCCGACCGGCCCGCCGCCGAACTTGTCGATGATGGAAAGAAGGATCGCCCGGTCGAGCTTGTCCAGTCCCTCCGGGTCGATCTCGAGCGAGGTCATGCCGCGCTCGGCCACCTCCGCGGTGATCCCGCCCTTGTCCCACACCTGGGCGAAGTCGCGCATGCGCCGCAGGAGGCGGTTGGCCACGCGCGGCGTGCCGCGGGCCGACAGGGCGATGACGCCCGCCGCCTCGGCGCTCACCGAAACTCCCAGGATGCGGGCGGAACGGTCGATGATTGTGCGGATGTCCTGTTCGCCGTAATAGTCGAGGCGGGCTCGGATGCCGAAGCGGTCGTGCAGGGGGCGGGAGACCAGGCCGGGCCGGGTGGTGGCGCCGACGAGGGTGAAGGGCTCGAGCGGGATCTTGATGCTCCGCGCGCCGGGCCCGGAGCCGATGACCACGTCGATCTGGCAGTCCTCCATGGCGGTGTAGAGCATCTCCTCGATGACCGGCTTCAGGCGGTGGATCTCGTCGATGAAAAAGACATTGTGCCGCCCGACCGAGGTGAGGATGGCGGCCAGGTCGCCGGGCTTCTCCAGCGCGGGCGCCGAGGTGGCGCGGAGCTCGACGCCGAGCTCATGGGCGATGATCCCCGCCAGGCAGGTCTTGCCCAGGCCCGGGGGACCCGAGAAGAACACGTGGTCCAGGCTCTCCCGGCGGTTGCGGGCGGCGGTGATGAAGACGGAGAGGTTCTCGCGAAGCTTCTCCTGGCCGACGAACTCGGAGAGGAATTGCGGACGCAGGGAGGCCTCGTCCCGGTCGACCTCGGCGTCGTATTTCCCGTCGGACATGCGCTGTGTGCTCAACTCTTCCGCCCCTCCTGCGACGCGTGGGCGAGCGCGCGCTTGAAGATCGCCTGCTCCCGCCCATCGGCGTCCCCGCCCGTGTCGCCGCTCTCCTTGATCGCCCTGGCCACCGCCTCGCGAGAGACCTTCTTGTCGAAACCCATGCCCACGAGCGCGTTCACCAGATCCTCGGACAGGCCGCCCGCCTCCCCGGCGGCGCGCGGGAGCCTGCCCTTCAGGTGAAAGACGATTTTCTGGGCCGTTTTCCTGCCGAGCCCCGGCAGCGACTCGAGCGAGCCCAGGTCCTCGCGCTCCACCGCCGCGGCGAAATCCGCCGAAGAAATTGAAGAGAGGATTTTCTGCGCCAGCTTCGGCCCCACCCCCTCGACCTTGATGAGCTCGAAAAAGAGGGCGCGCTCCTCCGCCTGCGCGAAGCCGTAGAGCTTCATCGAGTCCTCGCGGTGGTGGAGGAAGACGTAGACTCGCCCCTCCTTCCCTACCGCGGGCAGCCGCTCGAGCGAGCCGGCGGTGGTCTGGATCTCCCACTCCACGCCGCCGGTCTCGAGGAAGATCAGGTTGTCGCCCTTGTGTGTGATGACGCCGCGCAGGCTGTTGAACACGGTCCCTCCCGCTTCAGGATACCACAAGTGTCGGGGAGGCTACAAGTCCGTGAAATCCCCGTGCGGGGAAGAGGGAACCACGGATTACACGGATGGGAGAAGAGGGAGAAGAGCGAATGAAGAGGAGAGAGATTTAGATAATTCGAAAGAAAAAAGAGGCCATAAGATATGAATACCGTACTATCCGTTTTGCGTTTTTTCATTCCTCTCTCTTTTACTTATCCGTGTAATCCGTTCCCATCCGTGTAATCCGTGGTTCCCTTTCTTCGAAGTAAGTCTACGTAATTGGGCCCGATGCCCATGGCAGATGGCCGCGGCGAGGGCGTCGGCGGCGTGGTCGGGGGAGGGCTGCTCTTTCAAGCCCAGGATGAGCCGCACCAGCTCCTGCACCTGGCCCTTCTCCGCCCGGCCGTTGCCGGCCACGGCGCGCTTGATCTCGAGCGGCGAGTACTCGAACGCGGGAACATTACGCTCGGCCAGGGCGAGGAGGAGCGCGCCCTTGGCTTGGGCTACGCCCAGGTAGGTCTTCGAATTTTTCGCGAAGTAGATTTCCTCGATCGCGGCTTCGTCCGGGCGAAGGCGGTCGACGAGGCCGCAGAAGGCGTGAAAGAGGGTTTTCAGGCGGTCGCCGGTGCCCTGTTCGGGGGCGGTGGTGATGACGCCGTGCGCGAGGTGCCGGGCGCGTCCGCCGTCAAGCGAAACGAGGCCGTAGCCGACGCTGGCCAGGCCGGGATCGACGCCCAGGACCTTTTTCATTCATCCGGCATTTCCAGGTTGCTGGCCACGCTCTGGACGTCGTCGGATTCCTCCAGGTTCTCGATGAGGCGCATGGCCTTCTGGGTCTTGTCGGGATCGAGCTTGACGTAATTGTCGGGAACCTTGCTCACCTCGGCGTTTTCCTGCTCAAAGCCCGCCCCGTTGAGGGCGTTCAGCACCGCCTCGAACTTGTCCGGCTCGGCGACGACCTCGGTGACCCCGGATTCGGTGGAGACGTCGTCGGCGCCCGCCTCCAGGGCCACGTTGATGATGTCGTCTTCCTTGTACCTGGCGGCGTCGAAATCGATCATGCCCTTGCGCTTGAACTGGTAGGCGACGCTGCCGGCCGTGCCCAGACTGCCGCCCCCCTTGGAGAGGATGTTGCGCACCTCGGCCGCCGTCCGGTTCTTGTTGTCGGTGAGGATATCGATGAGGATGGCCACCCCGCCCGGTCCGTAGGCTTCGTAGGTGAGCTCTTCGTAGTTGACGCCGTCGAGCTCGCCCAGGCCCTTCTTGATGGCCCGGTCGATGTTGTCCTTGGGCATGTTGACGGCCTTGCCCTTGAGGATCGCGGCCCGCAGCCGCGGATTGGACTCGGGATCGCCCCCGCCCATCTTGGCGGCGACGCTGATCTCCTTGATCACCTTGGTGAACGTCTGGCCCCGCTTGGCGTCGGCGGCTCCCTTTTTATGTTTGATTGAATGCCATTTGCTGTGACCTGACATAGAGTCTCCTTATGTGCGTAAAAAACGGATGATAAGCCTCTGAATCGGATTCGATTTCATCAAGACCGTTCGAAGTCTTCGCTTCGTCCCATGGAATACGCGGTTCGACGCTGCCTCTGATAATGAAAAGAAAATATCACGAGAGAAGAGGCGATGTCAAGGATTCGAGCGATCTCGATTATTGCCCCCTCCGAAAGGAGAGAGAAACTACGGATGAACGCGGATAAGCGCGGATGAAGAAAAGAGTGGGAACAACAGGAAGCCGGGGAAGAAACCGGAAAGGAAAACCAAAAAACAATTATGAATGCGTTTTCCCTTTTTCTCTGCTCTTTATCCGCGTTCATCCGCGTCATCCGTAGTTCTCCTTTTCCCGATCCGCGAGCGGTTCGCCACCTGTTCCCGAAGCCCCAAAAATGCTATAAGGGACCATGTCCAAAGCCAAGCTCGTTTCGCTTTTTTGCCTCGCCGCCGTCATTACCGGAGGAACCGTCTCCTGCGGGTTCCTCGAGGGCGGTCCGCTCGTCCGCATATGGTCGCAGACGGCGGAAATTCTCCCCTATATCGATCGCTTCAACAACGTCCAGAACAAATACAAAATTGAAGTCTCCTACGTCTCCTCGCCGGCCGAGGAATTGCTCCCCAGCCAGACCGTGCCCGACCTGATTCTCTCCGAGTGCCTCTCGGCCCCCCGCTGCGCGGTCAAGCTCGAGAACTTGGCGCCGCTCCTGCACGGCAACGGCCTCGATGAAAAACAGTTCTACCGGGAGCTTTTCGTCCTCCACCACTATCAGAACGCGGCCGTCGTTCTGCCCTTTTCGTTCCGGCTGCCCGTCGTCGTTTTCCGCCCGGGCGTTTTTCCCAAAGGCGCCCCGGACAACATCTCCCTCGACGACCTGAAATCCTCCGGGCGGGCGTTTACGAAAACGAGCAACGGCGTACCGTACACGCTCGGATTCTCGCCCCTCTGGAACCAGGATTTCCTCTTTGACGCCGCTTCGCTCTTCGGCGTCGATTTCCACGCCGAGCCGGGCCGGCCCCTGGCGTGGCGGGACGAACAGCTGCAGGAGTGGGTGAGTTTTTTAAGCGATTGGTGCGAGACTGCCGACGGCGGGTTCACCGCGGAATCGGAGTTCGTCAAGAAGTATCTCTACGGAGCTCCGTATCAACTCATCCAGGCCGGGATCCCGCAGCCGAAAAAGGCGGAGATCTACAGGATCAGCTTTTTCCGCGCCCTGGCCGGCGATTTCTTCGCCATACCGGCGGATAAACGGAAAAATCTGGGGATGGCATGGCTCTCCAGGAACGGTAAAATCCCGGCCGATGACGGTATCCTTTTCTTCGGCGTGCCCCGCGGAGCGAAAAACCGGGGAGGCGCCTACGAATTCATCAAATGGGCATTGTCCGCCGCCACTCAGAGAAGTGTTCTTGAAGAAAACGCGAAGAAAAATCCGCTTTCGTTCGGAATCGCCGGAGGGTTTTCATCGCTGGTGGACGTCAATGAGAAGGAATTTCCAATCCGCTGGCCGCTTCTCAAAGGGCGCATTCCCGTCGAAAAGGAATTGATCTTCAACGGCCCCCTGCCCGAAAACTGGCAAAAACTGAAAAACGAAGTCGTTTTACCATGGGTTTTCGGCCGGTTGTCGCACGCAGCGGACCAGGCGCCTCTCAATGAGCTGATAAAGTGATTTCCGGCCGGAAATACTCAATTGACAAGCGATGGTATATCATATAGTATTACTAGAGTAGGCAGCACGTACCGTCTGGATGAGTTCATAACGCACATTATGGATTGATTCTGGAAATATGTGAGGGCACATGTGCGCCTCTTAAAATCAAGCACACACCACGAACCTACTGGAGGTTACAATGGCGACAGTTGAATTGAAAAATCTCTGCAAAGTATTCGACGGCGGCGTCAAAGCCGTTAATGAAGTCAATATTACCATTAATGACAAGGAATTCGTTGTACTGGTCGGACCGTCCGGATGCGGCAAGACCACCACTTTGCGGATGATCGCCGGACTTGAAGAGATCACCGACGGGGAATTGTACATCGACGGAACCCTCATGAACGATATTCCGCCCAAGGACAGGGATATCGCCATGGTGTTCCAAAATTACGCCCTGTACCCGCACATGACGGTGTATGAAAACATGTCGTTCGGGCTGCGCATCCGCAAATATCCCAAGGAAGAGATCAAAACGAGGGTGCACGAGGCGGCGCAAATCCTCGATATCGAGGAGCTTCTGGAACGCCGGCCCAAGGCCCTTTCCGGCGGCCAGCGCCAGCGCGTGGCGGTCGGGCGCGCCATCGTCCGCAAACCGAAAGTCTTCCTTTTCGACGAGCCGCTTTCCAACCTGGACGCCAAACTGCGGGTCCAGATGAGAACCGAGCTCTCGTCGCTTCACACCCGCCTGCAGGCCACCATGATCTACGTCACCCACGACCAGGTCGAGGCCATGACCATGGGCGACAAGATCGTCGTGCTCAGGGACGGACTCATCCAGCAGATCGGCTCCCCGCTCGAGCTGTACAACAACCCCAAGAACCGCTTCGTGGCGGGATTCATCGGTTCACCGCCGATGAACATCATCACATCCATGGTGAAGGAAGAGGGGGGGAAGATCATCGCCGACGAAGGCGATTTCCAGATCGTCCTCTCGGGCTCCATGGGCGACAAACTGAAGTCCTACGTCGGGAAAAACGTCCTCCTCGGGATCCGGCCTGAAGACCTGGTGTACATGGCTTCTCCGGAAAAGGCCAACAACATCAAGACCAGCATCGAAGTCATCGAGCCGCTGGGAGCGGAAATCCACCTCTGGGTGAGCACGAAGACGCACCATTTCATCGTCCGCGTTCCACCCCGCTGGGACTTCACCGTCGGCGACGAGGCCAATTTCAAGCCAGACCTGAACAAGATTCAATTTTTCGATGTGGGCACCGAGGAAGCGATCCTCTAGCGCATATAAATCCCTAACAGGCCGTTGAAGAAACCCTGTTTTCCGCTTCGCGGAAAACCAGCGGTATTTTCAACGGCTTCCATAGATGTAAACCAGAAATTGCCGGAACTCATTATTTGAGTTTTTTCATGGTTGACGGCATTTTTTACTTAATTCCTTACCCATAAAACAGACTCCGGCAATTTCATGAGCAGGGTGTTGAAAAAGCTCAACTTTTTCCACACCCTGCTAAAACATCGAGTCGAATGTCGACTGCGCGTCATCCAACCCGCCGCCGAAATCTTCTTGCGCGTCGTCCAGGGGGAAATACCCATTATTCCTGTCGGCGTACAGCCTCATGCAGTAGCGGGTGAAGGCGAGCATGTTGTCGATCTCGGCCTTTTTCCCCTCGAAATCCTTGAAGAACGCCTCGACGGCGGGATCGCCGGCGCCGTAGCCCTGGCTGTAATAATACTCGAGATTGCTCAACCGGAAATAGAGCGGCTCGAACACCGTCAGGTAAATCCTTATTTTAAGCAGAGCCGGGAGCACGTTCCGGTTTTCGCGCCTGAGCTCAGCTCGGGGAGGCTTGATCCCCCGTTTGTCCTGGTCGATCCATTTCTTGATGATGGGAAGCTTTTGTTGGAGTTTTTTAAAATCGGCGCTCAACCGGTTGTACGCGGGAGTGAACAGCCTCGCCATGCCCGCGATATGCCGGGCCGCGGTCCGCTTGAACTTGTCAAGGCGCCCCGCGAGCCACTTTTGCCTGAAGGCTTCCAGCGCCATCCGGTCGGCGGGCACCTTGACCGCGACCAGTTTTTCGTCTGCCGGCAGCTCGACGGCCTCGCCCGGCTCGGCCGTGAGCTCTTGGCCCGAGTCCGGGTCCACGCAGCTCACAGCGCCCTCGTCGCAGGTGACGAACAGGTCGTCCGTCGGCGAGGTGGTGACGGTGAAATCGGTGCCTTTCACCCCCATGGCCGCGCTTTTTGTCCTGACGGAGAGCTCGTTTCCGGAAAGCTTGTCCACTTTGCAGGCGAGCGTTCCGCTCATCATCTGCAGGGTCGTGCGCTCCTTCCCTCCCCCGAGCGCGGCGGTCTCAATGGAAAAGCTCGTGTTGGCCTGTATCGTGAGCCTGATCTGCTGTTTCTGCGGCGTCCGGAGGGCGAGATCCATCGCTCCGCCGGCCCCCGTCCTGATCAGGTCGAAGTCCTCGACCGGATCGCCGATGAAGATGTCCGCGCCGCGCAGGATCGCCCCGCGGCGGGTGATGGACACGTCGCCCGAGAAATAGGTGATCTGCCCTATCGCCTTTCCCGCGAACGCCTCGGCCGCGCCCAGCATGAGCAATGACAGGATCGAAACGAAAATTCTTTTCTTCATCAATTCCCCTCCGGAAATAGGCTCGCCCCAGGCGGCGGTGCAACACCGTTATACTCACTGGTTATTAATTTATCATACCGAGACTTTACTCATTTTCGGTACGACTGAGAATGATAATCGGAAATACCGACAATGCTTCACATTGTCGGTATAAATATACCACATAACGATTCGATTTTCGAAGGCGGATTTCCGAACACGCGCCTCCAGACCGCCGGGCTCTCCATGCACATATACACCGGCGCGTCAACGGCCTGCGCAATCCGGTCCGCCAAGCTCCGGTACATGGACACCCTGACCGGCTGCAGGTAGCGGAACTTCCCGTCGCGCGACGGGAAGAACTCATCGAAGAGGTAGGGCCGTTCGCCCAATCGGCCGAGAAGCTCTTTCGGGTACCGCACGGTCCCCAGGCTGATCCAGGCGACTCGTTCGGCCGGAAAGGCGGCCAGCCGATCCGCGACCGCGCCGTACATGTCATCCCAGCCCGGGACGCGGATGACGGGATCGAAGTGAAAAGCGACCCTGTACCCCGCGGCCAGGGCCCGGCCGGCTGCGGCCAGGCGGTCGTCCAGACCGTTCGCGAAAGGCTCTTCCGAGTCGATGAGAACTTGCGGATTCAGGGAAAAGGCGATGACCGCTCCGCCCTTCCGCTCGATCCCCAGCAGGTGGTCGACGAAATCCGTCTTGGTCTTGAGCTCGAGAGACACGTTCGGAAAAAGCGCGCACCGCTCCACCAGGTCGCGGGAGAGATCGAAAAGCGGGTCGAAAAAAAGCGAGTCGCCCGTCTCGCCCGTGCCCAATCGCAGCGGGCGGCCGGGGTCGGCTGCGGCGATCCGCTCGATTTCGCGGCAGACAGCGCCCGTATCGACATTGACCGTCACGGGCGCGAAATTGAGGTAGCTCCGCAGTATGCAATAGGTGCAGCCGATGGGACATCCGCCGTAGAGATCGATGGTGAGGTAATTGCAGCAGAGGTGGCCCTTGGAACCGGGACAGGCGGTCACCGTCTTCCCTCTCCCGGTCGTCAGAAACAGGGTTTCCCGCTTCCGGTCGGCGGGTGGGATATCATCCTTTCCCTTCACCCGTTTGAACGGGACATCCCGCAAACGCTCGATCGCCCTCGCGAGGGCGGGACTCCCGGCGGCCTCGTCGGTGAAATAGACGGATGTGACGAAACGGCTATAGAAGCTCGAATAATCGGTCAATCTCATCCTCGAAATTTTTCAACGCTGCCAGACGGCGCGCGTACACCGCGGGCGACGCGGCCGTAAAAGAGAAAAAAAACTCATCTCCTTCGAATCCGTCCGGAGGTCTGACCGCGATCCCGTCCCGATCGAGTCCGGCCGTGAGCCCGGCCAACCGGCCGGCGAGCTTCGTATATTCGGGGTACCGCAGGACGCGCAGGCGGGGGCGCGGATCCGGGAGTGAGAAGAGCTCGTCCGCGAGCGACTCCGTCGCGGCCCGAGTCAGGCGATCGCGGCGGCTTATCTCCCACAGGAGGAGCGAGATCTCGCGCCGCTCGCTAAAGCTGAATCGTGATTTTTCACGCTCAAGGCGCTCGAAAAACGCGCCCGACAGGGAGCGCACCCGGGAAGCGGTTTTAAGGTCGAGAACGTCTTCCGCGACCAACCGCCCGATTCCGTCCGGCAGGGAAACGAATTCGCCCATCGTCTTGAGCCAGGCGGCCGGCGCCTGCGCGGTCAACAGTCCCGCGATCACGGTCAGTTTCTCAGGATCGCCGGTCATTCCCGCGCGGGCCAGGAAACCGTACACCCGCGCCTGTTCGCTCAGGCTGTAGGCGCCGCGACGGTTCTCAAGCCGCAACGCCGCCTCAAGATGCGACGCCCGACCGCCGGACGCGAGCTCGACGCAGGCCAGCTCGCACAATCCCGATCGCTCGGCCGCCTCAAGAAGCGGGAAACCCCAGACGAGCTCGTCGCCCGCGACGGGCAGCGGCGGAACGAGTCCCGACGCGACAAGCGGGGCCCAATCCCTGACGCCCGGCTCGAACAAGTCGAACGCGCGGGAGAGTGTACGCAATTTTTCCAGGGGGTAAAGACACACGGCTTCACTCTAACGGACTTTTCCGCCTTCGCCAAGGGGATGAAGCGTCGGCGAATTTGATTTGCGCCCAATATGGTCTTATAGTATTCAGGAGCGCTTCCGATGACATGGTACGAATAACGGAAAATAAGTGAAACCGTCGGCCGGCGCATGAGTATAGGAATAAAGGATTACGTGGAAAGGCCGAATATTGAGTTTGCTCATGATGAAAGAGGATGATCCGTCGCCCGCGCGGGAAAACGCCGAGGTCCTCGCCGCCGTCCAGGAGACCCTGAACGGCGACACGTCCGCCTTCAGGATAGTCGTCGATCGCTACACGCCGCTCCTCTTTTCGCTTTCTCTCCGCATGCTCGGCGGGCGCGAGGACGCGGAAGAGGCGGTACAGGAGATATTTCTGAAAGTTTTCGCGTCGCTGCGCTCCTTCAAGCTCGAAAAACGCTTTCTCCCCTGGATATATACGATCGCCCTCAATCACCTCCGGACCTCGTTCAAGAAAAGATCGCGCCGGCGGCGCGTGGAAACGGTCCTGCCGCACGAGGACCTCGCCGCCCGTCCGGGCGACGGAGACCGGGTCGGTCCGGAACATAGGCTGTTCCTCGCCCAAGCCGAGGCGGCGGCCGGCCGGGCTTTGCTCCGCATCCGCCACGAGTACCGCGCCGTATTTATCCTGAGGGCGCTGGAAGGGCTGTCGGTTTCCGAAATCGCGACCATTATGGGCATCCCGGAGGGGACGGTCAAAACGTTCTTTCGCCGCGCCAGGCAAAACCTCGCCGAGCTCATTTTCCGGGAAACTCGTGAAACCCCGGACGGGATCGGTAGTATATGAAAGCAGGAGACGGAAATGAACTGCCGTGAATGGGAGAAAAACTTCAAGAACTGGCTTCAAGCGAACGAGACGCTCGACGTGATCCGGCCGACGCTTCCGCGGAGCCTGGCGGAGCATCCGGCGGGATGCCCCGCCTGCCGTTTCCGATACCAGGTTTTCGCGAATCTCTCGCAGCCGGACTCAGAACCGATCGAGGCGCCGACAGACCTTCCCCGCCGGGTGATGGCGGCGGTGCAGCGGCGCTCCGCCGCGCCCGTTTACCGGCGGTTTTCGATTCCCGCTTTCGCCGTCGCCGTCGCGGCCGCCGCGTTCGCGGCCGTCCTCATGATCACGCTTCCGACCCGCCGACCCGACTCATCAACAGTCACGGTGAGGCTGGCGCTGGCTGCGCCTCGCGCGCGCACGGTGGCGGTGGCGGGAGATTGGAACGCATGGAACCCGGAGTCCGACCGGCTCTTTGACGTCAACGGCGACGGCGTCTGGGAAATCGAGCTCCATTTGGAAAAAAACAAAGAATACCGGTATCAATTCATTATAAACGGCGAATCCTGGATTCCCGATCCCCGTGCCGGTCTTCAGGTCGAAGACGGATTCGGGGGCACCAATTCGGTGCTCGACATATAGCGAGCCCGAAAATCGCTCTACGGAGGTGAAAGTTATGAAAAGCATGATAATGTGCGTATTCCTGGCAGCCATGGCACTCTCACCCGGGGCGCCGGGGCTCTACGCCGCGGACGACTTCCTGCCCCGCTTGGAAAGCGCCCTTCTCCAGCTCGGACTTCAGGAGCGGGAAACGGCTCTGATCATGACCGCCGCCCGCGAACGGAACTGGCAGGCGGCTGATCCCGAATTCGCCGAAATGGCGGCGCTTTCGCTCAAGGTGTGCGAACGGGCCCGTTCCGAAACGCAGGCGCGGGAACAGGTCGAACTCATATACAACCTGGCCGCCATGAACCGGGAGATGAGGGCGCTCGGCTTCACGCGGCGCGAGATCGCCCGCATCGCCCTCAACGCCTCGCGCGACGTCGCGGAGCGACTGCGCCTGAACGCCGGGGACGGAGCCGCCGCCGGTCAGGGCGACATGATCCGCGACCGGATCCGCGCCCGGCTCTGCGAGGAGGGCCTCGCCTCACAGGAGGCCCGGATCATGGAGAGAATACGCGAACGAATTCGGCAGAACGGCCCTGAGCGTGGACACGGGTCGCCCTAATACCAATCGCGGCCGGCCCCCGGCCATTGCGCACCGCGAGTTTGAGTGGCTGGACGCCGGTCGAGGACGGCCGGCGTCCATTCCTCATCGCGGGCCGGCGCCGGAGAGCCCCCGTCGGAAATGACATGAAGGGATCGTTGAAGAGATCGCTGTTGATCGTATCATTCATCCTCCTCGCCGGGCGGTTGCTTCAGGCCGACGATGCGCTTGAAGCCCTGCTCCTGAAGGCGCCTTACTCCGAAACCGAAAAACAATCGATCAGCGCCGTTTTTTCCCTGACCAGGGAACAGGGAGTGCCCGAGTCGTTTATCATTCCCCGTTTGGAAGAGGGGCTGGCCAAGCGGGTTCCCGCGGCGAAACTCGTACCCGTTCTGCGGCGCGAGCTCGAATCATTGAGCCGGGCGCGCGACATTCTCACGGCCGCCGATCCAAAAATGTCTCCGGAATCGCAACCCGCGGCCTGGCAGCGAGCCGCCCTCCTTCTGGGCAAGGGAGTTTCAGAGTCCGCAGTCGCCGCCATGGCGCGGGCGAGCGTCAAGCGCTGGCCGGACTTTCGCGCGGCGACCGAGCTGTACCTCACCCTCGCCTCGTGGGGCCTTGATCCGCCGGTCGCCCTCAAGGTCGTCATTGCCGTTCTCAATTCCAGGCTTCCGGCGGACGATTTCGGGAACGTCGCCGCCCTCTTCCCCAAAGGACGGGTGCGCTACCTCTCGCCGCGCGCGCTCGCCGACAGGATCGTTCAGGCGCTGCCCGAGACGGCTACGGCCGAAGAGTTGGAAAACCGCGTGCTCGAATGATTGATACCGCGGGGATGAAGCCGATCGCTCACCGCCGCTGAAAGGACATGAATGAAAAGGATATTCCTGGTTTTGTTATTCGCGGGCGCCGCGGCCGTTCCCGCTTTCGCGCAATTTTCGACGTTCGTCGCCGGCGTCGGCCTCGAGCCGCTCGTGCTGCCCGACGCTTCGGGGACACCGGTGCTTTTCTGGACGATCGGGGCGGAGGGCATCTTCAGCCTGAAAACGCCGGTCGGGGAAAACGGATCGTTCTCCCTATTCGCCAAGGCCAAGGGCGGCGTCGCGCTCGACGATCCCTTCCCGGGCCTGGACTCGGAATACCTGCAGACCGAGCTCAGGCTGCCCGCGGGCGAGGGCCGCCTGGACCTGCGTGTCCTGGCCACGACCTCGTTTTTGGGAACGATGACGAGCGAAATCGTCTATCACCCGGAATGGGAAGCCAGATTTTATTTTCTCACCGCTGCGAAAAAAATAAATCCCTACATTGCCTACAACGGCTTTCTCCGCGTCAGGCCCGAAAGCGACACCGACGTTTTCTCGGAAGGCGGGGAGGCGGGATTCGAATACAGTCCTTCGTATCTCGAGGAATACCGGATCTGCATCCGCGGGGCGTGGGAGTATTGGTACCAATCGCCGTTGTACACGGCGGGCGGTATTCAGACCGATTCGTTTCGCGGGGATTTCCTCGCGGCGTTGGCCGCCAAAGCGGGCGGGATCGCCGGCCTCTTCCTCGACTGGGACCTGGAATTGACCGTCGCTCTGCGCCTGTCGAACGCCAACCGCTACCTGACCGCTTTTTCCTTTCTCGAGGAAAACAGCGAGACCTCGGCGACGGTCTCGCTCAGGCCGTCTTTCGATTGGGTGCCGCTGACGTCGCTGGCGCTGAAGCTTCGGCCGCTGGCGTCGTACACGATATATTTCGACCGCCGGGCGGTCACTTCCGGAAGCCTTTCAACCGATTGGGCGTTCGTCTTCGCCGCCGGAGGGTCTTTCGAATTCGACTGGTCCCCGCTCGAGGCGCTTCATCTCATCCTCACACTGGACGGGGAATGGCGATACTCAAACGACGACGAGCTCGCCGAGTGGAAGCTGCTGGCCGGAATCGGAATCAAAATAAGCTTCGACCTCTTCCCGCACGACGACTGAACGCGTCCCCTGACGGGTTGTTGAAAAAACTCAACTTTTTCAATAAATCTGCTACTCCTTGGCCTTGAACGTAATCTCGATTTTCGTACCCTGTTCCGGGACCACGCGAATGGTTCCTCCGAGCTGTTCGGTGAGCGCGACCACGAGGCTGAAACCGAGGGACTTGGAGTCGTACAGATTGGTATTTTTGCCCAAGCCCACGCCGTCGTCCGCCACGGTTAACAGATATTGGTCGCCGGCCGAGCGTTCGAGACTCACGGCCAGGCGCCCCTTCCTTCCCCGGGGGAACGCGTGCTTCAGGCTGTTTAAAAGAAGCTCATTGATGATGAGACCGCACGGCACCGAAGCGTCGATGCCCAGGGTGACGTCGTCGGACTTGACCGAAAGCTTCACGGTG
Organism: Spirochaetales bacterium; assembly: GCA_016934415.1. Lineage (GTDB taxonomy): Bacteria > Spirochaetota > Spirochaetia > SZUA-6 > RPPD01 > JAFGSW01. The sequence goes on along the minus strand of JAFGSW010000041.1, from coordinate 17,468 downwards.
TTGACGTCGATCCGGTAGGTGCGGAACAGGTCGACCGCGAGCTTGCTGATGTATTCCTTGAAATCCACATGGGAGAGATCGCTCGATCGGTAGAGGCGCTCGTGCACGAGCGCCATGGATCGGATGCGAAGCTGGTTTTCCCGAAACAAGGCCCGCGCGCGCTCATCGGTGAGATGGAAGGATTGGAGGTTGAGGAGGCTCATCACCACCTGCAGATTGTTTTTAATCCGATGGTGGATCTCCTTCAAGAGGAGCGTTTTCTCCTTCAACGAAGCCCGCACCCGCTCGTCGGAGCGCTTGCTCTGCACCGCCAGGGCGAAGAAACCGGCCAGGCGCCGGACGGCGTCCAGGTCGCGGTCGGTATAATCGCGGCCCGGATTGGCGAGCGCGATCTCGCCGACAAGCTCCGTTCCGAGGAGCACGGGGACCGCGAGGAAACGCTCGATCGGTGTGTGCCCCAAAGAGGGTTCGTCATAAGCCGGATGCCGCCGCGGATCATTGGTGAAGAAGGCCGTCCGGGTGTTCAGAGCGTATCCCATGAGCCCCTCGTACCGGCCCTCAAGGGTGCGCGCGAGCGCGGGCGGCAGATCCGCGTCGGCCGCGTCGGCCTGCAGGACGTCCGATGAATGGATGAGAAAGCCGTCGGTCGGCGGTTCGTCGACGGCGACGAAACCGTTGGCGCTCAATGTCAGCTGAAGCGCCCGGTCGAGAAGGACGCGGGACACGTCGGCGATGGTCGCCTCGGGAGAGATGAGCGGAGCCGAGAGGTCGGCGAGGGTGCTGTTCAGGGCCAACTCCCACTGCAGGGCTTCCTCCATGTTCTTCCGTTCGGTGATATTCTGGTTGACGCCGTAGGTCTTGATCGTCTTGCCCTTTTCGTCCTTGACGATGAAGATCCGGACGACAATGTGCCCGATCGAGCCGTCTTCCTGGATAATGCGGTGCTCGAGCGTGCGGCTGTATTTGGGATCCCGCGTTTCGAGCGCCATCCGTGTCTCGACGGCCACGACTTCCCGGTCGTCGGGATAGAGGAACCGGTCGGCGTACTCCTGCGATCGCATGGTGTACCCGCCGACCTTTTCGGCGGTGGTGCCGAAAATTGCGTAAAAATTGTCGTTGAACGTAAACGTGTCGGTCGCGACATCGTATTCCCAATCGCCGAGCTCGGCGATCTTCATGGCATTGACGAGCTGGTTTTCCCTGAGACGAAGCTCCTCCTCCGTCCGCTTCCGCTCGGTGATGTCCTCGAAGATGGTCTGGGTGATGGGCGCGCCGCCCTCGACGTAACGCGAACTCACGGCGGCCAGCGTCCGCACCGAGCCGTCGCGGCGCAGGATGTCGTATTGGAACTCCTGTGAGACCGTTTCCCCCCGATCGATTTTTTCCATCCGCTCCCTGATGAAGTCCCGGCAATGCGGCGCCACGAGATCAATGAGGGGGACGGATGAGATTTCCTCGAGCGAGGAATACCCGAAGATGTCGAGCAGCGCCTGATTGGCGAAGAGGACTTTGTTCCCGCTTGATATGCCGATTCCCATGAGTGAATTTTCCGCCAGAAAGCGGAACCGCCGCTCGCTTTCGCGCAGGGCCCGCTCGGACTCCTTGCGTTCGCGGATGTCCCGGATGATGCTGAGGACGCTTTTCCGACCTCCGAAATCAATGATGCGGGCGCTCACCTCGACCGGAATACGCTGGCCGTTCCGGGCCGTATGCACCCTCTCGAAGATAAGCACGCCCAGACGCTTGATCCGTTCCATCCGCTCGCCGATCCCGCCGGCCGATTCTTCGGCATCGAGGTCGATGATTTTTTTCCGGCATATTTCCATCTGCGTATATCCGTATCGGACGCAGGCGATTTTATTCGCATCGAGAATGTTCCCGTCGAAATCGGAAATGATGATCGCGTCGCTCGCGCTGTCGAACAGGACGCGGTACTTTCGTTCGGATTGCTCGAAGGCCTCTTCCTCCTCCCGGCGCTTTCTGCGGACGCGGGCCCTCCGCACCTGGCGTTTGACCACGGACACGAGCCGCTGCAGGTCGTCGCGGCGCACATAGTCGGAGGCGCCCGCCTTGAACGCGGCGGCCACCGCCGTTTCCCCGACCGGATCGGAGAGGAAAATATAGGGGACGTCCACTCCCGCGTCCGAAATCTGGGAAAGTCCGGCGGGGGTCGCAAAGCCGGGGACTTCGTAATCGGCGATGACCGCATCCCACGGTCCGTCCTTCAGGGCCGCCGTGAACGACTCCACGGTCCCGGCGCAAAGAATTTCCGAGGTCATCCCGGCCTCGGTGAAAACGTCTTTCACCCGGCGGGATCCGGCATGGGATGCGGCAATATGGATGAGGCGTAATGCGGAATTCATTCCCTCCCCCGTCGGCGACCCCGGGAGGCGGTGGTCTCCCGCCGTCGGCGTGGCGTGGAGTAAGGGGAAAGACTATCGGAACCAACGCTCTTCATGACCGCCAGCCGGGTGAAACCCTGATCGCTTACGCGTTCCGGCCGCGGCTAAAGGCTCCCTTCGGAAGCCGTCCCGCGACGGGGCCGTTAAAGTCGATTCTGTCTCATTAAAATAGTAGCGGAGGGCTATATCAATTTCAAATCTTTTTTAGATTTTAAATGAAGTACGCGCCCGCTCTTCCGCACACAGGCGCGTAGGCACGAATCGGGCTTTCATATCCCCTGTTCGCCGTTCACCTTCCCGAACGTCGGTAATACACGAACGGAAAGCCTTGTTGATTGAATGAACGCCGCCGAACCGTCAGACGATGGTGTCCGTGGCGGGGATGGCCGGCCAGGGCGCGAAACGCAGAGGCATTCATTCTTTTAAAGTTCCTGAACGCGATAACAGCCAGGGCATAGAGTGCGGTAAGCCCCAAGCTTACCGTCAAAATCGCGATTCCGGTCGTCATGCTTCACTCCTTTCGGCGGCACGTACGGACGCGTGCCTGAGTTGTATACGTATATCATCGGCGATTTTATCCAAAGGCAGTACCCTGGACGCCGCGCCCCTATCGATGGCCGCCTTGGGCATGCCGAAGACGATTGAAGTCCGCTCGTCCTGGGCGATTGTGTAGCCGCCTCCCTCCCTGATAGCCTCGAGTCCCTCGGCGCCGTCCTTGCCCATGCCGGAGAGGAGCACCCCGACGGCGTTGGCCCCGATGTTCTCGGCCACGGACTGAAAGAGCACGTCCACGGCCGGCCGCTGGTTGTGGAGCTTCGGCCCCTTCACCACCTTGAGAATCCTTTCGGTGCCCACGGCCTTGATCATCAGGTGGTAGTTGCCGGGGGCGATGTACACCGTTCCCGGCAGCATGCGCTCGTTGTGCTCGGCCTCCTTGCAGTCAACGGGCGTGATCTCGCTCAGCCGCTCCGCGAACGAACGCGTAAAGCGTTCCGGCATGTGGATGACGGCCCCGCGGTCGGTGGAAAGCCCTTGTCGAACGACTTGAAGAGCGCTTCGAGCGCCGTCGTGCCCCCGGTGGAGGCGCCGACTGCGATGAGCTTCCCCGTCGTTTCGATGCGGGTGAGGTATTTGACGTGTTTTTTCACCGCGTATTCCTGGTTTTTCTTGGCGACGGATTTGATCTTCTCGAAATCGGCGTAGGAGGCGGCGACGATCTTCTCCGACAGGAGGTCGATGGCCGCGCCCACGACATTGATGTCGGGCCTTTGCCCGAGCTTTGAGGTGAGGATCTCCCGCACGACGGCGGAATCGTCGATGACGATGACGTTGACCTTCTTCATAACTGCAAGGCGAGGTCTTCCTTGAAGTATTCGCGGTCCAGGTCCCGTTCGCTCATGAGCAAAGAAAGCGTCAGTTCGCCCGTGTCGGTGTAGAACCAGATCTTGCGGCCCATGGTGCCGCCCGTGTCCCGCGCGTAGATGGAGATGTTGTTCTCGGCGAGCAGGCGATTCGCGATTTCAATGTTGAGATCGGCCACCTGCCGCGACTGGTGGTTGCCGCTCATGGCGGCTCCGCCGAGGACGCGGGCCCGCAGGTCCTCGCGATTCGAGCCGAATTCCAAAAACGATTCGATGAGCTTCCGAATGCTCGTCGAGCCGAATTTGGTGCTCTCCGGCTCCAGGGGAAACGGCTCCGGGAGCTGGTAGTGGTTGATGCCGCCGTACCGGTTGCGGACGTCGGTCAGGCAGACTGACACGCACGAGCCGAGCACGGTGACGACGCAGGTGGGGACCTGGGTCACGTACAGGTAGCCGGGTTTCAGGTAGTACTCGGGGTAATCGCCGCCGCGGGCGATGAGGAGCTTGTCGTTCAGATAACGTTCCGGTTTGGTCGTCATGGCGCGCACCTTTATTCAGAGTTTTTTGTTGTAGACCGCAGCCCTCGGTGTCTGCATTCGGCCCCCATGTAATCCGTCTTGGTTCTTGATTTAATTCGGACACGGATCACATTCCTAAAACCTTTATTATGTCTAAAAGCTTAGGCGTCGACGATTCGAATACAATTCGTATCGTCTGATTTTCTTGTAGGCGAGGCGGCATTTATTTTGTAGGAATTTGCTGACAATTTTTCATGGAAAAAAATATAAAAGGGTGCCCCAAAGATTGTTGCGGCATATCGTCGAAGGTGGCTGTCGAGCCAATCCATTTTGCATAGAGCGTTACGAAGTTGCATTCGGACTGTTTTTTAGTCGCAATCTTGTGTGCATCTTCCGAGGTTGGAAGTAGTGGATAATGACGATCCTGGGGGCACTCAAAAAAAAAATGCGACAGAGCGATTTATGAGTTGACACAATAGATTTAATGACAACTATTGCTTTTCGATGCAATCGAAAAGCACCTAGATTAGCTTTTTATCAATCGCGTAGCGGGCGAGTTCCACGTTCGTTTTACAATGGAGTTTTTGACAAATGCGGGCCTTGTAGGTGCTCACGGTCTTGACGCTCACGTTGAGGGCGGAGGCGATGCCGCCCACGGTCTCGCCCCGCGCGATCCTGCATAATATGTCGTATTCGCGGTTGCTCAAATTCTCATGCGGCTCCTTCTTCGCGTCGCGCGCCAGGTATTCCGCCAGGTTCTGGGCGATGCGCGCCGAGATGTACCGATCTCCCCTGAGCACCGTCCGGATCGCGCCGATGAGCTCCTCGGGCGAACCCGATTTCACCACGTAACCGCGGCAGCCCGACTTCAGGGCGCGCAGGGCGTACTGCTCCTCCTCGTGCATGCTCACCACCAGCACCGGCAACCTCGGCCGCACGGCGTGCACTTGCTCGATGAGCTCGATCCCGCTCGCGCCCGGCATGGAAATGTCGAGGAGGAGAAGATCGATGTTTTTCAGGCGCGAAAGGGTCTGCATGAGCTCGCAGCCGTCACCCGCTTCGCCCGTGATTCTCAATTCATGGGTCGTATCGAGAATTTTCTGTACGCCCTTCCTGAAGAGCGGATGGTCGTCGGCGATGACGATGTGAATCATGAGTCCTCCCCGCTTGGCAAGGGGAAGGCGAGGGTCACGGTGGTTCCCCCGCCCGGCACGCCTTCGATCGCGAGCTCTCCGCCCAGGGACAGCGCGCGTTCCCTCATGCCCATGATCCCGATCGAATCGATGCTCCCGATCTCCTCGCGCGTGATCCCCTTGCCGTTGTCCGCCACGCTGAGAACCGCCCGGCCGTTCGAGAGTCGGAGATCGAGCGCGATCTCGGTGCAGCCCGAGTGGCGGAACATGTTGACGAAGACCTCCTGCACGATCCGGTAGATGGTGATGGCGGTCTCGTCCGGAAGGTTCGGGATGTCCGGGAGCGACCGCACCCGGCAGGGGATTTTTGTCTGCTCCGAAAACCGCTTGACGTAGAAGCGCAGGGCCTCCGCCAGGCCGAGGTCGTAAAGCACGGCGGGCCTTATTTCCATGGAGATGTACTGCATCATCTCGAGAAGCGAATCGACCTGGTCCTTCATCTCGTGGAGGAACGCCCGGACGCTTTCCTTGCCGCCGGTGAGCATCATGTCCGCCAGAAAAAGGTTCATTTTAATGTTCATCACGGCGTGTCCCAGGTCGTCGTGGATGTTCCGCGCGATCCGGTTCCGCTCTTCCTCGCGCACCTTGATGAGCCGGGCCGACAGCTTGCGCAGATCGCTCTCGCGCTCGATCAATCGCTGTTCGGCCAGCTTGCGGACGGAAATGTCCACGAGCGTTCCGACCATTCGCCGCGATCGTCCGTCGCTGTCGCGGGACACCACCCTCCCCCGGCCGACCACCCACAGCCACTCCCCTTCCTGTGCGCGTAAGCGGTGATCGCAGGCCCAGTCGTCCGTCAATCCTTCGAGGTGATCGCGGAGAGTATGGCGGAACGCTTCCCGGTCGTCGGGGTGGATCCGCGAATCCCAGGCCGAGAAAGCGGGGGGAAGCTCGCGCTCCCCGAGAATGGCGAGAAACGACGGGCTGTAGTAGACGCGGCCGCTCTCCACGTCCCAGTCCCACAATCCGACGCTGATCGCCTCCATGGTGAAGCGGTACCGTTCCTCGCTCACGCGCAGCGCCTCCTCGGCCTGCTTCCGCTCGGTGATGTCCTGAATGAGGGTGAGGAAATACAAGGGGGAGCCGTGGGCGTCCCGGAGAAGGGTCGAGCTCACCAGGCCCCAGACCACGCTTCCGTCGCGACGGAGATACCGTTTCTCGATCTGGAAAGCCTCGCGTTCTCCCTCCAGCATCTGCCGGGAGAGTTCCGCGCCGACGGATTGGTCGTCGGGATGAGTGACTTCCTGAAACGTGTGCCGCACGAGATCTTCTTCCTCGTAGCCGAGCATGCGGCAGAACATATCGTTCGCCTTCAGGAATCTGAAATCGGTCGCGACGAGGACCATGCCCGCCCCGACGTACTGGAACAGACGGCGGAACCGCTCCTCGCTTTCCCTGAAGACATCCTCCGCCCACCGGCGCTGGCTTAAGTCCCTCGCCAGGTGCAGGACGGCCGCCTGTCCGCCGTACTCAACGGCGTGCAGGCTCACCGCCACGGGGAGGCGGACGCCGTTTTTTCCGGTGTGCACCCGTTCGGATACGGGGTGCCCCGGCTTCCGCGCGTTCCGGATGATTTTTAATTTCCGTTCGAGGCCCGAGGGCGACTCTTCGCGGTCGATGTCGAGGATCGATTTCCCGATGAGCTCGCGGCATTGGTAGCCGAGTCTTGAGCAGGCGAGATCGTTGGCCGCCAGAATGCTCCCGCTCAAACCGGTGATGACGGCGGCGTCGCCCGCGTAGTCGAAAAGCGCCCGGAACGGCTCATCGACACGATTGAGGGAATCCGGCTTCGGCCGCCGGTCGCGGCGGCGGCGGGCCTTCATGAGCTCCCGCTTGATTGCGGGTCCGAGGAGGTCGAGCTCGTCCCTGAGGACGACGTCGTCCGCGCCCGCCTTGAGCGCGGCGACGGACGCCCGCGGGGACGCCGAGGACAGGACGGCGATCACCGGCGCGCCGAAGCCGGCCGCCTTGACGGTTTTCAGAGCCTGCGGGAGGAGCAGACGGGGCACGGTGTCCGCGGCGAGAACGATATCGAAAGCCCGCTCCGCGAGCGAAGCCGCCAGCGCCTTGCCGGTCGCAACGCGCCGGCACTCGGCCGCGAAGCCCGCCTCCTTGAGCGCGCGCTCTATTCCCGCGGCGGCCAGGGATGACGATTCGATCTCCAATACGGCAATACGTCCCTTCATGTCATTCTCACGGCGCTCGGCGACCCGCTCCTCTCCGCCTCGCCGATTCGACTCGAAATTTCGATCGGCACACATTTTCCCTTCCGTATAGTCCCAGCTGCTTGATGAAACGCAGGCGTGCCCGAGTTGCTTCCCGTCGTAGTCCCCGTTCGGATCGTTCACTTTTAAGTCTATCGGTGGGAGCGGAATTTGCAAATTTTTTATAGCACGCGGATACGCGCCGGGCGGAGAGGTGGGAGGGCTTCGGGTTCAGTCGACTCTCACCCAGTACCGGCTGCCGCGCTTCGCGACGCTGACGGGACAATCGAAGAGCGACGACAGATTTTTCACGGTCATGAGCCGCGCCTTGTCGCCGGCCGCCGCGACGCGGCCGCCCTTGAGGAGAAGGACGTGGGTGCATTCCGGGATAATCTCCTCCAGGTGATGGGTGACGAACACGATCGAGGCGCCGCCGCGGACGGCGACCCTGGAGAGCGTCGAAAGAAAATCCTCGCGGGTCGCGAGGTCGAGTCCCGTGCACGGCTCGTCGAGGACGAGCAGGGCCGGTTCAAACACGAGCGCCCGGGTGATGAGGAGCGTGCGCTGCTCGCCGTGGGACATTTCGTCGAATCGCCGGTCCGCGAGGTGACGGATTCCAATGCGTTCCAGCAGGACGCGGGCCGCCCGGCGCATGGACCGGTTGACGCGGTCGTACAGGCCGATGCTCGAAAAAAAACCCGACAGCACGATGTCCTCGCCGCGCTCGCCCGGACGGTAACCGGCCTGGAGCAGGTCGCTCAAGAACCCGATGTGCGGTTTCAGTTTCCAGAGATCATATTCGCCGAAGCGCTTGCCGAGCACCTCGATGGCGCCCGAGGTCGGGAACTGCTGGGCGCCGATCATGCGTAAAAGGAAGCTCTTGCCCGCGCCGTTTTTGCCGATGACGGCCCAGTGCTCGCCGCGGCGCACGGTGAAGGAAACGTCCGAGAGAATTCGCTTGCCGTCGCGGACGAGGGTGACATGGGAAAGCGAGAGAATCATCTCAGGAGAAGCGGGCTTGGTCATGGGTGAATGGTAGGACGAATACGGGACGGGGATCAAGCGGGATTTTGGTCGCTAAAAAAGATGATAACTACTGATATCGCGGATGCACGCGGATGGGTGCGAAATAATAACACAAGAAACAGAGCCGGAGTATTCATCGGCTGATCCGCGGTTTCTCTTCCTTGTCCGTCGTTGGACCGAACGTGGAGCCCACATTGACAACCGTCCCCACGCACCGTACCTTGAATTCCGTGAAAGGCGTAGCCGAACCACTATCAAGAATACCCGAGCTCAACGCGCCGGCGGGCCGGCGGGAAACGTTTTTCGCGGCCCTGGACGCGGGCGCCGACGCCGTCTATCTCGGGCTGAAAAAATTCAACGCCAGACTCAAATCGGAAAATTTCACGATCGCGGAGCTCGCCCGCCTCATCCCCTTCGCCCACGAGCGGGGGAAGAAAGTCTACGTCGCGCTCAACACCCTCCTCAAACAGACCGAGTTACACGAGGCGGTCTCCCTCCTCCCCGCCCTCGCCGGGCTTGGGGCGGACGCGGTCATCATCGCCGATCTCGGGCTCGCCGCCGTCGCCCGCGCCCGGTTTCCCGGTATCCGCCTGCACTTGAGCACGCAGGCGGGCGTCCACTCGAGCGCCGGCGCGGCCGCGGCCGAACGGCTCGGCTGCTCGCGCGTCATCCTGGCGCGGGAACTGACCCGCGGGGAGCTCGCGCTCGTGCGAAAGCGGACGGCGCTCGAGCTCGAGGTCTTCGTTCACGGCGCGCTCTGCTGGTCGCTGTCCGGGTTCTGTCTCGCCTCGAGCTTCATCGGCGGCCGAAGCGGCAACCGCGGGCTGTGCACCCAGGTTTGCCGTCGCGCCTTCGCGGCGACCGGCGCCGAAACGTCCTTTTTTTCCCTTCGCGATCTGTCCCTCCTTGAATTCGTGCCCGACTTCGCCGCATTGGGCGTCGACGCCCTCAAGATCGAGGGGCGCCTCAAGGGCGTTTCGTACGTGCGCGCCGTCGTGTCCGCCTTCCGCCGCGCCATCGACGCCTCGCAGGGCGCCGCCGGACTCACGGCGGAGCTGGTCGCCGACTTCGCCCGGAAAAAGACCTCGTACTTCTACGGTCTCGGCGAACGGACGAGCGACGAGGCGATTCTTGGGAACGAATCGGGAACCGGCGCGGTCGGCGTCCCCCTGGGCGAGGCGATTCGGACCGGGGAAAACAGCCTCACAGTCCGCACGCCGGTCGCGATCGAGGCGGGGGACGCAATCCGCATCCAGCCGGCATCCGGCTTCGAGGGCAAACGCCACAGGCTGGCCGCGGTCCGGGAAGAAGGCGGCAATATCGAGCTTATCTTCCACCACCCGGTGGCGTCGGCGCCCGGCGATCGGATCTACCTTGTGGAAAAAAGGAGAGCGCCCGCGGGCGTTCCGCAATCCCCGCCGCGGTTGCCGAGCGGAGCCGAGGCACAGGACAAGCACTGGAAGACGCTTTCACTGGAAAAGGCCCGGAGGCTGATTGACGGTCTTCTTCCCGGGGCACCGGGGAAGCCGGGCCCGGTCTCGTACTCGCTGAAAATCGATTCACTGGATTGGATCGATCCGATCGCGGTCGTCGCGCGCGACGCGGCGCGCCTCATCGTCTCGGTGGATATTGATGCGGGCCGACGGTTGATTCAAAAAATTCCCGGGCTGTCCGCCGGGTTGCGGAAGAACGTCACGGCGGGATTTCCGCTCTTCATTCCGGAGACACGGCTCGACGCGTACCGCCGCCTGGCCCGCGGCCTGAAGGCGGCGGGCGTTCACTCGTTCTGGGCGGAAAATCTCGGCGCCTTTGCGATTTCAAGCGGAGCCGGCGGATCCGACGAAGCCAACGGGGCGGACGGAGCGGGCGCGCGGTTCATCGCCGCGCCTTCCGTTAACGCTCTCAATGCCCAGGCGCGCGCCCTCCTGCGCGAGATCGGGGCGGACATCGTCTGCTACCCTCTCGAGGACGATTTCCTCAACATCAGGAACTCGCGGCGCGTCCCGGCCGCCATCGTCGCCTACGGCTTCGTTCCACTCTTCATTTCGCGCGTTGATCCGGGGATCGGGGACGGCACCGTTCTCCGTGACAGGAACGGCAATGAGTTTACGGCCGCGCGCCGCGCGGGCTGCTCGTTCCTGCTGGCCAAAGAGCCCGTCTGCCTGTTCCAGAAGCGGGACAAGCTCGAAGCCCTGGGTGTCCGCCATTTCATCCTCGACCTCTGCTTCATCCCCCCGAGCGAGCGTTTCCTGCGCGAAGTCCTGGCCGCCTTCCGCGAGAAGAGGCGGCTCCTGCCTTCGTCGCTTTTTAACTTTAAGCGGGAACTTGCGTGAATGGTTCTTCTTGAGAAGAGAAAAAATAAGGAAGCCATGAAACCAGGAAAGGAAGAGAACGCAAAGAAATAAATATAAAACATTAATTATAATTTTATATTGATATGAGTAGTTATTTCTATTTTGCCTTTTTCTGTTCCTGGCTTCCTAGATTCCTTATCGAATTTCTTTAATAAAGGATATAAAGGAAAGCATCAGGACTATTGCTGTACTCGGCGCAGATACACTTCCACGTTCCCGGTGAGCGCCGGGATGTCGGCCGTACCCTTAAGGCCGCCGTTGGTCGCTTCCAGATCGAATTTGATGCCGGGCTGCCCATCGGCGGTTTTTTCCATTATAAACCGCTTGCCGCGGGGTTTGGGCAGCACGTATTCGCTGCGCACGGCGCCATGGTATGAAAAGGTGATATGAAAGGCGCCGCTGGTGTCGGAAATGTCGACCACGGTTTCGGTGAGCTTGCCCTCCAGAAGGAGTTCGTACTTTCCGGAAAGGTCGGGACCGGGTTGGCTGAGAACGATGACGAGAACGACGATGAGGACGAGGACGGCTGCGCCGCCCCCTATGGCCGGATACAACCAATTCTTGTTCATGCTGTGAAGCATCCTCCTTGCCGCTGCGGACCGGGTCTTCCGCCCGGCATTCACCGTCCGCCAGACTCGTGAACAATCAGCATCGCTCGTCCGTGGAACTCTGCAAATCTTGACGCCGCTGCGGAGGCGGGTGTGTGTCCCGGCCGCTCATAAATATATAGCCCCTCAATTGCGGAGTCAAGATTAAGCCGTTTTTTTTTCAGAGAGAGTCCGAGGAAGGGTTTCTCTATATATTCGATTGTAGAGACGCACGGCCGTGCGTCTCCACAATTTAGTCGCGCCCCAACAATCTCATCAGCAATTTCAATCCCCGATAATCTTGACCAGTACCCGCTTGCGCCGCCTGCCGTCGAATTCGCCGTAGAAAACCTGTTCCCACGGCCCGAAATCCAGGCGTCCCGATGTCACCGCCACCACCACTTCCCGGCCCATGACGGTGCGTTTGAGATGGGCGTCGGCATTGTCTTCGGCGCCGTTGTGGCGGTACCGGGAATACGGTTTCTCCGGCGCCAGGCCCTCGAGCCAGACCTCGAAATCCTGCTTGAGTCCCGCTTCGTCGTCATTGATGAACACCGAGGCGGTGATGTGCATGGCGTTGCAGAGGAGGAGGCCTTCGCGCACGCCGCTTTCCCGGAGGCATTCCTCCAGCTGCGGAGTAATGTTGACGAATCCCCGGCGCGTCGGGAGGTCGAAAAAAAGCTCTTTTCGAAAGGATTTCATGCATGCTCCTTTTACGGGCTGCCGGCGGACTCTGCCGGCGGACTCTGCCGGCGGACTCTGCCGGCGGACTCTGCCGGCGGACTCTGCGGCGGACTCTGCGGCGGACTCTGCGGCGGACTCTGCACGAACGCATCGGTGCCCGGCGTTTATCGTGACGGCGAGGGGCGCATCCGCCGGTCTCGCGGCGCGGCTCAACGGTATGCGTTCATCGCCGGACCGCGTAGAGCATCCTGTTTTTACCCGATTTCTTCACGCGATACATGAGTCTGTCGGCTTCCTTTACCATCGTCGTGATGGAATCCGGAAGCCTGCGGTACGTCACCGCGCCCAGGCTCAAGGTCACCGGCCAGTTCCTTTCGCGCAGGCGGCCGCAGGTCTCGTCCATGACCCGTTCGAGAACGCCCCTGATCTCATCGCTGCGCGGATCGTCGATGAGGAGCCCGAACTCGTCGCCTCCCAACCGCGCCAGCAGATCGTTGGGCCGGATCTGGCTCTGGATGGAGTCGGCCACCGTTTTCAACACCTCATTGCCGACGTGGTGGCCGAGGGTGTCGTTCACCTTTTTAAAATTGTCGAGGTCGATGTAGGCGATGGTGACCGGCGCGCGGTTGCGGCGGGCGATTTTCAGCCGCATGGCGGCCTGCTCTTCGAAATATCGCCAGTTGGCGGCCGTCGTGAGAGGATCGTGAAGGGACAGGGCGCGGACCTCCCGGATGACGCGCAACAGCCAGCTGATGATCAGTGTATGGAGCGTAAAGTAACCGAGGTGCGCGAGATTGGCGGAAAAAATCAACAGGAAACTCCGATCCTGATCCCCGGAGAGGTAATCGAAAGCGAAACTCACCGCAAAGCAGGCCGCCGATGCGGCGGCTCCGACGATCCACCCGGACAGGAAAACCGCGGTCGTAATGGGGATCAGGTAGAAAATCGAGAATTCCATCTCCGTGCCGGTCAGGTAATCGATGAAGCCTACCAGACCGACGAGCACCGCCACCACAAGGAGGCTCAAGGGCCGTGGCGGCCGGCGGAATCTAATATGCAAAACGGGCATCTCGACGTAGTGTGAAGGCAAACGCATCATATCGTCATTTCTCGCCTGAAACACGCGCCCGCCTGTCCGCCTGACGGCCGCGCCATTCCTCTCAAGCTGTTGAAAAACCGAAAGCGGTTTTTCAACAGCTTCCTTAAATGTAAACCAGAAATTGCCGGAACTCAACCCAAGCGGTTTCCCATGGTTCCTCTGCTATTTCTTATATTCCATAATTTCAAAAAAGACTCCGGCAATTTCATTATCAGGTTGATGAAAAAGCTCAACTTTTTCATCAACCTGATAAAATATCCGCAATCGCGAAGCGCTTGTCAAACGAGTCCGGGGCGCCGTCGCATGAAAAAGGGGTACCATGGGAATTCGATGGGTAAGGAAACAAGGAACCGGGCGAGTGACACTAACGGGGGATACCATTGACGGTAAAGGGGGAAAGGAAAGGCTCGGTCAATCCTCACGGCCCGGATAATCGGAGACGCCTTTTTCGGGGAGCGAACGCAGGCTGACGCCGCATGGTTCAAGGCGGCGCGCCTCGCATTGACCGAGGTCGATAATCAACTCGTCTTTTCGCGTCGTGTCGAGTTCGCTCTCCTCGACCATAGTCCGGATCGAATCCCAGAGCTCATCGACCAGAAGAACCCGCCGGTCTGAACCGGTGCTCCAGCCTGAATCGACGCCCCGCGTACCATCAGTGCGATAATCGTCCATGGGTCATGATGATACACGAAAAGAGGAAAAGAATCAATCATCCTTCGTGTCCTCTTTTCCGGCAAACGAGATGGCACAGAAAATGGCCCGGGGCTGCATTGATAATTCCTGTTGAAAAGCACTTCCCCTTCGCGATATAGTAGGGCCGCCATGAATTCGGGAACCCTGCTTCGTACCGCCGTCATTTTTATGCTCGTCACCGGCCTGTCGCTGACCGCCGCCTTTCCCGGCACCCCTTCGCGGTTCTGGGAGGGTGGGAGCGACCGCGACGTGATCGCGGAGCTCGTTTCGGACATGAACGACGAGGAGCTCCTGGGGCAGGTTTTTTTCATCGGCTATCAGGGGACGACTCCGACGCGGGAGCTCCGGAACTGGATCGCGACCCGCAACCTGGGAGGCGTCAAGATCTTCACCCGCAACGTCGCCACCCTCCCCGATCTCGCCGCCGACATCCGCGATCTCCAGCTTCTCTCCCAGGGGACGAGGCGCCAGATTCCGTTGCTCATCGCCACCGACCAGGAAGGCGGCTGGGTCGAGCATATCCGGGCCGGCATGTCGCGCTCGGGAGGAAACCTTTCGCTCGGCGCGGGCGGGGTGCCCCATGACGCCTTCCTCACCGGGTTCTACCTAGGCGAGGAATTGAAAGCCCTCGGCGTCAATATGAATTTCGCCCCCAGTCTCGATGTGTATTCCAACCCGCAGGCCGCGCCCGGCGTAAGCCCGCGCTTCTTTTCCTCCGACCCGCTCGAAACCGCGCTCCTCGGCGCCGCCTTCATCCAGGGCACACGGCGGGCGGGGGTCATCGCCACGGGCAAACACTTTCCGGGCCACGGCGACGCCGACCTCGATTCCCACGGCGCGCTCCCCGAGATCGACGCGGACCCGGACACGCTGTGGAGCCGGGAGCTTCTTCCCTATCGTCTCGCGATCAAGGAAGGCCTGCCCGCGATCATGAGCGCCCACCTCTCCTTCCCCCGCGTCACCGGGCGGCGGACGCCGGCCAGCCTCGACCCGTATTTCATCCGGGACGTGCTCCGCGGCCGGCTCGGATTCGACGGACTCATCCTCACGGACGACATGGAGATGAACGGCGCGGTGGAGGAGACCGGCAGCGTACGCGAGGCATGCCGCCGCGCCCTGCTGGCCGGCAACGACATGATCCTCGTGTCGCACACGCCCGCGGCGCAGGAGCGAACCTGGGAATACCTGCTTCAAGCCATGCGCGAAGAGCCTCTTCTCCGGGAGCGGGTGCGTGAGGGCGCGCGGCGCGTGCTCGCGCTCAAGATGAAGACCTTCCGCGGCGCGGATCCTTTCCCCTTCATCCCGGATCCTGAAAAACTGCCGCGGGAGATCCCGGCGCCGCGGGCGCCCGCCTTCTTTTTCGACTCCGCCTGCCGCGGAGTCACCATGGTACGCACAGGGGTCGTGCCCTTTCGCCCCAGTCCGGACGAAAAGCTCATTCTTATCGCCCAATATTCCGAATTCCTAGAAGAGGGGAAAAAGCGATTCCCGGGCGCGGCCACGCTTCTCTATTCCTGGCACCCGCGGCAGTGGATCGATCCGGCGGAAAAGGAACGGGTGGCCGCGGCGGTGCAAAGCCACGATCGAGTCGTGTTCTGCCTGGCCAATCCGACGGGCCTCAAAATCCTGCGGGGGCTGCGCTCCCAGGCGAGGAAGATCATCGTCGTCTCGGCGCTCACGCCCGTGTACCTGGATGAGCTTCCGTGGGTGGAAACGGCGCTCGCGGTGTACGGCAACGCCTCCCCGGCCTTCCGCGCGGGATTCGCCGCCCTGGCGGGCGATTTCACGCCGGAAGGCACTCTCCCCGTGAGCTTCGGCGGGAAATAGCATCCGGTCGACGCCGCGGGCCGCCGTCGACCTTTTCCCGAAAGGAGCTTTCGTACGTGATTTGGCAGCGGGCCGGTCTGGTCGATCTTCCCGACCTCGAGAAATTCCTCATCCGCAAGGAAGTGGAATGCGTCGGCTTTTCCGCCTGGCTCAAGGAAAAAATCACCTCCACCCCGCACTTGCGCAATGATTTTCTCGTGTTCATCAAGCGCGACAAGAATCACCCGACCGGCGACCGGTCCATCGGGGAAGCGGTTCTCATCACCGAGCAGGGTCTCGTCTACCCCGTCATCGAGAACCGGTCCGCCGCCCACGGTCTGCATGAGTTGTACCACTACTTCACCAGTTACCCACCGCGGATAAGCTCCGTCATCGGCTTGAGCCGCTCCGTCGACCTGTTCTGCAACCTTGTGCGCCGACCCATCGGGACCAAGGTCGATTACCATCTCATGCACCTGGAACCGCCCGCCAAGGCCGCGCCCACATACCCCCTGGCGCGCGAGGTGCGGGTCAGACAAGCCGGGCCGAAGGACGTGGCCGCCCTCTACGACCTCCAGCGCCTCTACGAGATCGAGGAGGTCTGCCTCGACCCCGGCCAGTTCAACGAGACCGCCTGCTACGCCCATCTCAAGGACAGCCTGCGCAAGGAAATCATCTACCTCGCCGAGCGAAACGGCCGGGCCATGGCCAAGAGCGGCACCAATGCCTGCGGCTACCGCGTCTGGCAGATCGGAGGAGTGTACACGCGCCCCGAGGCCCGCGGCCGGGGCATCGGCGCGCTCCTCATGCGCGCCGTCATCGACCACGCGGCCCGCAATGATAAAGCCACCTGCCTCTTCGTGAAAAAGGCGAACCCGGCCGCCATCGCCCTGTATAAAAAACTGGGCTACGAAACGGTCGACAGCTTCCGCATCTCGTATTTCAAGAACGGGTGCTGATAAATTCTCCTTCGGAGAATTTATAATGGGAAAAAATGTAGCCTTTTTTGACATTCGATTGTTATTATGTCATAGATAGAAAACAAAACACCCTATCGAAAATCCCAGCAATAAGGAGTGCATAATCATGAGAACTACCAAGTTGAAAACGGCGGCATGCACATGCCTTTTATTTTCACTCGTGTCGGTGCTCACCGCCCAGGACGTGTACCGCTTTCGCGGCAATGCCGGGGACAGCTTTTACACCGACCCGGCTTTCAACCCAGAGGCGCTCACAAACGGCCCCAAAATCCTCTGGCAAGCATCGGTCCATCAGGGGTTTTCCGCGGTTGCCATAAAGGGGAACCGGCTCTACACCATGGGCAATGACCGAAAAAACGACACCGTCTGGTGCCTGAACGCCGATACGGGCGAGGTGGCGTGGCAATACACCTACCCCTGCCGCACGAACGAGCATCCCGGTCCCCGCGCCACTCCGACCATCGACGGCGACGTCGTGTACACCGTGAGCCTTGCAGGCCATCTCCACGCGCTCCGCGCGGACACGGGCAAGGTGATCTGGAAGAGGAACCTGGTCGACGA
>JAFGSW010000040.1 GCA_016934415.1 Spirochaetales bacterium | reverse complement strand
TCCCGGTATGACGGTGCCGATTTGATTCGATATATCGTTCGCCAGGATGGGAGATAATTTGCCGTCAATCATAAAGGCGATGGACCTTCCCCCCATAAACAGGATGAGGGTCGCGACCATCGGCTGAACCTTGAATACCGAAACCAGGATGCCGTTGAATAAGCCGAGGACCAGCCCGGCCACGCAGCTTATGAGGAAACCCGCCATTATGGTCAACAAAGTGACCTCGCCGGCATTGAGGACGAACAGGACAAATACGGCGGAAGTAATGGTGGCGCTCGCGCCTATGCCTATGTCCTGCCCTTGTGAGGCCGCAGTCACCAGGGTCATACCTATTGCCAGAATAACCAACTCCGAGGCGCCGAAGAGGATATTCGGTATGTTCCCGTACAATGCTCCGTTTACCACGGCGAGGCTGAAGTATTCGGCGCCCTTGAAGAGATTAATCACAATGAGGAGAACCAGAACCGAAAGCGGAAGGAACAGATGAGATACCCATGCTATCAACCGGCGCATATTCCACTCCATAGCAGATGGTTTTCTACTTCCATAATCGACGACATGGTCTGGTTGATTATGCCGTAAGGCCATAGAAAACCAGTATAATCAAAAATGCTGAAAATCATTTGATTTTCAGCATCATTCTCCCCCCTGGGCTATGACACGCATGACATCTTGTTCGGTCACATTCATTCCGCTGAGTTCCCCGACGATTTCACGGTCCTTCATGACGATCAATCGGGAGCAGGTTCGAAGCATTTCGTCAATTTCCGAAGATATGAATGTCAGGCTCATCCCGTCTTCGGCGAGCTCGAGCACGAGTTTTTGAATCTCCACCTTGGTTCCGACGTCGATTCCCCGCGTGGGTTCATCGAGGATCAGATACTCAGGCTGCGTGAGCAGCCAGCGGGCCAGAATGACCTTCTGCTGATTGCCGCCGGAAAGAGACGTGATGGGCGTGCCCGTGGACGGGGTCTTGATGTTCAGTCTCCGCACATACTCGTCGGAAAACGCCGCCGCCTGTTTCCGCGAAAGAGGCCTGAAAAAGCCTTTCATGACCTGCAAGGCCAGAATGATGTTGTCGCGCACCGAAAGCTCGGCGATGATTCCGTCCCCCTTGCGGTCCTCCGGCAGATAGCCGATTCCCCGTTTCATGGCGTGCAGGGGCGTCTTGATCTTCACTCTCCTGCCGTTCATCCTGACGTCACCGCCCGTCACCTTGTCCGCGGCGAAGATTGCGCGGGCGCTTTCGCTGCGCCCGGAGCCGAGCAGTCCGGCGAACCCGTTCACCTCGCCTTTTTGTATGGCAAAGTTGAAGGGCCGTACCCCGGCGGCGCTCGAAAGCGCCTTGCCTTCGAAAACCGGTACGCTTGAGTCGGATGCAAGCGGCTCATGTTTTTGTATCTTTGTGACGTCATCCAGATCCTTGCCCATCATCTTCGCGACCAGTTCGATTTGGGGAAGCGCGGATGCCGCGTATTCGCCGATCAATTCTCCATTGCGCAGCACCGTAATCCTGTCCGAGATTTCGTATACCTGATCGATAAAGTGGGTGATGAAGATGATCCCCACGCCCCGGGTCTTCAGTTCGCGCATGAGCTCGAAGAGCTTTCCTACCTCGTCATCGTCAAGCGAGGACGTCGGCTCGTCCAGGATGAGAATCTTGCAGTCCATATCGATCGCGCGGGCAATCGCAATCATCTGCTGGACCGCAAGCGAACAGCTTGAAAGCTCCTGGGTCGGCCTCGCCGGAATACCGAGGGAGGCGAGCAGTTGTATCGCCTTTGCCTTCATCCGCTTCCATTGAACGAAAGCGTATCGGCCGCGACCGATAAACATATTCTCCGCCACGGTCAGATTGGGGCAAAGGGTTATTTCCTGATAGACCGTGCCGATTCCCGAATTTTGCGCTTCCTGCGGCGACCTGAAGTGGATCGGCTTTCCATCTATCGCAATCCGACCGGCGTCCTTTTCGTACACCCCGGTGATGATCTTGATCAGTGTGGACTTGCCCGCTCCGTTTTCGCCCATCAGGGCATGGATCTCGCCCTTTCGGAGCGCGAAGTCCACGTCATACAGAGCTCTGACCCCTGGAAAGGCTTTGCGGATACCCTTCATTTCGATTATGTTTTCTGACCGCACCCGAAGATCTCCTTACCGGGACTCTACAAACAAATCGCGATGCGGTGTGCCGGACTCAATCCGAACACCGCACCGCGCACACAATCTATCGATTGTGAAATTTTTCCAAAAAAACTGCTACCTTGTCACCACACCCTTGCCGGGATCGGCATTGATCCCCCATTTGGCGACGTCTTCGTCGGTTATCGTGGCGGTATCAAGGAGAATTTCCTTCTGATAGACGATTCCGTTGGGGAGATTACCGCTTTTGATCCAGCCGGAAATCTCGGCCGCCTGACGCGGACTGCACTGCATGTCTGCGTCCCAGTAACCTTCCTGTACGTTGCGAAGCGCAAAACGGTTGAAGTCAAAACCGAGGATCTTGACCTTGCCGCCCTTGCCGAAACTGATACCGGCCGCCGCGAGCGCCTGAGCGGCGCCCTGCGCCATTCCGTCGTTCTCCGCGTAGATGACGTTGAAGTCCTTTTTCGCCGCAATCGCGGCTTCAACCACTTTGCGGGCTTCCTCAAGGCTCCAACTGTCTCCACCCGTTCCATCGGCCACGATGGTGAGTTTACCTTCTTTTTCGGCTTTAAGCACCGCGGCGCTGCGGCCTATTTCGGCCGCGGAACCCAACTGGCCGCGAATAAGGATCAGTTTGATCGGTTTCGGAACATTTTTCAACACCCACTCGACCGCCGTATTGCCCTCATACGCCATATCCGAGAGAAGTGCCGACTGATAGTTCGAGGGGTCCGTTTGAATCGCACGGTCAAAGAGAATAACCTTGATGCCGGCGGCTTTTGCGGACTTGAGGACGTCGTCCCAGCCGGACGCGTTGGCGGCCGAGATCAGGAGATAGTTCACTCCATCTCGAATGTACCCTTTCGCCGCGGCGATCTGCTCGCTGTTGTCGCCGGTGTTGGTCTGTTTTGCGTTATAGCCGTTCGCCTGTGAGAAGACGTTGTTCATGTCTTCAACATTCGCCTGCCGGTAGCCGGATTCTTCCGGCGGCAGATTGACGATGCCGACCTTGATCAGCCCCGTTCCCTGTTCTTTTTGACACCCGGTAAATACCGTAAAAATACTTACTAAGGCAATTATGGCTAACGTAACCATAATTTTTCGAGTGTTTTTTTTCATATTGTTCCTCCTTTCCCTTTCGGGATGAATAATGTATCGACGAAGAATTCCCCCGGAAATGCTTCGCCGTTCACGAGTAGTAAAAGTGATTACCTCCTTTCACGCGTCATTGACTGCATTCATTATTTAAAACTGAATCGGGGCGGCATTGCCTTATTTCGTCCGGTTGCCACCCCGTGGTTTCCATGAAAGATCCTCGCCCTCCCGCCCGCCGCGGGCTTCCCGGCCCGGACAAACGCCATCCTGCGTTATCGTTAACGCATATCGCAAAAAAACGATCAGTATTTAGATACATTACATTGTCAGTGAGAGGATGTCAATGGGCATCAGTCTTTCATTCGGGCATTTTTCCTTCAGCGCGGGGTTTGAATAGCCCGCGCTCCCCAAACGGTACCCCGGCCGGGAATCGCCGGCATTCGACTCTCTATATTCCAATCCGATGAAATGTATTATAGTCTCAATGACTCGCAACCAAAATCCGATTCTTGCCCAGGAGCATTTATGCCTAACGCCACCGTTTATGAATTCTGGTTTATCACCGGCAGCCAGCATCTTTACGGGCCGGAAACCCTCCGCCAGGTCGACTCCCATTCCCGGGAAATTGCCGATTTTTTCGATCGTCATTCATCGCTCCCGCATCATGTGGTATGTAAACCCGTCCTCACCACGCCTGAGGCGATCGGGAGATTGTTCCTGGAGGCGAATTCGTCCGACGCCTGCGCCGGGCTCATCGCCTGGATGCATACCTTTTCCCCCGCCAAAATGTGGATCGCCGGGCTGTCCGAATTGCGCAAGCCCCTCCTCCACCTGCACACGCAGTACAACCGGGACATCCCCTGGGACTCGATCGACATGGACTTCATGAACCTGAACCAATCCGCCCACGGCGACCGGGAGTTCGGTTTCATCTGCTCCAGAATGAACGTCAAACGCAAAGTCATCGCCGGGCATTGGAAAAATCCCGATGTCATCGCCCGTGTCGCGGATTGGATGAACACGGCCCGCGCCTTTATGGAAAGCCGCGCCTTGAAAATCGCCCGGTTCGGCGACAACATGCGCGACGTGGCCGTCACCGAAGGCGACAAGGTGGAGGCGCAGGTGAAATTCGGCTGGTCGGTCAACGGCTACGGCCTGGGAGATGTGGCGGCCGCCGTCAAAGCGGTCACGGACGACCGGGCGGAGCGGCTCATGCGGGAGTATGAGGAGCAATATGAATTTCCCCGGGAGGCCGGGAAAGCCGGTCCGGCGCGCGACGCGATCAGGGAACAGGCGCGCATGGAAATCGGCATGCAGGCTTTCCTGGAAGGGGGCGGTTTCGGCGCCTTCACCACCACCTTCGAGAACCTGGCCGGCCTGCCGCAATTGCCCGGGCTGGCCGTGCAGCGGCTCATGGCCAAGGGCTACGGCTTCGGGGCGGAAGGCGATTGGAAAACCGCCGGTATCGTACGCCTCATGAAAATCATGTCGGGCAACCGGGGCACCTCGTTCATGGAGGACTATACCTATCATTTGGAACCGGGCCGGGAAATGATCCTGGGCGCCCATATGCTGGAAGTGTGCCCGTCGCTTTCCTCCGCCCGCGCCCGCGTCGAGGTGCACCCGCTTTCCATCGGGGGCAAGGCCGATCCGGCGAGGCTGGTGTTCGACGGGGACGCGGGCCGCGCCGTCTGCGTCTCCCTGATCGACCTGGGAAACCGGTTCCGACTGATCGTCAATGAGGTCGAATCAGTAAAAATCGAAAAGCCGATGCCGAAATTACCGGTCGCCAGGGTTGTCTGGAAGCCATTGCCGTCTTTCAGGGATTCCACCGAATCGTGGATCCTGGCGGGAGGGGCGCATCATACCTGTTTCTCGCTGAAATTGACGGCGGCAAACCTGGAGGACTGGGCGGACATGACGGATATCGAATGCCTCGTCATCGGTCCGGGCACCACGCCGCGCTCGATCGGGAATCAACTGCGCATCAATGAGGTGATGCGGCGTTCTTAAGAGGCTTACGCCCCGGAATGCCTCCCGGCGGGAAAGCGGGCTTCAACTGCATTTGAGTGGCAATCAGTGTTTCTGGAAACTCTCTTCAAATGTGTACCGGGGCGATCGCTTGTCCCGCAGGGAAATAATAATGCGTCCAGCACGACTCGAACGTGCGACCCACAGCTTAGAAGGGCCTACTTGTTTTTTCTATAGCGTGTTACCGCTTGTCTTATTATAGTACACTGTAGCATAAAGCGAGGATGATTACAAGTATTTCGTCCACGCTTTCACTTGTTTTAGCATAACGTGGAAAATATTTGTTGACACTTTTGCTGACACGAAAAATTGCCCGACGACTTTAGTCTGAAGCATTTTTGCCTTTAGCTGAAAGCGCTAAACCCATATGTTCAAAACTCAGTTTAAGAAATATAATTAGCGACATCTATTTTTATATTATTTAATTTAGATTAAGTTGTACTTGTGGGTTGATTTATTAAAAGGAGAGACCAATGTCCGATCTTGAAAACTGTCCGTTATGCGATCACCAAACCGCTAAGATAACAAAATTTGGTAATTTTCAAGATAGATATGAATGCACTAATTGCGGGAATTTTATTGGTGTTTTGATTCCCTCGAAATGGCTTATGTCAGAAAAATATAAAGATAGACGATATATCCTATCAGGAGTTGTTCGCAATTTAACAGATAAGGGCGAAATGGCGTTTCTTCATCAAGAAGATATAGAAAAGTATTTTAGTTATGCTGATGTACCTAAAAATCCTATTGAGGCTATAAATAAAATCTTATTATTCATTCATAAAAAATCAAAATCTATGAATGAATTTATCAGAATAAAATTTGATTCTGAATATACAATTTTTTATTTGAAAGATTATACAGAATTTCTTTACCTGCTAAAGTTAGCAGAAGGTATGGATTTTCTTGAAAAGGAACCTGGTAGCACAAATAAGTGGCGTTTAAAAATGAAAGGTTGGGAAAAAATCGACGAATTATTGAAAAATCGCTTAAAAAGCAATAATGCGTTTGTCGCGATGAGTTTTGCTGCTGAGCAAAATGTTATTTTTACAGAAGCAATTAAGCCCGCTCTTGAGGATACAGGTTTTTTACCAATAAGGATGGATATTGTAGAACATAATAACCTTATAGATGATGAGATGATTTACCAAATTAAAAATAGCTCTCTATTGATAGTTGATTTTACTAAACATAATCCAGGGGCATATTTTGAATCAGGTTTTGCACTTGGCCTTGGCATACCAGTAATTTGGTTATGCCAGAAGGAAGATTTTAAAGAACGCCATTTTGATACAGAACATTATAATCATATCAAATATGATAATGCGGATGATTTAAAAACAAAACTTACAATCAGAATTTTAGCAACAATTCCAAATGCTATAAAAAAAACAAACGAATAGAAGATTTATACATAACAAGAATTCCGTGAAAAATCCGGGAGGCCGAGACTTCCGGGGTCTTTGGTGAAACGATAAACGAATTACGTCTTTGCCCCGCAATGAGGGCACGTCCTCAATGTAGAATCATATTTCTTGAAGCACGTTTTACATTCTATTTGCCGAACATCCTGCTTGATTTTTTCAGATAAAAGCTGGATAACGCGTCCAATTGAATTTGAATTCGATACCTGCAAGCCAAGAAGCGTACCGATAGAGGCAAAAAGAATAAAACCACCAATGCCGCCAGTTAAAAAATACCAGAAAATCTCCGAATTGTTGGCACCCAAAATTAATCCTAACACTAAAAAAACAACTGCAAAAATAACGCAAATAAATAAAAGGAATGTTGCCCAATTTCCCATTGTGTTCCTCCTTTTGTGTTGGAATAATTCTAATCGTTCGCCATTGTTAATTCAAATAAAAAAGCTTTCAAAAGAACGGTTTTGTGTATATCGTTTTATTTAGGGGTTATGTAAAATGTGCTCAATTTTGAGCAATGCTTTTTTTCTGTTTTTCAGTAATTCAAGTGCCAAGCCATTTATTAGGATAGGCTGTTTTTCATTTTCTATTTGTTTTTTTAATTCTTCATCAGAAAAAGACAACAGATTTTCAAGTGCTTCAACAAGCGCTTTTTTATGCTCAGAATCATTTTGTTTCGTTGACCATTCTTTTAGTTCAGCAATACGATCTTTTTTCTTCATTACTGAACTATACTTTTTTCTATGAAACATACAAGCAGAAATCTAAATATTATTATTCTTGAAAATATTTTCAGAACTTTAACGATTTGGTCTTGAAATATTTTTATTTTCGAGTACCATATATACAAGTTAGGTCGACGGTTACCCTGTCGCCTCCGGCAGCCCGGCGATGAACACTGTGTTCATCATTTCGAAATTTGGATGTCTGGTCCATAGCCCGGGAACGAGCGACGCGCCACATCGAAACCCCCGAGTTGGGGTTGGAGCCCACGTAACAAGGCCAGCGGCTCCCCTTCAGATTTATCTGAAGGGGGACGTATGTCTTCTAAGAAAAAATCCAGAACCACTGTTTCCATTTCACTTACACCAAACGATAAAAACAAAATCACCCGCGCTGCCCGGGAAGCCGATTTGACGGTTTCGCGTTTATGCCGCCGCATCGTTTTGCGAGGAATCGCGCAGACGGGGGGCAGCAATGCGTAAAACGGCCGCGCTTCCCGCCCCAGCCGTTCCCATCGGCGATGAGGCCGCCCAGGACCTGGCGGGCGCGGTCGCCGTCGTCCAGGTCCTGCGCCCGATTCAGGAATACTTCGACCTGAAGGAAGCTGCGGCCTTCACCCGGCTTTCTACGAGCCTCTTATACAAGCTCGTTTCCGCCGGCCGACTCAAGCCCTCGCGGATCGGCAGTAAGCTCGTATTTTCCCGCGAGTCGCTCATCGTGTTTATGGACAAAGCGACAAAAACCCCCGTCGAATGTAAAAGCTAAAAACGGGGGGATACGATGAAAAACGATTTTGAAAAAGCGGCGACAATCGGTCTCGCGCATATCACCGAATGGCTCTCTGGTGGCAAGCGGGAGGGCGATGAGTATACCGCGCTCAACCCTACCAGGGCGGACAAACACGCCGGCAGCTTCCGCGTGAATCTGAAGTCCGGCGCCTGGGCGGATTTTGCCACTGGCGACAAGGGCGGGGACGCGGTTTCCTTATACGCCTTCCTTCACGGAATGAAACAGGGCGATGCAGCGCGTGAAATTCTCGAGGAATACGATCCGTCATTTTCCATTCAAGAAGTTGAAGACGCGGTAACGCTGGATGATTACGCAAGCGCAAAAAAATTACCCCTCGCCTTTTTGAAAAAGATCGGCCTCGAAACCATCTATTTCAAAAAAGCGCCAGCCGTCAAGTTCCCTTATTATAACGAAGCCGGGGACGAGGTCGCGTGTAGGTTCCGCCTCGCTCTTCATGGCGACAACCGTTTCAGATGGCGCAAGGGTTCCCGTGTCATGCTCTACGGCCTGTGGAGACTGAAAAGCGCGCAGAAGTCAACTTTTGTGTATACGTTCGAGGGTGAATCCGACACACAAACTGCCTGGCTTTTCGGTCTCCCCGCCCTGGGCGTCCCTGGCGCTACCACCTGGCGCCGCGAATGGGCACCGCTCCTTGAAGGGCTCACAATCTACGTCTGGCAAGAGCCCGGCGCCGGCGGCGTTCAGTTCCGCGACTCGATCGGCGCGTCAATCCCTGACGCCCGTATTATCGAAGCCCCGGAAGGGACCAAAGACATAAGCGAAGCCCACGTCCGGGGCGACGACGTGCCGGCGTTATTGGAACGACTTAGGGCGACCGCCCGGCCGTTCCGCGAGATCGAGGCCGAACGTCTGGCTGCGGAAGCGTCGGAGGCCCGGACCGCTGCCGCTCCTATCCTCGCGCTTCCGAATGTGCTCGATGCTTTCGCCCGGGCCGTCGCCCAGGCGGGACTTGTAGCGGAAACTAAAAACGCGAAAATACTTTTTCTCGCCCTTTCCTCCCGGATTCTCTCTCGGCCGATTTCGATCATTATTAAAGGTCCGTCGAGCGCCGGAAAAAATACGATGCTCGAATTCGTCATTAAGTTTTTCCCAGAATCGGCCGTCTACGCCCTTTCGTCGATGTCGGAAAGGGCCCTCGCTTATTCTCAAGAACCCCTGAAACATCGGTTTTTGATCGTCTATGAATTCTCCGGGATGAATAGCGACTTCGCTTCTTATCTGCTCCGCTCGCTCCTCTCTGAAGGCCGGATTCGTTATGAAACAGTTGAAAAAACATCGGAAGGACTCATGCCGAAATTGATCGAGCGAGAGGGCCCAACCGGAACGATAATCACAACGACTGCAATAAAAATTCACCCCGAAAATGAAACTCGCATATTTTCACTTACTGCCGACGATTCGACAAATCAGACCGCTGCCATAATGTCGGAGCTGGCCGGGCGCATGAACGGTAAGCAACCCGAGGCCGTAGATTTCACGCTTTGGATTGCCTTTCAGAAATGGCTTGAGTTGGAAGCCGTGAAAGACGTTTCAATCCCGTACGCGCAAGCCCTCGCGGAAGGTGCGAACGCGAAAGCTATTCGCCTTCGCCGCGATTTTACGAGTGTTTTAAACTTGATTGCCATTCACGCAATCGTTCACCAGAAACACCGTAAACTTGACGCCCTGGGCCGCGTCATTGCCACGTCGGATGATTACCGGGCGATTTTTGACCTTATTATCGGAATACTGAACGAGGGCGTCGCGCTGGCCGTGCCTGCAACCATCCGGGAGACCGTGAAAGCCGTCGGCGAGCTCCACGCCGCGAAAGGCGCGCCAGTCACCATCAAGGAGCTTTACGAGCACTTGGGGATTGATAGAAGTGTCGCATCGAGGCGGGTTTCCTCCGCTCTTTCCGGGGGATATCTCAAAAACCTTGAGGAAAAACGCGGGCGGCCACTGAAACTTGAACCCGGCGACCCGCTCCCGGCCGATGAAAACGTCCTACCTGACCCTGTGCAGGTGTGCGCGTGTGCGGGAGGGGATAAGATACCCCCCCCCTGTGCAGAGGTGCAAAAACCTTATGATAGGGCCCCAAAACGCGAGGAGGGCGGAAAAAAAGACGACCAGGGGGGAGGGGGTGCTATTACCCCCCGGACACACATGCACACGTGCACACCCCCGGACAGGGAAGCGGAAGTCGTTGACCATGTATTCGGAGGTTTATTTTGAATAAACACAAAACACCAATTTTGCCGCCTTTGGCGGAACCTGAAGTAGTCGTCAAGCGCATCGAGATCACCCGCGACGGTACACGGTTGGGCTTTATTGACTGCCCTTTCGGCTGTCGGACTAAAAACCGGCCGCCAAGGGTTATGGAACATCAACACGGTTTCGGCCATGTCGGAGAGGATATCCGCCCTTATGCCGGAGGCCGTGCGTCTCACTGCATGGGAACCGACAAGCCTGGGTATGTTCTCGTCCTCACCGACGAGCTCGTCCGCGAATTCGGCTCGCTGGAAGAGCGCCGGGCGCTGGAGGGGGTGAGCG
The DNA here is from genome assembly GCA_016934415.1 of Spirochaetales bacterium. Taxonomy (GTDB): domain Bacteria; phylum Spirochaetota; class Spirochaetia; order SZUA-6; family RPPD01; genus JAFGSW01. The sequence continues at coordinate 39,463 of JAFGSW010000040.1, read as the reverse complement.
CGTGAAGAAACACGAACGCCAATTTTGGCGGTGCGTCCGTGAGCTGCGCCGGATGAATCGCTATGAGGCGGGCAGGCTTTTAAACAAACTTTTTTTCGGACAACTTGAAGTAAAAGAAGCCGCCGCGGCCTCGTTCGCAAACTCCGTTTTCGAGAACGCCAAGCGAGAAGCCGCGCGAGAGAGAGGGAAGTCATGAAGAAAAAACCCGCAAAAAACCCAGGTCGGAAATCTCCAAAATCTCGCCCACCCCTACCCCCTCTGAATCTCGATAATCTAGAGAGCTCGCGGAACGCAATGGCCGAACTCATCAAGCAATTTTACGCACGGAAGATCAAAGATGGCCGCGCCCGGACGCTGGCGTTTCTATATCAAACCTATTTGTCCTTTCTGAAAGCTGAAGCGGAACAGCGCATGGAAAAAAAGTTGGACGTAATAAATGAATATCTCGCGAAGATTACAGACGGGAGAATCAAGCTATGAATAAAAACAAGATTAACGAGCTGCATAATTCGATTCAGCATTTTGTGAATCGGGATCCAAATTCGCCGGAAGAACTATTGAAAAAAACGCCGGCGGAACGCAAAGAGATATTGAGAAAATATCTCGTCACTTATGTTGCGACGATGGACACGACCGAACGGCGCGCGCTTTTCGAGGATATTGACCTTGAGATTCGCACCGCTGAGGCGAAAAAGAAAACGTAATTTTATGACGGCCTGGTGCGTCCGGTTCGGCGGCTCCGTTGGAGACCGGACAAACGACGTACCACGTCGCCCCCCAGTTTGCGAAGTCCTGCCGTCTCGGGGGCGGTGGGCAGTTTTTCATCGAGCCGGGGCGCGCAAGCGTCCCGGCCCCCCTTTCCGCGCGAAACGCGAGTTTTGTGCCTATGGGGAAATCACAGTGGCCCGGCGCTTCCGGGAGAAAGGGCATTTTATGACTGCTGAAGAAAAAACGAAACTTCAAAACACGATCGCCGACGCGGCGCGCACGATGCAAGCTCTGGGCGCGACGGTGCTTGACGCTTTCCGCCGCCGTGCGGAGATCGCGGAAACATTGGAAAAGCTATTCGCATCCTATGACCAGAAAGAAAACGGCCTTCTCCAATTACCGCTCGACGTTATCAATTATCTGGACATCGACTTGAAGAGTGAGGCCGCGAATCTGTCGAAGCTTGCGGCTGAAAGCACCGTTTCCGAAGCGATTGGACACGCGCGTGTCTTCGACCTGGGTGCAGCCGCCGGCAATGCTGGCGACGGTTTTGACGGCGACGTGCACCGCCGGGCGGCCGACGCGGCACCGGAAACGCCGGTCGACGAGCGGCCCGCCGAACGCGCGGCGCATCCGACGCGCGTGGAAAGTCTTTGAGGGAGGGGAATATGTATTCGCAAATAGAAATCAAAAACCCGCTTTTCAAGGCGGATTCGGTCGTCCGACCGCTGGCGGTGAATCCGCACGAAGGTTTTATTTTCTCGCTCGTCGCCTCGAAAAGCGGGCGAAAATATCACCTGTGCGAAAAACATCTTGAGCACCATGGCGAAGGTATCACTTTGACTTATATCGCGGACGCCGCCCCTGAAGATATTGTCGTCAATCGCGAGTGGCCGTCGAATTTCATCAAAAAACTTCGTTGGTTTTCCTGCCTTTCAGGTCGCGAGTTGAGGCAACAGGATAAAATCAACGATTTTCCGTATGTCGACGCCGAATTCGATGCAGTACGCGAGTGGTTTACGTCTGATCCATCGGAGCGAGGCGAATTCCCGGCGTTTTATGAAACCCGCGAGAAACGCCAGGCGGAAGCCGCGAAGGCGCGCGCGGCCGAGGCGAAAAAGAAGCGGGGGCATTGCCTTCCTTTGGGCAAAAGAATAGCGTCGCTGCTTCGACGACAGCGAGCGTTTGAAAGTGTGGTCGACGCGGAAGAGAAGCGGCTTGAAAAATCCGAGGCCCGCGGAGTGTGAGCTTACCGGACGAAGTCGGACGCCTTCGGGCTTCCGGGGCGATTCAACAAGCATGGGTGAAATTGCTTTGGTCGGTCTTATTCCAGGCCCAGAAAGACGACGCCTTGGCGGAGAAACGCGGCCAGCCGTCGCCTGGGGCGGTCAATGACTTCGTTTATTCCTGGGTGAGGCCGTTTCGCAGTGAATGGGAGACGATACGCCGGGGGACGGTGCTTCCACATGATGTTGCCGTCGCCCCGGTTCCCGTCTCCGATTTCCGCCCCGAACGCCGGCGCCTGGCGTCCCGTCCGAGGCGGGGTCCTGGGCGGCCGCCGCGGACGGCGTATAGGACATAGGCACAAAAACCGGCTTTTGTTATTTTTCGTCTCCAAGAATAATATCATCATCATCATCATTTTTTTGTCCTGAAACTGCCCAAGATGCAGATAAGAACTTTTTCATCATATCATTAAGATTCGCCGTTGATTCAACAACATAACGTGCAAGCGGATTTAGAGAATCAAGATACTTTTTCTTATCTTCCTTTTTCTGCATCTTGATAAAATTGACAATTTCTTCACGTCCTTCCTCGGGTTTGATTCCTTTTATTGTAGCGAATAATAATATCGACATGGTTATAAGATTTTTATTATATAATTTTATTCCCGACAGTGCTTTACCAAAATCCTCATGCTCCTTTTTTCCGATGAAATAAAACCAGACCGTTATAAAAATTGCTATTCCTCCTACTGCAACACTCACAATCGAAGCAATAAACGATAACGTTTCCATATGTCCTCCTTCTTTTTATTTCCAAGCGTCGTCTATTTTCTCCCTCTCGGGAAGGAATGCCCGGAGCTTGTCGAGCGGCCCGGCGCCGTCATAGCGGTCTGTCATTGCCGTGGACGTGTGGCCGATCATGTACTGTAAGGCGGATTCGGAAATAGCCCGCCGCATGATCGAATTGTATTGATGCCGAAGTGAGTGAATGACCAGGACGCGGCCCCGCGTTTCGATCCCTGCCGCCTTCAATCCCTTTCGGAAGTAGTCAAGCGCCGTGTGCGAGTGTATCGGGTGCTGTCCATCCCGGCCGTGAAAAACCAGGTCATTGACGGCCGTGTATCGGCTGGCCGCGCGCCACATCTCGAGCATTGCGGCCGTCCGGGGCGGCAGGTAGACGGCCCGCTGTTCCCGACTTTTAGGCGGCCCTATGCTCCTATCGGATTTCACGGCCCGGGTGACGGTGAGCGCGGGAATAGTGAAGTCCACGTTCGCCCAAAAAAGAGCGCGTATTTCGCCCAGGCGGATCCCCGTTGTGAGCATAACGAAAAAGAACGTCGACCAGTATGGACCAGCCCAGTTGTCGAAGAGGGCGCCCCGGTCCTCAGGGAACAAACGCCGGAGCTCGTCGGCGGCGAAGATGTCTCTTTTTTGGTAATTATCCGCGAAGCGGCGCAAATTCTTGACAGGGTTATACTCGATCAATTCTTGAAAGACTGCTTCTTCCATGACGATTGAGATAGTATTCCTTATCTGGTTTTTGCTTGAATTCGACAATTCGAGCTTGAGAAGAAAATCGGAAATACGCCCCGCCTTGATTTCCCCCAGGCGCATTTTCCCGAAGGCTGGGATTATCAAGCGGTCAAGGTGTCCCCGTCTCATCCGCGCCATAACGGACGAAAACGGGCGCCCCTGGGCGTGCTGGCGGGCAATCCACGGGCAGACGCCCCAGCGGAAAAAGTCGGTTGTGAAGTCGGCGAGGGTGGCCGCCTTCTCCCGCTTTTTTGCGTTCAAGTGCTTGATGGCCCAGGACTCGGCCGCAGCCTTCTTCGCTTCTCCGGTCGAAACGGCAGGAAGGCGCGCCCCGGATTCATCCCTGAAAATGGCGTAATATAAGACCCGGCCCGAGTTGAGCTTTCGCTTGTAGAGGGTAAAGGGTTTGACTGCCATATACTCAAAACCCCCTTTAAGCCGTAAACGCGGTGAAAAGTTCTTTCCGCGTCAAAGTCTCATGGCAATACATATCGAGCGTGATTGACGAGCTCGAATGTCCCAAGTAGGTACTCACGCCCTTGATTTTATTTGTGCGCCGTATCTGCCGGGTAGCGAACGAGTGCCGCATGGTATGAGCGGAAATCCGCTTCCCCAGGATGTCCCGGCCGAGCTTCTTGATCTGACCGCTCACGTAACAACGGGAATAAGCCCGGCCTGTGGTAGTATGAAAAAGGTACTGGCTTTCCTCGACCGTGCAAACGGCCCGGATGTCCTCGACGAGCTCGACGGGAACGATCAAGATTCTTTCTTTGCGGCCTTTTCCCACAATTTTGATTTTATACCAATTCCCCGAGCGGCGCACGTCCTTTTTCAGGACGCCCAGGGCTTCACTCACACGGGCACCGGTCCCGTATAGAAACCGAATGAATAGGCGCTGACGTTCAGAGCGGGCGCCGGCGACGAGCTCGTGATATTCCTTTTCCGAAATGATGCGGTCCTCATCAACCCCGGCCTGATTGATTTTCGGGGCTTTCGTCTCGGGCTCCCGGTCCAGGCGATCAAGGGCGCGTTCGAGCTTGGCCCAGGATTCGAAGGATTCCGCCGCGGCCAGTCGGCGGAGCGCGGCCTTCACCCCTGCCCGCTTGACCCGGATCGTTGACGCGGCCATTGTGCTCTCGTTCAATTCCCGGAAGTAATCTTTCACCGTCTCAATGGTGAGCGGCCGGCCGCCGGTGTATCGGATGAAGTCTCTGCGCGCGAAAGCGTAGTTATCCTTGAGCCCGGCCATGAACGCGAGGGCGCGGGCCGTTTCGGTGTTCGCGGTTATTTCGTTCATGGTGCTATCTCCTCGGGCACCATACGGGCGCGCAGTCCTTCGCGTCCTTCGGCACCATTACGGCGGGAGTGAAAGAACCGCAGCGGCGCTTCACATGGCCGTGCTCCTCGCTTTCCATGTAGTGACCGCATTCCGAACACTTCACGGCGGCGGTCATTCGCTCCTCTTGAAGAGCTTTCTCGATGACGTTCAACGGTTGATTCCGGCAGTCCCGCCCATAGTTCACGAGTGAGCATGTCGAGCAGTCGCCTTTGTTTTGAGTGCAGTAAGATTTCATGGGGAACCCCCTGTCATACGATCCCAAGGCATACGCCGAGGGTTAAGACAAGCGGTATTTTTTTCAGCCCGTTTTGCTGTCATTTTGTTGACACGGGCCGTTTTTTAGTAGGTTCACTTCCAGGTGGGCCGGGGTTTTCTCTTTACCCCGTAAAGAAATAATAATGCGTCCAGCACGACTCGAACGTGCGACCCACAGCTTAGAAGGCTGTTGCTCTATCCACCTGAGCTATGGACGCGGGATAATAGAACCGGCGCCGGGAACCGGGCCCGATCAAGCGCGGCGGACCGTTCCAAACCGGCGGCCGGGCTTCATCGGGATGAGAGGATTTGAACCTCCGATCTCCTGCTCCCAAAGCAGGCGCCTTAGCCGCTAGGCTACATCCCGATGAGCGTAGACTATAACTTTTTTCAAATCTCCGGTCAAGGTTCCGCCAGAGTCGCCGCCGGACTCATTGAAACCTTCGCCGGACTCATTGAAACCTTCGCCGGACTCATTGAAACCTTCGCCGGACTCATTGAAACCTTCGCCGGACTCACTGAAAACTATGCCGGACTCATTGAATTCTTTGTTTGACTCAGTAAAATCTTTGTTTAGCTCATGAGCATCTTTGTTGGGCTCGTTGAATACTTTTTCGGCGTTTATGTTATTTTTTGTATTCCAATTGATATTTCTTTGCTACTTAAGCCGGTCGTATCAAATCTTTTCCAAAAATGATCGTTTTTTAATATTTCATTTGCTTCTTCAATTTCAAAATCTATATTTTCCATTTCTTCTCTTTTCTGCTCCTCAATCCTGTCACGTGAAAGTATCCGTCGTTCAATCTCCGCTTTTTGAGCCGATAAGAGAATGCATACCATGTTTTTATCCAGGCCTGAAAATAAATCCTTATACATCCTGAAATATTTAGCCGCTCTTTGATAAAGGGCAATGATAAAAATGTTTATCCCTTTTTTTCAATGGTAATCAATGTTCATCTGTAGAAGCTCAAATACTTCCTTTATATTTTCTTCTTTAAAAGGATCGAGAGGATTTTTGGCGCAAAACCAATCGCTATCCAAATAAACGGCATTATTACATTGCAGCAGAAGGGAAAAGCAGGCGTCTGTATTACCTATGCCGCTGGGGCCGCTGATAAAGAAAATCATTTTTTCCATTTCCACAAAATGTCCTGTATGTCATAAACCGAGTCCCAACCGCAATCCGCCTTCATTATTCCAAATCCCCCCTCTTCATTCAAGTTATTATTTTCCAGCTGTGGTTCCCTTTTCGTATCCTGCAATCATTCACTCTTGTGTTCGCTTCGGCGCGGTTTATCCCGAGTGTAGTCGAAGGGCTCAGCGAACGCCTCTCCTCTCATCCGTGCCATCCGTCCCGTCCGTGTTCATCCGCGGTTCCCTCCCTCCTCAGCGCACATGGATTGCGCCCGTTACGGACTTGATCTATACTGACGGCCATGGGATACCTGCTTTCCTTCTTCAGCCTGCCCATGATCCTCGACGTCCTCCTCATCATCCACGTCGTCAAGACCAACCGCGACCGGAGCTGGATGTACATCATCCTCTTCATACCCATAGCCGGCGCCCTGGCTTATTTTTTCGTTGAAATTCTCCCCGATCTCCTTCGCCGGCGCACGCGTCCCGGCCTGCGTATGTCCGCGTTCAAGAGCTTCACCTCAGGCGGCCGTCTGGCCCGCTTGGAGCGGGACCTGCGGTTCTCCCCCACCTTCGCCAACCGCCGCGCCGTGGCGGACGAGCTGGCCGCCCAGGGCCGCTGCGCGGAGGCGTGCGAACACTACGAGCAAGTCTTGAGCGGATTCGATTCGGGCAACGTCGAGGTGAATCTCGCCCTGGCGCAGTGCCATTTCGAGCTGGGAAACAACGAGCGCGCGATCGAGATCCTTGTGAAACTCAAGGATGCGCCGAGCCTGTTCAAGAAATACGTGAGCGATCTCCTCCTGGCCCGGGTGTACGAACGGATGGGAAAAACGGCCGAGGCCGACCGGGCGTACGCCGATATCGCGCCCCGCTTCCCCGGCCTCGAAGCCCGCGCGCGCTACGGCCTCTTCCTCCGGGCCCAGGGCAGGAGCGAGGAGGCGGCCAAGGAATTTCTCGCCATAGAGGAGCAGTTCGAGGTCCTCCCCGGCCACAACCGCCGGTCGGAGCGGGAATGGATTTCTCTCGCGCGCCGCGAGCTCAAGATTCTGAACGCCGGCGCCTAGCGTATGTCCTCCCTTTCCCCCTTCCCCGGAAATATGCTACAAGTATCGGGAAGGGAGGCGGGCCGAATTCCATGACGGAGAAAACCGATCGCCGTGACACAGGCGTTTTCACAATTCCCAACCTCTTGAGTTTCATGCGCTTCGCGAGCGCGCCGTTCGTCTTTCTCTTTTTCTCGCTCCCCGCGCCCGAGGGGCGCTGGCTGACGCTGGGTTTCCTCGCCCTCTCGTTCAGCACCGATTTTTTCGACGGCTTTTTGGCGCGGAAACTGAACCAGCAGTCCGACCTGGGGCGGATCCTCGATCCGCTGGCCGACAAGGCGGTGGTGCTCGCCCTGCTCGCCGCTCTCGTCCTCTACCGGGGAGTGCCGCTCCCCGTCGTCCTCGCCGTTCTCGCCCGGGACCTCCTCATCCTGGGCGGCGGGCTGCTCGTCAAGGTGAAACGGGGCGTGGTCCTCGAGTCCAACATCTGGGGCAAGGCCGCCACCTTCATCCTCATGGTCGCCTTTCTCGTCTTCATTTTCGAGGAGCTGCGCATCGTCGCCCTCCTCATTCTCGGCGCCGGGCTCGTCCTGGCGCTCGTCTCGTTCGTCACCTACGTGGTGCTCTTTATAAAGACGATGCGGGGCACTTGATTTATTTGCCCGAGTCTGCAACAATAACCAGATTTCGCATCCAGGAGGCGCTTTATGAAGCCGATCGACGTCCCGCAGGCGGAACTGACGGAAAAACTGCGCGGCCTGCAGATCTTCGCCAACCTTTCTCCGGAGGAAATCGACCACCTCTTTCCCCTCTGTGAATTCCACGAATATAAGGACAAGGAAAAGATCATCAAGCAGAACGAGACGAGCACCTTTCTCTGCGGCATCCTGGCCGGCGACGTGAGCGTCTACGCCACGAGCAAGGAAGGCCGGGAAATCCGCCTGGGCCGGGTGCACAAGGGGGACGTCGTGGGCGAGGCCTCCCTCTTCTTCGACGTGCGCCGCACCGCCGACGTGACGGCCGACGGCCGCGTGGAAATCATGAAGATCGAGCGGGAAAACTTCATGAGTTTCGTGAACACGAACGCCAAAGCCGGCGTCAAGGTTTTCGCCTTCATGATCTTCAGCCTGATCCACAAGCTCAAGAACATCAACGCCGAGCTCGTGTTCGAAAAGGAAGCGAGCGTCACTCCGGAGGAACTGGAGAGGCTCAAAGCCTACTTCGCCCCGGCCGTGGACGATTACATCCCCTGACGGCGGGCCGTCGCGGCGGTGCGCATGAAGAGGAAGAGCGGCGAACAACCGGCGGAGTCCGGGGAACGGTCCATCGGGGGTCTTCGGGAAGGCCTCTTTCCCGTCCTCTCCCACGAGCTGAAAGCGCCCATCAATTCCATCGAATCCCTGCTCAAGGTCATCGCCGACGGCTTCACCGGCGACGTCAATCCCAAGACCCTCGAGCTCGTGAGGAGGGCCATCGGCAAAACCGGGGAAGCCCGCTCCCTCATCACCGACCTCCTCAACCTCGCAAAATACTCCTCGGGCGGCCTGGCCAGGCACGAGGAGGACCTCTGTCGCATCGTCTCGAAGTCGTTCCAGCGCCTCAAGCCCGCGGCCGCGGATAAAAACGCATCCTACTCCCTCTCCAGCCCGCCCGACGCGAGGCTCATCGTCTCCGGCGACGCCGAGGGGCTGGGGCTCGTCTTCGGCAACCTCATGGACAACGCGCTGAAATATTCGGGCGAGAACGGGCGGGTACACGTCGGCCTGGCGGCGGAAGCGGACGGCAGCGCCGCGGTCGTCACCGTGTCCGATTCCGGTCCGGGGATCGCGCCCGACGATCTCGACAACCTCTTCACCCCTTTCTACCGCTCGGGCCTTTCGAAGGCCCGCGCACCCGGCACGGGCCTGGGACTGTCCATCGTGAAGCGCCTGGTCGAGGACCACGGGGGGACCGTGTCCGTCGATTCGGCGCCTGAGCGCGGCACGACCTTCACCGTTCGCCTGCCGCTTCTCAGGCTGGAGCGCGTCGAAGCCGGGCCGAAAAAGAAGGTCGTCATCATCGGCGGAGTGACGGCCGGACCGAAGGCCGCCGCGCGCCTGCGCCGGCTCGACGAGAATTGCGACATCACGATCATCGAGAAAAGCGAATTTCTGTCCTACACCGGGTGCGGCATCCCCTCCTATCTTTCCGGCAAGGTCGCCTCGCCCAAGGCGCTCATGTCCACCGCCGACCGGACGCTTCGCGACGTCAATTTTTTCGAGCACATCAAGGAGATCAAGATCCTCAACCGCACCCTGGCCGAGCGCATCGACCGAAGCAGAAAGGAGGTCGTCGTTCGCGACCTGGAGGGGAACGTGACCTCCGCCGTTCCCTACGACGTGCTCGTCCTCGCCACCGGCGCCCGTTCGATCGCGCCGCCCATTCCCGGCATCGACGGCCCGGGCGTGCATTCGCTGTACAAGATCGAGGACGCGGAACGGATCAAACGGGTGTTCTCCCAGCGCCCGGTCGCCGAGGTCTATATCATCGGCGGAGGACTCGTGGGCGTGGAGACGGCCGAATCGCTCATGGCGGCCGGCGCCCGCGTGACGATATTGGAGCGCGATGAGTACATCCTCAAACTCTTCGACCCTGATATCTCTCAGAAGATAAGGGAGATATTGAGTCTCAAGGGCATCAAGGTGGTCACCGGCGTCACGATCACGGAGATCCGGCACGAGGATTCGCGCTCGCTCATCGTCACGGAGCGGGGCGAGTTCAGCGCCGATCTCATCATCCTCTCCGCCGGGGTGAAACCCAATGCCGAGCTCGCGCGCGAGGCCGGTCTGACCCTGGGCGCCTCGGGCGGCGTCGCGGTTGACGAGCACCTGCGCACCTCTGACTCTGATATCTACGCCATCGGCGACTGCGCCGAGGCGCAGAGTTCCCTCGGCTCGCCGCGCTTCCGCTTTCTTCCCCTGGGCTCGATTTCGACCAAGATGGGGCGCATCGCCGCGGACAACATCGCCGGCCGGGAAGTAAAGTTCGGGGGAGGCGTCGGGACGACCATGTTCAAGGTGTTCGACACGACCGTGGCGCGCACCGGCCTGGGGATGGAGGAAGCGCGCTGCGAGTCGTGCGACGCGGTGTCGGTGGTGGCGAGCGGCCTCGACCGCGCCCATTACGCCGAGGGCGCCGCGGACGTGGTGCTGAAGGTGATCGCCGACCGGACGAGCAAGCGTCTCCTCGGCGCGCAAGGGTACGGCCGGGGCGACCTGGTATCCCGCATCGAAATCCTGGCCTGCGCCGTGAGTCTGAAGCTCACCCTGCCCGAGGTCTTCGCCCTGGACCTCGGGTATTTCCCCGCCTTCAACAATCCCATCGACGTGCTGCAGACCGCCTGCATCGTCCTCGAGAACAAGATCGACGGCTTGGTGCGCACGATCACGCTGCCCGAGTTCCAGGAGGTTTCAGGCGGCGCGACCGTGGTGGACCTGAGCCCGATCGCCGATTTCGGTTTTCAAACCATCCCCGGCAGCGTCAATCTTCCGCTCGAGACCCTGCGCGACGCGCCCTTCCCGTTCGAAAAAGACGCGCCGATAGTCCTCTGCTCGAAAACCTCGTCCCGCGCCTACGAAGCCTACCGCCACCTGGCGGCGGAGGGTTACACCGGCCTGCGGGTCCTCGAGGGCGGGTACATTCACTATAAAAAAGGATGAAATCGTAAAGGCGCGCGGTGCGGCTCAGGTAATGAGGTTCGCCACCTTCTGCAGCAGCACTTTCGGCTCTATCGGCTTCGACATGTAGTCGTCCACCGGCAGCCAGTCGGGATCGCCGGCCGACGATTTAAAATCGATATTGGTGGCGGAATCGACGCTGGTGAGCATGAGGATCTTGGTCCCGCCAAATCGGCTGTCCTTCTTCAGCTCGCGTGTCAGGTCGAATCCCGAGCTCATAGTTTCCATCATGACGTCGAGGATAATGAGCTCGGGGGAGTACGTCTTCATAATTTCGACCGCCTCGTCGCGGCCCGCAGCGGTTTTGAGCTCGTATTTTCCCTCCAGCACGACGATGAGCGCCTGCCGGATGTCCGAATCATCGTCAACGATCAGTATCTTTTTCACGTCAGTTCCTTTCGACCGTGGGTCATCAATGTTTTCATTAATGGATAAAACCCAAGCCCTGTCAAGCGGGGGTCTTATCGCGAGGAAGATTTCCGAGAAAACCGGGAGGAACAGGAAACCAGGAACAGAAAAAAGGGAACGATCCGACAAATGGCGATTACTTTTTTCCCCTTCTCTTTTCCTGGATTCTTTCGTTCCTGGCTTCCTGATAAATTCTTCAGGAAGAAAAGTTACGCGGATGCAAGCTTCACAATCAGGCTTACAAGCAGGTACGCGCCCGTGGCAAGAAAAAGCAAACCGGAGACGATCTTCAGCGCCTTCCTGGGCACGAAGCGGGCGATGAGGTGGCCCGCGATCACGGCCACCAGGGCGGCGGCGGTGAGGGCCAGGCATGCGCCGACGACCACCGAAAGCACGTTTCCGCCTTCCGCGGCGAGGGAGAAGCTCGCGATCTGGGTCTTGTCCCCGAGCTCGGCGAGAAAGACGACGGCGAACGTCGAGAAAAGGAGCTTGAGCCGGGTCACGCGTTCTCCCCGTCCCGCACTGACTTGAAAAAAGCGACGTGCTCGCTCTCCTCGGCCTCAAGGCCGGCCAGGAGATCCTCGAGGCGGTCGGCGGCGTGGTGCTCGAGGCGCAGGTGCTCGTGCAGGTGGCCGTAGACGTCCCGCACCGCCTCCTCCGTGCGGACGATTTCCTCAAGCGCCCGGCGAAACGGCAGCCGGCGCAGTCCCCGGGCGAGCCTGAGCTTTTCCGTGAGCTCGCAGAGTCTCTGGTCTTCATTGATGTCGTCCTTGAAAAGACGCTTCTCCTTGAGCAGGAGCCGGAAGACGAGAGCGTGGCCCGAATCCTGGCGAAGAACGCGGAGGAGCCCCTCGTCGTACCGGCCCCGGCGCTTGAACAGGCCGGGAACGACCCGGAGCAGGCCCGTCTCCACGGCGATGGTTTTCAGGAAACAATCCTTGACCGGCGGAGCCTCCTTAGAGAAGAGGATGTAGAACCCGAATCCGAAAAACAGGGCCGCGGCGATAAAGGACGTATACGTCCCGAGGAGGCGGGATGCGGCGCCCCCGATGAGGGCGGCGAGCACGCTCGAACAGGAAAGGGCGAGCGAGGTGGCGAAAAAAATGACGAGTGGGTGCCGGGACGTGGAGGTGATGGAAAAGGCGACCAGCTGCGTCTTGTCGCCGAGCTCGGCCGCGAACACGACGAAAAAAGTGGTGAGCATGACGCCGATATCGAAAACGAGCATAAGGGATTGCCATTCTGGCACGAAGGCGGGGGGTTGTCAATGAAGGCACCTCTATCCGGAGAGGACCGGCTGGATGTCTTGACCGGGAACGGGGAACGCGCTTATGTTTACATCGATGGAATCCTTTACCCTGGCCGTCATTCAGAATCGTCCGCGGTACGACACGCGTCAGAACGTCGAAGACGTCCTGCGCCTGATTGCGCGCGCCGCGGCGCGCGGCGCCGACGCGGTGTGCCTGCCGGAAATTTTCACCTACCCATACGACGTCTCCCGCCTCAAGGAGGCCGTGGAAAAGGACGGCGCCACCCGCGAACGATTGCGGGAAGCGGCCCGGAAGCACCGTCTGTACCTGTGCACCGGCTCCCTGCCGGAGGCTGAGAACGGCCGGCTGTACAACCGGGCCTACCTGCTCGGACCCGACGGGGAGGTCCTCCTCTCTCACGCCAAGGCCCACCTGTTCGACGTGAGGCTCCCCACCCTGCCCGTCACCGAATCGGATGTGTTCTCCCCCGGATCGTCCCTCTCCTCCGTCCGCACCCCGCTCGCCGTTTTCGGGCTGCTTATATGTTACGACATCCGCTTCCCCGAGGCGGCGCGGACGCTGGCGCGTCAGGGGACCGAAGTGCTCCTCGTGCCGGCCGCCTTCAATAATGTCACCGGCCCGGCCCACTGGCACCTTTTTTTCAGAACGCGCGCGGTGGAAAACCAATGCTTCGTCGCCGCCGCCTCCCCGGCCCTCACCCGCGGCTCGCCCTACCGCGCCTTTGGCCACTCACTCATCGTCGATCCGTGGGGGACCGTGCTCGCCGAGGCGGGAGCGCGCCCGGCGATCCGCCTGGCCGGACTTTCCGCCGAGGTCCTCACCCGCACCCGCGAACGTCTCCCGCTCTTGAAGCAATGCCGGCCGGAGATATACGGGTAGCCGGGAGGGTCGGAAACCAGGGACGCGCGCATCGGAGCACCGCACGCTCCTCAAAGACGGATTGAACTGCGGTTGAACGCGGGATAAAATTATCGCAAAAACGAACACGAAAGAAACCTTGACGAAAAATCGTATCAAAGTTACCGTCATCGCGATACCCGGATCCGTGTCACGGGCACGTCGTGATGATTGCATGGGGAGCAGGCGATGATGAATATTCGAATTCGATTTTTTCTTTTGCTTCTTTTATTTATCGGCCTGGTCGCTGGATGCGGGTCCCGGGTGAAAGGGCCAGCGATCAAATTCGATTCCGAAAAGTATGATTTCGGCCCGGTGCAGGAGGGCGTCCTCGTCAGGCACACCTTCGAGTTCACGAACATCGGCAGCGAACCCCTCGAGATCCGCGGGTTGATTCCCGCGTGCGGGTGCACGAGCGTGGGAGATTACGACAATGAAGTGCAGCCGGGCAAGACGGGCAAAATCGACGTGACGCTCGATACCAGGCACTATGACGGAAAAATTACGAAAACCGTCCTCGTGGGGACGAACATCCCCGGTAATGAGAATCTGACGCTCACCCTGGAAGGCACGGTGCATACCCCCCCGCACACGCCCGATCCGGCCGCCTCCTCCTGATCCGGGGAAGAATCACCGTACGCGGCGAAAAGCGCCGAACCCAACCGCCTTTCAAATCGGCGAACGGTTCATTGGTAGAGCTGCGCCTTCCCCGATGGTAACTCCCGTGAACTTCAAGCCGGCTTTCCGCTGTGACTTCATTATTCTGGTTCGAATCGTGGGCTGAGCGTCTGAAAGAGCGCTTGCCGGATAAGCCGGTCGACCAAAGCCGGTATTCCGAAAAGCCGTTTCCCGCCGTTCGGCTACCACTTCCCCCTGTCGGGTGTGGAGAGGACTACCGCGACTTTCTTGCCGCGGACACCTCCAAGCAGGTGCGCCCTGCCGGGCGCACCCAAAAAAAGCCGCCTCCCGAAGGAGGCGGTTTACTGCCGCTGTATCTATAAGTCATAGGGAGGTGAGGGAAACAGTACGTGCCTCAATTCGTACTGAAGAAATTGTTCTGCTGCATCAGATTCCAGATGGCATTCGCGGTCGCCTGACTGCCGGCGGCCGTCGGGTGAATGCCGTCGGATTGGATGTACTCGCCGTAATGACCTTGAAACGTCGGTCGTAAATCGAGCCAATAGCATTTGGGTTTCGCACTCGAATTCACCACGTTCTGAATAAGAGGCCGCAGGACGTCGAGTTTCGCCTTGAGCCCGCCCAAATCCTGCTGCGGATCCGGGTAGAAGAAATACAGCACCTTGACGACACCGTCATTTCCCATCTGGCTGAGGAGATTCTTCGCCGCGGTGGCCGCGTTCTGCAAGGCGGTACAGTTCGAGTTCGGGGGATTCGAGCAGCTGCCATTCAGGCAGTCATTCCCGCCGCCGTCCATGATCACCCACAGGACCTTCTTTTGCGTATTTCCGTTCGCGTATTGCTGTGGAATCGACGGAGAAATTCCGCCGGAAAGCTGCGTACCGCTCACCGCATTATCGATGATGCTGTCGCTGGAAGAAAGTATTCCCGCGTTCCGCATGAGTTGTTGGAGGTTTTTTGTAATATCGTGGGACATGGCGATGAAAGACTCCCCTATGATAAGGACCTGGTTCCCGCTGATTTGCGTCCCATTACCGCCGCTGCTGGAAGAGGAGCTGCTCGACGAGCTTGAAGAAGAACTGCTCGACGAACTGCTGGACGAGCTTGAAGACGAGCTGCCGCCGGACATGGTTCCGAAATCGATGTAGCCGTTGCAGTGCATCATTTCGCTGTTGGAGCCGCCGCAGCCGCCGTTCTGATAGACGGACGTGTTGGTGGCCTGGTTCTCGGCCTGGCGCGTGCTTCCGTTCACCGTGATGTAGTCGCACTGCACGTCGCGGCCCGACGCGTCATTCGTGAAATTGAAGGTGATGTTGCCGGAGCTGGCATTGGTCGAGTAGGTGTAGTTGGCCATGGACGTGGAGAGCGTCCAGGTGCCGACGGTGGTCGAGCCGACCTTCAGGTTGACGGACTCGGTGCCCGCCGTACCCTTGGCCCGGACGACGATGGTGTTGCTGCCGCTGCCGGACGAGCTTGAGGACGAGCTGCTTGATGAGCTGCTGGAAGAACTCGAGGATGAGCTGCTCGACGAACTGCTGGACGAGCTGCCGCCTGACATGGTTCCGAAATCGATGTAGCCGTTGCAGTGCATCATTTCGCTGTTGGAGCCGCCGCAGCCGCCGTTCTGATAGACGGCCGTGTTGGTCGACTGGTTCTCGGCCTGGCGGGTGCTTCCGTTCACCGTGATGTAGTCGCACTGTACGTCGCGGCCGGACGCGTCATTGGTAAAATTGAAGGTGATGTTGCCGGAAGACGCGTTCGTCGAGTAGGTGTAGTTGGCCATGGACGTGGAGAGCGTCCAGGTGCCGACGGTGGTCGAGCCGACCTTCAGGTTGACGGACTCGGTTCCCGCCGTGCCCTTGGCCCGGACGACGATGGTGTTGCTGCCACCGCTTGACGAGCTTGAGGACGAGCTGCTCGATGAGCTGCTGGAAGAACTACTTGACGAGCTGCTTGAGGATGAGCTCCCGCCGCCGGACAGGTTACCGAAATCGATGTATCCGTTGCAGTACAGCATTTCGGATTTCACTCCGCCGCATGAGTTCGAGCTCGAATTCCAGGAGCCGGTGTTGGTGGCCTGATTTTCGGCCTGCAGGGTGGTGCCGTTCATGGTGATGTAGTCCACCTGCACGTCCAGGCCGCTCGCGTCGTTGATGAACTCGACGCGGACGGCGCCGGTGTTGTCGGTGGTGGCGGTGTAGTTGGCCATGCCGGTTGAGAGCGTCCACGTCTGGACGGTGGCGCCGCCGATGGTCAACCGGATCTGCTCGCCGCCACCGACGCCTTTGGCGCGCACGACGATGGTGCTCGTCGCCCGGCTGCCGCCGTTGTCCCCGTTGCCGGCGCTCGGCGGCAGACAGGCACATACCGCCAGGATGCTGAGCGCGAGAAGAATCAAGAGTCTTTTTGCCATGAGATTCCCCCTTTTTTGCTTTCGGTCGAACCGGACCTTAAGCTGAAAACTTTGCGGTTTATACAAAACCGATGATGTAACGATTTTTTATAAACATCCCGGTAATCCGCTTTTTGCATTAATGTGCACCTTTTTACACCGGATAAAGTTTGCCTCCGTTACGATCTCTACCGCCTTCGAATCGATTTCAGCGAAATAGAGTATTTTTTCGTTCATTGAAATTACCGACGGCGTTAACGGAAACGTTTTCCGATACACATCCCCCGATTTCTCTCGAAATAAAAGAATTCAGGAACCTAGTATCCTCTTTTAAAAAATATTGATCCGGCCGAGTGATATGTTCAGTAAGGTAGAGTTAGTTATTTACGTCTTCAATACAATATAGTGCAGAAAAAAAGTCAATCGCTCTTGGCTGAGTAACAAGAAAATTTGTACGAAAAAAGAAACCGGTTTTGTATACTTAACGCCCAAAAAAGATGTCTTCCATTTCCTTCCGATTTGCCTTAAAAATAAAACAGAGAGGAGCAATCATGCTTCAGGTAAGTAAAAACCATATTGTGGATGAACAGGGGAAGACCGTCCGTCTGCGGGGCGTCTGCATCGGCGGATGGATGAATATGGAAAATTTCATCAATGGCTATCCCGGAGACGAGCACGGGCTGCGCGCCGTCATGGCGGAGGTTCTCGGCCCCGGGAAAGCGGCGTTTTTTTTCGATCGCTGGCTCGATCGTTTCCTCGCCGAGGAAGACATCGCTTTCATCGAGTCGTGCGGGGCGAATGTCGTGCGCCTGCCGCTCAACTACCGGCACTTCGAGAGTGACGGGGAACCGTTTCGGTATCTGGAAGAAGGCTTTGCCAGGCTCGACCGGGCGGTTCAGTGGTGCGGGAAGCACGGGCTGTTCGCCATTCTCGACCTGCACGCCGTGCAGGGCTGGCAGAACACCGACTGGCACTCCGACAATTCCAGCCGCCAAACGTTGTTCTGGCGCCATCCCTATTTCCAGGATCGATTCGTCGCCCTGTGGGAGGAGCTCGCCCGGCGCTACAAGGGCAATGGCGCCGTCGCCGGCTACAACTTGATGAACGAGCCCGTGACCAATGCGCCCGCCGGGCGTTTTTCCGAAGATCGGGACTATCGGTCGGATTGGGAGACCTTCAACCGGGTATATCGCCGGGTGGTGGAAAAAATCCGGGCAATCGATCCGGATCATATCGTCTTCCTGGAGGGCGACCTGTTCTCCACCCGCTTCGAAAAGCTGGAGGCGCCGTTCGCCGAAAACCTGGCGTACTCAAGCCATAATTATACATTCCCCGCATACGACCCTTCCCGGACACCGGTTACCCGACAGCAGCGCGATGAGAACGTCCGGCGCCAGCGTGAGCTTTTTCTGGCGCACGAAGGCACGAAGTATGCGCGGAAATACGGCGTCCCCTTATGGGTCGGGGAATTCGGCTCCACCGGCGATTCCACCCTGGAAGACCAGGTGCGCGTTTTCGAGGAACAGAACGCACACTGGACTTTCTGGACGTACAAGGGCTGCGGCGTCATGAGTTTCATGAACGTGGCGCCGGACTCCGAGTATCAACGTCTGTTGGCCCCCGTCATGAAAGCCAAGCGCGATCTGGGCGTCGATACGTGGCTCCTGGACGGAGTCCCGGGGAGCACGGTCGGCGGCGCGATCGGCGAACTGGCCCGTCTCATCGAGGCCGCCCTGCCGGACGCCGGAATCGATCCGGCCGCCAATCGACGGTTCCTGGCCCAGACCGCACTTGGCGGGTACACGGCCGCCCTCATGCAGCCCGCGTACGCCAAGCGATTCAAGGGCCTTTCCGAAGAGAAACTGGACGACGTACTTCAGTCCTTCGCCCTCAAAAACTGCCGCCCGTGGGAAAAAGTTTTGAGTGTGTTGAAAAAATATTGGACGGGGAGCCGGGATTAGGAACGGCTTTATCGCTTTCATTCGCCGTTCTTGCTTCTTTTCCCCCACCCCTGCATTCAGCGCCCCGTGCGGGCGAGACGCCCGCACTCCCCAGCCGTGGTTCCCCCTTTTCTTCCAGGCGCGCGGGGCACCACCCGCACTACCCAGCCGCGCCCATCTGTGTTACTCTGTGGATCAAGCGCGTTGTTCGGAGGAGGAGGGCGTATGTCTCGGTTTGAACGACTTGAGGTGCTGAACAAAATCGAAGCCGCGGGGCTCGTGCCGGTGTTCTACGAGTCCGATGTATCGGTCGCCAAAAAAATCGTCGCGGCGTGCGCCGAGGGCGGCGCGCCCGTGGTGGAGATGACCAACCGCGGCGATCACGCCCCGGAGATTTTCCGCGAGCTCGAGCGTTCCTGCCGCGCCGAACACCCCGCGCTCGTTTTGGGCGTGGGCTCGATCGTCGACGCGCCCACGGCCGCGCTCTATATCTCCCTCGGCGCCGCCTTCGTGGTCGGCCCGGCCCTCGATCGGGAGACGGCCGTTCTCTGCAACAAGCGCAAGATCGCCTACATCCCCGGGTGCGGCACGGTGAGCGAAATCCACGAGGCCGAGGCCCTCGGCGTCGAAATCTGCAAGATCTTCCCGGGCGACCTGGTCGGCGGGCCGGAGTTCGTGAAAGCCGTCAGGGCCCCCTGCCCCTGGACCTCGATCATGCCCACCGGCGGCGTCGATCCCTCGCCCGAGTCGCTCACGGCCTGGTTCGAGGCGGGCATCGTCGCGGCCGGCATCGGCTCCAAGCTCATCACGAAAGAACACCTCAAGGCGGGCGATTTCGCGGGTCTGGTCTCCAAGGTCAAGTACACGCTCGCCCTCATTGCCGAAATCAGGAAGAAAATCAAGAAATGACGCTGCCAGCCGCGGACTCCGGCGTGAAAAAAAAGCTCCGCGCCGGCCGATCTTTTCGCCTCATCCTTCTCGCCGGCTTGATCGCTTTCCCCGTCTCGTGCGCGACTCCGCCCCCCCCTCCGCCCAAAGAAACCATACCGGGAGATTTCACGTACGCCGGTCGATACCTCGACTGGCTCGTGCGCCGCGACATGGCGCGCGCGGACATTCCGGGCTGCGCGGTGGCGGTGGTCTCGCGCACGGGCGTGGTCTTCCGGCGGGCCTACGGCGTGGTCGGACGCGACACGCCTTTGCCCGTCACGACCACGACCTTTTTCCGCGCCGGGTCGATCACCAAGTCGCTCACCGCCTTCGCGGTGATGAAGCTCTCAGCGGAGGGCCTGATCGATCTCGACGCGCCGCTCTCCGCATACCTGCCCGAGTTTTCGATCAAGAGCCGGTTCGCCAAAACACCCCCCGTCACCGCCCGCGAGCTCCTCGCCCACCGCTCCGGGATCACCGGCGATTACCTCGAGGGCATCATGGGCGAACACCGGTTCACGTCCGGGGAGCTCATCGCCGCGCTCAGGGACGAATATCTCTGCTTTCCGCCAGGCGAGACGTTCTACTACTCCAATACCGGCTACTCCCTCTTGGGAGCGCTGATCGAGCGCGTGACGGGACGGCGCTACGAGGAATACGTCAAGACGGAAATCCTGAACCCGATCGGAATGACGGAAAGCGCCCTCGAGCTTACGCCGGAGATCGGGCCCCGCCTCGCCAAGGGCCACATGCCGAAGGCCCTCGGTTTTTTCCCGGGCGGGCAAAAGGGAACGGCCGAGGCTCCGTATCTTCCCATCCGCGACGCGGCCGCCGGGGCGCTGCTCACCAACATAGAAGAGCTGGGCCGGTACGCGCAATTCCTCCTGGCGGGCGACTACAAGCTCGATCCCCCCCTCGTGAGCGCCCGGGATTACTTCGCAATGACGCACCCCCAATTCGCGGAGAACAATGCGTTCGTCTTCGAAGCGGCCGACTACGGCTACGGCTTCATGCTCGATGCCTTCCTCTATGACGACGTTCGCGACGTGATCCACCATTCGGGCAATGTCAACGGCTATTACTCATTCATCGTTTTCTCCCGCTCGCGCGGCCTGGGCCTTGTTCTTCTCTGCAACTCGGCGAGCGGTTTCTTCTCGTGCTATGACATCGTCTCCCGGGGATTCCGGCAATACCTCGACGCCGCCTGTCCCGAGCCGTTCCGCGACTCGGCGGCCTCCGGTTACACCGAGCTTCGTCCGCAGGCGGTCACGCCGGAGCCGGCCCCTCCCGACGCCCTCACCGGGCGCTACGCCGTGCTGGGCGTTTCCGTCGACGTCGAGCTGCGGGGGAACGATCTCTGGCTCGTTTTTCCGCCCGCCAAATTCGACCTGCGCCTTACGAGAGAGGAAGGGAACCGGTTCTCGGTCGCCGCCATGGTGCTCGGCCTCATTCCCGTGGATCCGGCGCAGTTCATGGGCCTCGACCGGGCGGCCGTCGTCTTCGATCCCGCCACCACGGGCGCGCCGACCATGTACCTCGAGGGCACGGCCGGTGAGGCGGTCATCCGCCTGGCCCTGCGCAAAGCCGAAAAACCCGCGATTCCCGATTCTTTCGACCGCTGCCTGGGAGATTACGTCTTGGTGCGCGACGAGTGGAACTCGGAATCACTCGATCTCTACCTGCCCGTCAAGACGCTGAGACTCGAAAAGAAAAACGGGTGGCTCACCTTTTCCAGCCCGGATATCGGCCTCGACCTCGGCCTGGCCATGACGCCGGCCGGAGACGGCCAAGCTCTCCTCCTCGGCACGAACGAGACGGTGTTCTTCTCCGGCGACGAGATCAGGCTGTCGGGGCTGCGGGCGAGGAAAAAATAAGATAAGGAATCCAGGAAACCAGGACAGGAAGCAAAAAGAAGAGAAACTGCGGATTTCACAGATAAAACGGATAAAACTAAAAGAAAAAAAAGAAAGTGGGAGAAAATCGATTTACGGTTCATTTCTGCACCAACCATTGTATTCCTTTTCCTAACCGTGCCATCCGTTCATCTGTGCTTATCCGTGGTTCTCTTCATCTCCTCGCACCGATAGAGCATGCTATTCTTCAACCGCTTCGGGCGCGGGGATGGCCTTGCCGGGCGGGACCGCTCCTTCCGCAATCTCGGCGTCGGGCGAAGCCGGCCGCCGGTTCAGTTTCCGAACGTACCACCAGGCCCAAAAAAAAGCCAGGATGCTTGAAAGCCATGAGGCGGCGATGATGCCGATGTAAACCCCGATCGCCCCCCAACCGAACCCGATGCCCATGACATAGGCGAACGGCACCGCGAACACGATGGTGCGCAGGACGGTGATGACGAGCGAGTAAAACCCACGGCGCACGCCCTGGAAGAGCGCCGAGGAGACGAGTCCGGCGGCGGTGGCCGGGTAGAAAATCCAAATCACCCACAGGAAGACGGTGATGTCATGGGCAAGATCGCGTGTTTCCGGCGCCCAGGTGAAAAAAAGGGCGATGACCGGGGCGCCCAAGCCGGTAATCAGGGCGATGATGCATTCGACGAGAAGCCCGAGCTTCACCGAATAGGCGTGCACCACCTTGAGTTTTTCAAACGCCTTCGCCCCGAAGGAAGCGGCCGAAACCGAGGTGACGGCCGTGCCGATGCCGATGAGCGGAAGAATGGCCATGCTCACCAGGGTCCAGCCCGAGGTGAAGACGGCCACGGCCCGGTCCTGCCCGATGGCGGAAAGAATCATCGTGATGAGAAACATCTGCACCGCCATCGCCCCCTGCATGAGAGACGCCGGTACACCGATGTTGGCGATGTGGCCCAGAATGCCGCCCTCGATCCGGAAGCCGCGGAACGTGAAGCGTACGTAACTCTGCCGCTCGATGAAAAGCCAGTACACGAGCGGCAGCGAGGAGAGCGCCATGGACAGGATCGAGGCCCAGGCCGCACCTGCCACCCCCAGGCGGAAGACGTAGATGAACAGCGGATCGAGTCCGGCGTTGAGGACGGCGCCGGCGCCGATGGCGATCATCGCCTTGAGCGCGCTCCCTTCGCTCCGCAGCAGGGCATTGGCGATCTGGGAAAACATGAAAAATACGGTCCCCGCGAACATGATCGTGCCGTAGGCGACGGTATCTTCAAGCGCGGCGCGGGCGCCCATTAAGGTGAAGATCGGCCGGGCTAAAATGACCAATGGCACCGAAAACAGAACGGCGAAAACCGCCCCGATCAGGATCGTGTGCATCGCCGCGCTCGAAGCCTTGTCCCGGCGGCGGGCGCCGATGAACTGGGATACCGCCGCTCCCCCGCCGACGCCCGCCCCTATGGAGAAAGCGATCGCCAGAATCATGAACGGGAAATAGTATCCGGTGGCGGAAAGCGAATTCTCCCCCAGGCCGGAGACCCAGACTCGGTCGACGACATTGTACACCGAGGCCAGGAACATCGCCAGAACCATGGGAAGGGCCAACCGGATGACGGCTTTTTTCGGTTCGCCCAAGAGAAGCTTAACGCCCCTTGTTTCACGCACCGGCGGCCGGTCTTGTGCTCTATTTCCGCTTTTACTCATTTCTACTCCGCACAGAAGGTCAATAGAGTAATTTTACCATACATAACATCGCTATATCCGGACATCGAAGCAACAAAAATGTCTCCCGTTATAATGCAAGACGTAAAACAATAGTACATCGCTTATGGAAAGCGATGAAATTTTCAATATCTATAAGTGTATTTTTAACCTAACCGCCTGAACGAACGCGTTGATGTTAGCCGTACTTACCGCCGGCGGCACGCTCTGGTTGACACCGTCTCCCTTGCGTACTGTATGGTCGGCTGGTCGTTGATCGACACACACTCCCGGCCAGGCCCTGCCTCCACCCACAAAATGATTCATGATCGAATCGCTGTTACAAATGAATTAAGGTTTTCTGACGAAACGTGTGGAGGCACGCCGCCACCGCACGAAAAGAGCACGCCCGTCTTGTCATCGAGGGAGGCGACGAGGTCCTTGGCCGCTTGGGCCACGTCCGCCGGAGAGCCGGCCGCGAGCACGTCGCGCGGGGGTATGTTTCCGACGAGGGCCACCTTCCGCCCGGTCAACTCCTGCAGGTCGCGCAGGGAAACGTCAAAGCCCATGTTGAACAGGTTGACGCCCGCCTCGGGCAGGAGGGGCGCGGACACCCGGCAGGGAGCGTCGTTATGCAGGAAACGGACCGCGACGTCTTTTTCGAAAAGTTCCTGAAAATACGGCAGGCCGAAGCCGCGGAATTCCGGTTCGCCCAGGAAGCCGATGATGTCGTCCAGGAGCAGGATGCCGTCGATGGTCGGGAAGGTCTCGCGCTGCAGGGCGATCCAGTCCTTGAGAAAAGACGTGATTTTTTTGAGGAGCGACTCCGCCTTGTCCGACTCCATCATCAGGGCGGTCAAGAATTCGGTCGAACCCATGAGATAACTCGCGATGTTGAGCGGGCCGCGCGCCACGGCGAAGCGGATTGTGTGCCCGGCCTCTTCGATCCTTGGCCGCGCCAGCTTGAGGCGGTTCAGGACGAAGGGCAGAAGACCGTCCGTGGCCGGGTTGGGTGCCGGCAGCTCTTCAATATCGTCGATCGAGCGGATGACGCGGTGGGCGTGGGGGAACTCGTTTCCGGGGAACGTGGCGCGCGCGCCGAAGGCCGAAGGCTCGGTGCACATGCCGAACTCGCTCCAGAAGCCGGGCAGGAACATGACGTCCGGGAATTCGCGGACCGCCTTCAAATTGGCGTTGAGCCAGATTTCGTCATTGGTGAAGTAATCGAGGATGCTCGCCCCGAACCAGTTCGGCAGCCAGGGGCAGTCGATGATGAAGCCCACCGGGAGCGGAGTCACCGGCTCGCGGCGGATCACGGAAAGAAGGGTGTGCCATTGCTTGTCTGTCATACCTTTATCCTTTTAGATTTTCTTGCAGGGGGAAAAACTACGGATGAACGCGGATAATGCAAAAGAGAAGAAGAAAAAAACATTGTTTTGTCATATCCTTCGTCATGCTTATTCCTTTCGCGCTTTACCTTTTTCTTCTTTTCTTAATCCGCGTTCATCCGCGCTTATCCGTCGTTTCACTCTTCTTTTTCGTCCGAACAGCCCGCCAGACGCACTCCTCCACCCCGCAGCGGTCGCAGCGGTAATCGCGGCGCTCCACCGACTTGCCCGTGCCGATGATCCCGCTCACCGACTTGACGGGCACCATGAGCGCCGATTCGGTGAGGCGGATGCCGCAGAAACCGTCGGGGAGAAGGGAGAACAACGTGCGCTGCTCGCCCACGTCCCAGGTGCAGTATCCGGGGCTGTAGCGATTGGTCACCCCGCGGCCGCGTTCCCGCATAAAGGCGGCGACGCCGTCGTGGAGGACGGCGGCGGTTCGCTCCGCGAATTCGGAGGCCGCGCTGTCGACGACGAATCCCAGGGCCGGCTCGCCGTCCCCCGTCAGGTCGGACGCCCAGGTTTCCAGGGACGGTCCGATGGTGCAGGCGAAGACGGCCGCCTCGTCCGCGCGGGCGAATTCGCCCGCCACGATAGTGCCCGTCCGAAAGAAAGGACCGCCGATGAGCAGACCGTCCCGCTTATCGGCCGGCCGTGAGAGCGGAACGAGCCGGTACCCGGCTTGAATTCCAAGTCGCCCGGGCGCTTCGGCGAGAACCTCGTCGATCATTCCTCCGAACGGCTCGGGCGCCCGTCCGGCCTCATACCCGAGCCTGATCTCGAGATCGGCCTTCGTCACGCCGAGGTCGTGAAAACCTATTTCAACCACGTATGCATCGTCAGGCTGTCTGGATTGTCGAAGCGGCATGGGCATCACTCGCAGAACACGTATTTCCTCAAGAGGACACCCCTCAGCTACGCTCGGGGTGTCCTCTTTCCAGGTCAGGTAGTCGAATTCAGGAACGCCACCGCGCCCTGGGGGTCGGCGCCGTATCCGTCCGCGCCCATTTTCGCGGCCGCGTCCGCGGACAGCGGAGCCCCGCCGACAATGACCCTCACCTCCGGGAACTGCTCTTTGATCTCCTTCACGATCTTCTCCATGTTCGCCATGGTGGTGGTGAGAAGCGCGCTCAAGCCCACCGTACAACCGGGGTGCGCCTTGACGGCGTCCACGAATTTCTGCGGCTTGCAGTCCACGCCGAGGTCGACGACTTCCCAGCCGTTCCCCTCCACCACCATGGCCACCAGGTTCTTGCCGATGTCGTGGAGGTCACCGGCCACCGTGCCGAGAATGAAGCTGCCTTTCGCCTTGACGCTTCCCGACTGGAAAAACGGCCTGAGGTGGGCCATGACCGCCTTCATCGCCTTGGCCGCCATGAGGAGCTCCGGTACGAACACCTCGTTCCGGCCGAACCGCTCGCCGATGCGCCGCATGCCCTCGTTGCAGGCCGCGAGAACGGCGTCCGGCCCGACCGATTCCCGGAGCGCCCGCGCCGTGAGCTCATCCGCTCCTTCCCGCCCGCGAAGGTCGGCCGGATACGGGGCGGCCGCGTTGATTTTGCCGCGCTCGATGCACATCGTCAATTGCTCCACCAGTTCGCTCATCGTCGTTCCTTTCCGGAAACGGGGTCGGGCCGCCTTCGGCCCGGTATTTCGTTTATTGATAGAATGGATGCAGGTGTCAAGACGGAAACGGCCGGCAAGCCGGACTACGTCCGGAAAAAAGAGTATTCGATATCCATCCGGTTGTCAATTGCGGCGGGAAAAGGATGCGGGAACCCTATCAGGTTGTTGAAAAAGTTGAGCTTTTTCAACAGTCGACTAGTTGTCGGCGCGATCCTGAAGGAGCGCCTTGAACTGGTCGCACATGAGCCGTTCGACCTGGCAGGCGCTGAGTGTTTCGTACAGGGAGGCGGTAAAATCGTTTTGCCTCATCAGCCTGGCCAGGGTGGACAGGGCCAGGAGGTATTCCTCGGATTTGTCGGGCGGGTTGGCAATGAGGAAAAGGAGATGCACCAGCTGGCCGTCGGCCGACTGAAAATCGATGCCTTTCTTCGAAATGCCCAGGAGGATGATGGTGTCCGCGACGCAGGGCGTCTTGCCGTGGGCGATGGCCACGCCGCGGCCTATGCCCGTGGTGTACACTTTTTCGCGCTCAATGGCCGCCTCCTCGATGAGACAGGCGTCCTTAAACGCGGCGACAACCGGGGCTTTTTTGAGAAGCTCGCGAATGGCGTTGAATTTATCTTCGCTTTCCAGACACTCCACAACGGTGCCGGTCTGGAAATATTCAGTCCTGACCATGCGTTCCATTGTATATACCCCTTTTTCGGGCACTTGTCAATACAAGTCGCCCGCCGGCACGCATTCTCACATACATTATCGGCAGCGGGGGAACCGCGGATAACTCGGATGAGAACGGATGATACGAATGAGGAAGGAAACTACGGATAAGACGCGGATAAAGACGGATGAAGATGATAAAGAATTGAACAAGGAAAGGAGAAAAAAGGCCGATTGATTTCGTTTCCCAAAATGGATTTGCTGCATTAAGAATTGTTCTTCACCCGTCACTTTTCCATTCACGGTTCCCCGATCTCTTGAGCGGGACTCACCTACCCTCTCCCTTTTCTTTTCATCCGCGCCTATCCGTTGTTTTTCTTTTCTCCGGCCCCCTTTGCCAGTCTGCCAGTTTGTGTTATTATGAAATCACCGCTATGAGAATCGAATTATTCTACCGGCCCTCGTTTCCCGACGGCCGCGCCGCAAGGCTGGCCGCCTCGATCTGGAAAAATTTCGGCGCTTCCATTGAACGCTGTGCCCTCGTCGACGTATATCTCATCGAAGGGACAGCCGGCATCGGTCCGGAGGACATTGAGGACGTGTTCGTCGACCGGGTGGCCCAGGATTACAGGCTGGACCGGCCGGCCGCCGACGACGCGGGCGGCGCCGGGTGGCGTTACCTGGTGGAAATCGCCTACCGGGCAGGCGTCACCGATCCGGTGGCGATCACGGCCGAGGAAGCGCTGCGCCTGCGGCGCCCCGACGCCGTCACCAAGCAGACCCGCGTCCGCAGCGCGCGCCAGTATCTCTTCACCTGCGGCGATCTCGCCGCCGCCGACCGGGAGCGGATCTTCTCTTCGCTCTACAACCCCCTCGTCGAAACCGCGCTCGTCCTCACCCGGGAGGAGTGGAATGCCGGCAGACGGCCTCCCGCCGCCTCCCCCGACGCGGTGAGCCCGAGCGAGGTGACGGTCCGCGAATTCGATCTCGCCTCGCTCGACGACGAGGCGCTCAACGCATTCTCCAGGGAAAAGCTCCTCGCCTTGAGCCTCGAGGAGATGCACACGGTCAAGGACCATTTCCGGGATGAAGCGTTCCTCGCGGCGCGCCGGGAAGCCGGCCTCTCCGGCGCGATCACGGACGTGGAGATCGAAATGATCGCCCAGACCTGGTCGGAGCACTGCAAGCACAAGATCTTCAACGCCGAGATCGACTACCGCGACGGGGAGCGCGCGGAAAAAATCGTCTCGGTCTTCAAGACCTTCGTGAAGAAGACCACCGACCTGGTCGCCCGGCGGAAAAAGTATCTGCTTTCCGTGTTCGAGGACGATTCGGGCGTCATCCGCTTCGACCGTCGGCACGCCCTCTGCTTCAAGGTGGAAACCCACAACAGCCCCTCCGCCCTCGATCCCTACGGGGGGGCGATCACCGGCATCGTCGGGGTGAACCGCGACGTGCTCGCCACGGGCCGCATGGCGACGCCGATCTTCAACACCAATGTCCTCTGCTTCGCCGACCCGTCCGCGCCCGAAAGCGATGTGCCGCCCGGCCTCCTCCACCCGCGCCGGGTGATGGAGGGCGTGCACCGCGGCATCATCGACGGCGGCAACCAGTCGGGCATTCCGGTGGTGGCCGGCGCCTTCCTCTTCGACCCGGACTACATGGGAAAACCGCTCGTGTTCTGCGGCACCGGCGGGCTCCTGCCCGCCCGCCTGCGCGGCGAAAAGAGCTGGGTCAAGATCGTGCGGCCGGGCGACCTGGCCGTCATGGTCGGGGGGCGGATCGGCAAGGACGGCATTCACGGCGCCACCTTCTCCTCGCTCGCGCTCGACGAGACATCGCCCACCTCGGCCGTCCAGATCGGCGACCCCATCACCCAGAAGAAGATGTGGGACTTCCTCGAAGAAGCGCGCGGCCTGGTGCTCTTCAAGGGCCTGACCGACAACGGCGCGGGCGGCCTGTCCTCCTCCCTGGGCGAGCTCGCCAAGCGCTCGGGCGGCGTCGAGATCGAGCTCGACCGCTGCCCGCTCAAGTACCGGGGCCTGGCGCCGTGGGAGATCCTCGTCTCCGAGTCGCAGGAGAGGATGAGCGTGGCCGTCAACCCGAAGGACATCGACGCCTTCCTCGCCCTGGCGAAAAAACGATCGGTGGAGGCGACGGCGGTCGGAACGTTCACCGACTCGGGCTTCATCCGCATCCGCCACGGCGGCACGACCGTCGGCCTCCTCGACATGGAGTTCCTGCACGACGGCTTGCCGGTTATGAAACTCAAAGCCGAGTGGAAACCGATGAGGCGGCGGGCCGAATCGCATCGCTATGAATCGAACGACGCGCTTCTTTTGAAAGTGCTCGCCAATCCGAACGTCTGCTCGCGCGAAAACCTGGTGCGCCAATACGACCACGAGGTGCGCGGCTGCTCCATCGTCAAGCCCTTCGCGGGCGTCAACGCCGACGGACACGCCGACGGCGCGGTCTACAAGCCGGTCTTCGATTCGTGGCGCGGCTTCACGGTGACGCACGGCATCGCCCCCCGCCTTTCCCCCTTCGACGCCTACGACATGGCCGCCCACGCCGTGGACGAGGCCTTCCGGGCGCACGTCGCGCTCGGCGGCGACCCGGAATACGCGGCCGCGCTCGATAACTTCTGCTGGCCCGATCCCATCGCCGCGCCGGCCAACCCGGACGGGGAATACAAACTCGCCCAGCTCGTGCGCGCCGGCCGGGGTTTGCAGGACGCCTGCCTCGCCTACGGCCTGCCGCTCATCTCGGGCAAGGACTCCATGAAAAACGACGCGTTCGTCGCGGCCGCCAACGTCAAACCGGCGCGCAAGATTTCAATCAAGCCCACGCTGCTCGTATCGCTCGTCGGCATCGTTGGGGACGTGCGCCGGGCGCAGACCACGGACTTCAAAGCTTCGGGCGATCTCGTCTTCGTGCTGGGCGAGACCGGAGACGAGCTCGGCGGATCGATCCTGGAACTGGAAACCGGGAACGCGTATCCGGATTGCCCGAAGGTTAATTTCGAAAAAGCGATGAAGCTCTACCGCGCCCTGGCCCGCGCCGTCCGGAAGGGACTCGTCCGCTCCTGCCACGATTGCGCCGAGGGCGGACTGGCCGTCGCGCTCGCGGAATCGGCGATCGGCGGACGGCTCGGCTTCTCGATCTCCCTTGACGACGTGCCGTACGCGTGGAAACCGGATTCGAGGGATCCGTCCGCCTCGGCGACCGAGCTCCTGTTCTCGGAGTCCCCTTCCCGCTTCGTCGTCACCGTCTCCCCGGCAAACGCCCGCCGCTTTCAATCGCTCTTTAAAAATCTGCCGGCCGGCTTCCTGGGCATCGTCACCGAAGAGCAAAGGCTCAACGTTCGTTTCGGAAACGACCAGGTCCTTTCGGTCGGCCTCAATGAGGCGCTTGATGCCTGGAAAGGCGGGTTGGCGTGAAAAAAGTCCGCGTCTGCGTCATCACCGGTTTCGGCATCAACGCCGACCTGGAGTTGGCGGAAGCCTTCCGCCGCACCGGGGGCCTCCCTGAGCGCGTCCACTTGAGCGACCTGATCGAGAACCCCGCCGCCCTGGACCGCTTCGGCATCGTCGCCTTTCCCGGCGGCTTCTCCTTCGGCGACCACCTGGGCTCGGGCAAGGTCTTCGCCTCGCTCTGCAAACAGCACCTGCGCGCCCGGCTCGACGCGTTCGTAAATGCGGGCAAGCTCGTCATCGGCATCTGCAACGGCTTCCAGATGCTCGTCAAGATGGGGATCCTCCCGAACCTGGAGGGCGATTGGGCGCAGGACGTCTCGCTCATCCACAATGATTCGGGCGTGTTCGAAGACCGCTGGGTGCGGCTCGATTCTTTTCCCGGCACGCGCTGCGTCTGGACCATCGGTCTTCCGCCGATCGAGCTCCCGGTGCGCCACGGCGAGGGCAAGTTCGTGGCGCGGGACGCCGGGGTGGACAACGCCCTCGTCGACGGCCGCCTCATCGCCCTCACCTATAGAAGCGCGAACGGCGGCCCCGCCCGCTATCCGGAAAACCCGAACGGCTCGCTCCGCGGCATCGCCGGCATCTGCGACAGGACGGGGCGCGTCTTCGGCCTCATGCCTCACCCGGAAGCCTTCCTCACGCCGTACAATCACCCCCGCTGGACGCGCTCGCTTCCCGAAAGAGCCGCGGGACTCCTTATCTTCGAAAGGGGAATAGAGTACGCGAGGAAGAACACGTAAGCTCAGTCCTAAATAGAAATCAACGCTTGCGTTTCCCAGGACAGCCTGAATATAATATCGCCGGTAAGGCTCACATTGTTTGATCCCTCGAGGGTACCAATTTCACACGAAAACGTGTATAATCGGACCCGATGAAGCGTCCGCTTGTGATCGCCGCCCTGACCACCGATCCGGCCGTCTCTGAGAAGCTGGAGTTCCACCACCAGAAGGACAAGATCGAGCTGTCGATATATCCCGACAAGACGCGCTTCATCGAGTTCATCAATTACGAACTCCCCGACGTCTGCGTGTACAACTTCGCCGAATCCGGGCTCGAGTGCTACGAGTGCCTCGCCGACGTCAAGGCCGATCCCTGGCTGCATTACGGCGGGATCATTGGACTCTGCCAGGCCGATGAGGAAGAGACCGTGGCCGGTCTTCTCAAGGGCACCAACCTGGTGGCGCTCATTCCTCTCCACGAGCTCGACCGCTTTTTCCCCCGCCTCCTGCGCATCCTGAAGAAAAACCGGCAGTTTCTGTTCCAGCGGCATCTCCAACGGAGCCTCCTGACCGAGCTTTCGGGCTCGTTCACGATCGACAACGATCCCTTCGACCTCGCCGTCTACTCGAATCTCATCGCCAATTACCTGGCCAACGCCGGGTTCGTCGACCGGGAAGGCGGTGAACGGCTCAAGCTCGTGCTCCAGGAACTGCTCTTCAACGCCGTCGAGCACGGCAACTGCGCCATCGGGTACGACGAGAAGAGCGCCTGGCTGGCCGCGCACAAGAACATCTTCGACCTCATCCGGGAAAAAAACCGGAATCCGAAAACACGCGCCCGCAAGGTCGTTTTCCAGTACACCGTCGAGCCCGAGCGTTCGGTCTTCTCCATCGCCGACCAGGGAAGCGGGTTCGACTGGAAAAAGCGGAAGGGGAAAATCACGCGGGCGAAGAGCATCGCCGACCTCGATCTGCACGGCCGCGGCATCGCCCTCGCCTCCCTCTACGTACAGGACCTCCGCTACAACAAGAAGGGCAACAAGGTCGCCTTCGCCTTCCCCCACGCCCCGGACAAGACGGACGCGGCGCCCGTCCTGTTCGGGCCGCGGGAAGACCGCCGCCGGCTCGTGTTCCGCGACAAGCAGGTGGTCTTCCGCGAGAATGATGAGTCGGACGCGCTCTACTACATCGTCTCGGGCCGCCTGGACATATTCGCCGAGGGGAAAAAGCTCTCATCGCTCACGCGCGAGGATTTTTTCGTGGGAGAGATGTCGTTCCTCACCGGCAACCGCCGCACGGCCACGGTGCGCTCCTCGGGCAAGAGCGTCCTCCTCGCCCTCTCCAAGAAGGACTTCCTCACCGCCATGCGCACCCATCCCCACTACAGCATCTTCCTCGCCCGCCTCCTCGCCCAGCGTCTGGCCAAGCTCAACCGCAAGACCGGGAGACTCCTCTAGTTCAGGGGCCTTCGTCGGAGGACACGGAGCACACGGAGAAAACGGAGAGCACGGAGGGGAAGAGGGAGAAGCTGAGGAAGCCAGGAAACCAGGAAAAGAATGAAGGAAAGACTGCAGATGGGAGAAAGCAATTCGGCAAAGCCCGCTGGTACGGCGGGCGTCTCGCCCGCCGTAGAGAAAATGCAACGGCAGGTGACGGATACGAATGAGGAACGCCAACCGAAAACCGCGGAAGGAAGCGAAGTAACACAACCCGGCAAATTATGAGAAAAAAAACGAATCCCGTTTTCATTCACGGCCTCGAGCTTGCCGGGCGCTTCTACCGGGAAGCCGTCAAACCGATACTGGACGCGGGCTTTCCCGGCCTGCGTTATTCCGCCGCCCTCATCGGACCCGGTTCCGAAGTGCTTGGGTTCGACGACGAAATGTCCACCGACCATCACTGGGGCCCGCGGCTGATGCTTTTCCTGCCGCCCGGGGATTGGCGGTCGAGGAAAGACGACATACACGCCCTTCTTGGAGAAAGATTGCCTGTTTCATTCGCCGGGTATCCGACGAATTTCACGGCGCCGGATCCGAACGACAATGGCGCCATGTTCATGCGCCCCGTCCGGACAGGTCCCGTGAACCACCGCGTCGAGGCTTTCACGGTCGACGGCTTCTTCGAAAATTATCTGAACATCGACGTCAATCTCGAGTTGTCCGCCGGCGACTGGCTCACCCTGCCGCAGCAAAAGCTCCGTTCCCTCGCGGCGGGCCGGGTCTTCCATGACGACCTCGGCCTGGAAACAGTGCGCGCGCACAGTCATGGCGGGCGCGCGAAAAGCAGCTCACCCGCGCGTATTCGGTTTTGGCCCGAATGCACAACAATCTCGAACTGACCGAACCGCTGCCGGAGAAGGTATCGCCCTTTTGGGGCAGGCCGTTCAAGGTCATCAACGGCGACAAATTTAAGTCCGCCCTCCTGGGAAAAATCACCGACCCGCATATTACGGGCCTCATCAAGCGAAGCCCCATCGGCAGCATCGACGTTTTTACCGATAATACGGATCTGCTGGAAGACCCGGCCTTCCGCCCGATCCTTCAACGCTTT
This sequence comes from Spirochaetales bacterium, assembly GCA_016934415.1. Taxonomy (GTDB): domain Bacteria; phylum Spirochaetota; class Spirochaetia; order SZUA-6; family RPPD01; genus JAFGSW01. The sequence goes on along the minus strand of JAFGSW010000040.1, from coordinate 6,044 downwards.
TTTGAATAGAAGAAAACAAGCTGATCGTGCCATTCATATTCAATCAGCCAAGAGAATTATCCTTTCGTCCCCCGTTTTTCCCTTCGTCCTTTTTCTCCCATCCGCGTCTTATCCGCGGTTCTCTTTCCTTCCCGGCGCACAAAAAAGCCCCCTTGCCTATTTTCCGGAAAGGGAGTATGCTCCCCATCCTATGTTCAAACCAAAGCACGATAAATTTTCAGATAAACGCAAGGGCGGGGGCAAATTCGGCGGCTTCAATAAAAGCCGCGACAAGGGCTTCGGCGGCGGCTTCAACAAGGGCCGCGACAAGGGCGACCGGAGCTTCGGCGGCGGCTGGGACCGCGAGGAACGCGCCGTTTTCGACGCCGTCTGCGACCAATGCGGCCGGTCCTGCACCGTGCCCTTCAAACCGACCGGCAGCCGGCCCGTCCTCTGCAAACAATGCTTCAAGGGCGAAAGCGATTCCGGTCCGAAGCGCTTCGGCGGCAAGGACCGCGGACGCCCGTCGTTCCGCAACCAGGACCGCGACTTCCGCAAAGGCGGCGAACGCCAGCCCGACCTCAAGGGTCTGGAAAGGCAGATGCGCGACATCAACCGGAAACTCGACCTGATCCTCGAATCGCTCGCTCCGGCCGAGCCCAAGAAAAAAAAGAAGGCCGGCGGGAAAAAGAAGGAGGCAATCATGGAAGAAGAAAATCCGCTCGACGAAACGGACATCGACGACGACATGACCGACGACGATGAAGACTACGACGACGATTTCGAGGATGACGAAGACCTGGACGACGATGATGATGATGATGAAATGGGTGAAGAGGAATAGGCCAGAAAGAGTCTGCCCTCGAGAGGTCGTGAAACATTCAGCTTGCCCCTCAACAATATCGAGTTAAACCCCGCGCCCGGACAGGACGCGGAGATCAAAACGGTGTCACGATAGTTATAAATACTGCTCTATTTCTCTTTCATGAAAAAACGCCGCAAATACAACAAGTTCAATTCCACAAAGAAAAACCAAAAAACTCATATCCTCACCTTGTATTTGTTCTTACGCTTAACTGATTTTTACCTCAATCCAATTCCAAACCTCATTATATAGAAAAGAATCCGACAGCCGTTCCAGAATTCTGTTTCTCCACCCCTTCCCCCTCCGTGGTTCCCTTTCCGCAGATCACGACCGTTACTCGCAGGTTCGCTTCGACTCGCTTGAAGCTTCGCTGCGAGATACGCTCAGCGAACGCCACTTCCCTCATTCGTCTTCATCCGCGTCCCATCCGTAGTTTTTCCACTTTCCCCGGCGGGCGAGACGCCCGCCGTCCCCTCACATCTCGAAGTACGTATACCCGTTCATCCCCTCCTCGTACGCCTTCATGATGTCGCGGCGCTCGATGGGGGTGAGGCGGTTGGAGCGCACGGCCTGCTCCACCTGGGACTTGAACGTCTCGATGAGCTCCTTGGGAGAGTACTCCACGTAGGAGAGGACGTCGCCCACCGAATCGCCGGAGAGCTCGTTGGTGAAGACGACCTCGCCGTCCTCGTCGAGCCGAACCGAGATGACGTGCGTGTCGCCGAAGAGGTTGTGCAGATCGCCCAGCGTTTCCTGGTAGGCGCCCACCAGGAACACGCCCAGGTAGTACTCCTCGCTCTCCGTAAGCTCGTGGAGGGGCAGGTAGGACTTGACGTCGTAGAGATCGACGAACTGGTCGATCTTCCCGTCGCAGTCGCAGGTGGTGTCGGCCACGATGGCGGACACGGTCGGCTGCTCCTTGAGGCGGTGGAGGGGCATGATGGGGAAGAGCTGGTCGATGGCCCAACTGTCGGGCAGGGACTGGAAAACGGAGAAGTTGCCGTAGTAGATGCTCACCATCACCTTCTCGAGATCCTTGAGCTCCTCGGGCACGAAGCGCAGCTGCGCGGCCTGCTGGGAAAGCTTGATGAGTATCTGCCAGAAGATCTGGTCGGCGAGACCGCGGTCGCGGAGGTCCATCCCTCCCGACATGAAGCGGGAACGCGCCTCGTCGCGGTAAAAGAGGGCGTCGTGGTACATCTCCTGGAGGTTCTTGGGGCCGACGTTGTTGTACACGTACTTCAGGTTCGTGAGAAGCTCGTGCGCGTCGGGGGAAAGGTCGACCGCCAGGTCGGGAGCGGTGAACGTGTTGACGTCGAGAATGTTGAAGATCAGCACCGAGGTGTAGGCGACGAGGGCCCGGCCCGTTTCGGAGACGATGTCTGGATGCGCGATCTCGGCTTCGTCCATGGTGGACATGACCACGTCCACCACGTCCGAGCAGTACTCGTCGATCGAGTAGTTGCGGCTGTGCGCGAAATTGGTCTTGGAGCCGTCGTAGTCGACGGCGAGGCCGCCGCCGATGTCGAGGTAGCCCATCGGCGCGCCGACCTCGGCCAGGGCCGCATAATAGCGGCAGGCCTCGGCCACAGAGGCGCGGATGTTCTTGATGTCCGGGATCTGCGAGCCCAGGTGGTAGTGGAGGAGACGCAGGCAATCGAGCATGTCCGCCTCTTTCAGCACGTCCACCGCCTCGAGCATCTGGGAAGCCGTGAGGCCGAAGACCGAGAAGTCGCCGGCCGATTCGGACCACTTCCCGCTCACCGAAGAGGAGAGCTTCACCCGGAGGCCGATGGCGGGCCGGATGCCGAGCGCCTGGGAGCGGCTCATGATGGTTTTCAGCTCGCCGGGCCGCTCCACCACGATGAAGACGTTCAGGCCCATCTTCCGCCCGTAGAGCGCCAGATCGACGAACTCCTCGTCCTTGTAGCCGTTGCAGATGACCAGGGCGTCCTTCGACTTGACGTAGGCCAGCGCGATCATGAGCTCGGCCTTGCTGCCCGCCTCCAGGCCGTGGTCGTATTGGGCGCCGTAGGTGGTAATGTCCTTGATCACCCGTTCCTGCTGGTTGACTTTAATCGGATACACCGCCTTGTAGGCGCCGGAGTAATTGTACTCGCCCATCTTGGCGCGGAACGCGCGGTTCAGGTAGTCCACCTGGCGCTTCAGGATGTCTTCGAAACGGAGAAGGATGGGCATACCGATGCCTCGCTGGCGCAGCCCCTCGGCCAGCGTGTAGAGGCTGACCTCCCGCAGGTTGTCCGGCGCGCCGAGGAGGACCGCCGTCTCGCCGTTCTCCGTTATTTTAAAATACCCCTTGCCCCAGTTGTCGATGCCGTAGAGCTCGGCCGTGTCCTGGATCGTCCAGTTCTTGATCTCCCGACTCTTGTTCAATGATTGTTCTCCCGGTGGAAAAAGATATTCATAAAATGGTATGGGATAAAACGATTGCATTGTCAATATCCGCTTCCGCAAAAGAGACACTACGGATGCGCGCGGATAGGACGCGGATACAAGAGGAGGAGCATGAGGATCAAGTAATGATCGGGGGAGGAGCTCAACCTGCGCCGCTAGTGAGATGCTTTCTGAACATATTTTCTCACTTCATTCCTCATCCGCGCTCATCCGCGTTATCCGTAGTTTTTCTTCTCCTTGCCAAGCGACATTGAAAAGTGTACTCTGAAAACCGTCATGACGGACGCAATTTCCGGGGGAGAAAAAGTCTTCACGGTGAGCCAGATCACCGGCCTCATCAAGGGGATGCTCGAGGAGGGATTCCCCGACGTCCGGGTGGAGGGCGAGATCTCCAACTGGAAGCTCTCCTCCGCCGGCCACTGCTACTTCAACCTCAAGGACCAGGACGCGATCATCCAGGCGGTGATGTTCAAGAACCGGACGCTCGGCCTGCGCTTCGCCCCCTCGGACGGGTTGAAGGTCAAGGCGCGGGGCGCGATCTCCGTGTACGCCAAGCGCGGCACCTACCAGCTCATCTGCGAGGAGCTCGTCAAGGCGGGCGAAGGCGAGATCCTCGCCATGATCGAGGAGCGCAAACGAAGGCTCGCCGCGGAGGGGCTTTTCGATCCCGCGCGCAAGAAGCCGCTCCCCCTCCTGCCGCGCCGCGTCGCCGTCATTACCTCGCCCACGGGCGCCGCCCTGCGCGACATCCTGCAGGTGCTCGGGCGGCGCCACTCGGGGATCAACGTCGTCGTCCTCCCCTCGCCCGTGCAGGGCGAGGAGGCGCCGCCGGTGTTGGTCCGCCGGATCGAGACCGCCAACCGCTTCCGCCTCGCGGAGGTGATCATCATCGGCCGCGGCGGCGGCTCGCTCGAGGACCTGCTCCCCTTCTCCGACGAGGCGGTGGTGCGGGCCGTGGCCGCCTCGCGCATTCCGGTGATCAGCGCCGTGGGCCACGAGATCGACTTCGCCCTCACCGATTTCGCCGCCGACGTGCGGGCCCCCACCCCGTCCGCGGCCGCGGAGCTCGTCTCCGCCTCGCGGGACGAGCTTTTACGCCGCGTCCGCGAAACGCGCGAAGGCATCGACTTCGCGCTCCGCCGCCGCCTCGAGGCGATCCGCTCCAAGCTCGAGCGGTTCGCGCCCGAGGAGTTCGAGCGCGAGTTCCGGGCCTGCCTCCAGCCCGTGCTCCAGGCCTGCGACGACGCCAAGGAGGCGGTGCTCGAGGGGATGCGCGACCGGCTCATCGCCTTCCGCCACCGATTCGAGCTGGCGCGGAACACCCTGGAGGCGAGCTCGCCGCGGGAAATCCTGAAAAGGGGATTCGCCGTGGTGAGCGATAAAAAGACCGGCCGGGTCGTCACGAAGGCCCGCGACACCGCCGCCGGCAGACTGCTCCGCGTCTTCCTTCATCAGGGGACGCTGGAGACCGAGGTAAAGGAGACCGACCCGCATGGCAGCATTTGAGGACAAGTTGAAACGGCTCGAGGAGATCGGGGAGAAGATCCGCGAGGGAAAGCTTCCGCTCGAGGAGAGCATCGCCCTGTTCGAGGAGGGAATCAAGACCGCCAAGGCCCTGGAGAAGGAGCTCGCCAGGATCGAGCGCAAGGTGGAGATCCTCGTGAACCAGCCGGCGGCCTCGGGCGAACCGCCGCAGATGGAGCTTTTCGGCGGGGCGGACGAGGACGAATAGCGGCAAAGCGGATCACCGTACCGCCGCAGCAAGGAGGCATTATGGGATTACAGGGCATAACGGGCATATTGACGAGAATCTTGATCACCCTGCCGGGCGTCGTCATCGGGCTCGTCTTCCATGAGTTCATGCACGCCTTCACCGCCTGGAAGCTGGGCGATCCCACCCCGCGGGAACAGGGCCGCATCACCTTGAATCCGCTTCGCCATCTCGATCCCGTCGGTTTCCTCTTCCTGCTGGTGGCCGGATTCGGATGGGCCAAGCCGGTGCAGATCAACCGCAATTACATGCGCCATCCCCGCCGCGACGAGGTGCTCGTCTCCCTGGCCGGTCCGGGGGCCAACCTGGTGCTGGGAGTGTTTTTTTCAATCCTCCTGCGCCTTTACTTGCTTGTCTTCCCGGATCAGCTGTTCGCCTTCTTCAACCAGGAAGGCGTGATCTCACAAATTTATATGGGGATCATTATTCTCAACTACGCTCTCTGCGTCTTCAACCTCATCCCCATCCCGCCGCTCGACGGATCGCATCTCATATTCGCCGTTATCAAAGTCCGGCCGGAAACCGAGGCGAAGCTCTACCGATACGGTACGTTTTTCTTTCTTGGTCTCCTGGTTCTCTCGATGGTCATCGGCCAGTTGGGCGGGCCAAACTTTCTATTTATCGGGATCAAAATTATCGTCGGCTCCATAGCGAACTTTTTCTTCAATCTTCTGGGATTCTTCCCCTTTTGATGAGTATAATATTCCCCTTCACTACACACAAAAACGTGAGGGATGAGTAGGGGGCGCAGGAAGATACGTCGTCCCATCCTTCAATGGGGAACGATCTGCCCACTTCTATCTGCGAGCGCACGTTCGACCTCCGGATCGGACGAACGAAGGCCGTAACCGCCCGAATTCGGAACCACGACCACGATTCTCGTTACTAAAAATCGAGGCATCGGATATGACTCATCCATCGTTCCATGCGGCGGATAGAACGATCGCTATTTGACATGCATCGATCGCTATTTGACATGCATCGATCGCTATTTGACATGCATCGATCGCTATT
>JAFGSW010000039.1 GCA_016934415.1 Spirochaetales bacterium | reverse complement strand
TTTTCTTTTGCCCGCACGGCGATGAAGAATGGACATATTATAAGCGTTCGCCTCGATGGATTCACCCGCGTGAAGAGCGCCTTGCCGTGGGTTTCCGTGAATGTTGCGTGTCGATTCGGATTGAATCTATTGAACGGAATCGTAGAGACGCACGGCCGTGCGTCTCTACGATTCAATCCCAAATAAAACCGGTTTTGGTTACCAATCAAATCCCAAAAAAAACCGGTTTTCGATGCGAACCTTTTTTTTGAATGCGCCGGGGTGAAACCGCGGTTCCCATTGGCGTGGAAGGGCGGTGCTGCCGTGAGCCGGAATTTGAACGTAACGAAATATCGAATCGATTCGATACGGTTGAAAAACCGGGATTATTCCTTCCCGGGATATTATTTCATCACCCTGTGCACCAGGAACATGGAATGTCTTCTGGGCGGTATCGTCCAGGGGCGAATGCAATTGTCGCCGGCGGGTGAAATCGTCGAATCGGAATGGTTGAAATCGTTCCAAATTCGCGAGGAATTGGATTGTGACGCGTATTGCGTCATGCCCAATCACGTGCACGGGATCGTGATTATCCGGGATAAAATTGCGGGAACGCGTGACCGTGTGTTCCCGCAAAATGTTCGTGTGAACCGGGATCACGTTTATAGTCCGGAAAACGTAGAGACGCACGGCCGTGCGTCTCTACGATCCGATCCCAAAAAATCAAGCCCGATCGCGCTATCTCGTCCCCCGAAATCGATATCGTCGTTTGTCGCCGGTTTCAAATCCGCCGTCACGGCGCGAATCGGATCGCCGATATGGCAGCCCCGATTTTACGACCGCATAGTCCGGAACGACCGGGAATTGGATGAAATCAGGAAATATATACACTATAACCCCCTCAGTTGGGAGCTTGACGAATACCATGCATCGGTGTTCCCATCTTGAATGAATGCGGCAGAGACGGACTCAGGCGGCGCCGCCGCACGATAACATTTTCTATTTTAGGGAAAAACCAAGTGCTGTCATGAGATACGATCACGTCCGGATGTAATACGTCGCATTACTTGTTTTTTCACCCTCCCCTTCGCCGTTCGCGCCATTCGCGTCATATATGTCTTCACTATCTCTTCCGTATTAGAAACGGAGACCCGGCCGACCGGCTTGACGTCAATGTGATCAGCGGTTATAGTTCCGGCAAGCCCATAAAGTTCGAACTGGTTCTCGTCAATGGCGGCGGCGCCCGGAGATTTCCTTTCGGATGACACACAAGTCTTCAAGAGCGATTGAAGGAAATCGTTGCAATTCCGGCGTTCTTTTGCGGGACGTTGTGTGTGAATTCCCGGTGACCGTAATGTATTACAATAGTGTTCCATTAATGAAGTTCCGGCGCCGGACCGCCGCGCGGGAGTCCGGTTCTTTTCCAACGTATGCTAAAAAAATGCGAAAGAACGATGAAACGCGGGGAAAAAAATGGCGGACAGCCGTGTCATGGAGCGTGAAATGCGGGCTTCGGAACCGGCCGGCGGCGGCGACGTCGATGATTTTGTCGGCAACTTCCCGAAGAAAAAGGCGAAGACAAAACCCGGGGGCCTGCCCGGCTGTTCGCGTCGGGAAAACGCGTGCCGCCCGCTCCGCGGCGAAACATTCCGGCGCTCGGTCATCGTCGCATTGCTTTTCATCATCGTTTTTTACCTCGCCTGGCGCATCCTCTTCACCTTCAACCCCCAGTACGCGGCCTATTCCGTGATTTTCATCCTGGCCGATTGCCTGACGGGACTTTCCACGATCGGCCTGGCGCTTTCCCTCTGGAAGCCCCGCACCGTGCCGGACGCGCCGCCTTTGCCCGGCCTGTCGGTGGACGTGTTCATTCCCACCTTCAACGAAGACATCGCCATCCTGCGCCGCACCATTTTCTGCTGCGTCGCCATGGAGTACCCGCATACAACGTACGTGCTCGACGACGGCCGGCGGCCGGAGGTGAAAGACCTGGCGGAGAGCCTGGGCGCCCGTTACCTGACGCGGGAGAACAACCGGTTCGGCAAGGCGGGCAATCTCAACCATGCCCTGCCGCGGACGAACGGGGATTTCATCGCGGTCTTCGACGCCGACTTCATCCCCATGCGGGATTTCCTGACGCGGCTGATCGGGTATTTCAAGGACCCCGGCGTCGCCCTCGTGCAGGTCCCCCAGCAGTACTACAACCTGAACAGCTTTCAGCACCGCCGGCGGGCCGGCCGCGTCTGGAACGAGCAGGAGGCTTTTTTCGATCTGATCCTCAAGGGCAGAAACAACTGGAACGCGGCCTTCTGGTGCGGCACCAACGCCCTCCTGCGGCGCGCGGCCCTGGAGGAGGCCGGCGGGTTCGCGACCGAATCCGTCACCGAGGACATGCTCACCAGCATGCGCCTGCACGCGCGCGGCTGGCGCTCGCTGTACGTCGACAAGCCGCTCGCCTACGGCCTGGCGCCCGTCAACGTCCGCCAGTTTCTCATTCAGCGCCGGCGCTGGGCCAAGGGAGCGGCGCAGATTTTCAGCCGGAACAATCCGCTCTTCAAAAAGGGGCTCTCCCTCATGCAGCGCCTCTGCTACTTTTTCTCCGTCATGCATTTTTTCGACGGCCTGTCGCGTCTCGTCTTCTACACCATCCCGGCCGTCTACCTCCTGACGGGCGTCTGCCCCATCAGCCGCAATCCCGCGAACATCTGGATCATCCTCGGCTATATCGCGGTGAGCATATTCTCGCTCCACGTCATCGGGCGGCGGAAAATTTCCTTTTTCAACGACGAACTATACGGCATGATCCGCTTCGTCGCGTACCTGTGGGGCGTCGTCGCGGGACTGTTTAGGCGTTCCCACCGCTTCGCCGTGACGCCCAAGGACCAGAAGACGAAGCACGCCCTCTCCTCGATCGTCGGCCCGGCGGCGATCTTCTGCCTGAACGTCACGGCCGTTTTCTCCAAGGGGTATCTGTTCTTTCACGGCGGGTTCACCTCCGTCATTTTCCTGGTGTCGCTGGCCGGCTGTTTCTATTTCGCGATCGTCGCCCTGGCCGCGCTCATCATCTCGTTCTCTCATCCCAAAACGGACAGCTTCCTCGTTCATGACACGGTGTTCGCCGACGTGTCCGGCGGCGGGAACGGGACGGTCCGCGACGAGACGTGCCCGGTGGAATGCTGGAACGAATCGTCGGCCGTCATCATGAGCGCACATGACTATCCCCGCGACACCGTCCTGACGCTGAACGTCGGCGACGGCCAAACCGCGACGGGCGGGATTGAGGCGCGCATCCGGGCGAAGACCGCCTTTCCCGTCGCCGGGAAGCGAACCGCCTACCGGTACGAGCTCGATTTCCCCCGTTCCGGCGAAAGCGAAAAGCTCCGCGTCATCGGTATCGCCTTTCAGGAGGGGCTGCGGCGGCAGCGCATGCGCGTCAGGCATCTGCATCACGTCGCCTTTTTCCCGCTCCTTCTCGATTGCGGGAGGGATATGGTGACGTCCGCCTGCGTCGCCGGCGAAAAAAGACTCATCGTCCGTTTCCCCCGGAACATCGCGGAGGGCGCCCGTCTTCGGCTCCGGCTGCCGTCCGGCCGCGGGCGGCTGACGCGGGGAGAAGTGATCGGCAACATTTCCTACCGCGGCGGACGCTGTCTCATCGTAAAAACCGAGGAGGAACCGAAGCTCGTCCGGACGGCGGCATCGAACATCGCGGTCAAACCCCGGCGCGCGGTGAACCCGCTCAAGCTCATTCCCGTCATCGCCCTGCTCGTGGCGACGGCGTTCGCGGTCAATTCATCCTACATGCTCTACGGTTTTTTCTACCGCGGGGAAGGCCCGCTCGATCCCCCGGGGACCGGCGTGGTGGCCGAGAACGGCCACCTGCAGGTGAAAGGCGGGAGACTGTGCGCGGAAAACGGGGCCCCCGTCCGCCTGCGGGGCGTGAGCTCCCACGGCCCGCAATGGTTTCCCTTCTCGGCGGGGAAGACGATTCCGCATTGCGTGGAATATTTCAGGATCAACGCGGTGCGCATGGCGCTCTACGTTGAAGCGTTCAAGGACGGCCGCTATTGGAACGGCTTCGTTTCCCAGCCGGAATACATGCTCGACCAGGCGAACATGTTCATCAGGGACGCGATCAACAACGGCATCTACGTGATCATTTCCTGGCACGTCCATTCGGATCCCCTGGAATACCTGAGCGAGGCGAAGACCTTTTTCATGATGATGTCCTCGAAATGGGGGAAGTATCCCAACGTCATCTTCGAAATCACGAACGAGCCGGAGGGAAACATCCCCTGGGAAAGAATCCGCCGCTACGCGGTGGGGGACCCGGACGACGCGGGCGACGGCGTCATCGACGTCATCCGCCGCTCCGATCCGGACGATCACGACAACGTCGTGATCGTGGGCACCCCGTTCTGGAGCCAGCGGGCCGACCTGGTGCTGGAGGATCCCATCACGGAGTACGACAACATCATGTACACCGAGCATTTTTACGCCGCGTCCCATAAAGCGGACGTGAGGCGATACGCGCAGGCGGCCCTGGACGGCGGCCTGCCCCTGTTCGTCACCGAATGGGGCACGGCCTTCCACTTGAGCTCCGGGCCGATGGACCTCGTTTCCGCCCGTGAGTGGATCGATTGGATGGACGCCAACGATTTGAGCTGGATGAACTGGTCGTTCAGCACCTGCGACGAAACCACCTCCGCCCTGAAGCCGTCGGCCTCCCTCTCAGGCCCGTGGACGGACGACGATCTCACCCCGTCGGGCCTGTTCCTGAAAGCGGAGCTCTTGAAATAAGCCGCAGGCGCCCGTGGATTTTCGCGAAATGTTCGTGTCGGTTCGGATTCTATTTATTGGACGGGAAACGTAGAGACGCACGGCCGTGGTTTTTTGCGAAATATACGTGCGAATCCGGAGTAATGTATTGGACGGTATCGTAGAGACGCACGGCCGTGCGTCTCTACGATTCAATTCCCAAATAAAACCGGTTTCCGTTGCCAATTAACTCCCCAAAACCCTGTCCCCGATGCGAACGTGTATTTGAATTCACCGGGCTGAAACCGCGGTTTCCTTATGCGTGGAAAGGCGGGAATGCCGTGAGCCGGAATTTGAATGTAACGAAATACAGAATCGATTCGACGCGGTTGAAAAACCGGGATTATTCCGCTCCCGGGTATTATTTCATCACCCTGTGCACCCGGAACATGGAATGTCTCCTGGGCGGCGTCGTCCGGGGGCGAATGCAATTGTCGCCGGCGGGTGAAATCGTCGAGTCGGAATGGTTGAAATCGTTCGGGATCCGCGCGGAATTGGATTGTGACGCGTATTGCGTCATGCCCAATCACGTGCACGGGATCGTGATTATCAGGGATACAATTGTACGGACACATGGCCGCGAAGACCCGCGGAATGTTCGCGTGAACCGGGATCACGTTTATAAGCCGGAAAACGTAGAGACGCACGGCCGTGCGTCTCTACAATCGGATTCCAAAAAATCGTGCCCTATCGCGAATCGTTCCCCGAAATCCTTTTCGTCGTTTGTAGCCGGCTTCAAATCCGCCGTCACGGTGCGCATCGGATCACCGATTTGGCAACCCCGATTCTACGACCGAATAATCCGGAACGACCGGGAATTGGATAAAATCAGGGAATATGTCCACTATAACTCCCACAATTGGGAGCTTGACGAATACCATGCATCATTCTCGCTTTTTAAATGAATAGATTCGAGACGGATGCCGCCGCCGTACGATTACATTTTTTATTTCGGTGAAAAACTGAGCGCTGTGATGAAACACGATCAAGTCTGGATGTAATACATCGCATACCTTGATTTTTCCACCTCCCCCTCCCCCATCCGTGCCATCCTTATCTTGAAATCCGCGCTCCCCGGCGCTATGCTGTTTGATACGACGACCGCGGGTCGGGCACGCCGCGCCGTGAAGGAGCGTTCCCATGAAAAGATTTTTCCCGGTCCTGTGCGCAGCCGCGCTCTTTTTCGCGGCCGGCGGATTCCTTTCCGCCCAAACGACGGCCAAGGATTTCGTCGATCGGGCCATTGAGAAAATGGACACGGACAGGGAAGGCGCCCTGGCCGATCTCAACCGGGCCATCGAGCTCGACCCGGGCGACGCCCGCGCCTATTCCTGGCGGGGGCTCATGGAGGGATGGGCGGGCGACGATAAAGCGGCCCTCGAAGACTTCAACAAGGCGATAGAGCTCGATCCGGACTTTTACTTCTATTATTACAACCGCGGTGCCGCCAGGGAAGGGCTCGGCGACCTCAAGGGCGCGATCGCCGACTACTCCAAAAGCATCTCGCTCAACCCGAAGCAGGACCCCAAGGTCTATTTCCGTCGGGGGATCTGTTCCGGAATGCTGGGTGACAACGAGGCCGCCCTCGCGGATTTCAACCAAGCCATCGCGCTCAAACCGGGGGACGCCGAATGGCATTTCAACCGCGGCATCGCCGAGTGGCTCCTGCGGATGGACGACAAGGCCATTGAGGACTATTCGACGTCGCTTGAAATCGATCCCTTCCAGCCGATGGCTTACTTCCTGCGCGGGCTCTGCCGGAACCGGCAGGAACGGTACGAGGCGGCGCTGGAGGATTTCAATCGGGCGATCCGCCTCGACGGCAAACGGGCGGAGTGGTTTTTTCACCGGGGCGTCGCGAAGGAAGGCTGCAACGACCCGGCGGGGGCGGAGATGGATTACAGGCGATCGATCGAGCTCGATCCTCACTCGGCGCCGCCCTACGGAGCGCTCGCGCTCCTGAAGAGAAGCCGGGGCGACTACCCGGGCGCCCTGGCGGATCTGGACGCCGCGGTGAGGCTCGATCCGAAAGAGACGGGCTATCTCGTCAACCGGGCCGATATCAAGACGCTCAGCGGCGACTACTCGGGCGCCGTCGCCGACTGCGACGCGGCCCTGGCGTTGAACCCGAACGAGCTGTTGGCGATCCATAACCGCGGCGCGGCCAGGATAGAGGCGGGCGACGCCGCCCCTGGCCTGCAGGACGTTATGAAGGCCCGCGGCCTGGGCTTCGACGACGCGGAGAGCGACTATTACCTTGGTATGGCCAAATTCAAGCTGGGGGACAAGGCCGCGGCCGGGGAGTACTACGAGAAAGCCTGCCGCCGTGACGAGTCCTTCCGGAAGAAACCGTACCGCTGACGTTCCGGGGAGGGCTTTGAAAACTACGGATAGGGAAGATTAAGAAGATAGAGAAATGGCGGGCATCCCGCCCGCCATAGAGTGCATTCGTATACAAGATGAAGCATTATGGATAGAAGCGGAAAGAGAAAATCAGCAGGTCGGGGAAAGGCGGAAATTTAAGTGAAGCACAAGCTCGGATTCGCCCTCAGGGCGCTTCTGGTGATCTTTCTTTTTGTTTTTTTCTACGCGTTCACGCTGTTTGTCGTCGTCGCACTCATGGCGCTGCCTGTCTACATGGTGCTGGAACTGGGTCGCATTAATTTCTACGTCATCGGGATATGCTACATCGGAGCGTTCTCCATCCTTGTCGCCATGTTTCCCCGCAAAGAAAAGTTCATCCCGCCCGGGATTCTGATCCGGGGAGATCGGTATCGGGAGATATCGGCCGCGGTGGCCGCCATCGCGGAAGACCTCGGCCAGCAGGCGCCCCGGGAAATCTATCTCCTCCCGGAGCCGGACGCGTGGATCGGCAAACGGGACACGATGTCCGGTTTCGGGGGAAAGACCATTCTCGGAATCGGCGTCCCGCTTATCCTTATGCTTCCGGGACCGGAGCTGGGAGCGGTCATCGCGCACGAGCTCGGCCACTTTTCGAGGAAGGACACCTCCCTGGGCCCGACGATCTACACCCTTCACAATTCGCTTTCAAATATTATAGAACAGCTGACGCGGAATACGAAGCTCATCGACGGTATTTTCATCCTTTTCGCGAAATTGTTCCGCCTTGTGACGAGCGCCGTTTCGCGGCGGCAGGAAACGGTGGCCGACGAGATCGCCTGCCGTTATGCGGGAAGCCGGCGCGCGGCGGACGCCTTGCGGAGCGTCGTCGGCGTGCAGAAGCGCTTTGCGGCGTACTGGAACAAGTATTATTCTCCGGCGCTCGCGAGGGGATACGTTCCACCGTTCCTGGAAGGCTTCTGTCGCTTCCTGCAAAACGGCCGCGAGTGCGGCCTTGCGGAAAGAATGCCGGAGCCCAAGGGAAGCCGGTATTCGTCTCATCCGGAGCTCGGGAAAAGAATAGCAAGGATGGAAGCGAAGGGTGAGGCGGGAAGCGGCGCGGCGCGGGAGGCGTCCGTTCCCCTGGAAAAAATGACGACGGCGCTGGAAGACGATTGCGCGGCGGTATTCAAACACCGCTCGGTTCAAAATATCATCCCCTTGAAATGGGAGGAAGCGGGGGAAAAAGCCTATCGGTTCATTTTCGAAAAGAGGGCGAAACATTTCACCGGCGGCCTGACGAGACTGGACATTACCTGCCGGGAGCTCCATGCTTATGTTTGGACGCTGATGGAAGAATGCCCCGTGGGAGCCGAGTTGTGCGACGAGGACGTCACGGAAATCCTCGGTACGGTCGTCGCGGCGGTGCTGTCGCGAAGCGGATGGGACCTGCACGTAGTTCCGGAGCGGTTCCCCCGGCTGACGCGCGAGGGCCGCAAATTGGAAATATTCGATCTGGTGCATTCCATGACGCACAAGCATATAACCGAGGAAGAATGGTTTCGGATCTGCGACCAAGAAGGTATCGGCTCGATCAATATCAAGAGGACGCTCGAAAGGCTTTGATGTCTTCCCGGCACCCCCCATCCTCCTCATCTTCCCTATCCGGTAGTTTTGCCGAGCAAGCTCGGCAAAACCGCCTGATCTTCCCTCATCTACCCCCCCCGGGCGCCCGCTTGTTGAACATCCGCGCCGGTGTTATACTTTTACGCGAAAAAAGATGGGGCCATGAGACCGTCGGCGCGGGATATGCTTCCTCCCGGGAACGCGCCTGATGTCGGGCGGCCGGTGCTTCTTTCTTTTATTTCTTTTTTGCCGAAGGGAGGTCTCATGAAAAAGCATTTTTTCCGGATTGCCGTTATTCTCCTCGTATTCGCCTACAGCGCCTGCGCCAAACGAAGCGACGCCGATGAAACCCGGACGCACGACACAATGAACGGCGAAGAAAATTCCGCCGATCAGTCCCAGGCCGGCGCCGTCACCCTCACCCAGGAGCTCCTGGACAGATACCTGGAGACCCTGCCCCCCTTCGCGCACAAGGCGAAGGACATCGGGGACAACGTCAACACGATCGGCGCGGCCCAGCTGGGGGGCGGCGAGTTGGTCGCTCTGCTGCAGGCGCACGGCTGGGACGATCCGGAATTGTTCATGGACGTACACGCCAAAATATGGACCCTCGTTCCGTGGTTGGTCGCTTCGCAAAACATGAAAGGGCAATCGGCGCACATGAAAAAGATGATCGCGGACCAGTATGAAGAGCTCTTTAAGGACGCGGGAGTCAGCGAAGGGGAGAAACAGCTTATCCTGGCCAATCAAGACAAACTCATAAAAGCCGTGGAAGAAGCCAACAAGTAGGGCGCGAATACAAAGCAACCGGAGCGGAGCCGCGAACGCGGAGCGCCCGCTCATATTGAAAAAAGGGGGATGTGATGAGAGTGAAAATTACCCACGCCGTCTTATTGGCGGCGGCGCTCTTCGCGTCGGGCGGGACGATGTACGGCCAGTCCGAAGGGGCCTCGCCGGAAATCCTGCAGCCGAACGGCGGAGAGATCTGGTATAAAGGATCGCTGCAAACCGTCGCCTGGGGGGGAAGCCTTTCAGGGCAGGTCGGGATAGAGCTGTTCAAGGGTTCCGCCCTGAAGAAAAAAATCGGGACCGTGGACGCCTCCTCCGGCGTTTTTCTCTGGAAGGTGTCGTCGGATCTGCCGGCCGGAGACGATTACCGCATAAAAATCGTACGGGGCTCCGCCTCGGATTTTTCAGACGGGTATTTCTCCATCCAAAGCCCCCCCGCGCAGGGGAACCGGCAGGGTGAAAATCCGCCGGACGATCGGCAGGGCGATAAAAAAGGCGGCCCGTCCGAATCCGCCGCTTCCCTCAGGGGCAATTGGATCGGAGGGGGAGCCGGCGAGGAAGTCCGATTTCGCAATCGAAACCTCACCCTGACGGTCAAGCACGCGACCAAATTTTTCCTCTACATAAATGAAAAGGACGAGATCGAGGGCGAAGGCACCATTGAATACGACCTGGACCGGAATACCGAAGGCCTCGACGAGCTGGTCTCCGAGATCCGGGGAATGATCAGCGCGTTCGTCCCCGGCGTCCCCAGCGCGAAAATGGCGAGCGGACCGATCGATTATTTCACCAAACGCAAAATGACGAGCGGCCTGCAGTACGACGCCCCGCATCTCAAAAACGGACCGGAGCTGCGCCACATTAAAATCCGGGGGCGGGTCGAGAAGCAGAAACTCAACGATTACGAGGGGGCGAAAATCCATCTTGAGGTGCAGGGCGATTTCACACTCCCGGACGGCAAGGCGGACAACCAATTGATCGCGGCCTGGGAAGTGAACAAGGTCAAGGAAGAAAGTAAGTTTCCCTGCTGGTCTCCTTTCCTGAAAGGGCCGGGCGTTCTCCGGAAAGGCCCGGGGGGATACTGGGTCGTTGAATTTCAGGAAAAGGGAGAACACCGCAACAGAGTGAAAGTGTGGCAGGAATACGGCTATTACTGGACGGCCCATCAGATTCAAAAAGAGGAAGAGGGGATCGAAAAATAACCGCCGTTCGGCCGGGCTGCGGGAAACTACGGCATGGCGGGCGTCCCGCCCGCCATAGAGTGCATTTGTATACACGGTCATGCATTATAGATGGAAGCGGAAAGGGGAAATCAGCGGATCGGGTCGGATAAATTGCGCTGAAAGCATGAGTTTCGGTTATCGGAAGAGAAACACTCTTTTCCTCCCGGAATTCCTCATCTTCCCCCATCCGGAAATCTGGACACGCTCCCCCGTTCGGGATAAAATGAGGCGTACCGGGTCTTGAGGCCATGAAGCGTCCCACTCCGCTTTCTCCTCGATTTTCCGCAGCTTCGCGGCGTGCCGCCGCCCTCGACCGGAGGGACCGTGATCCACGTCACGTATTTCGTGAGCATCGCCAGTTTCGTGTTGAGCCTGAGCTCGGTGCTCATGGCGTTCATCCTGTTCCGCCGGACCGGGGACTCAACCTATCGCCACCTCGCCCTGGTCAGTCTCGGCAATTTCCTCATGGTCCTGCTCTACGCCGTGGTCGTCTATATGACGATCGCCGGCGTCACCCTGGGTCCGACGCCGGAAATCGTCTGGCTCATCGCGCTCTACGCCGTGAAATCCTGCGTGCTCTTCCTTCTGCAGCGGTCCTTCTACGGGCTCATGCAGGTCCGCTTCACCATGAAAAAAAGGATCGCTCATTTCTTTATCTCGTTCTCGATCCTTTTCTTCTTCCTCTTCGCCGTCGCCGTCGACGGGGAAGAGTGGCGGCGGCTCGAGCTGGGGCTCGGCCTTCTCAAGGGCGTGCAGCTGGTGGTCCTGGCCTATATCACGGTCCGCTACCTGAAAAGAATCGTCAACCGCAATCTCAAAAGCACCCTCATCGTCACCGTCGTCGTTTTTTTCGCCTTCGCCCCGCTCATCGCGATCGAGGAAGGCGTCTGGGGGATGAATATCCTGTCCGCACTCTTCGGCGTCAATTGGCCCGTCATCTATTATCTGCTGTGCGTCACGAGCGTGCTCACATTCCGCTTTCTGCTCCTCGTGCTCATCCAGGCGCATCCCGTCGCGGAGGCGCCGGTCGACCGGACCCTCTTCCGGCAACGCGGCCTCACCGAACGCGAAATCGAGGTGGCGGAGTATCTCATCGGGCGCCGGAGCTACCGCGAAATCGGCTCCCGGCTCTTCATCTCCATCCCGACCGTGAAGAGCCACGTCCACCACATTTTCCAAAAAATGGAGATCCGCACCCGCGGCGAGCTCATGGAGCTCCTCGGCGGCATGAAGAAATAGCGGGCCCGGGTGAGAGAAACTGCGGATGAAGAAAATGAGGAGGTGAGGGAACTACGGATGGGGAAGATTAAGAAGATGGGGAAGATGGAGAGGAGGGAAAAAATCAGAGAGGTCAGGATATTTGTATAAGCGGTGAAAGCAATTCCCATAAGTGGAGACCGATGTGAACAATAAAGAACTAAACAATATAAAGATAAACGATCTTTTCAGCGTATTGGGAGAGAAAACATTAACCCGATCATATTGGAATTCAATTGAAAATTTGAAGAATATTTGTACGGTACTTCCATTGAATAGTATCAAAGACTCAAATGATTTATTCTTGGTAATGCAGAATGATAATGACTTACATCACCTTATAAAAAAAACGAAGGTTGATATGACTTATGTAAGGCTATTATTTCAATTATTGCAATTTCACAAATATAAACCGTATCAATTGAAAATAATTATCGGTGTTGATAAAAAGCATATCGAGAAACTGAAAGTAAACGGCATTAAAACAAACGGAGAGCTCTTGCTCTCTTGTTCAACAAAAGAAAAATCGCTTTCGCTGCAACGGAGAACTGAAATTCCGAAGAACACCTTTCATAAAATTCTCGCTTTGGCTGATTTATTCAGAAAACCCGGAATTAAGGAAATAAAGGCCGATCTATTCATGCACGTCGGCATTATGTCTTTATTTGAATTGGGTAAAAGGGACCCTGATAAATTGAGAAAGGAAATGGAACGCATTATAGAACAACGGACATTGAAGAGAGCGATACCAACTGAGAAAGAAATAACATCCGACATATATTGGGCTAAAATCTATCCCAGAATCATTGGAAATGTTTAATTCACGTCATTCATGTCTTCTTCCCCTCCCCATCTCCCTCATCTTCCCCCATCTCCTACCACACGCCCAGCGCGCGGAGGAGGACCTGGAGGAGGCCGATGAGCCCGCCCAGGATCGCGCCGAAGACGTTGATCCACTTGAGCTGGCGGGCGATGACCATGAGGAGGAGGCCCTCGACCTCCTCGATGTCGAGACCGTTGATCTTGTTCTCCACGAGGCCTCGGAGGTCGAGGCTCTTGAGGGCCTCGGGGAGCTTTTGGCCGAGGACGCCGTTCAGGGCGGCGGCGGCGCGCTTGTCGAACTCGGCCTTGTTCACAGGGTCCGCGCCCAGGAGCTCTCCCACGGTGAGCGCGCCCCGGGTCTTGAAGAAGTCGACGGCGAAGGCGGTGACGCGCTCCGCGGCTCCGGCGGCGAACCGCTCGTCGGTGAAGCGGCCGACAATGTACTCGGCCACCTGGGACGTCTTCAGGCCGAGGAGCGAGCCGGCCAGGGACTCGAGGCTCTCCTCCTCGCGCGAGGCGAGGTAGGCGCCGGCGGCGTCCGCCAGCTTTGTGCCGAGCTCCTCCCGGCGCAGAAAGGAAAACAGGCCGTCCACGAGGCCGGAGATTTTCCCATCAAGGTCCTTCTCGTCCTTCCCGACGATGTCCCCCAGCCCCTTGGCGGCCCAGTCGTCCAGGGCGCGCGCGAAGGCCTGCACGATCTCCTCGCGGTCCTTTTCGGACTCGATCGCCCCGCTCACCCGGTTGATGAAATCGTCCACGATGCCGGGCATCCGGTCGCTCAAGGTGCGGTCGTACTGCCCGACCGACAGGAAGAAGCGCTGGAAGATGTTGAGCTTGGAGAGGATGTCGTCCAGCAGAAGCTTGCCCCGCGTCTCCAGGTTATGCCGCACCTCGGGCGCGGCGAGCCAGGCCCTGAGGCTCGACAGGAGGAAAGGATAGAGCGAGCGGAAGAGCCCGGTGAGCGTGCCCGTGAGGCCCTCGGGCAGGATTCCGGAAAGCGATTCCTTCCCGCCCGCCTTGCGGCGCGCCCAGGCGGCGACGCTTGTCTTGAGTTTCTCCTTGAGCCGGTCGTCCTCGACGATCGACCGGAGCTTCTCCTCCAGGAAGGGACGGAGCTTGAGCTCCTCGATGAGCTCCCGCACGGGCCGGCCCGCCACCGAATCGAGGAAAGTCTCCAGGACGCTCTTCAGGGCCGTGAGGAAGAGCGGGCTCTGGAGAAACGACTTTAAGAAGCCGTTGACAATCTCCGGGAGGGTGGCCTGGAAGAGCGGCAGGCGCTGTTCGCGGAGCGTGTCGAGGCGCGTGTCGAGGATCGAGCTCGTGATCCCCGCCACGTTCTCCCGGATCGCCTCCCAGACCTTCGGGGTGCCGATCTGGGCGCGCACCGCGTCCTCGGTGAGAAGCTCGTCGGAGACCATGCGCCCGATGCTCGAAGCCAGCTTCCGCCGCTGCTTGGGAATGATGCCGGGCGTGAACGGGACGCGGATGCCGAAGATGCGCTTCTCCCGGAAGGGCCGGAAGAGCATGCGGACGGCGATGTCGTTGGTGACG
Source organism: Spirochaetales bacterium (assembly GCA_016934415.1). Taxonomy (GTDB): domain Bacteria; phylum Spirochaetota; class Spirochaetia; order SZUA-6; family RPPD01; genus JAFGSW01. The sequence goes on along the minus strand of JAFGSW010000039.1, from coordinate 56,947 downwards.
AAACCGATGACCGCGCCGAGGACGGGCGGAGCCAGCCAGCTGAAAAGGACGGAAAGTTGGCCGGTCACCGCTTCTCAGCCTTGAGCTCGGCGGCCGCCTGCACCGCCTCGTCCCGGTCGTGGAACACCTTCAGGTACGAGCCGAAGAGCCAGCCCCGGTTCGAGCCCGCTTCCACCTGGTACCAGAAATCGGCGCCGGTCTTGGTCGTTTCGCGCCGGCCCTTGTCGATCACCCGCACCACGGCGTACCTGGCCAGGGCCGTGACCTCGATCCCGTCCGCGGCCGGCGTGGCCCGGATGCGGACGTAATTGAGGAGCACCACCCCCCACCCGTACCCGAGCCGCATGACCCGCTCGCCCGGAAGCTCGATGGTCGTGTCCTTCCCGTTCCCCCCGCAGCTTGAAGCCAGGAATACGGCGATCGCCAAAGCGGCAAGGCACCCTATAGACATACGGCTTTTCTTTGTAGTCATAAATCCTCTCATCTATAATCTTCGTCCATTCCACTCAATTGGAAAGATTTTATGAGGAAGCCAGGAGGAAAGGAAACCGGAAAAGAGAAAGAGATAAAAAGTAAAAGAAAATCTGTTTCCCCTTCTCTCTCTTTCTTTTTTTCCCCCTCTTTTCCTGGTTTCCTGTCCTTCATAGTCTCCTGATAAATTCCCCGGGGAGTTGATCCTACCCGGAGTCAGGCTGAAACATCTCGTTGACCGCCTTGATCTCGTCGCGCAACGCCGCGGCGCGCTCGAATTCCAGGTTCTTCGCCATCTCGAGCATCTCCTCCTCGAGCTTGCGGAGGTAGGCCTTGCGCTCGCGCGGCACAAGCAGGTTGTAGCTCTTCTTGAGCACCTCGATCTCCACCCGCTCGCTCTCCTCTTTCTCCTTGATCCTGCGCTCGAGGATGTCGTGCACGGCCTTGGTGATGGTGACCGGGGTGATGTGGTGCTCCTCGTTGTAGGCCGCCTGCACGGCGCGGCGCCGCTCGGTCTCCGCGATGGCCTCCTTCATGGCGTCGCTCGCGCGGTCGGCGTACATGACGACCGTGCCGTTCACGTTGCGCGCCGCCCGCCCGATGATCTGGACGAGCGAGGTGGTGGAGCGCAGGAAGCCGATCTTGTCCGCGTCCAGGATGGCGATGAACGACACCTCGGGCAGGTCGAGTCCCTCGCGGAGGAGATTGATGCCGACCACCACGTCGCACTCGCCGGCCCTCAAGGCTTTCAGGATCTCCACCCGCTCGATCGTCTCGATCTCCGAGTGGAGGTAGCGGACCTTGAGCCCCAGGTCGGCCAGGTAGTCGGTGAGCTCCTCGGCCATCTTCTTGGTGAGCGTGGTGACCAGGCTCCGTTCGCCCCGCTCCACCCGGAGCGTAATCTCCTTGTAGATGTCGTCGATCTGGCCCGCGGTCGGACGCACCTCGACCGCGGGATCGAGGAGGCCGGTGGGCCGGATGAGCTGCTCGACCACGCGCGATGATTTCCCGAGCTCGAAGGCCTGCGGCGTGGCGCTCACGTAGACGACGGAATCGAGCAGGCCCTCGAACTCCTTGAATACGAGCGGCCGGTTGTCGAGCGCCGAGGGCAGGCGGAAGCCGTATTCGACAAGCGAGGTCTTGCGCGAGCGGTCGCCCTCGTACATGCCCCCGATCTGCGGCAGGGTGACGTGCGACTCGTCGATGAAGGTGAGAAAGGGGTCGGGGAAGAAGTCGATGAGTACCCACGGCCGCTCGCCCGCCTCGCGCCCCGAGAGGTGGCGCGAGTAGTTCTCGATGCCGGGACAGTAGCCCATCTCCGAGAGCATCTCGAGGTCGTACTCGGTGCGCGTCTTCAGCCGCTCGGCCTCGACGAGCTTCTTGGCGTCCAGGAGCTCGCGGTAGCGCGCGTCGAGCTCGGATCGGATCTTCTCGATCGCCCGCTCCACCCGCTCGTGCGGCATGACGAAGTACTTGGCCGGGTAGACGAAAGTCCGCTCGCGCTCCTCGAGGGTCTCCAGGGTGAGGGGATCGACGAGCCGGATGCGCTCGATCTCGTCGCCGAAGAACTCGATGCGCAGGGCCGCCTTGACCGAGGCCAGGCCGATCTCCACCACGTCGCCGCGCACCCGGAAGCGGCCGCGCTCCAGGACCGCGTCGTTCCGCTCGTACTGGAGGGCGACCAGCCGGGAGGCAAGCCGACGCGGGCCGTCATCCCCGCCCTTTTTAAGCTCGATCCGCATGCCCTTGTAGTCCTCGGGATTGCCCAGGCCGTAGATGCAGGAGACCGTGGCCACCACGATGACGTCGCTGCGCTCCATGAGCGAGGCGGCCGCGGAGAGGCGGAGACGGTCGATCTCCTGGTTGATGGAGGCGTCCTTTTCAATGTAGAGGTCGTGCTTGGCCACGTAGGCCTCGGGCTGGTAATAGTCGTAGTACGAGACGAAGTACTCGACAGCGTTGTTCGGGAAAAAATCCCGGAATTCCCGATAGAGCTGGGCGGCAAGCGTCTTGTTGTGGGAGATGACGAGCGTGGGCCGGTTCAGCCGTTCGATGATCTTGGCCATGGTGAACGTCTTGCCCGAACCCGTCACGCCCTTCAGGGTCTGGAAGCGTTCCCCGGACGCGACGCCCGCCGCGAGCTTGTCGATCGCCTGGCCCTGGTCTCCGGCAACGTCGAAATCGGCCGTTACTTTGAAGTCGATGTCGTCCTCCTTCGCGCGGATGAGGAAGATATGGAACTACGGATGAACGCGGGATCGCGCAGCGCAGCTTCCAGCGTGAGGACGCGGATGAAGAATAAAGGCAAGAAAGAAAAAGAAATATAGAACAATTTATTCTCTTTGCTCTTTGCTCTTTCTCTATTCTCTTTATCCGCGTCCTATCCGCGTCCCATCCGTAGTTATTTTCTCTTCCTCAGCTCTCGGCGCGGATCAGTTGTTCGCATGGGGGCGACGGGCCAGCTGGACCTTGAGCTCCACGATCCGGCCGTTGCGGTTCACCTTGACGGGCACGACCTTGCCGGGCTTCGAGTTTTCCAGGGCCGCGTAGAGGTCCTGGATGCCCGAGATGGCCACGCCGTCGACCTCGGTGATGACGTCCCCCCCGAGGTAGATCATGTTCCCGCGGTAGCGGACCCCCCGCGACCGGGCGCCGCCCTTGATCCCCGCCCGTTCGGCCAGTCCGCCCGGCGCCGTCTCCGACACGAGGAGCCCCTGGGTGACCTGCAGCTTGGCGTATTCGACGAGGGCCGGGAAGAGCTGCACCGGCGTCACGTCGATCCACCCGCGATCCACCATGCCCGCTCGTATGAGCTCCGGTACGACCCGCTTGGCGATGTCGATGGGCACCGCGAACCCGATCCCGACGGACCCCCCCGACGGCGAGTAGATCATGGTGTTGATGCCGACGAGCTCGCCGCGCGTGTTAAGGAGCGGCCCGCCCGAGTTGCCGGGGTTGATGGCGGCGTCGGTCTGGATCATCTCGCGGATGACGTAGTTCTGGTTGATGCGGAGGGGCCGGCCCAGGCCGGAGACGATGCCGGTGGTGAGGGTGCGCTCCAGCCCGAAGGGGTTGCCGATGGCGAGCACCTTGTTTCCGACGAGGAGCTCGCTCGAGGAGCCGAAGGGAACGGTAACGAGCTGTGCGCCCTTGGGATCGATCTTGATGACGGCCAGGTCGTTCTCCGGGTCCACGCCCACCATCGTGCCTTCCCGCTCGCTGCCGTCGAAAAGCGTGACGGTAAGCTTTTCGGCGTTGGCCACCACGTGGAAGTTGGTGAGGATGTGGCCCTCCCGGTTGATGATCGAGCCGGAGCCGGTGCCCTGCTGCGGCACCGGTTCCATGAACCAGTTGTACCCGTAGCTTGTCGAGGTGATGTTGACGACCGCCTCGTTGAGCCGGCGGTAGATGTCGACGTTTTCCTTCTCGTCCTGCGACATGGCTTGAGACGGCGCGGGCGCGAGGTTCTGCTCGAAATAGGGCGACGGCGAATCGTCCACCGTCCGGTCCGGGCCGGCCGCGACGTTTTCCGCCGGCACAGCCGGCGCCGCCCGGACCGCGCCGTCGAACGGCCAGGTGACGAACCCCAGGAGCGCCCCTATGAGAATAAATGCCGCCAAGGTCCCGCCGGCCGCGACCAACAGGTGTTTCAGGCTGTAGATTTTCATAATCCTACCCTCTGTCAGTCAATATACATAAAGTCGGGGATATGTGCCATGGGTTTTCCGGGGTCTGCGTGAAAAAGAGGGGAGGAGAACCACGGATCCCGCGTTCAACTGGTGACCGCGCCGCGGCTCGCCGAGGACACCAATTTCGCGTACTTGTAGAGCGCGCCGTGGGTGTAGGCGATCTCCCGGGGCTTCCAGCCGGCCTTGCGCCGGGCGATTTCCTCGTCGCTCACGTCGGCCTGGAGGAGCTTGCGGGAGGCGCTGATGGTGATCATATCGCCGTCCTTGAGGAAGGCGATGAGCCCTCCGACCTGCGCCTCGGGCGCGATGTGCCCCACGAGAATGCCGTGGCTTCCTCCGGAGAAGCGGCCGTCGGTGATCAGGGCGACGTCATTGAGGAGCCCCGCGCCCGCTATCGCCGCGGTGGGGGCGAGCATCTCGCGCATCCCCGGCCCGCCCTTGGGCCCCTCGTAGCGGATAACGATGGTGTCGCCCTTGCGGATCTTCCCGTCCAGGATCGCCGCCAGCGCCTCCTCCTCCCGCTCGAACACCCGGGCCGGGCCTGAATGCTCCGCTTTCTCAATGCCGCAGGTCTTCAAGACGGCGCCCTCCTCCGCCAGGTTGCCCCTGAGGATGAAGATGGGTCCCGCCGCCCTCACCGGACGCTCGAACGGATGGATGACGTCCTGCCCCTCCAGGGACACGCGCACGCCGGCCAGGTTCTCCGCGAGCGTCCGGCCCGTGACCGTCAGGCAGTCGCCGTGGAGGAGTCCCCGGTCGAGGAGCATCTTCATCACCGCCTCCACCCCGCCGACCCGGTGCAGGTCGTTCATGACGTAGCGCCCGGCCGGTTTCATGTCGCAGAGGATGGGCGTGGTTTCGGCGAAGGGATTGAAATCGTCCACCGTGAGCGGCGCCTCCGCCTCCCTGGCCAGGGCGAGGAGGTGGAGGACGGCATTGGTGGAGCCGCCGAGCGCCATCACCGTCCGGATCGCGTTCTCGAAGGCCCGGCGGGTCATGATGTCCCGCGGACTGATGTTCTTTATGATGAGCCCGGTGAGAAAACCGGCGGCCCGCCCCATTTCGGCGCGCTTTGCCCTGTCCACCGCGGGGAGGGAGGCGTTTCCCGGCGGCGCCATGCCGATGGCGACCATCGCGGAAGCCATGGTGTTGGCGGTGTACATCCCGCCGCAGGCGCCGGGGCCCGGGCAGGCGGCGCACTCGATGCCGTGCCGCTCCTCCTCGCTCATGATCCCGCGTCCGGCGGCGCCGACGGCCTCGAAGGCGCTGACGATGTCCACGTCCCGGCCCCGGTATTTCCCGGGCAGGATCGTGCCGCCGTAGAGGAAAATCGAGGGCAGGTTGAGGCGGGCCATGGCCATCACCGTGCCGGGGATGGTCTTATCGCAGCCGCCCAGGCCGAAGAGGGCGTCCATTTTGTGGCCGCGCGCCACCAGCTCGATCACGTCCGCGATCGTGTCGCGGCTCGGAAGCGAGCACTTCATCCCCTCGTGGCCCATCGCCTCACCGTCCGTCACCACGAAGGTGTTGAACTGGAGCGGCACGCCGCCCCGCTTGCGAAGCGGCTCCTTGGCCCACTCGGCCAGCTCGTTGAGATGGTAATTGCAGGGCGAGACTTCGCTCCCCGCGCTGGCCAGGCCGATGATCGGCTTGGTGAAATCCTTGTCTTTGAACCCGACCGCGCGGAGCATGGCGCGGTTTGCGGTCCTGGACAAGCCTTCCGTCATTTCCCGGCTGCGCCGGTTCAGCTGTTCCGCCATGATTGCCTCCCGTTTCTCGTTTTTTTTCAAACATACTTAAGCCAACACGGTATTTTCCCAAACCGTTTAGGAAGAGGACACGAAGAGGAACGAAGCACAGGAAGGAAATGAAGATCTTTCCGGAAAAAATAACCCATTCTATTTATTCCGCCTCTTCTCCCATCCGTGCCATCCGTCTTATCCGCGCCAATCCGTGGTTCTCCTCCCCTTCACCGGAAGCCATTCAGGTACGGCAGCGCGCGGGCCCTGGCCCGGATCTCTTCCACGTGGGAGAGGAGTCCCTCGGTCGAGTCCCAGGTCCCCAGGAGAAAGGCCTGCCGGCTCGACTCGGGGAGCTCGAACGGAAGCTCGCCGTTCGGGAAGCGGATTGTCATCGTCTCGAGGTCGATCGCGAACTCGGTCTCCGGACGCGCCCCGGCCGCTTCCATGAGCGTCGCGATCGCCTCGCGCGAAAGACGCACCGCCGGCATCCCCAGCGCCGTGCAGTTGCCCGCGAAGATCTCGGCGAAGGATTCGCCGGCGAGCGCGCGAACGCCCCAATCAAGGAGCGCCTGCGGGGCGTGCTCGCGCGAAGAGCCGCAGCCGAAGTTCTTGTTTACAAAGAGGATGCTTCCGCCCCGGTAGCGCGCGTCATTGAGCGGGTGCGGCTTCTCGCCTCCCCCCTCGTCGAACCGCTCGTCGAAGAACGCGTACCGTCCGATCCCCTCGAACGTGATCGCCTTTAAAAAGCGCGCGGGGATGATCCGGTCCGTGTCGATCTCGTCTCCCGGCAGGGGAATGGCCCGGCCCTTGATTGCCTTTACGATTGTTTTCCCTTTCGCCATCGTTATTCCTCCGCTTCACTTTATAGAAGAAAAAACAATAAGGAAGCCAGGAAACCAGGAAAAGAAAAAAGACAAAGAAAAACAGAAAAAGGCATTTTTATTTTCATTTTTTTCTTCCTCTCTCTCCCTTTCTCCCTTCCTGCTTGCCTTTTTTCCTGGTTTCCTGGTTTCCTTATCGACTTATTCTTCTTCGTAGCTACATGACATCCCGGACGTCGATGACCTCACCGGCCAGGGCGGCGGCCGCCACCATGGCCGGGCTCATGAGAATGGTCCGGCCCTTGGCCGATCCCTGCCGGCCGATGAAGTTCCGGTTGGACGAGCTCGCGCAGATCTGGTCTCCCACCAGGCGGTCGGGATTCATCGCCAGGCACATCGAGCAGCCCGCGTGACGCCACTCGAACCCCGCGTCCCGGAACACGGCGTCCAGGCCGAGCTCCTCGGCCTGGCGGCGGACGGCCTGCGATCCCGGCACGGCCAGGGCCCGGACATGCGGCGCGATCTTTTTTCCCTTGAGCACGGCCGCCGCCGCCTTGAGGTCGCTCAAACGGCCGTTGGTGCAGGAGCCCAGGAAGGCGACGTCGATCTTCCGTCCCTTGACCGGTTCTCCTTCGGCGAACTTCATGTGGATGAGCGCCTGCGCGGCCGCGTCCCGCCGCTCGGGCGGAAGATCGGAGCGCCGCGGAATGCGCCCGGAGACGCCGACGCCCTGCCCGGGGTTGATGCCCCAGGTCACCATCGGCTCGAGCGTCGCGGCGTCGAGCGGGTACACGTCGTCGTAGGTCGCGTCCGGATCGGAGGCGACGCCTTCCCAGAAGCGCACCGCCCGCTCGAACTCCCCGCCCGCGGGGGCGAGCTCGCGGCCCGCGATATAATCGAAGGTGGTCGTGTCCGGGTTGCAGTAGCCCAGGCGGGCGCCGCCCTCGATGCTCATATTGCAGATGGTGAGCCGCTCCTCCATGGAGAGCCCGGCAACCGTGCCGCCGCCGTACTCGTAGGCGTACCCGATGCCGCCCCGGGCGCCCAGGTCGGCGATGACCCGCAGGATGACGTCCTTGGCGAACACGCCCCGCGGCAGGTCGCCCTCGACCTTGATGAGCCGGAGCTTGGGCTTGCGGAGGGCCAGGGTCTGGGTCGCCAACAGGTCGCGGATCTGCGAGGTGCCGATTCCCAGCGCCAGCGCGCCGAGCGCGCCGTGGGTGGAGGTGTGCGAATCGCCGCAGGCGATCGTCATCCCCGGCTGGGTGAGACCGAGCTCCGGCCCGATGACGTGGACGATCCCCTGGCGGCCGCTCGCCGGGCCGAAGTAGCGGATGCCGTTGGCCCGGACGTTCTTTTCAAGCTCGGCGATCATCGCCTCGGCCTGGGGATCGCCGAAAGGCCGCTCCTGGACGAGGGTCGGCACGATGTGGTCGACCGTGGCGAAGGAGCGCTCCGGGAAGAGCACCGGCAGCCCCCTGGCCCGCGCCATCTGGAAGGCCTGCGGCGAGGTCACCTCGTGCACGAGGTGCAGTCCGATGAAGAGCTGGTCCTCGCCCGTGGGCAGGGTCGCCACTTTATGCATGTCCCACACCTTGGTCAACAATGTCTTTCCCATATCCTCACATCCGTCGTCTCTACAAGTATTTCATAGAGCCGTTCACCGGCAATGTCCCGCCGGCGTCTGAGTAACGAAAGTATGTAGTTGAGAATATACAAAAAGTTGCGGAGATGATCTATCGGCAGTACGTTATTCCATCGACATCATTGTAATCGAAATGGTGTTCGCAAGTCTTTGTCTTTTCCTCTTCCTTCATTACCCGCGTACATCCGCGTTTGATCCGTGGTTTTTCACTCTTCAGTGCGGGCGGGACGCCCGCACTACCCAGCCGTGTCAGGAGCCTGCCCTGAGCGCACCTCGCAACGCAGTTTCCGGCGGCGGACCGAACCGCGTCTATGTTGGAGTCGTTTTCTCCGCGAGCCGAAGGGTGGTTCTCTTCCTCAGGCGTTGTGCACCGGCGCCTTGTACGACCGCGGATCCTTCACGAAGAACAGGTAGGAGACGAACGCGAGCAGGGCGCAGACCGCTCCGACGACAAACAGCGCCACAAAATCGACGTGGAAAACGTCGAGCAGGATGCCCCCCACAAGGGGCATGAGGCCGAAGGCGGAAGCGCCGATGGAGGTGGCGAGCGCCGAATAGCGGATTCTGCTTTGGTCGTCCCCGAATTCGGTGATGAACACCTGGAAGCTGTTGAGACGGGCATTGTAATTGATCCCGACAATGATAAAAACGATGCTGATGGTAGCCGGATTCGGGAACAGGATCACGAGCAGGAGGCCCAGGAAGCAGCCGAACGCCCCGATCCGCAGGACGTTCAGGTTCCCCAGCTTGTCCCCGATGAATCCGAGCGCGATCCCGGAGAGCCCGAAACCGACATTGTACCAAAGCGTGTACCACACGACCCAAGCGGTGCGCACGAACAGGTATTTCGTCGCGAAAAAGGCGTAAAACGCCGCCCCGCACTCGGAGACGCTCAAGAGAATCTGCGTAAGGAGAAAACGCACGAAGTTGCGGTCCTTTTTCAGGACCTCTCCCAACGACCGCAGGAATTTGCCGAAACTCTTATGGGCCACCGGCGGCGAGGGCTCCGTTTCCCTGATCATGAGAAAGGCCGAGAAGGAGAGAAAGAGAAGGAGGAAACCGCAAAATATCGTGAGCTGGTAATTGCCGGGAAAGGAAAAATTATTGAGAAGGTAATCGATGAGCAATGGCGCCGCAATGCCCCCCAGCCCGCCGATCAGAGAGCGGGCGGCATTGGTCCGCGCCCGGTAATTGACGGGAATGGTCTTGGCGCAGAAGTCGATCCAGGCGGGATTGTACACGCCGCCCATGAAGGAGAAGCCGAGGTAGAAGAACAGGACGATGAGGGCGGTGGCGCGGGGCCCGACGAACGGGAGGAGGAAGACCGACAGGACCATGCAGAGCACGAACAGCCGCTGGATGAAGCCGCCCAGGGCGATGAATTTCTTGCGGAAGGCCGACCGCTCCGCGAATCCGGTCGTGAACAGGCCCGGGATGTTATAGCCGATCATGAAAAGCGCCGGCACGAGACTTACGATGAGCGCGGAATCGTAGAGCTGCTGGATGAACACGATCATGATGGTCATCTGGTTGAAAAACACGATCCCTGACATGAAGATGCCCGAATCGAGGGATTGGAAAAAGATATTCCGCCGCACGAGGTTTCCGTTGTTTTGCGCCATTATCCGAACCTTATTCGATCGAAGTGGAACCCGCCGTTCCGTGACCGGTTTAGCGGATGGTAGCATCTCGCGGGAGGAGTGTAAAGCGCGGGTGCCCTTCCCGGGGGAGAGGGAACCACGGCTAGGTAGGGCGGGCGTCTCGCCCGCGCTGAAAAGAAGAAAAGGCGTTCGTCGAGCGAAGCCGAGACGCGGCTGCGGGAAGATCTTATTGGTTTCGGTTCACGATGATAAATGGTTTTAGAAAGTCCGGTGAAAATAAAAGCCGAGGCTTCTCCAAATCATTGGAAGGCGAGAAAGATATCGGCGGCGCCGACCGAGCTGAAGATGAAATGCCTTATTCCCCCGGCGCGAGCGGCGTCAGCCTCCGGTTTTTTCCCGGAGGAATCCGCCGCCGCCTCTTCCGGGCTTTATTCGTCATTTTTTCCGGTACTTGCTGATGCCTCTGGCGATCTCTTCCGCCGAGAGCGTGCCTTCTATATATTTTATAAATCCGAGAAAACGCGCGTAGGTTTCCGAGCTCAAGGAATGCTCGATCCGGCAGGCGTCGTTGCGCGCCGTATCCTTCTCCACCCCGAGCACCTGTTGGAAAAACCGGAATATGTTCTCGTGGCGGGAATAGACCTTCTCCGCCACGGTGCGGCCGGCCGGGGTCAACTCCACATGCCCGTATTTCTCATGGGCGACCAGTCCACGCTCGGCCAGGTTCTTGACGGCGCTGTTGACCGAGGAGACTCTATAATTGAGGAAATGCATCAGGTCCTTGACCCGGACGACCGTATGATCGTGCGCCAGCAACAAGATGGCTTCCAGGTAGTCCTCCATACTCTCGGTGAGGTTATCAGCCGCGTCCTTCAGTCCCATCGTTCGACTATAAAGAAAAACGGACGATAAGGCAATGAAGAGATTGATTAATTATAGAGGAGACTATATAATATAGGTATACCTATAAAAAGAAGGGCCCGGATGTTTTTGAGCGATTTGTGCGTGGGAGACAGGTTCCGCATCGTGAAGGTGACGATCGGCGACGCCATCGGGAAACGGCTGGTGGACATGGGACTCAACCGGGGAGTGGAAGGCGTGCTCGTGCGCTGCGCCATGCTGGGCGACCCCGTCCAGATACGGATCCTGGGCTACAACCTCTCCCTACGCCTGGCCGAGGCCGCAGGTGTCCGGATCGAGCTTCTGGAACGGGGAAACGGCCTACGGCACCGGCGCGGACGAGGCGGCGGCATGAGAGGAATGGGACGCGGCGGAAGGGGACGCGGATTCGGCCGCGGCCGCGGGTTCGGGTTCGGCCGCAATCGGAGAGATAATGGAATCGAATAAAACCCTGACGGTGGCCATCGCCGGCAACCCGAATTCGGGAAAAACAACGCTTTTCAACGTCCTCACCGGAGCGCACCAGAAAACCGGCAACTACCCGGGAGTGACCGTGGAAAAAAAGGAAGGCAGGCGCGGACATCGGGGATACGACCTGCGCTTCATCGACCTGCCCGGCACCTACAGCCTCACCGCTTACTCGCTCGACGAGATCGTGGCCCGCGATTTCCTCATCAATGAAAAACCCGACGTCGTGCTCGACGTCGTCGATTCCACCAACCTCGAGCGCAACCTCTTCCTCTGCCTGCAGTTCCAGGAGCTGGGGATTCCGGTGGTCGGCGCGCTCAACATGAGCGACGAGTCGAAGGCGGCCGGGGTGCTCATCGATGAAAAGCGCCTGTCCGAGGTGCTGCGCATTCCCTTCGTGAAGACAATCGGCTCCTCGGGTAAGGGCGTGGCGGAACTGCTCGATCTGGTGATCACGGAAGCGGAACGCCCGATAGATGCCGACCTCACCCCCGGCTACGGCGAGGAGATCGAGCGCGAGGCGCGGAAGCTCGTCGCCGTCCTTTCGCGGGATGAGTCGCTCGCCGCGCGCTATCCCATCCATTGGCTGGCCGTGAAGCTTATAGAAAAGGACGGCGAGGCCCGGAAAATCGTCGGCCGGAGCGCGGTCGCGGCCGAGGCGGAGGCGCTGGCGGCGAAAAGCATCGCCTGGATCGAAAAGCACTTCGGCCTGGACGCGGAGATCGCCGTCTCCGAACAGCGCTACGGCTACATCCACGGCGCGGTGAGCGAGGCGGTGAAGCGCAAGAAAGTCGCCCGCCGCAACCTGACGGAGGCGATCGACAAGGTGCTCATCAACCGCTTTCTGGGCCTGCCGATCTTCCTCTTCGTGCTCTGGGGGATGTTCCAACTCACCTTCGCCCTCGGCGAGTATCCCCTCTCCTGGCTCGAGGCCTTCTTCGGCCGGCTGACCGAGCTCGCGACCGCGGCTCTGCCGGCCGGCCTCGTGAGGTCGTTCGTCGTGGACGGGCTCATCCACGGCGTGGGCGGCGTCCTCTCCTTCGTGCCCCTCATTATCATTCTGTTTTTGCTCATCTCGTTTCTGGAGGACACCGGCTACATGTCCCGAGCCGCGTTCGTCATGGACAAGTTTCTGCATTTGTTCGGCCTGCACGGACAGTCCTTCATGCCGCTCATGATCGGGTTCGGCTGCTCCGTCCCCGCCATCCTGGCCGCGCGAACGCTTAAAAACCCCAAGGACCGGATCGCCACGATACTGGTGACGCCCTTCATGAGCTGCGGCGCCAAGCTTCCGGTGTACGTGCTCCTGGCGGGCGCTTTCTTCAGCCGATACGCCGGTGCGATGGTCCTTTCCGTTTACGCGATCGGCGTTTTTCTCGCCCTCGTGTCCGCGGCGGTCTTAAAAAAAACCGTGCTGCGCGGAAAGGCGGCGCCGTTCGTCATGGAGCTTCCGCCCTACCGCCTGCCCACCCTGCGGGGAGTACTGTGGCACGTCTGGGACAAAACCTGGGCCTACGTGAAGAAGGCCGGCACCATCATCCTGGCGGCCTCGGCGCTCGTCTGGGCGGTCACCACCTTCCCGCGGCCCGTCTATGACGAGGCGGCCCTGGCGGCCAAGGCGGACGCGTTCGCCGCCGGCCTGGACAGGATGAGGATCCGCGACCGGACGGCGGCGCTCCTGGCCGGAAGCCTGGACGAATCCTCCGTTCCGAACGCCGGGACGAGGAGCCTGCTCGTCAGAATGAGAACGGACATCGCCTCCGGCGCCGCCACGCTGGAGGACGCCGTGAACGCCCGCGTCGCAGCCGCGAAAGAAGGCTACATCGAGGGCTTGAAGCGAAGCGAGGCGCTGGAGAACAGCCTGGCGGGCCGGTTCGGCCGGTTCATCGAACCGGCGTTCAAGCCGCTCGGCTTCAACTGGAAGATCGGCGTGGCGTCGCTCACCGGCTTCGCGGCCAAGGAGCTGGTCGTATCCACGCTCGGCATACTCTACGGGACCGGCCGGGACGCCTCCGGGGAGGACGAGACGCTCAGGCAGGCGCTCGTCGACGATCCGGTCTTCAGTCCCCTTTCCGCCTACGCCCTCATGCTCTTCATCCTCATCCTCGCCCCGTGCGCGGCGGCGATGGCGGCCATCCGCGCGGAGTTGGGCTGGAAGTGGCTCGGCTTCACCGTCCTCTACATGACGGCCGCCTCGTGGCTCATCGCCTTCCTCGTTTTCCAGATCGGAAGTTTGGCGGGGCTGGGAGCGTGACGGGTTCCCACTCGGTTTTCTCCTCGTCGGTTTTTTTCGAGAACCCGTCCCAAAACGCGCGTGCATTTTTCATGAGTCGTTCATTCTATCGCCGTTCCCGGTGCGGCGGCCGGCGTCACTTTTCCCTCGGATACGGCCAGGCCGCAATCCCGCCTTCCATGACGCGCACATCGGTGTAGCCCTGGCTTGCCAGAAAGGCCGCCGCCTCCCACCCGCGCAGCGAGATTGTGCAGAAGCAGATTATGGTCGCGCCCTTGTCCGCGGGCAGCTCGCCGACGCGCTTCCTGAGCGCGCCCAGGGGGATGAGCACCTCGCCGATGCCGAGGCGCACGGCCTCGTACTCGTCCGGCCCGCGCACGTCCAACAGGAAGACGCCGTTCATTTTTTCCGCGAGCGATTTCACCTCGGCGGCGCCGATGCCCTTCATGCGGCCCTTGAGCTTGTTCTCCATGGCATGGGCGGCGGCGATGAAGTTGTCGATGGCGAGCGAGAAAGGCGGCGCGTACGGAAGATCGGCGTTCACCAGGTCGGTCACGGCGAGCTTGCCCATGACGGCCAGGGCGCCGGAGGCGATCTGTCTTCCCACGTCCCCGGCCCCCACGCACTGCAGGCCGAGGAGCCGGCCGTCCGCGCGGTTGACCGTCATCTTGGTGATGAGGAGCTTGCCGTTCATGAAGCCGGGTTTGTCCGGTCCCGCGATGACGACGGTTTCAATGTCGGTGAAACCGGCCGCGCGCGCCGCGGTCTCGGAAAGCCCCGTGATGCCGGCGCTGAAATCGAAGACCTTGCAGATGCCGGTCTGGATGGTGCCCGGGAAACGAACGCTGTCCCCGCAGGCCGCGTTCTCGCCTGCGACCCGCCCCTGGAGATTGGCCAGGTCGCCGTAGGGGGCGTGCGCCTTCTTGCCGGTGATGCGGTTGACGGTCTCGATGCAGTCGCCCGCGGCGTAGATATCGGGATCTGAGGTCTTGAGGAACTCGTCCACGGCGATCCCGCCGGTCTCGCCGACAGTGAGGCCGGCCGCCGCCGCCAGGGCGGCGTCGGGTTTGACGCCCACCGCCACCACCGCCAGCTCGCAGGGGAGCTCCGTGCCGTTGACCAGCTTCACGCCCGTAAGTTTTCCGTCCCGGCCCAGGAATTCAGCCAGCGCATTGCCGGTGATGACGTTGGCCCTCCTGCCGCGTATGTGGTTCTCCACGATCTTGGCGAGCTGCGGATCCAGGAAGGTTAAAAGCTGGGGCAGCGCCTCAATGACCGTGATCTCGATTCCGGCCAACTCGAGCGCCTCGCAGGTCTCGATCCCGATGAGCCCGCCGCCGATGATAACGGCTTTCTTGATGACGCGTTCGTCGCGGATCTTCCTGAGGTAATCGGCGTCATTCATGGACTGCAGGGTCGTGATGCCTTCCAGGTCCCGCCCGGGCACGGGCGGCATTTTCGGCGTCGCACCGGTGGCGAGGATGAGTTTGTCGTACGACAGCTCGTTCGCGCTCCCGTCCGCAAGATTAGTGCACGACACGACGCGCCGCTTCCGGTCGATCGCCGCCGCCTCGGTTCCGGTCAGCGCCGTGATCCCCTTGGCGTTCATGAAAAATTTGGGATCGCGGACCACGCCCGTGGGCGTGGAGAGAAGCATGCGGCGGTCGTCAAACACGCCCCCCACGTAATACGGGTACCCGCACGAGGCCATGGACAGGTCCGGTCCCCGCTGGATAAGAGTGATATCGGCCCTCTGGTCCAGCCGCCTCGCCCGGGCCGCAGCCTTGGGTCCGGCGGCCGACCCGCCGATGATGATGATTTTCTTCGCCATAAAAAAAACTCCTTCTTCGTCGCTTTCATGACCGCGCTCAGACGGCTGCTCTTCGCAAATCTATTTTCTTCCCGGCAGCCGGTGAGGCGGAAGCCCCGGCTTTCCCGGATCGTTTTATACTACCTGCCGTTTTTCGGCCTCACCTGGAACGCAGTACGTGGTGTCGCAATCGCGCCCCGGGCGAAAAGGGATCACCGGCGCGTAT
Organism: Spirochaetales bacterium; assembly: GCA_016934415.1. GTDB lineage: Bacteria > Spirochaetota > Spirochaetia > SZUA-6 > RPPD01 > JAFGSW01. The sequence continues at coordinate 41,341 of JAFGSW010000039.1, read as the reverse complement.
TCCTCAATCGCTGCCCGATGGGCCGAGCGAACGACGAACGATCACTCTCTCTTCAATACAATGTCCCGGACGCGCGCGCCGATATGGCGCGCCACCACCCGGCACTTGACGATCAATAAAAAAAAGACGTTTTTCGGCACCCCGGAGAGACTTTCGTAATTCCCCTGGCCCTTGCCGATCACCAGATCGCTTTTCTCCCACACCCCGCGGAAATCGGCCGAGCACAGGGGCAGCACCGTCCCCGGCGCGTCCGAGCCATTGGAGACGATCGTTCCCAGCGCGCCGAGACCGCAGGCGACCGCGTCCTCTTCAAGGCAATCGTTGATGACCGGCGCGCCCCTGACGGCGAAGGTCATCTCCAGCCCGGGATATGACGTTTTCAACTCTTCTATTAATACCCGGTCGAACACGGCCTCGCCCGCGTTATCGAGCAGGTAGAGCAGGCGCCGGGCGCTCCCGATCGCTTTCTCGAACGAGTCGAACTCGAACGATATGCCGTCGCGCGCCTCGCTCGCCGCCTCCACCCGCCGGAATACCGCGTCGATTCCGTCCGCGAGGTTCAGCCGCCTGAGGGCGCCGAAGTCGATGATGTTGCCCGCGCCGGCGGCGATCACGGCCGCGCGCAGGGGATGCGCCGCTCCGGCCACCATCTCCTTCACACGGGGATACGCGGCCAGCGCCGCTTCGTTGCTTTCCCGTTTCAGCTCCCGGTAGGGATCGCGCCTGCCGCTTTTTCCCGCCACCAGCGCGCAGAGCCGCCGGCTCGTCATGGGCGGCGGGGTTGATCGGTCGATGCCGCCCAAGAGCATCCGTGCGGCCTCGTCGATCTCCCTCGTCTTCTCATCGTTCAATCCCAAAAGACGGCACGCCTCGCGCGCCTGCAAGACGAAACAGGGAACGCATTCACGGTACGTCTTCACGCCGAACCGCCCGTTCCGTTGCCGTTCGATTCCTCCCAAAAAAGCGCGGTGGCCGAGGCGCACACCTTCCGCTTCTGAGCGAGGGAGGACCGGACGCGCCACACGCGCTCATTGTGTTTCCCCTCCACCATCACGCTGATCGTCGCTTCCGTTCCCGTCGCCACCGGCCGTGAATATTTCACGTTCAAGCGGGCGGTATACGCCTTGATGCCGCGGCCGAACAGGCAATGCGTCATCGCCCAATCAAACAGGGCCGAGATCACGCCGCCGTGCATTCTTCCTTCATACCCGCCGCATCTCACATCGCAGCCGACGATCGCCGTCATCCCGCCGTTCTCATCGAATGAAACGCGGACGCCGTTCATTTTTCCGTAAAACAAGCAGCGGGGATGGTATTCCCGCTCCAGTTTCCGCATGGTGGATAAAAACACGATGTCAGCCTTGCTTCTGAGGCGCAGGGGCCTGCCGCGCCGCGTAGTAGACGACTCCGTCCCTGCGCAGGGAAACGATGAAGCCGTTCTTTTCGAGTGTCTCCAGGTGCTTGTCCGCCTCGTTCGGGCGCAGGTTGAGGCCTCCCGCGACGTCATTGACCGAGCAGGGACGGCGCCTTACCAACGCAAGCACTTCGTTTTCCATGGCCAGCGCTTCCCCGAGGCGCGGCGGGCGGTCGAAATCCGATATGATTTGGACGTTCCCGTCGAATCGGTCCGCCAGTTCGCGCATGCCCTCCGGCGGCACTCTCTCCGCGAACGGTTCGGCTGGCGGTCGGGTCACCGTGTTGAGTTGCACTTTGGCCGGATTCGCTTTTTTTATTATGGAATTCAGCGCGCGAATTTCCTTGGTCGTGACATTGACGCCGGCCAGGAGCATGACCTCCAGCCATACCTTCTTCCGATGTCTTCTGCAAAACTCGACGGTGCCTTCAATGACGCGGTGAAAGTCAAGCCCGGCGCAAGGGCGATTGATATAACGAAACAGCTCTTCGCTTCCCGCGTCGAGCGACGGAATGATCAGGTCCGCCGGGGCGAGCGCTTCCCGTACGTCTGCATCGCATAAAAGCGAACCGTTGGTGAGAACGGCCACCGGAACGTCGGTCAGGCGCTTGGCCGCGCGGATTAACTCCCCCAAGCCCGAGTGAAGCGTCGGCTCCCCCGAACCGGAAAAAGTCACGAAATCAACCTTCCCCGGCTCCCGCAGTTTTTGTTCCAGTTCCCTGATCGCCTCGGCCGTCGGGACGTATTCCCGCCTGGCGGCGGTCTTCTCCGTGGTCCGCCCCAATTGGCAATAGACGCAGTCGTAGGAGCACGTCTTGAAGGGGACGAGATCGACGCCCAATGAATACCCGAGCCTGCGGGAAGGCACCGGGCCGAAAATATGGCGGTATTCAGTCATCATCGTTTTTTACCTCCAATTCGTCCTTCACCCGGCGCCACACTTCCGCGATCGCCAGGGCGGAAGGCGAAGCAGGATCGTGTTCCACGATTGATTTTCCCCGGATCTGAGCCTCGGTCACCGCCGTATCGTAGGGAACGGTTCCCAGAAAATCGGCGCCGTACTCCGCCGCCAACGCGCGTATCTCGGCCGTTTTCGCTGGGTTGAGGTCGTGCTTGTTTACCGCCACGCCCGAGCGCAGCTTGAAAAAGCGGATCAGGTCGAGAACCCGCCGCACGTCGTGAACGCCCGAGACGGTCGGCTCGGTTACGACGATCGCGTAGTCGGTCCCGGTGAGGGAGGCGATGACCGGACAGCCGGTGCCGGGCGACCCGTCCGAAAGCGACCACTCCAAGCCGCGTTCCGCGGCCAGCGTGTTCCGGCGTTCGCGCACGAGCGAGACGAGCTTGCCGGAGTTCTCCTCCGCGGCGTACAGGCGGGCATGGGTCATCGGACCGTATTCCGTTTCCGAGACGTACCATTCGCCGTTCGCCGCGGGATGAAAGGCCACCGCGTCCGCCGGGCAGACGAGGGAACAGGCGCCGCAGCCTTCGCAGCCGCGTTCGTCGATCCCGAAAACGACGCTTCCGCCCGAAGGAACGCGGCTGACGGCCCCGAAACGGCAGACGCGGGCGCACGCCCCGCACCCCAGGCATTTTTCCAGATCGATCGACGCCTTTACCCCTCCGGAAAAGACTCCGCGCTCCGCGATCCGCGGCTTGAGGACGAGGTGAAGGTCGGCGGCGTCCACGTCGCAATCGGCGACGGCGATCTCCTTCCCCAGGGCGGCGAAACAGGCGACCAGCGAGGTCTTTCCCGTGCCGCCCTTTCCGGAAATCACCGTCACCTCCACGGCCCGGCCGTTCCTTCCCGCGCCTGCGGGAGCGCCGGCGGCGGTCCCTGATTCCGCGGGGGATCGCTCTTCGGTTCGATCCGCGCCGGCCGTCCGCGCGGCGGTCGATCGGACACCAGACGGACGAGCCGCCGGCCGTTTCGTCTTGCGCGCGGTTCCCGTTTTCAAAGCGCGTTCACAAAGCTCCAGGGCGAGCGCGCGAAACAGTTCGTCGTATTCCGGAAACCGGTCGACCGCCAGATCCCCCACGGAATAACATTCGGCGACGGCGCGATCATCGGGGATTTCCGCGACGATCGCGAGGCCCTCGCCGGAGCAATATTCCTTCAACTTCGCGTCCGCGTAGCCGGCCCGGTTCACGACGACGACGGGCTCCTTGTCGAGCTCCCGGCACATGGCGACGGCCAGCTTCAGGTCGTTGAGGCCGAACGGCGTGGGGTCGGTCACCAGCACGCACAGATCGGCGTCCTTGACCGTCTCCACCACCGGGCACGAGGTGCCGGGCGGGGAATCGAGGATGACGACTCCCCCGCCCGCCCACTCCTTCACGCGGCGGATGAGCCGGGGCGTCATGCCGCCCTCGCCTGTTTCGAGCAGCCCGTCGCGGAACTCGATGCCGCCGCGCGCGCCTTCCCTGAGCGTTCCGATTTTTCTCGGCCGCTCGATGATCGCCTTATGCGGGCAGACGAGCGTACAGGCGCCGCAGACATGGCACAGATTTCTGAAAAACAACATCGACGTCCCGACCCGGGCGATGGCGTGGTACCGGCACACCTCCGCGCACTTCCCGCAGGCGGTGCAGCGCTCCTCGTCGATTCCCGCGGGCGCGAGGAGGGTCGCTTCCTCCTCGCGCCCGATCACGGGCTTTACAAAGAGGTGGCCGTTCGGCGCTTCCACGTCGCAATCGAGATAGGCCGCTTTTTCGCCCGCCTTTTCAAGCACGCGGGCGAGGTTGGTGGCGATGAAAGTCTTGCCCGTCCCCCCTTTGCCGCTTGAAACGGCGATTCGAATCCTCATTCCTGTTCCTTCCCCCCTCTCTTCGTCCCGTTCATCCGTTTCCGCCCCAGACGTGATCGCCGCCGAAATTCCTCTTCCAGCGCTCTTCCGGCGACAGATACCTTTCCACGTCCTCCCGGCCGAAGGAAATCCTATACCCCTCGCAGTACTTCATGATGATTTTCTTCGCTCCCACAAGCGCCGCGGTTTTCGCGTTGCGTGCGCCATCGCCTTCCTTCCCGCTTCCCGTGTCCGGGTGCCATTTTTTAAGAAGCGCGTTGATTTTCCGCTTGACGACCGCCATCGTCTCCTCTTCCTCAATCCCGAACAGGGCCCGCGCTTCAGCGAGTTCCTCGTATTTTCCCACAAGTACCCCCTCCTTTCCGCGCCTTGACGACCAGAAAAGAACCCTCGCCGCGGCCGCGCCGGACCGGTTCGTCCGCCGTCACGCGTTCCGGCGTCCCGAAGAGGGTCTGGTAAAAAACACAACGCTTGAATCCGGCTTTTTTCAGAAGTGAAACGAGCTCCTCCGCGGAGCGGAATTCCGCCTCCCGGTAAAAAATGCTTTGCGCCTTCTTTTCCTCGTATTCCCGGCCGAGTCTGCCGTGCTTCTCCACGAAACCGACGACGACCGCGCCCCCCTTCTTCAACACGCGATGCGCCTCCCGGAAAGCGGCGCCGACGTCGTCGAGAAAGCAGATGGTGGTGACGAACAGGACGAAATCGAACATCGCGTCCGCGAAGGGGAGCCGCTCCGCGACGCCGCTCAGCGCGTCGATCCCGCGCGCGCGGGCGAGCGCCCTCATTTTCTCCGAAGGTTCCACCCCGGCGGAGATGCCGAGCGGAAGCGCGAACCGGCCGCTCCCCACGCCGATCTCCACCCCCCGGCCCCTCGCGGGCAGCGCTTTCCTGACCGCCCGCAACTCGGCGTCATAAACGCATGGGTGTCGATCGAACCACTCGTCGTACCGTATCGCGTGTTCGTCAAAGGGGCCGCTCTTGGCCGTGAAATTGCTCACGGGCGATCCATCACTTTACCGGCTCCCAGGAGTCCGCAGCGTTATTGAAGCGGAACTCGTCCCCCGCCCCCGCGCCGATCGTCGCCTCGGGGAGCCGCTTCCGGAAAAACGAAATCGCCGCGTCGCCCGTGCAATGGAACGGGGCGAGCGTCCGCGCGCGGTACACCTCTTTCAGCATGACGGCGATTCCGTCCAGCTCGGCGGCGTCCGCGTCCGCCAGGTGAAAACCGCCCATGACGAAATCGATCCGCTCCCGGAAGAGTCGGCCCGCGCGCGAAAGAATGGCGAGAATGCCGGGATGCGAACAGCCGGTGACCACCGCAAGCGTCCCTCCGTTTTTGAGGAGAAGCGATTGCTCGACGATGGGCGCGCCCGCGTACGTCCCGTCGATCTCGCCCGTCGAAACGACGCCGTCCCGGATCGCGACGGATTCCCCAACCTCCACGAGCCGGGCGCCGCAGGACCTGATCCGTTCCTTTAATTCACCGCCCGTTTTGCGGCAGACGTACACCGCGCAATCGCGATTCCGCTCCAGGATCCGCCACAACCCGCCCGTGTGGTCCCAGTGGTCGTGCGAAATGACGATGTGCCGTATCTTCCCGACGTCGATGTGATGGAGCCGGAAATACGATTCCAGCGCTTCCGGATTGGCGTAGGTGTCGAAGAGGACGTCGTCGTCGATAAGGACGGAGAGCCCCCATTCCCGGCGCTCGCGATCCCGTTTCGTCGAACCCTGCGCGACGATCTGCATCCGCATTGGGAATTCCCTTCGCATCGCTCAGCCGCCCCTCGTCATGCGCGCCCCGCAGGCGGGACACGTCATGCCCGAGCACGGCGTTCCGCGGCCATGCGGCGTTTTCGCCCCGCATTTCGGACAGAGGCAATAGCCGCCGGCGCCCGCACCGCCTCCGGAGCCTCCCCGTCCCGTCCCGGCCGGTCCCGTTCCGTTTCTTCCCGGCATTTCACGCACCTCCGCCCATCCCGGCGTGCGAATCCACGCTGGGGCCGGTCGCCGGCTTGAGCTCGCCGAACTTGTATTTCAGCACGGCCTGCTTGACGGTGCCGGTCGCCGCCGGGCAAATTTCGATGCCGGCCGCCGAAAGCGTTCTGAAGGCGTTCGGCCCCACGTTGCCCGTGAGCACGACGCGCGCGCCTTTTTCAGCGACGAACTGGCCGGCCTGAATCCCGGCGCCCCCGCCTTCGGCGGCCGCGTCGTTTCGAAACGCCTCTTCTTTCATCGTGTCGGTGTCCACGATCACGAAGAACGCGCACCGGCCGAACCGTGGATCGACCGGCGAGTCGATCGAATCGCCTTGGGACGTGACGCAAATTTTCATGCTGAGCTCCTTGTCGATAAATTGAACGGGGGCCCGCCCCCGTCGTTCCGCCGATCGGCGTTTATTCTTGACACTCCCGGCTCCGTTCCACGACGCGGATCGAATGCTCGATCAATTCAGGCCCGCCGGGCTCCCCGTGGCCGGGCACGACGAGCGCCGCGCGGGGAAAGCGTTTCGCCACCTTCCGCAGGGACTCGGGCCAGCGCGCGAGGTCGGCGTCGCCCGTATAGCCGGCGCTTTTCGCGTCCGCCGCCAGCACCATGCAGGTGCCGAACAGCACCCGCTTGTCCGGGAAATAGACGACCACATTGTCAAAGGTGTGCGTCGGGCCGGGAAAATAGATTTCAACGGTGTTCCCACCGAGGCGCAGAGTTTGGATCTTTGTAATGTCGAAACGGTTCGTCGGCGGTGAAAAGACGAATGACCGATACGCGTCGCGATATTTTTCATTTTCAGGGCCGCGCAGCAGGTCGATCATTTTCGCCATCGTCTTTTTACTTTTCGTTCGCAAAAGCTCGCAGGTCAGACTCGACCCGTAGGTCGGTATCTTCCATTTCAGCAATTCCCGATTGCCGCCCAGATTGTCGATGTGAAAGCCGGTGTTGATTTCAGTGATCCTGATGCGTTCGCCGTATTTCATATACAGCCACTTGACCACCAGCCTGGTCGCTTCGGGCGTGCAGGGCGTATCGGCCCATACCCAATTCGTCCTGTTCAGCCGAACCAGCAGGGAGTTCCCGGGCCAGGGATAGCTGTGCGTTACCAGGAGGACGTCTTTCTGCAGCTCATAGACCGTCAGGTCGTCCATCAGCTGCGCCGCGACGCGCGGCTGAGCGAACGCGGCAGGCGGACAGTGGAGAAAACAGTATCCCGCGATGAGCGCCACCGCGCGCCTTTTCATCGCGACTCCCCTCCCGAAAGCGCCGTTCCCGGCGAATCCCGCAGGCTCCCCCGCCGTTTTCCTTTCGATGTCACTCATGCTGATGGCTGTCGTCTCCGGCGTGGTCGCAATCCGTCTTCTCCACCCCGTACCCCTTGCCCGCACCCGGCCGACAGAGGGATTCGCCGCCGGCGAGCGTTCCGGCGCAGAGCCCGGTAATCGCCTCATCCACTGTGCCCGAAACCCCCATCACGGTGCGTATCCCCTGCTCGTCGAAGAGCATCTGCGCCCGGCCGCCCATGCCGCCCGCGACAATGCAGGTTACACCCCGCTCGCTCAAAAATTGCGGCAGGTAGCCGGGATGGTGTCCGGGATTGGCAATAACTTCCTTCTTTACCGTCCGCCCGCCTTCGATTTCCACCAGGGTGAAACTCGGGCACCGCCCGAAATGCGCGGATACGTACGCTCCGTCGGTTGAAATGGCCGCTCTCAATGGTTCCTCCTTTTTACCCCCCCGCCAGAACGTCGGACGGCTTCCCATCCCGGCGCTCAGACCCGATTCATGAGAGGCGTTATTCTTCGGTTTCCGCTTGGGAATTCTCAAGCTCCCTGATGCGTTCGTTCAGGGCGTCCATTGAATCCTGCATGTATTTGACCTGATTTTTCAAGGCCTCGGCTTCCTGCTTGGGCGAAGGCTCCGCGGCCCCATACGGATACACGCACGCGTCCGCCGGCCAAAAACCGCCGAAACGCGACCAACCCGGTAAACCGGTGGCCCAGTACATGTTCCTGTATCCGCGGCCACGGCCGAAACCACCGCCTTGGCCGAAGCCGACGCCTCTTCCTCTTCCGAAGAAACCTCTTCCCCGTACCGGATTCATATAACCCGGTACCGAATAACCGGCGCAATAACCCGCCGCTCTTCCCGTCATCGGGCCCAAACCGGCGGGACCTGTTCTGTCTCCTCTCGGCATATCATGCCTCCTCTATAAAAAACTTCACCCGCTCACGGGCGCTCTTTTTTTGCTATTGATAACCATTTTCATTTTCTGCTTAAAAAAAATCCCCTTTCATTTCGCCCGACAGGCGCGGCACAGCCCGTAAAAATTTATGATGTGACCGTCAATCTGAAAATCGTATTTTTTCGCCAGCCCTTTTTCCGTTTTCTTTATATAGGTGATTTCATCTTCCATGAAATCCGAATAATCGATGATCGTCTGGCAGCTTTTGCAAAACAAGTGATGGTGGTGCTTTTTCTTGCCGTATTCCTCGGTGAGCTCGTATTTGGCCCGGCCGTGGCCGAATTCGAACTTGGCCACGATTCCCGTCTGCACCAGGAGCTCGAGGGTCCGGTAGATGGTCGTCAAACCAATGCCCGGGTGGTCGGCGTGCAGCTCAAGGAAGATATCCTCGGCGCTCAGGTGCTTGTCCGAGCGCGAAAGGACGTCTATAATGGCCTCGCGGCCGACGGTCAACCTGAACCCGCAGCCCGATAATTTCTGTCCCCACCTGTGTCCGTGCCCATGCGGCATACGAACTCCTTATTGAAAATGATAACCATTTTCAATATACCTCACTTTACACACTCTGTCAATAGAAAAAAGCCGGTTTCGATCGGATCCGATCGCGCCGTCGTTTGAATTGAAACGAGGAATTATTGCCGTTTCCGGCCCAGACTTTGGCGCCCGGCGCGGCGCGCCGTCCGATGTACCGTCCGGAAAATGTGTGGTACACTGCGGTCATGAAGCAGGGCCGGCTGCGCATCTTCGCTTCGTTTGGGGAATTCCTCTTTCTCTTTTTCACAACCTTCGGCCGAATGACGACGTTGAGAAAAATCCCCCGGGGGGAGACAATTTCCCCCCGCTTCAGGACAATGCTCATGCTGGCCGTTTCCCAGGTGAACCAATGCGCCTATTGTTCCTATCTTCACGCCCGCCGCGGCCTGGAGGAGGGGATAGCGCAAGAGGAGATTGCCGCCATTGTGGAAAACGTCGGACGGCGCGTCGACCGGTCCGAATCGGCAGGCGTTTTATTCGCCCAGCATATGGCCGAAACGAGAGGCAACCCGTCTGCGGTTTCTTGCAAAACACTTGAAAGATGTTATGGTGCATTTAAGGCGCTGCAAATCAGGGCGTTTACCCAGTCGGTTCTGTTCGGGAATCTCTGCTGCAATACCGTCGTTTCCTTTCAGGAAGGGCTGTTGACGCCGGAAGAAAAAAAAGGCCGGAGACTCGCCTACGCATTCTCCCTCCCTATCGCCAATATCATTCTGAAAAAGTCCGGGATGAAGGAAATCCATCCGCATGCAGGGCGCGGTACGGGGGGAAATGAAGAAAAAAACGCAAAAAAACCGTAACAATGTATTCAGATGCAAGGATAAAACTACTCGAAGGCTAACGACGGTTTTACAGGCTTCTGCTTTCCCCGCACGGTCATGGGCGCGTCGCCGCCTCCCCGCGCTCCCACGGTCCCGACCGCCAGTGTGCCGGATGCGGGGAGCAGGTCATGGAAACGAAATCGTTTTTGAAAGACAGCGGCGTTTTCCGCCGGATCTGCACGGGCGCCGCTTCAACCTTTTTTCATCTTCATAATCTCTTCTTCCACCTCTTTCGCCCCCTCGGCGTAGAATTTCTCCTCATCCGGGGCGAGCTCCTTCAGAAGGCGCAGGAATTCCCCCGCATGGACCCGCTCCTCGTCGGCGATGTCCTTGAGCACTTCGGCGGCGAGTTTGTTGTCCGTGGATTCGGCAAGCTGCATGTACAGCTGGACGGCTTCATATTCCGCCGCAATCATGAAGCGGACGGCGCGGATCAATTCCGAGTCGGTGAGCTTCCGGTCTTTCCTCATTCCGGCAAAGGGGTAACTAAATTCAGGCATGATGTTTTCCCTTTCTGTATTGATTCATTTATTGTATGCCGGATTCCATCCCCTGACAAGGCCGTTGCCTCCCTCCCCATTCTTTCTCTTTTCTGATGTTCCAGAGGCGAAACCGCAAAAACCACGGCGGGCTATACAACGGAGGACGACTCTATTTTTGTCGTTTGGGCTCGCCGTAGGCTGTCAAATTTACCGTTGCATAACTCTGTAAAAATCAGTCCCAACCTTGTCTCCAATAACATTTTCAAATACGATAGATGTATATGAATCACATCGTCATGGGCCCCGAATGCAAATGGTATGCAGTCTGCCCCATGAAACATTTCTATGACGCGGGGAAATTGAACCGAAAATGGATCGACGCCTACTGCCATGGCAACTGGCGGCGTTGCGTCCGTTATCAAAAGGAGGAACGGGGAGAGTATCATCCGGACGAGATGTTGCCGGACGGGACAATAGACAGACATTTGTCATAATAAGCAAGCGAACAAAAAAGGAGAGAGCGGTATGCCGGTGATGGAAATCAGCGTCGTCCCCCTCGGGACAAAAAGCGCTTCCGTGAGCAGTTATGTGGCGGCCGCCGTGCGCGTGCTGCAGCGGGAAAAGGGTCTCACCTATGAGGTATGTCCCATGGGAACGGTGATAGAGGCCCCATCGGTGAAAAAGCTGCTGGCGGTGGCCGAGAAAATGCACAAGACGGTATTGAGCGGAAAAATAAAAAGGGTCGTGACTTCGATAAAGATAGACGAACGCCGGGATAAAAAGTTGTCGATGCGGGGAAAGATGCAATCGGTGGAAGAAAAATTAGCCGGAAAGTCGACCGCACGCTGATTGACCGGCGGGATCATGGTGCGACGTGGCTTGTCACACCGATTGAGGAAATCGGTATTTCCCTGGTCCGGGACCGTCACGGAAACCACTTCTTCCTGATCATAAGCACGCTGCCGGCGAAGAGCAGCGCCGTCGCAGCGCACGACACGGAGACGTCGAGGAGGACGGGCAACTCCCCCGCGCCGGCGGTGCCGTGCCTGAGCAAATCCACGCCGTAGGTGACGGGGAGGGCGTAGGAAAGCGGTCGAAGCCAGATCGGCAGATCGGTAAGCGGGATGAAAAGCCCGCACAGGAAAATCATGGGGAACCTGAAGAAATTGGAAAACGTCTGGGCCTCGAACACCTCGCTCACGGACACGGCGACGAAGAGACCGATAAGGGTGGAGATCGCGGACAGCAAGAGCACGCCCCCGGCGAGGGCTGCGGGAGAGATCACCGGCGAGCCGAACAGGAGCGTACAGACCAGGACGGGAACGAGGCTGTTGAAGACGCCGAACAGCGCCGCCCCGGAGATTTTCCCCAGCACGAGCGCGGTCATGCTCAATGGCGCGGCGAGCAAGCGGTCAAAGGAACGGGCCTTCCGCTCGAAGGTGATGGTGACGGAGAGCATGGACGTGGTGCCGAAGATCACGGCCAGGGCGACGATCCCCGGAAACACGCCGGCCGCGTCCATGCCGCCTCTGCTCCGGATAAGGAGCATGAGCATCCAGGCGAACGGGAAAATGATTCCCCAGCTGATATTGGGCGGCTTCAGGTAATAGTTGCGCATGTCTTTTTTCAGAATGGCCAGAAATGCGATCGCCGTTTTCACTTTTTTTCCTTCTCCCCCTTCATGGCGTCCGCCTCGACGCCGGTGACTTTCACGAAAACGTCCTCCAGGCTTTTTTTTACGAGTCTCGCCTCCCGCACCCGCACTCCCCGGGCGGCGAACAAGGCGATGGGTCGGCCCAGGTCGACGTCTCTTCCCGCCTGGAGTCGGACCGTAAGCTTTTCGGGAAAGGAAACGACGGCTTCGGGCAGGATTTTTTTTATATCATCCGCCAGCGCCTCCCTGTCGGCCGGCGGCGCGCCAAGGGCGATTTCGATGATGCTCTCGTTTCCCGCTCCCGCGAGCAATTCGCCGATCGTCGCGGCGCGGACGATGCGGCCCCGCGTGATGAACGCGATCCGCCCGCACAGCCGTTCCGCCTCCTCGATGTAGTGCGTCGTGAGGAACACAGTCGTCCCCCGCGCGTTCAACTCCTTGATCATCTCCCTGATCGTGCGCGCGCTTGCCACGTCGATACCGGTGGTGGGCTCGTCCAGGAAAAGGAGCTCCGGCTCGTGCACGAGCGCCGCGGCAACGGTAAGCTTGCGTTTTATGCCCTTGGAATACGACTTATAACGGCGGCGGGCGAATTCTCCCATCCCGAGATACTCTATGAGCTCGCGGGCCTTCCGTTCACGCGCCTTTTTTCTTACTCCGTACAAGGCGCCGCAGAAGCAGAGGTTTTCGAACCCGGTGAGCTCGTCGTACAGATTGCTCTCGTCGGGAACAATACCGACCCGCGCCTGGATTTTTTTCATGCGCCCCGCCGCATCCATCCCGCAGCACGTGACGCTGCCCCCTCCCGGCCGGGACAGCCCGGTGAGAATGCTGATGGTGGTGGTTTTGCCGGCTCCGTTGGGGCCGAGCAGACCGAAAATTTCGCCCCGGCGAACATAAAAATCGATGCCCTCAAGCGCCCGGATATCGCCGTAACTTTTTACGAGGTTCTTCACTTCGACAATGTTTTCCATTTATGTCCCGCCTCAGCAAATACTCACCGCAGAAAAAAAAAAGACGTTTATTCCCCTTCGAACGTCTATAAAGTTAATGACAACCATTTTCGCTATATTTATATTATTGTAACAGAAGGAGCGCGCAATGGCAAAGAAGCATGAACACAGAAAAGATCTGGCGGGCGAGCACGCCCTCACCGATATCGGACAGCTCATCGGGATCGTCGTATTCCTGGCCGTCTGGATCATCGATTCGTTTTTTTTAAAGTACTCGGTTTTTCTCTCGAGCGTCATTCCGGCCGCCGTTCGCATTCCGATCGCCGCCGCCCTCATCGTGGCGGCCGGCGTCATGGCATGGATCAGCCACCGCATCATTTTCGTCGAACGACGCGACCCGCCCGTCGTCATCACCAAGTCGTTTTTCAAATACATCCGCCATCCGCTCTACCTTTCGGAGATCCTGCTCTATCTGGGGCTGTTTTTCTTGACCTGTTCCCTGCTCGCGCTGGCGATTATCACCGTAATCTGCGTTTTCCTGAATTACGTCGCGGGCGCGGAAGAAAAGCTGCTCGAAAAAGCCTTCGGACGGCGCTACCTCGATTACAAACGCGCGACGGGGAAATGGCTGCCGAACCTGCGCCGGCTTTTTTCCAAAGCCCAAGCCGCGGGACTCTGAAGCTGTTCCGGCGGTAGAAACGGAGGATCAGTCGTAAAATTCGGCAGCGCCCTTTCGGATCGGTTGCGACTGCAATACGCGGTCCACCTTACGCTGAGACGCGCGTAGGGGAACGGTCTTCCGGGTCGGGAATACCTGAGACTCACCCGTCACCAGATGCCCGGAATAAGCCGGAACCTTGTCTTTTTCGCATAGTCGATGTATCCCGGCAACTCATCTTTCAGCGTTTTGTCTTCAAGCGCGGTGCGAACGACGAAAAGGATGTCGACCAGCCCCGCGAAGATCAACGCCCACCACGAGCCCAAAGCCAAAGGCACGGCCGGAATCATGAGGATGATGGCCGCATACATAGGATGGCGCACGACTTTGTACGGTCCCGAATCGATCACCCGCTGTCCCCTGTCCTTTTGAACGCGCACCACCTTGGAGGCGAAGGTGTTTTCACGGTACACGAGAAAAAAGAGAAGACCGACGGGAAGAAAGGAAAGAAACGCCCCGATTTTGACTTCCAAGGGTATATGGCTCAACCTGAAGCGTACGGCGTCCAAGCCCGAGGCGACGAGCATCAGAAGCAGAAAAACGGTATACACGGAGAGGAGGATTTTATCCCAGCGTTTTCCTTCCTTCTGCCTGGCGGTCCGTTCTTGATACAATTCCGGATCGCGTTTTTTAATTCTTAGGACGAGGGCGAGCACGAATACGAAATAAGCGCCGAGCAAAATCCAGGCTTCAGGCCAGGCCAGGGTGCCGGCAGGGATGAAGATCACCGCCACGGCGACGGCGATGGAAAAGACAATGCGAATCGCCTTGACTATACCACCGGTTGTTTTTTTCATGGTTATCCTTCCAGCATCGCTATGCAATGGGTACCGTTCATTCTATGCCGTTTTTCGCCTTTCAGGAACCTGTCTTCCAGCAAAGCGGCATCGGCGATCTCGACGACGCGGAATCCCCTTGCGGGGAAAAAAGAAGTCATATCGCATTTTTCGATCCCGAATTTCCAGGCCTCACCGTATTTATTAACTCGCTTGTAAATGCCCTCCTCGCCGTAGTACAAATTTTCCCGGCGCAATACGGACCGATAAATGAAATCGCATACGGCGCGGCTTCCGGGGCTCATAAGCTCCCGCATTATGCGCAGCGTTTCCTCGACGGCTTCGACGCCCAGGTACATGAGCACCCCCTCCAGGATGAAAAGCGATTTTTCCTCCGGATGGAATCCGGCCGCCCGTAATTTTTCTTGGGGAGATTCACGGTTGAAGTCGATCGGAATGAAGCGGCACGTGGGCGGCGCGACGATCCCTCGTTTCCGGAATTGCCCGATTTTAGCCTCCTGGGTAAGCGGCGAGTCCAGTTCATAGAAGATCGTTCCACGCCCGGATTCGTGGAACCGAATCGCCCTGGTGTCGTAACCGGCGCCGAAGAAGACAACCTGACGGACCCCGTCGTTCAAGGAGGCCTGAAGCGCTCCGTCGATGTATTTCGTCCGGGCTATTACGTATTCATAGATTCCTTTCGGCGCCAGAAACCGCATGAACGTCCGGCGGATGAGGCCCGACCTTACCATCGGCTGCATGATCCGGGGGAGAAGAAGCGGCGCGACGAAATCATCGGATTTCAGACACGAATCTTTTTCATAAAAAGACGCCGCCCTGATCGAGCAGGTCATGGCCGCGGTCATCGACGTCGCTTCATTGATACGGTTTTCCATCACGCTCTCCCTCGCTGTCAGGCATCCGCGCTCATTCGGGATTCACTTTGGCGGCAACGGCCGTCGGCGACAATGCCGACCCGTTTTGTACATAACGACGAAGAAGCGCGGAATTTTGTCTGAGGATTTCCTCGGATTATTGGAAAGAGCGTTCGATTCTTTCCGTGATTTCCTTTTCCGACTGAATGCCGGACGTGGCCGCCGCCACCCTCCCCTCTTTGTAGTAAACCGTAAAGGGCAGGCTCATAAATGCGGCGCATTCATCCAAGGCCTTGATGCCATCCGCCGCCGGAGAATCGAAATCAATGTCCCGAAACGCCACCCGCGGATAGCGGTTTTCCAGCTTCTCCATCGCCCGGTACACGGGGATGCACATCGGTCCCATCCGGCCGCAGCAGATCATGACGGACGCATGCTCTTTGATCGCCCGCGCCACGTCCTCTTCAGTCATAAGATGCTTTAAATTTGTGTTGAGCATGACCTTCCCCCCTCCTGCTCGCTGAAGCAGTCGAAAAAATATATTACCACAGGCCGCCGGCGAACAACGCGGCGCCGAACATCATGATGACCGCGGCCCCCGACAGCTGGACCAGCGACGTCAATATCCGCAATGCATTTTTCCTTTTTGACAGGAACGCCGCCGTGCCTTTTTTCGCGCCCAAGGCAAGCAAGCCCACGACCGAAATGGTGACCGCCATCCCGGCGGACATGACGGCCGACAGACAGATTCCCAACCAGAACGCGTCAATGGAAAGTGAAAAAACGAGGATGAGGACGGCTCCCTCGCAGGGGACCATCCCCATGAGCAGGGCGGGAAGGACCAACTCCCGCGTTTTTCCGGCCGCCGCCGGGGCCTCCGTTTGCGGTGATATCGCATCTCCCCTGCCCGGACGACGCAGACGAAAAACGGCCCTCACCAGCAACAGCGCTCCCATTCCCGCGATAAGTCCGTAGCCTACGAGCGTAATGATTTTTTTCGGCATCCCGCCGTAGGCCTGATACGAACTGTTCAGAATCAGGTAAAGCGCCGTGACCAACACCACGGCCGACAGCGTGTGAACGACGGCGACCCCCGCGCCGAGCAACACTCCCTGCTTCGCTTTGAGGGGATTGGCCAGCGCGTACGACGCCATCACGACCTTTCCGTGTCCCGGTCCCAGCGCGTGTACCAACCCATAGCCGAAGGCCGCCGCGAGGAGGATAAAAAAGACCCCTGCGTTCCCCTCTTCCGTGACCGATCGCGAAAGCTCGGACAAGCGGGCGTTCAGGTCGCGCTGCAGTCCGACAACGCCGTTGACTATATCTTGGAAAAGTCCGGACGCGGACGAAACGGGCGGTTTCGCGGTCGGTTCGCTTCCCGAGAAAAACGGGTTGTCCTGGGCGGCGGCGAAAATCGCGAGGAGGAAGAATACCGCCGCCATCGCGCTTCTTCTACTCATTCTTCAACCTGAATTTCAGTCGCACCACCCGCGGGACGATCGTCCCGCCCCAGTAGGCGTTCTTCTTGTCTTTCACGAGATCCCAGGAAACGCTCGTCAATTCGTCCGCCTCGACCGTCACCGGGTCGATTGCGGCGTACGTCACGTCGCAGAAATACGTGCTGTCGAAGCAACCCGCCGCAAGCGTTTTCCCCGCCGCGCCCGCGTCGACGTCGAACGGCACGAAAAAACGATACACGAGCCTCTTCCCCAGTATTTCAGGATGAAAGTCTCTGACCGCCTGAATCTTCAGACGGCCGCGTCCGGCATCTATGAAAAGAAAATAATTGAAGTTTTTCAGGTTCGAAAAGGCGCCTTCCTCGATCGCCTTGCTTTCCCGCGCCTCGAATTTTCCGTTGCGATTACGGTCATTGTCCACGATGATCGACGCGCTGAACATTTCGTCGAAGATCCACGTGACCGCGATCC
Source organism: Spirochaetales bacterium (assembly GCA_016934415.1). GTDB lineage: Bacteria > Spirochaetota > Spirochaetia > SZUA-6 > RPPD01 > JAFGSW01. The sequence goes on along the minus strand of JAFGSW010000039.1, from coordinate 24,142 downwards.
CCTTGAGGCGTCCGCCGCCGAACATGAACGTGAACGAATTTTCGATAAAGACGTGCGGATGAGCCGGGGCGTCCTCCGCGAACGCGCAGAGAAAGCCGACGCACGCCAGGATGAGCCTCGGCGTTCTCATTTTTTTTCTTCCCCGCGCCGACAGCCACGCGCGTCCCGAAAAGCATCGTCGACCCGTCTCGGTGAAGCGGGGTCTGACTGTATATTGAAAATGGTTTTCATTTTTATTAAATTAGAACGATCGCCGAATAGAGTCAACACCAAAGGCGAAGGGAGATCCCGGTTTATGGAAACGACAACGAGCCCGTACGAACGTTATTCGCGTGCGCCCGTTAATCTGGGCCGGATGAACGACCCGACCGGGGCCGCCTGGATCAAGGGACTATGCGGGGACACGGTGGAGATGTATCTTGTCGTCGAGGACGGCGTCATCACGGACGCGCTCTTCCAAACGGATGGCTGCGGGGCCACGTTCGCCTGCGGCTCGTTCGCCACGGAGTTCGCCAAGGGCAGGACCGTAACCGAGGCGCTCGGCCTCTCGCCGAAGGCGATCATCGACGGGCTGGCCGGGCTGCCCGAGGACCACCGGCATTGCGCAATTCTGGCGGCGAGCGCCCTGCACAAGGCGATCGCCGATTACTTGCTCCGGTATTGAAAGGGAATAGGATGGAGAAAACAACGGAACAACGCGAGCAGGACATGCGCCTTGAGAAAACCCTGAAGCGCATCAAGCATACGATCATCGTCCTGAGCGGCAAGGGCGGCGTGGGAAAAACGACCGTCTCCATCAACCTGGCGGTCGGTCTCGCCCTGAAGGGGCTTTCCGTCGGGATCATGGACATCGACCTCCACGGCCCCAACATCGCCAAGATGCTCGGCGTGGAAGGGGAGACGATCCCCGGCGGGGCGGAGGGGCTGGAGCCGTTCCCCGTTCTCCCCAACCTCAAGGCGATGAGCATCGCCCTGCTCATGGAAGACCGCGACAGCCCCATCATCTGGCGCGGACCGATGAAAATGGGCGTCATCAAGCAATTCTTGAGCGACGTCAACTGGGGCGAGCTCGACTACCTCGTCATCGATTCCCCCCCCGGCACGGGCGACGAGCCCCTGAGCGCCTGCCAACTCATCCCCAACGTCACCGGAGCGATCGTCGTCACCACCCCGCAGGACGTGGCCGTGCTCGACGCGCGCAAGACCGTCTCCTTCGCCAGGCAGCTCAAGGTGCCCGTCATCGGCGTCATCGAAAACATGAGCGGCTTCGTCTGCCCGCACTGCGGCAACGTCACCAACCTCTTCGGGACCGGCGGCGGGGAGCGGGCGGCGGCAGATTTCGGAGTGCCTTTCCTGGGCCGGATACCCCTCGAGGCGAAGCTGGCCGCGCACGGGGACGCGGGCACCCCTTTCATTCACGGCTTGAAGGACGCGGAGGCCGGAAAAATCATGAACGACATCGTCGAAAAGATCACCGCCTTTCCGGGAGGCGCCTCATGAAGCCGACCAGCGATCTCCGTATCACCGGCAGCCGGACGCTCCTCTCCCCCGCGCTCCTCAAACGCGAATTGCCCATGACCGAGAAAAGCAACCGGACCGTGACGGAAAGCCGTGATATGATCGCGCGCATCCTCCGCCGCGAGGACCCCCGCCTCCTCGCCGTGGTCGGTCCCTGCTCGATCCACGACCCGAAGGCGGCGCTCGATTACGCGCTCAGGCTCGCGCCACTGGGCGAACGCGTCCGCGACCGGATGGTCGTCGTCATGCGGACGTATTTCGAAAAGCCGCGCACGGTAATGGGCTGGAAGGGGCTCATCACCGATCCCCGGCTCGACGGAAGTTTCGACATTGAAACCGGCCTTCGGCTGGCGAGAAAACTCCTCCTTGACGTCACCGCCCTCGGCCTGCCCTGCGGCACGGAAATGCTCGACCCGATCATTCCGCAGTACATCGCCGACCTCATCAGCTGGGCGTCCGTGGGCGCGCGCACCACCGAGAGCCAGAAGCACCGCGAGATGGCGAGCGGTCTCTCCATGCCGGTCGGATTCAAGAACGCGACGTCCGGCGACCTGAAGCCGGCCTTGAACGCCATGGAATCGGCCCGTCATCCGCAGCATTTCCTGGGGATAGACGAGGAGGGCCGCACGACGATCCTGGCCACGGCGGGCAATGAGCTGGCGCACCTGATTTTGCGGGGCGGAACGGCCGGCCCCAACTATCATGAAGAGACGGTCGAACTGGCGGAGAAATCGATCTTCGACCTCGGCGTCGACCCGGCGGTCATCATCGACTGCAGCCACGGCAATTCGGGGAAACAGCCGGCGCGCCAGAGGCGCGTTCTTTCCTCCGTCATCCGCCAGAGGGCGGAAGGCCGGACCTCGATCGTCGGCTTCATGCTCGAAAGCAATCTCAAGGAAGGGGCGCAAAAACCGAAGGGCGATCCGTCCGCGCTTACCTACGGACAATCGATTACGGACGCGTGTATTGGGTGGGAGGAAACGGAGCAATTATTGAATGAAGCGTATGCAGAACTGAAAGGCGCCGGCATGGCCGCCGACCGCCCGTGAAACCGGATAAGGAACCGCATATAGACGTATTCCGGATCATCGCACTTGCACACCTTCGCCGGTAAATACGCGCCGCTGCTCCGGCGGCGAAAAAGAGACGCAGGGGCTTCCCGCAGCCGACGGCCGCGGCTGCGGGAAGGGGCGAATGGACGGGACGCCGTGTTCGTTTCCGTACCGGCCGGAAAGGGAAGTCGTATGGATCGACGAAAGACTTCATTCCTCGTCTCCTTGATCGCCGGGCTCTTGATGGTGGGGCAAATCGTTCTCTTGTTCTTTTTTTCGGTTCCCGGAATCCCAGTGCTGCGGATTCTCGGGCATTGCCTGTGGGCATTGTGCTGTCTTTTGGGAGTGCTTCCCATCGTGACGCTTAAACTGTACGGCGGCGTTCACAAGGGCGAAAGCTACATGAAGACCACGCGGCTGGTGACACGCGGTATTTTCGGCATCGTCCGCCACCCGCAGTTTCTCTGCATGCCGCTCATCCCGACGGCGCTGGCCCTCCTTTCCCAGCATTGGATCGTCATCGCACTGGGCGTTCCCGCCTTCATCCTGGGAATCGCAAGCATCGTCGGCGCGGACAGGGACGGCATCGAAAAATTCGGCGATGAGTACCGAACGTATATGAAAGAAGTGCCCGGCTTCAATCTTCCCCTGGGACTCTGGCGATTTTTAAAAAATCGCATAGGAAGAGCGACGCGCAGGGGTGCATAATTCTAAGCGGAAGCGACAACATCGGATGACATATTGTTCTCCGATTCCTCCGAGGACCGGAAACGCCGACGAATGGTCGGCCGCCGTGCCGGCGAGGGGGTCGCGGCGGCCGCCATTGCGTCAACCGACTACTTGTCTTTCTTAAAACACATGAACCAGTCGAGGCAGTATTTTCCCTCTTCCTTCTTCTCCACCCGCTCCTTGGCCGTGCCGCAGGAACCGGGCGGCGGAATGATGACGTCGTCGCCCGGCTGCCAGTTGGCCGGGGTGGCCACGTTGTCCTTGTCCGCCTTCTGCATGGCCAGAATCAGGCGCTTGATTTCGTCCATATTCCGACCGCAAGAAAGCGGGTAGTAGAGAATGGCCCGCACCTTGGCCGCCGGATCGATGATGAAAACGGCTCGTACCGCCTGGGTGGTGGAGGCTCCGGGCTGGAGCATACCGTACGTTTTCGCGACTTCCATCTTGATATCCTCAATCAAGGGGAAATTCACTTCGACGTTTTTCATGCCCTTGTATTCGATCTTCTCCTTGATGGTTCTGAGCCACGCGATGTGGGCATAGAGACTGTCGATGGAAAGACCGATAAGTTCAGTGTTTATTTTTCTCAAATCCGCCTGCATGGTCGCAAAAGTCATGAACTCGGTGGTGCAGACGGGGGTGAAATCGGCCGGATGGCTGAAGAGAATAACCCATTTGCCTTTGAAATCGTCGGGAAAATTGATTTCTCCCTGTGTCGTTTTGGCCTTGAAGGCCGGGGCCGGATCGCCTATCAGCGGCATGGCGTACGTCTTCGCTTGCTCGTCCATAGAAAACTCCTCATAGTTTATTACTTATAGGATTCTCCCCGCGGCAGCCGTACCGGTCCCGAAGAGGCTCCTTGTGCAAGTATCGTTAATGGTGGCCGCCCCCGCACACGTGGTTTTCGGTCATTTTCTCGAGTGATCCCGCCAATAAGGCTTCCACGGCTTCCTTCACGCCCGGATTCGCCGAGTCGAAGTACACGTCGATCCCGGCATCCTGGAAGCCCATGAGCGGCCGCATGCCCATTCCTCCGGCGATCAAGGCGTTTACCTTCTGCGCGGCCAGGAGATCGACCGGTACCAGGCAGCCTCCCTGGGAATGCTCCGCGTTGGGAATCGCCGACACTCCGTCGATCTTTCCTTCCTTAATATCAACGATAGTAAACGCGTCGCAATGCCCGAAATGCCCGGAACGCCGGCACTCCAAACCGCCCTTCCCCAGGCTGGGAACAGCCACTCTGCCTTCCGTCATATTTTTATCCTTTCTTTCCAGTAAATGGTAATGGTTTTCATTTTTTAAAGTACGAGGAAAGAAGCACTCTGTCAAGGAAAAAATCGGTAGTCGCTTCTCCTCCTTTCCGTCACCTGCCGGATTTTTCAACCGTACCCCCAGAACGCGTTCTCCTCCCCGTAACGGCGGTGCTGGACGGCCTCGAGGAGCGCCTCCTTCCCGATCTTCTCCTCCCCCTCGAGGTCGGCGATGGTGCGCGCGATCTTCAGGATGGAATGGAAGGCGCGCGACGAGAGCGAGAGTTTTTCCACGGCCCGGGAAAGCAGCGAGAGCGTCTCGCCGTCGAGCGGGCAGTATTTTTCGATGAGGCCGGCGGGAAGCTGGCCGTTGCGGGAAAACGACAGCCCGCGGTACCGCTCGGCCTGCACGGCCGCGACGCGCTCGATCCGTTCGCGCACCTCGTCACTCGACTCAGTCCGGCTCCCGGTAAGATCGTAGGCCCTCACCGGCTTCACCGGCACGCGGATATCCACCCGGTCGAGAAGCGCGCCGCCCAGGCGCCGCCAGTAGCGGTTGACCTCCTCCGGGCTGCAGAGGCAGACCTTATCCTGCCGACCGAGGTTGCCGCAGGGACAGGGATTGGCGGTGAGCACGAGCTGGAAAGACGAGGGGAAGCTCACCTTCTGGTCTGCGCGCACGATCGTGACCGATTGCTGCTCGATCGGCTCGCGCAGGGACTGCATGAGCCCGCGCCGGAATTCGGGCGCCTCGTCGAGAAACAATACGCCGCGGTGAGCCAGTGAGACCTCTCCCGGCCGGCACCACTTGCCGCCGCCGATCACGCCTTCCAGGGAGGCGGAATGGTGCGGCGCCCGGAAGGGAGGCCGGGTGATGAGGCGACCGCCGTTGTCGAGCGTACCCGCCACCGAGTGAATGCGCGTCACCTCGAGCGACTCCTCGGCGGAGAGCGGCGGCAGAATGCCCGGCAGGCGCCGGGCGGCCATCGTCTTGCCGCTCCCCGGCGGTCCGAAGAGGAGGAGATGGTGGCGTCCGGCCACTGCGATCTCGAGCGCGCGCTTGAGCACGAGGTGGCCCTTGAGGTCGGCCAGGTCCCCGTACGCCTCCTGCGGCGGGCTCTCCGGCGGGGCGGATTCCCCGGGTTCGGGCATACGGCCTTCCGCGAAGCCGCTCGTCAAGAGGAGCGCGGCCTGGGCCAGGTCGGTGATGCCGCACACGTTTCCCCGCCCCAGGATGCGCGCTTCGGTCAGGTTGTCGGCCGGGATGAGAAAATCCTCAAGCTTCCGGCCCAGCCCGTGCTCTACCGCCGCGATGACACCGTGGATGGGCCGCACCCGTCCGCTCAAGTTGAGCTCGCCCAGAACGAGCGGTGGACAACCCGCGGGCAGGTCGACTTGGCCCGAAGCGGCGAGAATGCCCAGCGCAATGGGCAGGTCGAACGAGGCGCCGCCCTTGCGCATCCCGGCCGGGGCGAGGCTCACCAGGATCCGGTCGTGGGGGAATTCGAAGCCTGAGTTCCTGATGGCGACGCGCACGCGTTCCTTGGCCTCGCGCATCGCGTTGTCCGGCAGCCCGACCATGTCGATGCCCGGCATGCCGCGCCTGATATCGACCTCCACGGAAATAATCTCGCCCTCGAGGCCCACCAGTGCGTGGCTCGCGATATTGGACAGCATGGATCCTCCTTCACCATACCTTGACGGCGGGCCGTGCCTGTTGCTTTTCTTTTTCGGGAAAGCTATATTGAAAAAAAACGAGAGGCGGGATTCTTCAGATGAGCCGTTACCGGAGACACGGAGAAGGCGATCTCAACATCGGTTTCGCGTATATTCTGCTGGCGCTCGGTTTTTATATCGGCTTCCCCGGTTTTCATCGCCTCTACATGAAGAAATACGGAGTGGGCACCTGGCTCCGCTTTATTCCCGGCCTGGGGCACATTCTTGCCTTCTACGATCTTCTCACCCTCCCTCCCCAGATCCGCGAAGCCAACATGGAAGCGAAATACCACGCCGTCCTCGCGCACGACAGCGTCATCCCCGAGCTCAAGGCGATGAAGGCGCGGGTCAAGCGGGAGAAGGAATCGCCCGAGCAGGTGATCCTGCGCACGGCCAAGAAAAACAAGGGCCTGGTGACGCCGGGAGAAGTGGCGCTGGAGGGCAACATCCCCATCAGGGAGGCGAAGAAAAATCTGGAAGAGCTCGCGGCCAAGGGATTCATCGAAATGAGGGTACGGCAATCCGGCACGGTGGTGTACACCTTCCCGGAGTTCATGGACGAGGGGGAGGACGCGAAGCTGCTGGATATTTAGCGGGTGGTTTTAAACTGCCTTGGAAAAGGCGTTTATTATAGATGTAAGCAGTTTTGATTCCCGACGCCGGGGACGAAGCTTGCAGCGGGGAGTTGTTCCCCGCCCGTTCGAGGAGACCGATGCCGATGATCGAAGCGCGCGGAAACCTGAACGCCTCACCTTCCAGTTCGACCACGGCCCGCAAGGGCGCCCTGAGCATGCTCCTCGAATACTCGCGTCTCCGTTCATCCCGAACTCAGGCAGCGCGAAACGCGCGTCCGCGCGACGACCGGCCGGTCGATCTGGCCGAGCGGGCGCGGCTCACCCGCCTGCAGGCGATCGACGGCGAGGTAAAGGCGCACGAGGCCGCGCACCTGGCGGCCATGGGGGGAAACGCGGCCGGACCGGTGCAGTACGATTACGTGATGGGACCGGACGGGAACATGTACGCGGTGGGCGGATCGATCCCGGTCAACCTCCAGCCCGTGCCCGGCGATCCCGAAGCCACCCTGCGCAGGGCGCAGGCGATCATCAACGCCGCCTTCGCGCCCGGCGATCCATCGGGCGCCGACATGCAGGTGGCGGCCAAGGCCTACCAGATGGAGATGGACACGAAGAGGGAGATCGCCCGGGAGAAAGCGCGCCGGGAGGGCGGGGTCCGGATGGCCGACTTGTTCGTTTAGCTCTGCTTGTCATGAAGACTCAACTTCCTAAAAGAGAACCACGGATAACACGGATCGGACGGATCACACGGATGTGGAGAAGAGGAAACAAAAAAGAACATCGTAATTCATGTTATATTTTAAAAAAATATAAAAAGGCCGAATATAGTTTTTTTCACCGAATAACTTTTTACCCATTCCCTATCCGTGTTATCCGTCCAATCCGTGCCCATCCGTGGTTCCCTCTCCCGAGTGAATCCCCGCCAGAGTGAGGGCTAAATCGCGATAGACCTCCGGCGCCAGGTCCTCGGCGCGGGCGTTCGGGCTCAACTCCCGCCGCTCCCAGAAGGCGCGCATCGCCGTAAGCTCTTCGGGGGAGAAGGCGCCGGACTTGAACAGATTGTTGTTGAGCGTCTTGCGCCGGGAGCCGAAGGCGAGCCGGATGAGCCGGAAGAAGACCGCGCGGCCGGGTCCCGGCGGGAGCCGGGAGGCCGGGACGAGCGACACGACGGAGGAGTCCACTTCGGGACGCGGGAAAAAGTTCCCGCCCTTGAGGTCGAATTCAAGGCGGACGTCGAAGAACGATTGGGTCAGAACCGAAAACGAGGAATAGATCTTTTCGCCGGGCGAGGCGCGCATGCGCAGCGCCAGGTCCTTCTGCACGGTGACGACGATTTTTTGCGCCCCGATCTCCCGCTCGATGAAAAAGGCGATGATGCGCGAAGCGCTCGAGTACGGCAGGTTGCCCAGGATACGGTTTGGCGCCCCGCGCTTCTCCCCCGCCGGTCCCATGGTGTCGAGCGCGTCCCCCTCGATGATCTCAAGCGAGGGGCGGTCTGGAAAAAGCTCTCGGAGCGCGCGCACCAGGCCGCGGTCGATCTCGAAGGCCAGGACCCGTCGCGCGCGCTCGAGGAGGAGCCCGGTCATGGCGCCGAGCCCCGGCCCGATCTCCCAGACAAGATCGTCGCGTCCCGCCTCGAGCAGCCCGGCGATCCGTTCACGCGCGTGGCGGTTGACGAGAAAATTCTGCCCGAATCGTTTTTTGAGGGCGAGCCCGTGTTTCTCCAGCACGGCCCTGATCTCAGCCGGTGAGTCGTAATTCATGCCTTCTTTGTACCGGAATCCCCGCGACCAGGGCAAGCCATGCCGCGAGCGCCGGGATCCAGAGCCAGTCGCTCCAGACGACGGTGACGCCGGGCGCGTTTTTAAAAAAATCGCTGATTCCGAAGATGAGGCGGTATTGGGCATCCATGAGAAAACGGACCGCCTCTTCCAGCGGCGGAAACGGAATCAGGCTCACGACGAGAAATCCCGTTCCCGACCAGACGTACGCCGTGGTGAGCGGAACCAGGAGGAGGGACGCGACGAGGCCGACCGGATAGACGGTGCCGAACGTCTGAAAGATAAGCGGCGCCGTAAACGCCTGGGCGGCGATCACGGCGGAGACGAGTCCGCGCGCGAAGCCCGGCAGGAAGGGGGTCAGGGCGCGGTTCAGCCTGCGGCCGAAGGTCAGAATGCCGGCCAGGGCGAGGTAGGAGAGCTGGAACGACAGGGAACGGACGCTCTCCGGGTCGACGAGCAGGACGACGACCGCGCTCGCCAGGAGCACGTGGAGCGGATCGACCTCGCGGTCGAGGAGCAGGCCGATCGTACCGAGGCCGAGCATAAGCACCGCGCGCAACAGCGAAGGAGAGGGACCGGCCAGAAAAAAGTAAGCGCCCACGAAAAGCGCCGCGAGGACGGCTTTCAGTTTTTTGGAGCGCAGGGGAGAGAGAAAAAACAGGACCAGGGCCGCGATCATGCCCACGTGCAGCCCGGAGAGCGCGAGCAGGTGCAGGCTGCCGGTGCGGGCGAACGCGTCGCGAAGCTCGAACTCGAGATTGTCCTTGACGCCGAGAAAAAGGGCCGCGAAAAGGGAGGAGGCCGGGGCGCCGAGACGCCCGATCCGGGCCAGAAAGGCGCGGACCGCCGCGGCGCGCGCGGCCAGAAGCGGACTGTTGAAACCGAGCCGCATGACGCTCCGCCCGCGGGCGTTGAGGACGAAACGCGCGCCGCCCGGAACCTGATTTTCGCGAAGCGTCCCCTCGACGTCGATCGTCTCTCCCCAGAAAAGATCCGGGCCGTTCGGCGCGAACACCGCGACCGCGCCCGAAGCCGAAGCCCGCCTGTCGCCGCTTCGATTGGCGGCTTCCGCGAGCGAGGCCGCGTACACCTTCACGCCGTTTTGAGCGGTCACGCCGTCCGCGGTGAGCGTCAGGCGGAAGCTGAAGGCCGCGTCGAGCGGAATGGCCGTATGCGAGGCGGCGCGTTCCGCGGCGAGCGCGTAGCTCTGCGCGCCTCCCACAAGGAGCCCCGAAGCCACGCCGAGCGCGAGCCAGGCGAACACATCATTCTTTCCCTTCGCTGAGAATCGAGCCGCTCCCCAGCCGCCCACGCCCATCGCGATGAGGCAGGCCGCAATCGAGAGCTCGGGGCGGTTGAGATACATGACGAGGAGAGCCGCCGCAACAAGGCCCAGGAAGAAAAGGAAAGCCGGGCCGCGCTTGGCGTAGTCCGCGATTCCCGCCGGCCGGGCGAGTTTCACCATTTCAGGCTCTTGATCGCCTCGTCCGCGTTCGTCTTGATCCTCGCGGAATAGTTGAGGAATTTCACGTTCATGAGATAGTCGAACGCGACCTTGTCTCCCAGCCGACCCAGGCCGTCGACGACCTCGGTGACGATCTGCTCGTCATAGACTTTCCTCTTCTCCGTGTAAATGTTGAGGAAGTTCAAGTACAGGGCGAGGCGCTGGGCGGCCTCGTGCGTTCCCATGCTGCCGAGCGCCCGGATGATCTCAAGCAACTCGGTCTTGTTGGCGACGCCCTTGTCGTACTCGGGCAGGGTCTCCTCGAAATACCTGAGGATGAGGGGCGTGGCCTTGGACCACCGGCGGATCCCCAGCGCCTTCGTGGAGCGCATGCGCATGTCGCGCAGGTCTTTCGCGTCCTGCGCCGTGGCGCCGCTCACGGTGAGTCCCTTGTCCAGGCCGAGCACGGCGATCTCGGCCTTGTCGCCGTCGCTCATCCGGGTGGAATCGAGGGCGACCTGGAGCGCGTCCCGTTTTTCACGGATCGTGCCGTCGGCGATGAGGTTCGAGAGGAGGGGCTTGAAGTCGCCCTTCATCCCGATCAGCACCTGGCGGCAGGCGTCGTCCACTTCCCGGGAAAATCCCGTATGCATGACATTGAAGACAACGGGAAACGACGATTCATCCCCCAGCTCGCCCAAGGTGAGGACGCAGCGCAGGATGATCCCCAGATGGGGCTTCCGGCCGCCGGTCGTCCGATACGAGCTTATCTGCGCGGCCAGCCAGTTGTTCAGGCTGCCGATGATCGTCATGTCTCCCTTGGCGAGCGCGCCGAGCGCCTTGAGCGTTTTCAAGCGCACATTGGAATCGTCGTCCATGAGAAAGAGCTTCCAGATGACGGTCCGCGCCTCGACGTGCTTGTACCGCTCGCACTGCTCGACCGAAAGCACGGAGAATTGGCGGATGAGCGACTTGTTCTTGCCGAATTCCGAGGTGCTTACGGCGAAGTCGATGGCCCGCCGGAACAGGGGCGCCAGCGCCGGATTGTTAAGCGCCGAGGCGTCCTCAATGAGACGGAACTTCGCGTCCTCGTTTCCCTTGTCGAAATTTTTGACATAGGCATCGAGCAGGGCCTGGTTCTCCTGGGCGCATACAACAGGCGCGGCCAGGACCGCCAATAAAAACACGACTATTCTTTTCATCACAGCCTCTCCCGTCGCAATGGGGAACGCCCGGGCGTTCCCCGCGCATTGCAGTCTTCGCTTCAATCTTAAGCCGCCAGCGGTGCGAATTCAACTTTTTTTCTGGGCGGGAGGGAATCGGTGTGGGGGGGGACTTATTTCAGCCCGGCAGCGGTGACGCCGCGTCCGGATTCTCGGGAGTGAAGGAGGATGGGGTTTCGCGCTCGCCGAAAATATTATACACGTACTCGAGGACGCGGTTCTGCATGATCAGGCTCAAAGGCTGCGCCTGGAGATGAAGAATCGAGCGGTTTTTCTTGGGATCGAAATTGATGTTCTTCACCACGCCGCTCAACACGATGGATGAATCGCCCAAGAGAAATTGAACCTTGATGATGATGCCCACTTTGGCCTTCCCGCCGATGAGGATGGCGGCGCCGTCCTCCGACACGTCGATAATGCGGGAGCGCAGGCCGACCGCCGCCTCGGGCGACTCATTGCCCTCGTTCAAGGTGCGAAGCGGGTAGAGCATGGCCGGGAGGTTGCAATCGACGCGCACCGAGCGGCGCTTCTGGGTCCGGATCAAATTGTCGGCGTGGGCGACATGAAGGATGGGATATTTCTTGTCGATGAAGTCGTTGGCGACCTTGGTTTGGAAATAGTAGCCGGCGTCCGCCTGCCTGAAAAAATACACCCCGATTTTACGGCCCTTCCAGGAAAAGCCGGGCGGCACCTTCGGCCCCTGCGGATAGGAAAACGCCATGTAGCGCCGCAGGTTTTCCACGACCGTTGAAAAGAACGGTCCCGCTCCGGGGAGCATGATGCGCAGGCGCTGGTGCTGGACGATCTGGCGGGTGGATTTGATGCCGATCTTGTACTTGGGCTGGCTCAACTCCACCTTCTTGCGGAAAGCGAGGAGCTTGGCCACCATCGAGACGCTCTTCTCCTCGTTTTCCTGGCCCAGAGAACGGTACTTGAGGATGAGGCTCCTGATCGACCGGTCGAGCTGCTTGACGGACCAGAAGAGGGACGTCGGATTCTGCATCTGCCCCTCGACGGCGATCCTCCGGAGGAGGTTGATCTCCTTGAAGCTGAACCCTGATTCCTTGCCCCGAATGTAAAATTGCACCCAGGGGAATTTCCTCCCCCCGAGACGCCGCAGGATGAAAAACGCGCCGACGGCCAGGAAGAGGAGGAGGATCAGGGCTCCAATGAGAATCCACATAATCTTATTATCGAATAGATATTATAGAACTTTATACAATATGATGCCACCGGTTTCCGGGGAGGATTTCCTTTTATATACTGAATCGAGGGGAGGACGTTGACTTTTTCACGCAACTTGAGTACATATGCATCAAAACAATCGCCGCGGGATGCGCTATCGGAAAGGTTTCCTGTCCTTTTCCGTTCGATGCGGCGGCACGAGGAGTCCGGCCGTCATGAGCATGGTGGAGCCCGATAAGAAAAAATCGATACGCAGTCTCATCACCGAAATGGCCCTCGTCTTTCTGCTTTTCATTCCCTTCCCGATATATTTCATTCCCGGGGCGGTCGGCTCGACGACCCCCTCCCCCATCCAAATGGTGGTGTACATCATCATGGCCGTTCCCCAAATGGGCCTCCTCGTGTACATCCTCTCCCTGCAGAAAGTCCCGCTGCCCGCGTACGGAATCAAGAAACCGCGCTGGAGCTCCCTCGGGTGGGCATTGATCGGCCTCGGCGGCGCGTTCATCTCAATGTCGGCGGTAGCGTACGCGAGCTATCTCCTTCCGGAGGGCGTTCGCGAGAGCCTGTTCAAACAGGCCCCCTTCGCCATCACCTCGCCCGAAGAAATCCCGCTCATGATCGCTTTCTGCATTTTCGTCGGCTACCGGGAGGAGTTGCTTTTCAGGTCCTATTTGATTCCCCGCCTGGGGGAGCTCGGCGTGAAGCCCGTCTGGGCGATCGTCGGCACCTCGCTCGTATTCGGTTTGGCCCACTGGAACCAGGGGCTCCTGGGTGTGGCGGCGACCGCTCTCATCGGCGCATCGTTCGGCGTCATCTTCGTGTTAAGGAAGGATCTGCACGCCGTGGCGTGGGGGCACGCGCTCTACGACATAGGCGTATTTCTGCTCATGCTCGTGCGGCCGTATTTTGAGCAATTCCTGAAAAATTGAGCCGGGAAGGTCAGCGATTGTTCTTGCGCCCGAAGAGCCGGCGCAGTATCCCCTTCTTGGCATCCTGCTTTTCGAAAAATACGCCCATTTTCCGGAACTTCTCGAAACGCTCCTTCAGGAGCTGCTCTTTGGGCAAGGGCATGAGCCTGACGAGCTCCCGCCAGATCGCGTTCTTGATGTTGGCCGCGGCCACTTCGGGATTCGTATGCGCGCCGCCGGCGGGTTCCTCGATGATCTCGTCGATGACCTTGAAGAAATAGAGGTCCCGGGCGGTCGGTTTCATGATGGAGGCGGCGAACTGCGCCTTGCTGCCGTCGCGGAGCAGGATCGAGGCGCAGCCCTCCGGCGATATGACCGAATAGGTGGAGTTCTCGAGCATGAAAACGGTGTCCCCGATGCCGATGCCGAGCGCGCCGCCGGATCCGCCCTGGCCGATGATAACGACGATGATCGGCACCTTGACCGCGAAGAATTCCTTGAGATTGCGCGCGATGGCCTCGGCGATTCCGCGCTCTTCGGCCTCGACCCCGCCGTATGCGCCCTGGGTATCCACCAGGGAGACGACCGGCCGGCCGAATTTCTCCGCCTGCCGGACGAGGCGCAGGGCCTTGCGGTAGCCCTCGGGAAGGGCCATGCCCCCGTTGCGCTTCAGGTTTTCCTTCAAGTTCCGGCCGCGCTGCTGCCCGATGATCGTCACCGGCCTGCCGTTGAGGAGCCCGATGCCCCCGACCATGGCCGGATCGTCGGCGAAAAGCCGGTCGCCGTGCAGCTCAATGAAGTCGTCGAAAATGATGTTGATGTAATCGAGCGTGGTCGGCCGCTCGATGAGCCGCGACAGTTTCACCTTCGACCAGGCGGAATTGTTGTTGTGGTTGCCGCCGTGGAGCTTGGATTCGAGCTGCCTGATCTCCTCGGCGATGTTGAGCCGTTCCTTCAGGGCGAGCTCCTTGAGCTCCGACAGCTTCTTCCTTATGTCCTTCATTTCCATGCCCTCTGCGCATCGGCGTGCGCCTCGATGAGGAACGACAGGGTCTTGCGCATGTCGCTCCGGGAGACGATGGCGTCCACGAATCCCTTTTCCTGCTGGAACTCGGCGGTCTGGAAGTTGTCGGGGAGTTTTTCCTTGATGGTGCCGTCGAGCACGCGCCGTCCGGCGAACCCGACGAGCGCGCCCGGCTCGGCGAGGATGACGTCTCCGAGCATGCCGTAGGAAGCCGTCGTGCCGCCCGAGGTGGGATCGGTGAGGACGATGAAAAGCGGGATCTTCCGCTCTTCGAGGAAGTTGACCGCCGCCGAGGTCTTCGCCATCTGCATGAGGGAGAAAATTCCCTCCTGCATGCGCATGCCGCCGGAGGCGGTGAAAATGACGATGGGCAGTCCCTTCTCCGCCGCCAGGAGCATGGCGCGGGTGACTTTTTCCCCGACCACCGAGCCCACGCTGCCGCCCCGGAACTGAAAGGCCATGATGGCCATCACCACTTCCTTCCGCTCGATGCGGCAGATGCCGGTCACGACCGCTTCCTTCAAACCCGTCTTTTTCATGTCCGAAGCGATCTGCTTTTCGTAATCGGGAAAATCGAGCGGGTTCTGGCTCTCCAGGTCTGAGGCGAACTCGTGAAAAACGCCCCCATCCGCCGTGAACTTGATCCGCTCCCAGGGCGTGATGCGGAAGTGGTGGTTGCAGTTCGGGCAGACGTACATGGCCTCCTCGAGCTCCGGCTGGTTCAGGTCTTCATGACAGGCGGGACACTCGTGTTTTTTCTCGACGAACAGGCGTTCGTCGCCGTCCTTGATGAAATGGGTGATGAGCTTGTGCTTCCGGGAGTATTCGCCGCGAAACCAGGCCCGGACCTTGCCTAAGACGCTCACTTTTTCTCCTCCTTCAGCACCTCGGCGAGCAGGGAGGTGCCGAACGCCCCCTTGCGGAAGGTCGGGTGGGCGAGAATTTTCTTCTGCGCCTCGATGTTGGTCGGCACTCCCTCGAGGAGGAACTCCGAGAGCGCCCGCTCCATGCGGCCGATCGCCTCGAGGCGGTTGTCCGCGTGCACGATGACCTTGGCGAGCATGGAGTCGTAGTAGGGCGGCACCTCGCAGCCCGAGTAGAGAAAGCTGTCGACCCGGACGCGGAATCCGCCGGGCGGCAGGTAAAAGGCCGCCGTGCCCGGCGCCCGGGCGTTGACGCGGCACTCGATCGCGTGCCCCTGGAGGCGCACGTCCGCCTGGCTCATCGTGAGCGCGTCTCCCGTGCAGGCGCGGATCTGCTCGCGGATGATGTCCACGCCGGAGACGAACTCGCTCACCGGGTGCTCGACCTGGATCCGCGCGTTCACTTCCATGAAAAAGTATTCCCCGCCCCGCACCAGGAATTCGATCGTCCCGGCGCCCGTGTACTTGAGGTTCTTGAAGAGCCGCACCGCGTCGGCGCCCATGCGCTCGCGCATGTCGGGCGTGACGCCCGGCGAGGGGCTCTCCTCGATGAGTTTCTGGTGGTTCTGCTGGACGGAGCAGTCGCGCTCGCCCAGGTGGACGACGTTCCCCTTGGAGTCCGCGACGAGCTGGATCTCGACGTGCCGCGGGTTCTCGAGATAGCGCTCGAGGTAAATGCGGCCGTCGGAGAAGGCCGTCTCCGCCTCGTGCGCCGCGATCTTCATCATCGCCCCGAGCTCCGCCTTGTCGCGCACGATGCGCATGCCCTTGCCGCCGCCGCCGGCCGCCGCCTTGATGATGATGGGAAAGCCGATGGTCTCCGCCGCCTTCAGCGCTTCCGCCTCGGTCGACACCGGGTCCTTGGTGCCGGGGGTGACCGGAATCTTCGCCTTCTCCGCCGATTTCCGCGCCTGCACCTTGTCGCCGAGCAGGTCGATGACGTCCGCCTCGGGGCCGATAAAGATGAGCCCGGCCTCCTTGACGTCCCTGGCAAAGGAGGAATTCTCCGCCAGGAATCCGTACCCGGGATGCACGGCTTCGCAGTGGGTCAAGACCGCGGCCGTCACGATGCCGCGCGAATTGAGGTAGCTTTGCTTTGAGGTGACGGGGCCGATGCACACCGCCTGGTCGGCCATACGGACGGCGAGCGAATTCTTGTCCGCTTCCGAGTACACGACGACCGGACGAATCCCCATTTCCCGGCAGGTGCGAATGACCCGCACGGCGATTTCACCGCGGTTGGCGATGAGCAGGCTCCGGATCATGTCTTCTTGACCTCGAAGAGCGGCGTTCCGAACTCAACCATTTTGCCGTTTTCGACCAGTATTTTCACGATTTCACAATCGAATTCGACCTCGAACTCGTTCATCAGCTTCATCGCTTCCAGAATGCAGAGCGTCTGGCCTTTTTTCACCCTGGCGCCGACGTCCACGAACGGCGGGGCGTCGGGAGCGGGAGCCCTGTAGAACGTTCCCACCATGGGCGAGTTGATCGTCTCGTGACCGTTCGAGTTCCGGGCCGGAGCGTCTGTATTCTGAATCGGATGCGCGGCCGCGGCGGGTTGCGCCACGGACCCGGCGCGACGTTCGACGTAGGCGACCGGTTTTTCCACGCCGCCTTTTTTCATCATGACTTCGACATCGCCCTTTTTTATCGATATTTCGCTTAACGAACTGTTTTCGAATTTCTCAAAGAGGTCGATTATCTCCTTCGTATCCATGCTCACCTCCCGAGTTTCCCTATTTTTGCCTTCCAAAAATGCGGCCTGACCTTAACACAGATAATTTGTAAAGTCAATAGATTCGCAATGGGCGTCACTCTTCGTTGTTTTCGAGGATGCCGCCGGCCCCCCAAGCGACGGATTACTATAATACGAATACCTCCAATTGACAAGCTCAATTCGAGCGGCTATCCTTCAAGGCCATGCATCCCCTCGCCGAGGACCTCAACCGCCATTTTCAGGGCACGATCGTCGAGTCCCTTCTGTCGAAACAGGGCCGAATGCTCTATTTCCCCAGGGGAATCACCGCCCAGGCGCAGGAAGCGGGCCGGGCGAAGCCGCGCTTCAACGCCACGGCCGGGGTGGCCAAGGAAAAGAACGCGCCGTTCCTGCTCCCCTCGCTGGGTGCCGCGTGGCGGGGTTTGAGCCCGGCGGAATGCGTCGACTACGCGCCCACGGGCGGGATCCCCGAGTTGCGCCGTATCTGGCGCCGGGAACACATCGAAAAAAATCCCGACCTCGGGGGCGTCGCCTCCACGCTGCCCCTGGTCACCGCGGGCGTCACCCACGGCCTGGCGGTGGCCGCCGACCTCTTCACGGACGAAGGCGATACGCTCCTCTGCGCGGAACCGGCCTGGGAAAATTACGAGCTCATCTTTAAAATAAAAAAAGGCGCCGCCTGGTCGACGTTTCGCCTCTTCGGCGCGGACATGAAATTCAACGTTTCGGAAATCGAGAGGCGTCTTTCGGACGCGGCCGCGCCGGGGAAGACGATTCTCATTCTCAATTTTCCCCACAACCCGACGGGATACTCTTTATATAATGAAGAAACAGAACAACTGATACACGTGCTCCTGACCGCCGCCCGGCGGGGACGGAGGCTCCTCGTCATCGTCGACGACGCCTATTTCGGGCTTTATTACGAAGACGGCCTTTTTCGCCAGTCCCTGTTCGCGCGCCTGGCCGGCCTGCATGAGAACATCCTGGCCTGCAAGGTCGACGGCGCCACCAAGGAGGATTTCGCCTGGGGGTTCAGGATCGGCTTCATCACCCTGGCGTCCAAAGGGCTGGCGCGGGAACACTATGACGCCCTGGAGCAGAAATGCCTCGCCGCCGTCCGCACCTCGGTGTCGTCCGCCTCGATGCCGGCGCAAAGCCTGCTCGTCCGGCTCCTCGGGAACCAGGCGTACAAGGAAGAGAAGCGGGAGGCCTTCCGGAAACTGGAGCGGCGGTATCGGAGGGTGAAGGCGATTCTCGAACGCTCCCCGTCCGCCCGGCTCCGTCCCCTGCCCTTCAATTCGGGGTATTTCGTCGCCTTCCGCACCGACGGCGTCGACGCCCCCGCCCTGCGCGAGCGGCTCCTCAAGGAACGGGGCGTCGGCGTCATCGCCCTCGGACCGGATCTCCTCCGCGTGAGCTTCGCCTCGGTCGACGAGGAGGACCTGGAGGAGATGTTCAAGGAGATCTTCGCCGCGGCGGAGGAGATAGGGAACCACGGATGACACGGATGCAGCCGATGACACGGATAGGAAAGGGAAGAGAATTGGAAATAAATGCAGAGAACAAGGGAATGAAAAAAAAAGGATGTCATGACGAAATATAAATGCGCTTGTATTTTCTCCCTGCTCCCTACCTTATCCGTGATTATCCGTCTTATCCGCGTAAATCCGTGGTTCACTTTTTCCCCGCCCGCTAAAGGAGATTACCGATGCCCTACCGCTACCTGATCGAGAACGGCCTGCTGCTCTATCCCGAGAAGACCGAGAAACTGACGATCGGCGTCGAGGGCGAAACGATGCGGCTCCTTCCGCCGACGGGATCGTACGAGGCCGATGAGCGGATGGACGCCACCGGCTGCTATATCATGCCCGGCTTGATCGACCCCCACCTGCACCCGGTCTACGAGGACGATCTCGGCGCCGTGTCGGAATCCGCGGCCTTCGGCGGGGTCACCACCCTCCTCCACTACGCCTCGATCAAACCGGGGGAAAATCCCCTCGACGTCGTCGCCCGCATGAGGGACGAGGGCGAGCGGACCTCGCGCGTCGACTTCGGCCTCCACGCCTCGTTCTTCGACACCAAAAACCAGCTCGGCTCGATCCCGGAGCTGGCCGCGCGCGGCGTCCGTTCCTTCAAGATGTTCACCGCCTACGAGAAACTCGGCTGGATGACCGACGACCACGCGCTCATCCGCGCCTTCGACAAAATCGTCGAGGCGGGCGGGATCGCCTGCGTGCACGCCGAAAACGGACGGGCCGTCGACTACCTCGAGGACAAGCACCGGCCGCTGACGGCGGACAACTTCCTCGCCACCAGCCCCGCCCTCCTCGACAAGGAGGCCGTCTTCCGCACGCTCTGCCTCGCCAAGCTCACCGGCTGCCCGGTCTACCTGCCCCACATCTCGTCGCGCAAGGCGCTCGAGGCTCTCAGCCTGGGCCGGGAGGAGGGCGTCAAATTCCGGAGCGAAACCTGCCCCCATTACCTGGCTTTCAGCTGGAACGAGCTCAAGGCGAAGGGCCCCCTCGGCAAGCTTCGGCCGCCGATCAAGGACTCAGACGATCGGGAGGCGCTCTGGGGGGCGGTGGAGGACACGGCCATCGACACGATCGGAAGCGACCACGCGCCCAAGGCCAAGCACGCCGGGGACGATTTCGAAGCCGCGCCCTACGGCGCGCCCGGCGTCGAGACCATCCTCCCCGTGCTCTGGGAGCTCGGCGTCAACGCCCACCGCATCACGCCGTTCGACCTGGTGCGCCTGTGCGCCGAAAACCCCGCCGCAATCTTCGGGCTCGCCCCGCGCAAGGGCCGCCTGGAGGACAATGCGGATGCGGACCTCATCGTCTTCGACCCCACGGCCAAATGGACGGTGACGCACGCCAACCAGCACTCGAAGGCGCCCTACACCCTCTATGAAGGCTTCACCTGCCGCGGTAAAATCCAGAAGGTCTTCTCCCGCGGCCGGCTCCTGGTCGACGGCGACGCGTTCATCGCCCCGAAGACGCCGGGAAAATTCCTGGAGACGAGGCCTTCACTGTGAGGATTGAAATGAATGAGGGACGCATGGCTGAAACACGTAAGGCAAAACACATGACGACGAAATTCGCGGGCGGGATCGGGATGTGCTTGTACATGTTCCTGGTGTTCCTGTTGATCGATTCCGGAGCCGCGACCGTGAGCGGCATGATCGCGGCGGCCGCCGGTCGGCTTACGATTATCCCGCACGGCCACATCCTGTTCACGTTATCCCTCTGGGCGAACGCCCTCCTGGCGGTGTCCACCTTCGCCGGCCTGATTTTATTCTGGACCAAACGCCTTTTCGCGAAGCGCCTGATCACGATTCTCCTCATCGTCCTGGTCGCCTTCAGGATATTCGAGGTCACGCTCTCCTTCATCCCCGAGGTGACCAGGGCGGCGGCCGTTTCGGTGTCGATCCTCGACACCTTTCTTATCAAGGTGCTCCTGGGAATCGTCGTCCCCGGCCTCTTTCTCTTCTACCTCTTCGCGCCGGAGCGCGGATCCGATCATTTGTCGGACCCCCGCTTCGGCGGCTGAACCCGATCGCCCGCCGCGTCACTCATTTTCCCGGCGCATCGTTCAGAAACGCCCGGACCGCGGCAAGGGTCTCAACCTGCGCCCGGCCGCGGTCGAAGAGCGTATGGCCGCACCCGGCGAGGATCCGCACTTCGGCGCCGGGGGCGATCCTTCTCATGTCGGCCAGACCCGTTCGCCAGTCGAGTGTCCGGTCGTCGTCTCCCTGAACGACGAGGACGGGCAGGGTCAGCGCGGGGCGCCGGGACAGGCCGGTCCTGAACCGGTCGTACGCTTCGAGCCAGGAGAAGGGGAAAGAATAGGGTGTGAGGTAGCCGGCTCTCGGCCCCGGCATGGGCACCGAGGGAATGAAAAAAGCAGCGCCGCCCGCCAGCCCTCCCGTGATCCCGAACGATCTCAACTCCAAAAGGGGGGCGAGGAGCACGGCCCGGTCGACGTCGGCCGGATTCCGCCACAGCGCTTCCAGCACCGCCGATCCCCCGGTCGAGTGCCCCATAAGAACGAGCGGCGCGCGGAAATCGTACGTTTTCCGGGCGTTGATCCAATTGATGACACCGCGCACGCACGCGCCGTATTCCAAAAAATCGCCGATATCGGCGGCGGGCCCGGACGAAAAACCGTGGCCCGGAAGATCCGCGGCCAACACCGTCCAACCGTCCCCGGCCAGACGGTAAAGGAGGGGAAGCGTGGGGCCGCTGTAGCCCATGTAACCGTGGAGTGAAACCAATGTGCCGCGCGCCGGCGCGCCCGACGGCGGAACGAGCAGGACGACGCCCAGGCGATACCCGCCCGCGTCGATCGTTCCGAGGAGCCGGGTCCCGGGAAACCGGCAGCCCGGGGAAAGCTTGTCGGCCTCGGCCCAGTACTGCGCGACGAACGGCCCATTCTGCGGAGAAGTCGCCGCTTCCAGCGGCCCGGCCTCGCGCGCCAGGCCGTCCCGGAGCCGGTCAAGCGCCGCAATCACGGGCGCCAGGCTGGCGCCCGTGAGGCAGCTCATGGCGGCGGCTGAGAAAAGCGCCGTCAGGATCATTGCGAAGACGATTTTGTTTCTCATATGCTCTTTTTCAATATAAGCGGGGCGCGGGTTTTTTTCAACAACGCTTGTCTAAACAACCGTATTCCACTACCCTTTTCGCCATGGGAGCCAAGGCGGCGAAAAAAAAGTACCGGGCCCTTGTGATCGGCGCCGGGCGCATCGGCATGACGCTGGGCGCAGACCGCCTGCGCGAGCAGCCCGCCTCCCACGCCCGGGCCCTGGCCGAAAACCCGCGCATCGAGCTGGCCGGCGCGGTCGACGTCGATCCCCAAGCGCTTGCGATCTTCGCAAAATCGTATCCCCGCGCGAACGTATACGCCGATCTCGACGAAGCCATGGAACGGGAAAAACCGGACATCGTCGCCGTCGCCGTGCCGGAGACGGCGCACGCCCCCGTGTCCGCCTCGGTCTTCGCGCATCGGCCCCGCCTCGTCGTGCTCGAAAAGCCGGTGGCGCCCAATCCGGCGGCCGCCGAGGCCGTCCGCCGCGCGGCCGCGCGCTTCCGCGTCCCGGTTCAGGTCAACCACGAGCGCCGCTTCGCCGCGGATTACGCCCTCGCCAAATCGATCCTGGCCCGCGGCGATCTCGGGGAGCTCGACTGCGTGCGGGCCCGGCTCTGGAGCGGCGCCCCGGTCTGGAAGGCGGGCGCGGAGCGGACCGGAGAATGCTCCCTCCTCCACGACGGCACCCACCTGGTCGACACCGTGCGCTTCCTCCCCGGCCGGGAATTGGCCGCCCCCGTCGTCGACTTCGTCCACAAGCGCCGGACCGGAACGGTCGTCCGTCTTTGCTTCCACTACCTTCTCGCGAAAAACGTCTTCGTTCACATGGAGCTCGCGGGAAACAAGAAGGTCTTCGATTTCGAGATCGAGCTCTCGGGCGACCGGGGCCGGCTCAATATCGGCAACGGCTTCCTCCGCCTGTATACACGCGCGCCCTCCCCTTTCTACTCCGGCTTCCATTCCCTCCGCCGCGACCGCAGCGCCAAGCGCCCGGCGAAAACCGGCTACCTGAGCCGCATGGTACAGAACTGCGTCGATTTCCTGGACGGCAAGGCGGAGCTCGGTTCGCCGCTGGCCGAGGGGATCAAGACGTTGGAGGATTTGTACAAAGTAGTCGGGCGGCTGAAAAGCGGGAAGTACGTGTAGGTCGGCGTGCGCTGATGAAGAGAAGAGTGGGAGTAAGAAAAATGTCCGCTGAGACCCCTCGCCAAATAAAAGTATGGAGGAATCGACGTTCGCTGAGCGAAGCCGAAGCGAACACTGCGTGTTGAGTTCAGTAGTCAGCGCACTGCTTTCTATTCTTTTACCTCTATATTACCAAAATATTCCTTTTTATATTTTTCATTTTTTTCATCGTGATCGTGGAGCCTGTGTTCGCCGACATCAAAGTGCATAAAGGCCTTTCCCGGTTCACGCTCCGGACTAAAAAGAAAGTCTTGACACAATAGTGTCAGAGCGCAGTGGCTGCTCTTCCGCCTGGTGCATAACATCGGGAAAATCGCGAAACGCCTTTTATTGCGCGTTTTTGGGGTAATTTTATCGCGTGAAATATGGACTGTGACCGGAAATGCCGCGTGGTATTCCGGATAGCGGCGGGCGGGTCACTGGCATCAACCGGGAGGGGATTTTTCGACATTAGATGAAGTGCGCACACTCTTACTAATAACCAAATAAGCAATTATGATACTTATTCCAAGAAGCAAAATCATTGATCTAATTTCTGGATAAACAATCTCAGACACTTCTTTAGATTGAATTAGAACATCATAGCATCCACCAACTCCCCAGAAAAAAGGAAAGATTAGTAAAGCACTATTGCCAATTCTAAATACTGTTGCATATAATATTCCAACAAATAACAGTTTGACAAACTCTGGCTGAAATCCGGCATGATGGAAAGAGTAGAATATTGCGGCTACTAATATAGCAGGAATAATTCCAAAAGAACGCTCTATTACGGTTCTTATAAATGAGTAAAATACTATTGTTTCAAAAATGCCAGCGAGCATTATATATATAATTTTCCATATTATATCATTAGTAAAAGTAAAATCTGAAGGAAGAGGAGATTTTTTTAAAAACATTAAGAGTAGAAGGATGCCCAATATTAAATTGATAGGCAAAAAGATATACCAATTGTTGAAATGAAGACCATACTCTTTAAAGTTCTTCTCTTTATTGATTAACAATAGAGGAATTCCGATTCCAAACAGTAATATCATAACAATATCTCTGATAATTATTGTAATAAAGTTATTTTCCCTTACATAAATCATAGCAATAGAAAGTAGCACAATTATTATTCCTATTGCTAAACCAATAATAGCAATTTTCTGCGGTTTCCATTTGAACAATTTCTCCAATAATAATTTTGCTTTCATATAGTTGTCTCCTTTTTTCTTGTGTGCGCATTTCATCTAACGAGTCTGTCGAAAAACCCTTTCCGGGTGATGCCCATGACCCACTTGCCGTCAACCGGAACACCACAAAGGATTTATCGTCAC
>JAFGSW010000038.1 GCA_016934415.1 Spirochaetales bacterium | reverse complement strand
TCTGAGGAACCGTATGCCTTAATTGGGCTCGTACGGGTCTGTGGGGGCTTCGGGCGGGTAACCGCCCGATTCTACCCGGACGGATGACACGGATGGGAACGGATAACACGGATAAGGAGAAGAAAAAAAGGAAGAGAAGCTATCAATGCCCGCATGTGTAAGCGGATGGCACGCATAACTATTTTTTAATAGCTCGCGTAATGGGCACTCTATAGTTAACAAAACCAACATCATTGTTCTTCCTATCTCCTGCCCTCAGCCTCGTAAATCCGCGTCTCCTCGAAATTTATACTTCTTTCTCCATCCGTGTTATCCGTTCCCATCCGTGTTCCCCTCACACCCGCATGATCGGCTTGTCGCCGCCGGTGACGCAGCGCGCGCCTGAAGCCTCGATCACGTAGCTTTCTTCGACGCCGACCATGCCGATGCCCTCGACGCCGCACTTCGGCTCGAGGGCGATCACCATTCCCTCCACGAGTGGTGTTCGGTTGGATGCCATTATCACGGGCTGCTCGTCTATCTGCAGGCCGATCCCGTGTCCCAGGAACTTAACGCCGGAATCGCCGTAACCCATAAAATGTTTGGAGAGGCTGCCGGGCAGGCCGGAGAGGGCGCCGTCGTAGACCTCGGCCGCGGGTACGCCCGGTTTGATGAGACCGACGGACGTGCGCAGCACTTCCCGACAGGCTTCGTGGATCTCGGCCGCCCGCGCGGGGGGCTCGGCGCCGAAGCAATACGCTTGCGTCTTGTCGCTGTGGTAGCCGAGAAAGCCGTACCCCACGTCGGCGAACACGATGTCGCCGCGTTTCAGGAGCCGGTCGCGGCTGCCGAGCACGGGCGCGGCCGGATGGAGCCCGCGCGAGCCGTCGGGCCCGTCGAAGTTGGTGGGATAAAGGGAATTCTCCCCGAAGGCGATCTGGCCGACGACCATCTCCGCCTGGAACATGGAGAAGCGGGTGAGGCCGTGGTGGCCCCCTTTCACCATGGCCGCATAGACGTCGGCGTACAGATCGGCCTCGCTCATCCCCTCGCGGAGCAGGGAGGGGATGGCGCGCTCCAGAAGGTCGCGGTGCCTCAGGCCCGATTCCTCGATCAGCGCGATCTCATCCGGGTCCTTCACGGCGCGCAGGCCCGAGAGGATCCGGTCCAGGGGCAGCAGCTCCCGCGGTTTGAAATGCTTGCGTATCCGCTCGAGCATGGCCAGGGGCAGGACCTCGGCGTCGACGAACGTCCGGCCCGGGTCCTCGGGAAGGACGGAGAGCATGTCGCGGTGCGTCGCCATCCCGACAATGCAGTCGAGAGGGGATTCCATTCCGGCGCGCTCGAGGCTCTTGCGCACGAAAAGCCGCCGGCTCCCGTCGGAGCGGAGGACGAACACTCCGTCCTGCATCGTGCCGGTCAGGTAATACTGGTTGATCCTTCCCGCGATCAGGGCCGTGTCGAAGCCGTCCGGCTGGTCGTGGAGCGCCCGCTCAAGGCGCGCGATTCGTTTTTCGAACCTCTCTTTGGAGAAACGCCCGGTGAGTTTTTTCATTTTCCGCTTCCTCCGTGCGGGCAATGATAGTCCAAGCGGGTTTTCGATTCAAGAATAGGATGCGGGGCGGCGTGAAGCAGCAGCGATTCGCCATTCCCCGTGAATCGGGAGCGGATTGGGAGGTTCACCGTCGAGAGCGAAAATATACGTCAATCAGGCCGAAAAAAATGCCGCCCGCTTTTTCGCGGGCGGCTCCAGCAGCAGCTGTAATCACCACGTCACAGGATGCACTTTGCGGCGATTACAGAAGTTACGATGTTACGTTTCACATCGCCGTCATTCGTTTTGTCAACGGCGGCGTCGTTCCCGTTCCGGGCGCCGACCGTGCCGGCGTCGGGCGGAAGATCGAGTATGTTTGCCGGACGACATGTGAATTTCTCTCTTCCAACCTTTCTCTACTCACCGGGACCGATGAGGTTTCAAATAGTTGAAAAAAGCGTTGAGTTATTTTTTGGAGAATGGTTTTCTTTTTACATTGGAGGTATATGCATCAATTCCGCAAGCTGGTGATCGGCGCCGGCATCCTGCCGCCGCGCTTGAGGAACGCGCCCGAGGGAAAGGGATTCACCCGCATGATGGGCGCCTCGCCCAGGAGCCCGCCGAAATCGACGGAGTCTCCAACTTTCTTCCCGGGCACGGGGATGATCCGTACGGCCGCGGTCTTGTTGTTGATGACGCCGATGGCGAGCTCGTCCGCGATGATGGCGTTGATCGTCTCCTCCGGCACGTCGCCCGGCACGGCGAACATGTCGAGACCGACCGAGCAGACGGCGGTGAGCGCCTCGAGCTTGTCCAGTGAAAGCGAGCCGCGCTTGACCGCCTCGATCATGCCCCGGTCCTCGCTTATCGGGATGAAGGTTCCGGACAACCCGCCGATGTTCCCGCTCGCCATGGCCCCGCCCTTCTTTACCGCGTCCATGAGGAGCGCCACCGCCATGGTGGTGCCGTGCGTTCCCGCCGGCCCGACGCCGAAGGCCTCGATGATGTCGGCGATCGAGTCGCCTTCGGCGGTGGTCGGGGCGAGCGAGATGTCGACGATGCCGAACGGCACCGCCAGGTTCTTCGCCAGCTCACGGCCGATCAATTCCCCGCCCCGGGTGATCTTGAAAACCGTGCGTTTGATGACTTCCGAGAGCGCGGTGAGATCGCAGTCGGTGTTCTGCTCGACCACGCTGCGTACGACGCCGGGCCCGGAGATGCCGATGTTGAGAGAGCGGTCGGGCTCGCCGACGCCGTGGAAGGCGCCGGCCATGAAGGGGTTGTCCTCCGGCGCGTTGACGAAGGCGACGAACTTGGCGCAGCCGACCGCGTTCCGGGTGGCGGCGGCGGTCTTCTTGAGCATGGGGCCGAGGAGGTTGACGGCGTCCAGGTTCATGCCGGCCGTGTTGGTGCCCACGTTCAGGAAACCGCAGACCCGCTCCGTTTCCCGGAACACCTCCGGCAGGGCTTCGATGAGGACCTCGGCCGCCCTCGTCATGCCCTTCTGCACCAGCGCGCCGAATCCCCCGATGAAATCGACGCCCGCGTCGCGCGCCGCCCGATCGAGGACTTTCGCCAGCGCGACGTACCTGTCGACCGCGGCGTGCGTCTCCATGACGAGGCTCACCGGCGTGACGGCGATCCGCTTATTGACGATGGGAATGCCGTACTTGACCTCGAGCTTCTTCGCCTCGGCGACCAGCCGCACGGCGTCGTCGCGGATTGCATGATAGACATTGCCCGTGAACGCGTCGAAATCCGAGGCGACGCAGTCCTTGAGGTTGATGCCGAGGGTGGTGGTCCTTATGTTGAGGTTGTGGTACAGGATCATGCCCGCGGTTTCAAAGACTTCGTCGACCGTGAATGACATGGCATTTCTCCTTGGGCGCCCCTCATGAATGGACTGACGGCGGACGCCGTGCGTACGGCATCTTTTTATTTTATTACGAGAGTCGCCCTAAATCCGGTGCATCATCTTGAAGATGTTCTCGTGCTGAATCTGAATCTGCATGCCGAGCTCGGTTCCGATTTTTTCCAGCCCGGCGCGCAGCTCCTCCAGCGGGCGGGGGGAGTCCTTCATGTCAACCAGCATGGTCATGACGAAATAGGCGCCCATGATTTTCTGGCTGATATCCTCGATGTTGACGTCGAACCGGTAGAGCAGATCGGAGATCTTGGCCACGATCCCCTTTCTGTCCTCCCCAATGACGGTGATGAAAAGCAGTTCTTTTTCCATGTCCGCTCGCCCCTTTGCCCGGGACACCACTATACACCCCGCCGCCGCGCCGTTCAAGTTCCGATCGGAGTTGGAGAAAAACTACGGATAGCGCGGATGGGACGCGGATGAAGGAGAAGAGTAAGAAAAGATAATAGACATTCAAAAACTGGGGAAATGTTGAGTTTATGAATGATAGCAATTTTTGGAAAGCGAACATTGTAATGTTTTTTTAAATTAATTGGTCCCCTTCTTTTTTCCCCCCTCCCATCATTATCCGCGTTTATCCGCGTCCATCCCTAGTTTGTTTTTTTCCTCGGAAGTAGAAACTCTCCATCACCGTCATCGAAATCCCCGCGAGCGGTCGTCTCCCGGGCGGTTCTATTTTTTTGCGCCGGGCTCCGGTTTGACGTGCAAGTCGACCTGCGGGAAGGGGATGACGATGCCGTTGTCCCGGAACGCCTTCCAGATCGCCAGATTCGTCCAGGCCATGGCATCCAGCTTGTTATGCGCGTCGCGAATCCAGGTCCTGAGCTCCACCGTAATCCCCGAATCCCCGAACGACGTCACCCGCGCCTTGTTCTCCCCGCCGGAGAACAGGAAAGGGTTGGCGGCCGCCGCTTCAAGGAGCACCCGTCTCACCAGCTCCAGGTCCGTCCCGTAGGCGACGCTCACCGAATTGACAATGACGATCTCCGCCGAATCGAACGAATAGTTGTGGATGTGGTGGTCGATGAGCTGCGAATTGGGGACGATGATTGTTTCGTTGGTGAGGGTCGTGATGAGGGTGGAACGCAGCCTGACCCGGACCACGTCCCCTTCCAGGTTGTTCACCACGATCCGGTCGCCGACCTTGACCGGGCGCTCGAAGACGATGACGAGCCCCGCGATGAAGTTGGCCACGACACTCTGCAGGCCGAAGCCGACGCCGATGCCCAGCACCCCGAGGAGCACCGCCACCGAGGAAAGGTTGATGCCGATGACGGTCAATCCCAGCAACAGGGCGACGATGAGGACGATGTAACGGGCGAGGCTGAAGACGGAAAACCGCAGGGCCGGATCCAGCGAGGTCCGCGAGAGCAGGCGCGAGTCGACCAGCCGCATAAGGCGTCCCGTTCCCCACCAGGAGAGGGCGATGACCGGAATGACGAGAATGATGGTGATGATTGAGATCTGAGTGGCGCCGGAGTTGATAACGGGCGTCGTCAACCCTCCCCACAGCGCACCCAGGAAGCTCGGGATTTCGGCGCCGAAATACCAGGCAATGTTGACGATCCAGCCGCACCAGACCAGGATGCGCAGGGTCCAGCGGATTACTCGCGAGGCTTTAGCCGCGGTCTCCGCCCGGAGCTTCAGGGTTCTCTTCAGGAAACGCTTGAGGAAAAAAAACAGCACGCGGTAGAGGACGTAGGCGCCGATAACGGGCAGGACGAGACGCAGGGCCATATCCGCCGGTTTAAACTGGAGGCCGCCAAGCGTCACGGTGAAAGCGTTGATCGTGTCGAACAATTCCTTCATACCGTGATTTTCGGCCCGCGGAAACGGTGCCATGACTCGTATTTATAAAAGAGGCTTATTTTTCTTGAAAGTGGGGGAAGGGGCGCCTATAATTATGTTGATGAGCGCTCTTGGATTTTGCAGGGAATGCGGCAACCTCTTCCAGAAACACTACCGATACTGCCCGTTTTGCGGGACCCGCAACCGACAGGGGGAAGCCGGGGACGGAGATGCGGAACCGTCATCTCAGCCCGCGCCGAAAAAAGGCGCCAAGGCCGTTCGGCAGGCGTATATCGAGCGCCTCGCCCGCCTCGAAAAACGGCTCAGTCTCATGGACCAGGAGCTCGACGCCTTTATCGTTCACCATCGGTGACAAGACCCCTCTTTTTTACTGGAAAATCCAACAGTTCGCGCCGAAATTTGAATTATCCGACACCGGCCGGGCGGAACGCCGATGAATTCATCCTCCTCTTCGCCCGGTTCCGGTGTATGTTCGGGGCAATTCGAAATAAAGACGATGAGGTAATACCGTGCGGATAATGCGCCTGATCCCGGTTCTTTTTTTATTTCTTCTGGCGGTACCCGCGGTCCGCGGTGAAATTCGATTCGCGGACCCGACGTTGGGACCTTCCGGCTCCGGCGCCGCCGGATCTCTCCTTTTCAACGCGGAGACCGTCTCGCCGGGCTTCGGCACGTATCGGACGCTCTTCCTCACGGATATGACGACCAAAGCCACGACGCAGTTCACCTTTTTCCCGGAGGAGATCGCCTTCCTGCCGGGCGCGGGCGTTCTGCAGATCAGGAACCGCTTCGGCGTGTTCCGCTCGGGTGCCGACCTCAAGACATTTACCGCTCTTTCGATCTTCCCGGCCTTCGTGAACGGATACCAGATCGAGGAGGGGAAAATATCTCCGGCCAAGACATCCCCCGACGGCCGCTACCTCGTCTACTACAAGCCGACATCGGGCGTTCATGGGACGCTCATGCTCTACGACGTCGCCGACAACAGGGAAATCCGGGTTTCGGAGCGGGTGC
Organism: Spirochaetales bacterium; assembly: GCA_016934415.1. Classification (GTDB taxonomy): domain Bacteria; phylum Spirochaetota; class Spirochaetia; order SZUA-6; family RPPD01; genus JAFGSW01. The sequence goes on along the minus strand of JAFGSW010000038.1, from coordinate 51,437 downwards.
CGCTTTCCCTGAAAACGCCGCCGGTGACCTGGTCTCCCGATTCACGCACTTTCGTCTACGGCAAGGACTTCAAGCTGTATTATTTTTCGATCGACCACCTCCAAAAGAACCGGGTCATCTCCGAGAGCTACCGGCAGATCGCCGACGGGTTCCTGTCGAGCGCGCAGTGGGACGCCTTCGGCAATCTCTATTTCATATCGGGGAGCCTCGTCTTCAAGGTCGACTCCACCGAGCTCTTCACCCGCGGCCTGTACTCGGGCTCCGTCCAGATCGGAAGCGTGGTGGGGAGGATCGCTCTCGCCTTCGAGCCGAACGTCGACCGCTACTGGCTTTCCCCCGACGGCCGCAAGATCGTGCTCGACAAGGCGTCGCAGAGCGTCTTGTTCATGCACCTGGCGCGCAACGACGAGGCGTCGCGGGATTCAGTCCAATCGCTGCCTCAGCTTTCGCTCCCGCGGAGCGTGGCGCTCACGAAGGTGATCTGGTCGGCCGGCGACACGATCACCCTGCTCGCCGAGGGCGTCCGGCAGGGCGCCGCGACGAGCTACGTGTTCCGGCTGAGCGTGCCGCAATCCGGCCGGGTGAGCGGGTTTTCGCAGACGGCAGACGCAAACGTAAGCGATCTGGTGTTGTCCGCCGACGAATCCAAGATCCTGCTTGTCAAGCCGGACAGGGTGGAGGTGCTCGATTACGCGGGCTGGCGGAAGACGGCGGACATTCCCTTCGTTCGGCCGCTCCACGCCCTGTGGAAATCGGCGACCGAGGTCGTGGTTGCCGGCGCCGACACGATCCAGCTGCGCGACCTCGGCACCGGGGCGTTCACCCTCCTGGCCCTATCGCGCGCCGGCGCGAGCGGCTTCACGACGGACGGGAAGCGGATTATGACGGGCGTGGGGGACAAGGCCTACGCCTCCGACGTTTCCGGCCCGGCTTGGACGCCCGCCCAGGCGTACAGCGTGGGCGAGGCGGCGACGGCCGGCGCCGATTACCGGGCGTACGTCCAGGACGTCGAGCGCTCGAGCTACCGGAACATGCTCATGCTGCGCGATCTGAAGGGCCTCTCCACCGCGCCGCTCTTTGAATACAAGACCTACGAGTACGAGCAATTCCCGGCCAAGGAGGAAGAGATCGATCCCGTCTACTTCAATCACGGCTCCCGCATTAGGCGGCGTGAGGTGTCGATCGTCTTCAACTGCGTCTCCTCGGCCGCGGGCCTGCCCCGGATTCTCGCCGCGCTTAAGGAGTACGGCGTTCGGGCCACCTTCTTTCTCAACGGCGACTTCATCCGCCGCTACCCGGACGCCTGCCGGGAGATCGCGGCGGCCGGCCACGAGACGGCCTCGCTCTTCTACACGTACTTCAACATGACCGACGCGCGCTTCACGGTGGATACCGAGTTCATCAAGAAGGGCCTGGCGCGGAACGAGGATGAGTACTTCAAGGCCACGGGCGGGGAGCTCGCCCTGCTCTGGCACGCGCCCTACTACTTCACGAGCTCCTCGATCGTCGAGGCCTCGCGGCAGATGAACTACGCCTACGTGGGCCGCGACGTCGACTCCCTCGACTGGGTCGGCAAGTCGGACACCGCGGCGAGCGCCGGCAGCTACCGCCCCGCCTCCGAGCTGGTGGAGAGAATCCTGGCCGAGAAAAAACCCGGCTCTATCATCCCCGTCGAGCTCGGCTCGGACTCCAACAACCGGGACGATTATCTCCACCAGTACATCGACATCCTCATCAATGCGCTCTTCAGGCTGGGTTACGACGTCGTGCCGGTTTCGACCTTGAGAGATCACGCGAAGTAGGTTAGATTGCGCCTATGAACAAGCGCATTCTGCTCTTTATCGCCTTTGAGTGCACCGTCGCCTTTCTCCTTCAGGCCCAGGACATTCCGGATCCCGCGGGATGCGTATTGCGGTACCTGACGATCGGGGATTCATGGGACCTCTATCTGGGACCGCTGGCCGCCGCCGATTTTCGCGACGTCAGGCTATTCCTTTGTCGCAACGGATATTTCCAAAAGACCAATGGAAGCCCCGACGATCCTCAAAACCTGGAGGAGGGAACGTGGTCATATCACATTGAAAAAGGAACGATCGCGTTCCGCATTTTGAGAAGGATCGACAGAATAAATTACGGCGAGTATAAGGTTCAGGCGTCGGCCGGAATCTGGCGATATCACGAGCGGATAGAGTCGGCCTGCGACGAAACCTACCAATGGAATTGGAAGGCTTTTTTCACGGATTACCGGTATTTGAAATCCCTGATTTCCAACCATGCAGACCGACGATTACCCGATACCGTGACCGTGAAAAATACGCTTCAAACAGATTTTTTCAGCAGACCGTTCTCGTACATCGATCTCGGTATGACCATGCTGGACTTGCATCTCGAAAATCTTTATTCCGTCGATCTGGAAACGATGCTCAAACCGAAATTTCCGGAAAAAGGCTTCATCCGCGTCCTGGAGGACCCCGACAAGGCGATCCTCATGGAAGTATCGGCAAGCTCGAACCTCGTCGAGCCGAAAAAGAAGGACGCCTACCATCCCATGTACGTCATTGACGGCAACCCGCGAAGCGGCTGGTTCGAGGGCGTTGACGGCCCGGGCCTCGGTGAATCCGTCGGCTTCGTATTCGCCAATCTGAGAAACGTAACTTCCATCGGTATTAATCCCGGCTGGATGGACCGGAACTATTACTCTCGGAACAATAGATTGAAGAAAATCCGCTTAATCATTAATGGCGAAGAAAAATCGGCGGAGATTCCCGATGCAATGAAGGAATTCCGTTTCACCCTTTCTCAGCCGATTACCATTTCAGATCTGAAGATCATCATAGACGAGGTATATCCCACAAGCAAATGGGACGATACGCCTGTCAGCGGAATCCAGTTCTATGTCGGGAAGAAACAGGTCCTTGTCTCCCCGGGAACTCGTTTCGCCCGGTTCTGGAAAGAATAGAAAACCCGTCGATCGTTTTACGGTAATTCCGGGTCCGTCTTCGGGCCGTGATTGCGCATCCCGCGGCGAAAATCGCACCATGCGTCGGTAGCATCGTGACCCGGCGGTCGATATATACCCGCAAAGCTACGCTTTATCGGGTATTCCCGATTATACTTCTTTGTCATACAGAGACTTGGTGAAGTCTTTGTATGACAAAATAATAACGATTGAGTATAATCAAGCCATGACCATCGCCTCCGACATCAAACGCAGTGATTGCCGAAGACCGCGCGTTCTTGCCGCCTTCGTCGCTCTCCTTCTGCTCGCCGCGGCCGGGTGCGGTGAAACGAGGGCGCCGGTCATGTCCGTGACCGGCACGCCGTACATCGACCTGCCGTTCAGCGAGGGGCCTCCCCTCGAGGAATATTCGTACGACGAGTACGACCGCCTGAACGGGGAATCCCCCGCCTATTTTTCCGTCTGGAACCTCAAGCAGTCGCCGCTGGAGATCCGCGACATCACCGTCACGGGCAAAGACGCGGCCGAATTCAAGCCCGTTCCGCACCAGGGTACGAAAGTGATGCCGAGGGAAAGCGTCAACTTCACGGTCGTTTTTTCGCCGCGTGATTTGGGCCCGAAGAGCGCGCTGGTGACGGTCGCAAGCGCCGATCCCTCCGACCCCGAGTTCAGCTTCAAAGTCTCCTACAACGGCTCGCGCGGGGCCGTGCCGGTGGCGCGGGCCGCCGGAGAGAACGCGCGGCCGGCGCTGGTGCGCGCGGGCGCGGGATACGGTTTGGCGTGGGACGACGTGCGGAACGGGAGGACTTCCCTGTATTTCGCCCGGCTCGACGGGCAAGGACGCCTGCCGGGCGAAAAAACGGTCGTCGCGGCGACGCCCGCCTCCCGCGGCGCGGCAAGCTCGCTCGCCTGGACCGGCGACGGGTACGGGCTGGCCTGGGAGGATTTCTCCGCTGAGAAGGGCCGGATATATTTCGCCCGGCTCGACGCGGCCGGGAAGAAGGTCGGGCCGGACAAGCTCGTCTCCGGTGAGGGTGAAAAAGGTTCCGGCGATCCGTGTCTCGTCTGGAACGGGAACGGGTTCGCCGCGGCCTGGATCGTTTCTCACGACACGAGTCGGGTCGTCACGAGCCCGCGGCCGCCTTTTTTCACCTTTATGGATAAGACGAACCGCGACCTCTATTTCATGCGCCTGAACCCTGAGGGCGACGCCCTGGGAAACGCGACGCTCGTCCGAAAGGACACCGGAAGCGCCCCGGCCCTCGCCTGGACCGGGCGCGATTACGGGATCGCCTGGGCGGACACCGGGGCCGCCGACGACGTAATCCATTTTACCCGCCTCGGCGCCGGGGGTGAGACGTTGGGCGATGCCATATCGTTGTCCCGGGTAGACGGCGCCGCACGCGAACCGGCCCTCGCCTGGAACGGAACCGAATTCGGGGCGGCATGGGTATACCAGAGCTTTCAGAAGCGGGGAGCCAGGAATAATCTGTACGTCCGCTTCGCGCTCGTGAACGGCTCCGGGGAACGGATGGGCGAAGAAATTGACGTCTTCAACGCCTTCGGACCGGTCGGACCGCAAAGCCGCGTCGGTCTGGCGGTACATGCGTCCGGCGGTGAGTTCGAGGTCTCCGGTTTCCAGGCGCACCGGCGGCAGATGGTATCGACCGTCCTGGACCGCGCGGGAGGGAAAACGGGCGACGATCGATTCTTCCCCGGTTACCCGGGACTGAACCATTCAGTCGTTTCAACCGATCGGGGATTCGCCGTTGCCTGGTACTCGCCGGAGGATATCGCCGGTTGCATATACTTCGCTGCGGTGGAAGAATAACCGGTGGAAGAATAACCGATTGAATGATCGCCTCGATCCGGCGGACGACGCGCAGGCCGAGGGGCGGGAACGAGTAGATCCCGGCTGCGACGGGCCGCACATATCCGCCCCGGAGAAAAAACGCGTGGCTGATCAAACCGGCTGAGCGGCAGAGCGCACTCCCGGGGTATGTGATTGGGATTTACGGTTTTTCGGCGATCAGCCGCTGGAGAAAGGCGATGTCCGCTTCATCGGCGGGTGATTTGTCCGGACGCTTTTTTTTAAGCGCGAGCAAGTCGGCCGGTGAAGCCACGAAGACGGGAAAGTTTTCGAACATGATTTCCTTCGCGTTCTCGCGCAGGCGCGGAACGGGAATTGAAAGCGCAAAGATGAAATCGATTTCAGTGTTGATGTCGATCCGGGAGAACGGCATGTCAGCCGCCGCAAGCGGCGCGTCGAAATGAACGAACGTCATCGATCCGCTTTTCGAAGCCTCGACCCATTCCTTCGCGGCGGACGGGGTGAGAAGCATCCGCAGGGCGGTTGGGGTCGATGCCCGGGCGCAGTAGTAGCCGCTTGCGTACATGAGGTCGATCACGGCGGCGACGTCTTCCGAACGGATCGCAACGTCGAGATCGTGCGTCACCCGCGGGCTGCCGTGGATGCGGAGGGCGACGCCGCCGATGACCACCGCCGGGACGCCGCGTTCGTGAAGGATTCGGAGAATCTCGATTTTACGGATCATGGTTTCGCCTTGACGGGGAATTTCCTTTTCCAGTACACGGCGGCATAGTCCGGACAGAAGCGCAAAAGCTCCTCGGCCTCCCGCTCATTGAGCTTCCAGCGCTCCATGGGGCTCAATGCTTCGAGGACGGCGGCTTGCAGCTTCCGTGAAAAATCGCTCATTCCCGGATCATTTGAAGAGCTTGAGGTCGATGGCGTCGGCGAGCGCCTGGTAACCCTTCGGGCTCAAATGCAGGTGGTCGTTCGAGTCGAACCGGCGCGCGAGTTTCTTCGGGTCGGACGGGTCGGCCACCGCGGATTCGACGTCGAGATACGCGTCGAACGCGCCGCTCGTCTTCATCCACTCGTTCACCTTCACCCGCGCCGCCTCGTGTTCTTCGTTCGCGTACTGCGAGCCGCCGAAGGGCAGGATGGGGATGCCGTAGATCTTGAGGCCGGCGGCGTGGGCTTTCTCCGCGAACTCCTTGAACGAGGCGATGAGTCTGTCGGCCGTCTCCGGGGACCCCTTCTTGGAGGCGCCGCCGATGTCGTTGACGCCCGCCAGCACGATCACCCACTTCACGCCGCGGATCCCGAGCACGTCCCGATCGAAGCGCGCCGCGGCCGTGGGTCCCAGGCCGCCCGAATAGACCGCGTTCCCGCCGATTCCCATATTGACGACCGCGATGTTTTTCGTCGCCTTGTTCGCCCGGAGCCGGGCGGAGAGGTTGTCCGTCCAGCGGTTGTTCCTGTTGGTGGTCGAGCCGCGGCCGTCGGTGAGCGAATCGCCCAGGCAGACGATCGCCCTCGTTTTCGCGTCCGCCATAACGTCGATGGCGGAGAGGATGTACCAGTGCTCGGCCCGCCGGGGCTCGTCGAATCTTTCGTCGGCGACTCCGGCCCCGGCCTTGAAATAGGATATTGTCCGCGAGCCGGGATGGCCGGTGAGCCCTTTCGGCACTTCGCCGAAAGCGATCGTAACGGCCAGTTCGGCGAGCGGGTCGACGGTGAAGGCGAGCGGATCGGAATAGACCGCTTCTTTCGGCGCGATGGTGACGGAAGCCGACTTGTTGAACAGCACCGGCCGGCTGGTTTTCGGCTTGATCGCGCCGTTCCCGGCGTAGACGGCCACGGCGGCAGCGTTGACGGTGACCGGGCCGTTGCCGAATTCATTTGAAAACCGCAATCGTATTCTTTTGCCGCCGATGGAAGCGTGCACCGCCTGGCGCAGGGTGGCGTCCGTCAGGCCGGGCTTCGGCGGCATGTTATGCGGCTCGGTCAACTGCTGCGCGGACGCCCAGCTGGTGACCCAGTTGTCCCGGGCGGCGACGTTACCGAGCATCAGACACAGTCCCGCCGTGAGCAGTACGAGAGAGATACTTTTCATGAGTGGTCGTCTCCTTTTTCAAAGCGTGATGCATTATATTCCCGTCGCCCGCGCGTCCCCCCCCCCGGCGGCGTCTGTTCGCCTCATCGGCCTTCGCTTCCTGAGCCGGTTGAGGCCGATGCAGTACGCCGTTTTTGGAAACCGACGGCCGCCGCCGGGATAAGTCCCGCGCCGACAACGTCGGACCGGCGCCGCGAATCAGATCGCCCTCCGCGCTTTTGCCGAAACGGCATAGGTCGAAAATCATTCTATCCTGTTTCCGGGTTTTATGGCAATGGAACATGGTTTGGTAATGAATGTAAACCAGAAATTGCCGGAACGCATTTTATGAGATTTTTCACGGTTTTCGGCTGAGTATTGCTCAATTCTTTATAAAAAAAACTCCGGTAATTTTATAAGCGGGTTGCTGAAAAAGCTCAACTTTTTCAACAACCTGCTAGTCTTCCAGGATGATGATCTCCACCCGCCGGTTCTTCATCCGGCCCTCCTCGGTGCCGTTGTCGGCCACCGGTTGGGTCGCGCCCTTGCCCTCGTAGATGAAACGGCCCGCGTCGATCCCCTGCGCCGCAAGATAATCGACTATGGCCTTGGCGCGCTCCACCGAAAGCGACACCTGGGTCTCCACCGAGCCCCACCTGGCGGTGTGGCCGCGCACCAGAATGGTGCGCTTCGGGATCTTTGTGAGCGCGGCGGCGAGCTCGGCCAGGCGCCCTCTCTCGTCCGGCCTGACGATCGCCTGGTCGGGGAGGAAATGGATGTTGTTGACGGTGAGCGCCACGCCCTCGGGCCGCTCCTCGACGATGACGTCCTTGATGCCCGAATCCTCGAGCTCCTTTTTGATGTTCCGGACGATCTTTGTTTTTTCAAGTGAGACGACCATGTCGAACCAGGTGAGGATGAATCCCTTGTAGGATTCGTTCGCGCCGTCCGAGTAGGCGTAGTCCTCCTCGGTCCGGTCGCGCATGAAGGCGGGCCGGGAGCGGGCGGCGTCGAAATAGATCGTGACGTCGTGCGTGCCGGAGATGCCGGAGATCCGGTCGTCTCCGGCCGGGTCGTCCCCCCGCTTGTAGCGCATGGCGTAGCGGGCCCGGATGACGTCGCAGGGCGTGCCGTTGAGATCGCCCTTGCCCTGGTACGTGTACTCCGCCAGAATTTTCACCCGCGTGAACTTCCCGTCGCGCTTCGGGTCGACCACGCGCGCGCCGTACGCCCGCCAGGTCTCGCCGACCGCCACGGGCTCGGCCGGGAACGCCGGAAAGCCGCGGAGAGCGGGGTAGGGCCCGTTTTTATCGACCACGTACTCGCCGTTCGGCTTGATGCTGAAGCTGACGCTCACCGTTTCGTCGATCCTTTTGGCGACGGGCTTGGCCCCTCGGCGTATTTCCTCAAGAAGGTAAAACGTGCCCGCGTAGACCGGGAGTCCGCCGGCCGAAGCGGCGCCGCCGGCGGAGATCTCGCATACGCCGCGGACTTCGCCGGAAACGTAGCCGAGGTACTGCTTGCCCGCGTGTTTGGCGAGGTCGTATTTTTCGGTGATTTTGAATTTCTCGCCGGCTTGGTAGCGGATCTCGAATTTTTCCTGGGCCCAGAGAAGCCGGGTCCAGCAAAAGAGAAAAAGCAGAACGGCGAGGCGGCGGCGGTTATTCAAGTTTCAGCGTCGCCGATCGGCGGGCGGTATGGTATTGAGTCAGCGAGTCGCTCGCGGAGTAGGCGAGGATGACGGGCAGCTCCTTCGCGCCCTTGGGGACCACCTTGGCCGCCGGGCATTCGAGCTCCATCGTGGTCACGTCCCCGTCCAGTTTGACCGCGTACCTGGTCGCGAAGCGCTTGCCGGCCGGATTGTCCGCGTGCCCGTGACCGCGGCCGATCTGCTCGGTGAAGATCTCTTTGCCGTTCTTTACTTCGCCCATGAAAATGTCCGCCCCGTCCATGCGCCTGGAGCCGAAACCCAGCGCCACCCAGCCCCTGGTTTCGGCGGAAACGGCGAACCGGATGACGTCGCCCGAACGGGAGACCCACACCTTGAAGGGGGCCAGGTCGAAAAAGAGCGGGTATTCCCCGTCCTTGACCACTCCGTCCACGGCGGCGGGCGCCGGTTTGGGCGGGGACGGCTGGTCGGACGGCTTCGGCTCCGCGTATGCGGGGACGCCGCTCATGAAGAGAGATACAGCAAAGACGAAAAGAAACAGAAAGCGGAAAGCAACGTATTTCATATGTAAATCCTTTCCCGGATATCCGGTATCGAAGAACATCTATTTCAAAATATTGGTTTCAAAAACCGCCGTCAATAAGAAACGAAACGGGTGAGTAAAAAATTTGAAATCACTATGGAAATACTGTACAATATTCACAGGATGAGCGCACTTGTCAGCAAAGGAGGTATCATGAAGAAGATTCTGCTCATTGCGGCGCTGTTGTCGGTTATAGCCATAGGCTCCGCCTCCGCGCAAGCGGTACAGTTCAGGATGGACGCGAACCTGAGCGTTCCGGTGTACTGGGGATATTTTTCCACCACGTTCGGCGGAACGTACGGGGAAGTCATGCAGTTTGCTTTCGTTATTCCCGAATTCGACGCATACGTCCAGCTCAATATGGGCATGTTCAGGATGGGACTCGGTTTCCGTCTCTTCACCATCATTCTGGAGAGCGCGGCCGTGCCGGATATTTACTTCGAGCTGAACATCGACCCGATCGTCATCAGGCTCGGGTGCTCCGGAGGCGCCTTCATGCTCTTCGGTCTTGTCAGCGCCGGCCCGGAATTCGGCCCCGTCATTGCGCCGGATTTGTACGTCGGGTTCAAATTCGTGGAGTTTTTCCGGGCGGGGATCGGATGCACCGTCATCATGGATTTGAATTACCCGGATACGGGTGTATTCGTTCCATATGTCAATGCAAAGCTCGTGATTGCCCTGCCAGAACAGCAAAAGGCCGAGTCCGAATAAACGGCCGGACGACTGAACGGCGATCAACCTCCTCCGTCGGGGAACCGGCGGGGGAGGTTTTTTTGGCGAGAGTACTGAACTGATATCGTCACAATACCATTCATTTGATACTTGATCTTGTCATTCATCTACGTCTTCAACGACCTCTTCGCCAAGGTGGAAGGAAAGACCGCCGGGGACGGGACCGAGCGGAAGAAGTACTTCTACCACACCGATCACCTGGGAAGCACGACCGCGATCACGGACGAGTCCGGGAACGTGGTGTGGAAGAACGATTTCACGCCCTTCGGGACCCAGACGGGATACGAGGGGACGGAAGAGCACGACGCCAAGTTCACGGGGAAGGACTATGACGTAGAGATTTCCCTCTATTACTTCAACGCCCGCTGGTACGACCCCGAGCTGGGGCGGTTCATCAGCCAGGACCCGATCAAGGACGGGGTCAACTGGTTTGTGTATTGTGCGGATAATCCGTTGGGGTTTGTGGATCCGACGGGATTACAGGGAGGACTTGCAGCAGGAGCTGAAACGCTGCCAGGTGGGGATGGTTTTATTAGAGATTTTAGGATTGTTAAGCCTCCTGAGCAGGTCGATCGGGCTGCACCAACATATAAACTTATTCCATTTGATTTACTTTATTATCAACTGCATGCTCGTGATCCAGAAAACTTAGCACCTGTTGGGACACCGGAATGGCAACGCGGTATGAGTATGCATAAGTATCTTATAACAAAATTTTTTACACCAACGGAGAGAAAAAAAGTTGAAGATGTAGTAGATAAAGATGGAAAACCTAAATTTGCCTTACCACCTAATTACACAATAGAAAAGAATGGTATAATTAGGTCCCCTGATGGTACTGTATGTAATGGTGTTAATGAGGCTTGGAATAATTTTTTTAATGAATATAGGTCAAAGGCGACTTCAAGTCCTCCCGAACCAAACTCAACATCTAAAATCTGGACAATTGATGAAATAAGGAATAGTGTTGGTCCAGGCGTATTAAGATTGGATACAGCAGCGATGTCTGACCAAGCACGTAAATGGCAAGGTCCATATGCTTATCGTGTACTTTGGAAGACAAAGCCCAGTGCTAATATGCGTGATTGGGTTGATTTTGATGACTGGGATGCTGGCACAAGACAACTTATTGATCGGAAATGGAATGTAACTGGTTATCCTAAATCTATAGAGCAAGCCAAACGCCAAGCTGCTATAGCCAAACAATATGGGCTAACTGTTAGGTGGGAGGTTCCAAGGAATCGTCTTAAAGCTGCTCAATCTCTGATAGAGAAAGCCGAGGTTGAAGAAACCATTGAGGTTATTGCCCCGCGAAGGGAGTAGTTATGGAAAATTATGAATTATTAGTACACTTCAAAGAGGTAGATAACCCTATCATCTTGGTGAAAGCAATTCTCGATGTTTGGTATAACGAAAAACGTCCAATGTTATTAGCTCAAAGTAAATCTGAGCTGGGTACAGTAACGGATGAATTACTTCGATCAAAATTAACGCATGGTACATCGCAAGGTGTTGCTCTTAAGCTGAAGAGCAGCAAAAGCAAAAGAGATGGCATTGTATTTGAGACTTATTTTACTAATCCAAATTGGAATATTTCAAAACTGAACTATCTTTCAATCTCTATACCTGAGAGATTTATTTTCCAGTCCATTGATGGTTTTTCAGAAAAAAGTATAGGCCGGATATTTTCTGATATCGCAAAGCTATGCGACCTCAAAAAAGGCTATTTTGAAAATTCTAGTATTGTCCATGATGAAGATCTCTGGAAAAAAAAAGTAGAACTGGCAAAAATTCGTGGGGAAGGTAATTGGCCTGTTGTTCCCGCCTGGTTTTTCTTCGTACCTAGAAGTATGGAGAGTAAAATAAAAACAGAAGTATTGCAGGTTGTAGAAACTGTGCAGAACGGTATAGTTGTTAAAATGAAGACCCACTATAATGCTGTGGGATTTGAAGATCACAAGCAGGAGATAATCAAACTGATAAAAGTATTAACATAGCCCTGTAGTGGTGAAAAATTACATCCGGGCGCTTGTGGTGGGCTAAAGTTGTGAAAAAATAGAACAGATGAAAAATCCCAAAAAAAGGTTACAGCCCACTCAAACTACCTCTACGTCGCACTGTTACTCGTCCGCCCGGGGTCGATCGCGGCCGTCCGTGGCCGCTCGCGTTCGCCAAACGCGGCGGTAGCCGCCAGTGTCCGTCGTGGCCACCGGCGGCTACCGCCGCGTTGGGCGAAAACCCGGGGCGCCGGGTTTCTGCCCGATAAACCACGGCGGCCGAAACCTCAGTCGCTGTTGTTCTTCTCCACGGTCAACGGTTTCGTCAAGGTGACGCTTACCGTCGGCTCCATGTAACATTTGTCCATGCCCGCGTTGTAGACGCCCGCGGGCAAAGATTCCGGCAGGCGGATGAGAGTCGTGCGGTCGGTCAGCCATTAAAGGTCTACGACGAGGCGGGCTACCGGGTCCGGAAGGTCAGCGCCGAGAAAGGCACAACCGATTACGTGTTCAGCGCCCACGGCGTAGTGTTGTATGAAGAGGAGTTGAAAGAACTCGACGGATGACTCCATCAAGCTTGCATTGACTAATAGTATAACAATAGTTATACTCAAAATATGAAGACGGCAGTTTCCCTTCCTGAAAAGCTGTTCAAGCTTGCTGAAAAAACGGCCGCCAAGCTCGGCATTCCAAGAAGTCAATTATTCGCCAGGGCTCTGGAAGAGTTTATCCAACATCATAGAGACGAATATATAACTGAAAAATTGAATGAGCTCTATTCGTCTGAATCTTCAACGATCGACGTTTCCATGAAACGAAAGCAAAAGGCGGCGATCGCCAAAGGCGGAAATCTTGAATCGTGGTGAAATCTGGTGGGCTTCTCTGGATGAACCGCGAGGATCCTCTCCGGGTTTTCGACGGCCGGTATTGGTTGTGCAAGCGGATGCATTCAATCATAGTAAAATAGGTACGGTACTTTGCGCCATCATAACTTCCAACGTGCGACTGGCGGATGCTCCCGGTAATATTTTCATTTCTTCCAAAGATTCCGGTTTACCGAAAGATTCGGTGATTAATATTTCACAAATCGTAACTTTAAATAAAGAAGACTTGACCGACTTCGTGAAAAAAGTACGCACTGTCGTGATGAGAGACGTAGAAAATGGCATAAGAATCATATTTGATATTGAATAGGCGCGGTATTTCGTCCGGTACGAGAGAGGCGATAGTTTTTTCTCGACGAAATTCGGACTCGCTGGTCTCTTCGGCGCTCGTGACCGACATTTCTGAACCAGGCCATGGCATTCACAATGCGTACCGTATGGACGGCGAAAACCGCCTGAACTCGAATACGATTACGTGGGCGAGCCGCCTGGGTGGACTTGTGGGTCATGCCTTTCGTCTCTCATATCCTGTCGGAATTTTCACTCTTTTCATTCTCCCCCCTCGACTTTCAACGGTTTCGTCAAGGTGACGCTTATCGTCGACTCCATGTATTGTCTGTCCATGCCCACGTTGTAGACGCCCGCGGGCAAAGATTCCGGCAGGCGGATGAGAGCCGTGCGGTCGGTCAGCCGTTCCAGGGAGGCGGGGCGGTTTTTTTTGCCCGGATGCGAGCCGTCCCTTTACTCGAACAGGAAGCCGTCCCTTCTACGACTACTGTGGAAATAATGGTGAAAAACATTATAGCGGCTATGTTAAATCCGTAATGAGAGATATAATAAGGGTATGCGTAAGTTGAAATTATATCTGGATACCTCGGTGATAAATTTCATTTATGCGGACGACATGCCCGATCTGCGAAAAGTTACGATTGATTTTTTTGAAGATTACATTAAGCCGCAAAAATACGAGGCTTATATTTCCGATGTCGTATCGCTTGAAATAAGCAGAACGAGAGATCAAGAAAAGAGGAAAAATCTGTTTTCAATCATCGAGACATATAATTTGAGGGTTCTTCCGACGGAAAGAGAGGATGAAATAAAGTATCTGGTGACGAAATATATGGAAAAAGGAATAATTCCGAAAAACAAAATCGAAGATGCGCTTCATATCGCGTACGCAGTCGTATATGAGATGGATTATTTGATATCATGGAACTATAGGCATTTGGCCAATATCAATAAGGAAAAGCGGATACTTTTACTCAACGAGGAAGAGAATTATCATCATTATTTTAGAATGATCACGCCGCTGGAGGTTTTATATGAAGAGTGACGTATCCAAAGCGCTTATGGAAGTCTGGGAATGGAAGGAAGAAATATACGATCTCGTGAAAGATTTACCGTTGGAAGAGCAAGTCAACCGAATTATGGAATTGGCTCGAGAAACGGGAGCTGAAACGAGGAAATCTCAATTGGCCGGGGGAAAGAAGTAGGAGATACGTAATTCTTCGATATGAAAAAAACGAAATATCGTTTCCGAAAAAATCACCTTTCATGGTGTTGGTGTTTGCTGCTATTATGCCGGCCGTATTCAGCAGAGACGATTTCAGGTTTTTCTTTTATTCGAGCGATCGACCCGAACCGATTCACATCCGCATTGAAAAGGGAAGCGTCCAGGCTTAATGTCTGGCTTTTCACCGTGCGATCGGAATACCGCCGGGGTTTTTCGGGTTCTGAAATCAACGTTTTTTAGACTCATGTGAGAAATAACGCGGAAAGAACCAAGTGGTTTTGGAATGAGTTCTTCAATGCCTGATATCGAGTTGGCCGACGTGGTGAAGGTGGAAGTCGATGACGGGAGCATCAGGGTTGAATTGGACGACGGGAGGATTTCGCTTCCCGTCAGCTTGCACCTCAGTCGCTGTTTTTCTTCTCCACGGTCAACGGTTTCGTCAAGGTGACGCCTGTCGTCGACTCCATGTATTGTTTGTCCATGCCCACGTTGCAGGCGCCCGCGGGCATAGAGGCCGGCAGGCGGATGAGAGCCGTGCGGTCGGTCAGCCGTTCCAGGGAGGCGGGGCGGTATTTTTTGCCCGGATGAGGACCGCCTTTCTCCTCGACCAGGAAGAAGCCGCAATCGTTACGGTCGCGGTCGTAGCGAAGGCCGCGGCCCTTGATTTCCGCCAGACCGCCCGAGGTCAGGCGGCTATTGCGGCTCCCCGTGGTGAAGTCGGTGATATGCATAATGGAAGGACCGTGTCCCGGATTGCGGCCCCGTACCGGTTTCAGGGAACGGAGCACCCGTTTCTTGAAGGCGGGAGAGGCGCCCAGGCGCAGGTGGAGGGAGTGGCGTTTTGGATCGAAGGAGTCGTCCGACCCGGCAAAGGCGCCCCGCAGGTTGACGCGCGCGGTGAAAATGCCCGTGTCCAGGGAGAATCCCTGGCGAAGGACGTCCGCCGTCTTTTCCTCGAGCAGGTCCAGGCACCCCAGGATATCCTGCCGGGTAAGGGTGGTGTTGGCTTCCGCCATGATTGTGATCAGTTCCTCCCGCCCCACGGTGCGGACCGCAAGGGTGCGGGCGTAATACGGCGTTTTCTTGTTCAAAACGGAGCTGGGCACCAGGTGATAAGGGAGTTTTCCTTGGCCGGGCATGATCGTCACCGCCTTTGTTCATGTTGGTTTTGTTATTGATGTTATTATAGAATCTGCCAGATTGCAATGTTAGAATCTGGCAGATTCCAATGTTGGAATCTGATAGAATTCAATGTTGGAATCTGGCAGATTCCAATGTTAGGTTCTGCTAGATTCCAATAAGTCTCATTCGCTATTTTGGGGCAAAGCGTTTCGGGACATTGTGAGGGACTGCCGACGAAAACAATGGAAAACAGGAACATCCCGAAGCAATTTTTTGGCTGCTGAGCCATTTCCTCAATTGTCTGAACGCTACGGATGATCAGGACATGGGTCACTCTCGGCCATCCCCGGCCTTCACGGCATCCGCGCAGCAATGTGCGTTTCCCGCCGCGCAGGCTCGTTTGCAATAACGGCCCGTCTCGCGTATCATTTTCTCGAGGACTGCGCGGAAGGGGGCTCCATGGAACGCGTGCGCTGGGTCGACCATAAGGGCAAAAAGATACTCTACCTCGATTACACCGGACTGCGGGCGCCGAATCCCGAGGACAAGAAAATCGTTTTGGACATCATAGCGAAGGCGACGGAGATCGCGCGGAGATCGCCTGAGAAGATCCGTTTCCTCTCGGACGTCACGAACACCGTATCGGACAAGGAAGTGGTGAACGCCCTCCAGGAGTTCGGCCGGACGACCGTCTCGCTCGGGAAGGTGGAAAAGGAGTGCGCGGTCGGAGTGAGCGGGGTGCAGAAGGCGCTCGTCGCCATGATCAACCTCATCTCCAAGACCAAGCTCGTGATGTTCGACACCCCGGACAAGGCGATGGACTGGCTCGTGGAATGAGCGCAAGAGGGGAGAACCACGGATCACACGGATGAGACGGATGGCGCGGATGAAGGTAAAGAACGGGGTAAGAGACGGACGGAAACTATCACCGTAGTGAAACTAAAGCTCCTGAGCGGGGAAAAAGAATGACAAACCGGGTATTTATCGCCGCGAGCCTCGACGGATACATCGCCCGGCGGGACGGGTCGCTCGACTGGCTGACGGGCATCGAGACGCCCGAGGGCGAGGATTACGGGTACGCCGAATTCATGAAGACGATCGACGCGGTGGTCATGGGAAGGAAGACGTACGAAGCGGTTCTCTCCTTCGGGGAGTGGCCGTACGTGAAGCCCGTCTTCGTCCTTTCCCGGACATTGCCGCGGGCTCCCGGCGGCGAGTGCGCGGGCGTCCTGGCCGGCGAACCGGCCGAAATCGTCAAAGGCTTGCGGGAGAAGGGATACGGGAACCTTTACATCGACGGGGGGCGGACCGTTCGGGAATTTATGCGGGCCGGGTTCATCGACGAGTTGACGATCACCGTGGTCCCGGTTCTTCTCGGCTCGGGCGTTCCGCTCTTCGGCGATCTGCCGCAAGGGATTGCGCTCAATAATAAGGAGACGAAGACGTTCCCCAATGGGCTCGTGCGGATCACGTACGCGGTTGAACGAAGAGGGGCGTGATCGGGGCGTCGTTTCCCATAGACAAACTTCATCGATCCGTGCGAAGACATTGACATGCTGTATGACGAGCTCGTAAAGGGGATAGAACGATACGGCTCCACGCCGGACGACGTCTGCCGGGTGTTTCTGGGGCTGCGCCGGGACCAGGTGCGGCCGGCCGTCGTTCTCGCGCCCTGGTGGGAGCCCGGTTTCCTGGGCGATTTCGGCGGCACGAGCACGCAGCTTTCGCGCGCCGCGTCGATCGCGACCTGGAATATCGCGGTGAACGGCGCCGGGATCACTTATGTAAAAACCGGCGTGGGCGCGCCGCTCGTGATGGACGCGGTGCTCGTCCTCGGCCTGACGCCGTGCCGGAGGATCGTGTTCATCGGCTCGGTCGGCGCCCTGGACGCGAACATGAAGATCGGCGACGTCGTCATCCCCGAGAGCTCGGTCTGCGGCGACGGCGCCAGCCGGTACCTGAAGGCCGGGCCCCTGAAGCAAGCCGATCCGTTCGGCGAGGTCGCCCGCCCGGACGCCGACTTGAACGCGAAATTAAACGCCGTCGCCGAACGCGTCTGCGGCAAACACGGGGCGGGGCTGCATCGCGGCGGGATTTTCAGCATCGACACCATCTTCGCGCAATTTTCCCGACTGGACGAGATCATGGGCTTGGGCTGCAACGCCATAGAGATGGAGACGGCCGCGGCCTTCCGGGCGGCGGAAGCGGCCGGCCGGCCGCTCGTCGCGCTCCTGAGCGTTTCGGACAACATCGTGCTCAATAAATCATTGATCAGCGGCAGGACGAAGGAAGAGATGGAGTATCGAAAAAAGGTGCGCGGGAAGGTGTTTCCGGAAATCATTCTCGATCTCCTGAACGAAGGCGACCGTTGAATCGCATTCTCGAATCGATGACTGCCGAAAGCCGGATCTCTTTCCGTGTCCGCCCGCGTTTCACGATTTAAAATCCGCGGCATTCGGCGAGCGTCTCGATTATCATTTTTACTATCAACCGGGGAGGAGACGCCATGGATAGGGTTCAATGGGTAGATAATAAAGGAAAGAAGATACTGCTGATCGATTATTCCGGATTGCGCGCCAAGATTCCCGATGAAAAGAAAACGGTGTTCGAATGCATCGCCGAGGCGCGCCGGATCACCGACGACGCCGGGGGCAAAATGCTCTTCCTTTCCGACGTCACCGGCGCCCAGTCTGACCAGGAGGTCGTCGATGCGCTGCGCGAGTTCGCCATCTATACCGCCTCCTCGGGCAAGGTCGAGAAGGAGTGCGTCGTCGGCGTCACGGGCGTCCAGAAACTGCTGGTCAACATGGTCAACCTCATGTCGAAATCCAAGCTCGTCATCTTCGACACGCGCGAGGAGGGCATGGAGTATCTGACCGGCTGACGCCGTGCCCCTGGCGGGGGGCGAGCCTTGCCGATGGCGCCTTAGGCGCCGAGGCTGAGGCGAGGCGACACGCGCGCCACTTCTACATTTCAGCTCTCTGACGCTGGGTCTTCTTGCCAATCTACTATTTCAGCTTTCGCTGCGAACCAGGCTTTACTGACGCTTCCGAGAAGCGTTTCCCCTCGCAAGGGGGCGCACCGACTCCACACGCGGGTGTGCGGAGGGCGGGCTAATAAGTTTTACTGAAATAGGCAACCTTATCCTTACAAGAATTCAATTGGCCCTCTCCGCTCGAAGTTTGACTCAACTTTTTATTTCACCAATTATGCAATCAAACTTCGCGCCAACAAATTTAGTGTGTAAATCCCTTCCCTGGACCCTTCCAAACCCGCGTGCTTCGCACATCCTGTGCTCTGCGGATTCACAAGATATTGGCATGAGAGCAAGCGGGGTGAAACCGCTTAGCTGATCCCGCTCATACGCTTCTATGCAAAATAATTTGTCTGCGGGATCAGCAGGACGCGTCCGGACAACGGCGCCGTCCCTGGCGCCGCCTTTATTTTTTCGCCTTCATTGTTCTATGTGTTTCATTATTGATTCTAAGGTAAGCCTCGTCGATGGCGCTTTAGCGCCGAGGCTGAGATGAGGTAACTCAGAGAGTTCGCTGAGCGCAGTCGAAGCGAACCGGACAATGGGAGTTTTCGCGTTTATTGACGCCAGGGGTAAAAAAGTGTACGCCACCCCTTCCCGAGGACCTGCGAGCGGCTCCCGGACACTTGCGCCGGGCTCCCGGACATGCGCCAATCTTTCCCGGGATTTGCGAGGTATTGAACTTTATCATAAGTGCTGTTGGGGTATTGCTACAAGAATGCATTACTGAAGATTGACCCAATACCCCGGGGTGAGCGATGACAAGCTCTACAGCCGCTCACCCAGGCCGCCCACCCAGACGAGGAGCTCCCGGTTACTGATGAGAAGCTCCCGACTGTGACGAGGAGGCCCTGGTTGTCGACGAGGAGGTCCCGGCTGTCGACGAGCTGCTCCCGATCGTGGACGAGGAGCCCATGACTGCTGACGAAGAGCCCCCGACTGCCGACGAGCTGCCCCCGACTACCGACGAGCCACTCCCGAGTGCCGACGAGAGGCTCCCGACTGCGGATGATGAGCCCCCGACTGTTGCCGAAGAGCTCCCGACTGTCGACACGGAGCTCCCGACTACCGACGAGCTGCTCCCGGTTAGCGACAAGCCGCTCCTAGTCGTCGACGAGGGGCTCCCGGCTATCGACGAACCGCTCCCGGTCGTCGACAAGGAGCCCCCGGCTAGCGACGAGGAGGTCCCGGCTGTCGACGAGAAGCTCCCGAGTGCCGATGAGCCACTCCCGACTGCCGCCGAGCCACTCCCGGTCGTCGACGAAGAGCTCCCGGCTAGCGACGAGAAGCTCCCGGATAACAACGAGGAGGTCCCGAGTACCGACGAGCTCCCGGCTTCAGTAACTTAGTAAGCTGAATAAAAAATATGATAAAAAGGAGTCTTTCCAAAAGAAAGCATTTATGCTAGTCTTTAATTAGCTTCAGTGTTGGGAAGTATTTTCATCGATGATTCAAGGAACGCTTTTAAATATTATTTCTGGTAACTCAGAGTATAACTCAATCATTTCAAATAGCGCGATAATATGTGGCAGTGCTATTGATATTTTAAAAGCACTTCCTGATAATTATTTTCAATCCTGTATTACTAGTCCTCCATATTGGGGACTTAGAGATTATGGAGTCTCGGATCAGATCGGCGCTGAGGATATTTTAAATGATTATATAAGAAATTTAACGGCTGTTTTCCAACAAGTGAAACGGGTATTAAAAGAAGATGGAACCTTTTGGTTGAATGTTGGAGATTCTTATACAAGCGGTAATCGAACATGGAGAGATATTGATAAAAAAAACCAAGCGCGAGCAATGAAATATCGCCCACAGACACCTTCAGGATTAAAACCGAAAGATTTAATCGGCGTTCCTTGGAGGATTGCATTCGCTTTACAAAATGACGGTTGGTACTTAAGAAGCGATATCATATGGCATAAACCCAATTGTCAACCGGAAAGCGTGCAAGATAGACCAACTAGATGTCATGAATATATTTTTTTACTTTCAAAAAACGAAAAGTATTTCTATAATCCAGATGCGATAAAAGAAGAATCCACTAATGGATTGAAAAAAAATAAACGATCCGTTTGGTCAATTAATACAGAACCTTTTACAGGTGCACATTTTGCTACTTTCCCCGAGGCATTAGTTTCACCATGTATACTTGCAGGATCGAAAGAGAAAGATATAATTTTAGATCCGTTCTTCGGCTCTGGGACTGTTGGATATGTTTCACTTAAGTTCAAGAGGTCTTTTGTTGGAATTGATATAAATCCCGAATATATAAAAATTGCGAAAAATAGAATTGGACTTGATAATACAATTGTGCGGAAGATGGCATGAAAACTAAAGAAGCGGATTTGCAGATTGCATTTTATTATAGGCTTAAGGAAATACGACATAAATTTCTTCAAGACGCTCTTTTTAGAACAATAAAAAAAATAGACGTAACACTTATCGACGATGAACTAAAGAAATTTGTATCGAAATCTGTGCTTAATAAAATAGCTCGATATGGTATTCGTGGGGAAGTATTTCTTCCTGTTCCGATCGTATTACTGAAAAATCCTATGCTGCTTGGTTATTACAGGCTATTATTTGGTATTTCTCAAAAAGAATTTTCAAAAACCTATAGCAAATACAAATATTTTGAAGAGAAAGATGCAAAGCGAATTCCCGAAGTGAGTGAAATAAATGAATTATTAGAACTCCTAATCCCAATAGGGGAAGCTTTGGTAAATGGAATTGATTCAATTTCTGCCGTGATTGCACACGAGCTCCAACTATTAACACTGGGGCCGCAATTGAGAGGGAGCAGAAACACTGAATTGGGAAAAGCTGCTACTGAAAGAACCTTCGCGCTCATTAAGCTTCTTGTGGCTGATGCAATTATTGAAGAATCAGAAAACTGCATCAAAATAAAAAATGCCTTGGGAAGAAATGTCATAATACAGTTTTCCAGCGATCCTGACATAATAATTGTCGAAAACCTAAAAACCGGTGAACATAAACTTGTATCAATAGAAATTAAGGGTGGAACCGATTACTCTAATGCGCATAATAGACTTGGCGAGGCTGAAAAAAGTCATCAGAAGGCGAAGCAAGACGGATTTTTTGAATTTTGGACTATTATGCGTGTTGATATCGATTCAGAAACTGCAAGAAAAGAGTCTCCCACGACTTCTCACTTCTTTAATTTGGATAATATTGAAGATCAGGAAACGGATGAATCAAAGATTTTTAAAGATTTACTTTCATCAAAATTATCAATCGAACTATAGACTCATATTTTTCCGCGTGCATAATGCATATTCGAAAATTCTGTAGCCGCAAGAGGCGCTGAATTCGAAATTGATCATGCAAAAGCCTCGGCGCCTAGGGCGCCATCGGCAAAGCTCGCCCCGCCAAGGGTATCGCCGAAGGCGCTACTCCAGGCTCAACCGGATGTGTCCGTGGTACATCTCGTCCCTGAGCGCCTGCACCTCGGGGCTTTCGAGGTAATCGTCGAAGCGCATGCTCCGGTCGATGACGCCCGAGGGCGTGATCTCGATCACCCGGTTGGCGACCGTGTCCACGAACTGGTGGTCGTGCGAGGAAAAGAGGACGACGCCCGGAAAGGCGATGAGGGCGTTGTTGAGCGAGGTGATGGCCTCGAGGTCGAGGTGGTTGGTGGGCTCGTCGAGGACGAGGACGTTGGCGCCCGTCTGCATGAGCCGGGCGAGGAGGCAGCGCACCTTCTCGCCGCCGGACAGGACGCGCGTTTTTTTGAGCGCCTCGTCGCCGGAGAAGAGCATGCGCCCCAGGAAGCCGCGCAGGAGCGTTTCATCCTTGTCGCGCGCGAACTGCGCGAGCCACTCAACGATGGACAACTCCCCGTCGAAGGTGTCGCCCGGATCCTTGGGGAAGTAGCCGGTGGTGATGGTCTCGCCCCAGGTCACGGAGCCCGCGTCGGGTTTCTCCTCGCCCATGAGGAGGCGGAAGAGCAGGGTCTTGGCGAGGTTGTCCGGACCGAAGAAGGCGATTTTTTCGCCCTTGGCCACCTCAAGCGAAAAGTTCCCGAGAACCTGACGTCCGTCGGCGCTCTTGGAGGCGTTCTGCACGCCGAGGATGACGTTGCCGCACTCCCGGTCGGGCTTGAAGGCGATGTAGGGGAAGCGGCGGGAGGAGGGCGGAATCTCCTCCGGGGCGAGCTTCTCGAGGAGCTTCTTGCGCGAGGTCGCCTGCCGCGACTTCGACGCGTTGGCGCTGAAGCGCTGGATGAAGGCCTTGAGCTCCTTCGCCTTTTCCTCGCGCTTGCGGTTCTCCTCCTTTTTTTGCCTGAGGGCGAGCTGGCTCGCCTCCGCCCAGTAGTCGAAGTTGCCCGGGTAGACCTGGATTTTCCCGTAATCGATGTCGGCGATGTGCGTGCAGACGCGGTTGATGAAATGCCGGTCGTGGGAGACGACGATGACGGTGTTGTCGAATCGCTCCAGAAAATTCTCAAGCCAGGCCACCGACTCGAGGTCGAGGTGGTTGGTGGGCTCGTCGAGGAGGAGGATGTCCGGGTTGCCGAAGAGGGCCTGGGCGAGGAGGACGCGGATCTTCTCCGCGCCGGTGAGCTCCCCCATTTTTTTCTTGAGCGCGTCGCCCTCAATGCCCAGGCCCGCGAGCAGGGTGGCGGCCTCGGCCTCCGCCTCGTAGCCGTTCAGCCCGGCCACCAGATCCTCGAGCTCTGCGGCGCGGTGGCCGTCGGCCTCGCTGAAGTCGCTTTTGGCGTAGATGACGGCGCGCTCGGCGAGGATGTCGTGGAGTTTTTTGTGACCCATAACGACCGTGTCCGTCACTTCGTGCTCGTCGAAGGCCGACTGGTCCTGCCTGAGCACGGCCACGCGCAGGCCCTTGCCCACGGTGACGGCGCCGGTGGCGGGCTCGAGCTCGCCGGCCAGTATCTTGAGAAAAGTCGATTTGCCCGAGCCATTGGCGCCGATGAGGCCGTAGCAGTTGCCCGGGGTGAAGATGATGTTGACGTTCTTGAAGAGCTCCCGCTTGCCGAAAGCGAGGCTCACGTCCGAAACCTGAATCACGCCGTATTCCGCCTTGTCGTGGTGATGTGGTGAAGCCGCTCGCCGAGGACTGGAAAAAACCGATGCCCGCAACCGTGCGCGGCGCCGTGGCTGATAATGTACTCACTTTTCCCTTTTATGTGAAATGGTTTTTGACGGGAAAATCGCGCCCGCATACCGCTTGAAAATGTCCGGCTCCGGTACTATGCTTTTTGTTTGAAAGGAAATGTCGATCGGGAGAAACGGTCGGCCCGGCCGCCGGCCTCAACTCCATCCGAAAAAAAGGGGGATCTACATGAAGAGAATCGCTTTTCAATCGCTCGCGCTGCTTTGTATTTTCGCGTTCCTCGGGTGCGGGACCACCGCCCCGCAGGCGCAGCCGTCGGCGGACACATCCGCGGCTCAAGCCGCAGAGGTGAAGCTCGTCGAAAACTGCGAGGGCGGCGGCGTCGGCGGAGCGTGGTCGACCTACTCGGACGCCAACGCCGACAATGGGGATTCCACCTCGCTCCCCGAACCCTTCGTGCTCCAGAGCGACGGCCGGGGCGCCAACGGCAGCCAAGGCTACGCCGCGTTCTACGGCACCGTGACCAAGAAGTGCCCGTACGGTTTCTCCGGGCTCACCTACGACTTCAACCGGGACAAGAAGACCGCCATGGATATAAGCGGGTACACGGGGTTCAGCTTTTGGATGAGGGGCGACGGCAATTTCTACAACTTCGCCGTCAAGTCTCCCGCGGTCGTCACGGATTTCGCCTATTACGAATTCGGCATCAGGACGACGAAGGAGTGGAAAGAGTATAAGGTCCCCTTTACGAAATTTTCCCAGGAGTCATGGGGAAAGTCCAAGAATTTAACGGAATGCCTGAAGAACGCGACCGGGTTCCAGGTCCAGACGATCGGCCAGCCGATCGCCAAATTCGAGGCGCAGATCGACGAGATCGCGCTGTACAAGTAGCATTCGCCTGATCCCGACCGTATAATTTCTTGCATCCCCGCGAAATCCCGCTATACTAGGCAGTGGAGGAAAAACCCGTGGAGGAACTTGAGTCCCAGGAACGGATCGGCGATTTTCTGGTCCGGATCGGCGCCATGAACCGGGACCAGGTGGCGGACGTCCTCGCCTATCAGGAATCGAACCCGCACTCGCTTTTCGGCATGATCGCCATTGAAAAAGGGTACATCGACGATTCGGCGCTGCGGAAATACCTGACGGCGAAGCTGGGGGCGAAGAACGAGAAACGGCGTGGAATGAATTGATCCGCATTACGGGTGTAGGATTCGATTTTATCGAAGCTGATATCATCGATCCCCCCAAGGATTACCTTGATCCGGCCGGGGAAATTTACGCCATGTGTCCTGACGTCGACGACCAGGGCAGGGAGACTGTTGAGGCTTTCGCTGCGGAGATGAAACGTACGAAGAGCATGGACTTCTGGCGGGATTGAAAAAAACGAGGAAGGTAAATTCAATGCGGGCCTTTTGTTCCTGGAGCGGCGGCAAGGATTCCGCCTTCGCGCTTTATGAAGCGAAGAAAGAAGGGATCGAGGTTGCGGCGCTCCTCACCATCATGGCGGCCGAGCCCGAGGCCGGCGGCCGGTCGCGCTCGCACGGCTTGAGCGAGGCCGTCCTGCGGCGGCAGTCGGAATGCATGGGGCTGGCCCACGAGTTCCGCTCCACAACCTGGGCAGAGTACGAGGCCGTCTTTTCCGCCGCGCTCGCGGACCTCAAGGGAACGGGGGTCGAGTGCGGCGTGTTCGGCGACATCGACGTGGAGGATCACCGCCGGTGGGCGGAGCGGGTGTGCGGTAAAGCCGGGCTCGAGTGGCGCGAGCCGCTCTGGGGGCGCGACCGGACGAAGCTCGTCTGGGACCTGCTGGCCGCCGGCTTCCGGGCGATCGTCGTCTCCTGCGACAAGGAGAAGCTCGGCGAAAAATTCCTCGGCCGGGAGATCGCGCCCGGCCTCATCCGGGAGCTCGAGGCGCGGGGCGTGGACGCCGCGGGCGAGAACGGCGAGTACCATACCTTCGTCTTCGACGGACCGCTCTTCGCGCGGCCGGTGGAATACGCGACGGGAGACGTCCGCGAGCACGACGGGTATTTGTTCCTGTCGATCAAATGATAAAAAAGCCGGCGAAGTCCGCCGGCTTTCATCGCATCCTCATCCTACTTTATCTTTACCGGGATCCAGACCTCGCTGTAGTAGTCGGGAGACTGGGGATCGCCCTCGCTGTACACCTCGAGCTCCGGGCCGGGACCGTGGTCGTACCCGGAGGCGGGAAACCATTCGTGGAAAATACGGCGCCACACCTCCTGGATGGCGCCGGGCATCGGGCCGCGGCACGGAAAGACGGCCCATGTCCCGGCCGGGGCCTTGATGTCGGCGCACCCTTCGGGCAACTTTAATTTGTCGGCCGGCGTCTCGATCGCGATGAGGTAGGTAAACTCCTGCGTTTTGTCGTTGTAATCGTCGGCGCAAATGCCTATAAGTCCCTTCTTCGACCACGAGGGCCGCGCGTCGTAGATCCGCTCCGCGGTGCCGTCGGCGTTCGCCTTTTGCCAGAAAGCCGGGATCTCCCTCGTGTTGATTCCGTTCGTCTGCCGCGTGCGCAGAGCGACACCCGTGAAGCTCATCGCCTCGTGTTGTTCGATCCTGAAGTCCATTGGTGAATCTCCTTTCAGGAAGACGGAGAAGACTAGGCGCGGCCAGGTTTTCAGACCGACGCCGGGCCGGCGCGCCTCGCTCGGGTTGAGCCCGAACTCGCGCTTGAAGGCGCGGCCGAAGGCGTCGGGTGAATCGTAGCCCGCGGCGAGCGCCGCGTCGATGACCTTCGTCTCCCCGGAGGCGAGCTTGAGCGCGGCCAGGCTCAAACGCCTGCGCCGCACGTACTCGCTCGGGCAGATCCCGGCGATCACCTCGAACATCCGGAGGAAGTGAAAGGTCGAGCAGTTGGCCTCGACCGCGGCCTTCCGCCACTCGACTTCGCCTTCCAGGTTGTTTTCGATGTAATCGAGGGCGGCGTTCATCCGCTCCTGCCAGTCCACGCGTTCTCCTTTCCATCGACCATGCGGAGAATTATACGGGCGATGCGCATCGTTCTTCCCGACTTTCCTTGCGAGGTAAAGTCGGGTGGCGGCCGCTCGAAACTCATGATACCCGATCGCCGGGCCGCCGCCAAGCCGCGCGCCCTCCATTGACTAGGGGCATGGAGCTTGTGCACGGTGTATAAAAACAATGCGAACGAGCGCCGGTTGCTTCCCGGGGGTGACTCTCATCGCTCTCTTTGCCTGCGCTGTGGCGCTCTGTGCGGACTTGCCGTCTCTCAATATATGAAACTGAAAAAGTAACTCGTTATATCGCCGGGGTCTTGTCCGGAAAGGCGATACGAATCGGTGTAGGCGAAGATCGATGCGCGACGGCGGCCGAATTGTTCGGCCAAACGGGCCAGAACGCGCATGCCGGTCATATTGTCGCAGGTCGCGTAGGGCCACGTTTCCAGGCCGACCGCCGCGAAAAAGCGAAGGCTGCGCCGGCGCCGCTCCTCCGTTTGGGCGGCGTCGCCATGGTGGGAGAAATCCGTGGAGACGACGAGAAACCAGCGGGCTCTATCTTCTTCCGTGAGTACCGTCCGGAGTGCCGAGGCGAGACGGTCGGCCCGCTCGGTGCTCAAGGGCGATTCGGTCACGATGACGGGGAGGATTTCCGCCTTTGGGAAGTACCGGCGGACGAAGGGAACGACGGCCGCGATTCCATGCTCGCCGGGAAACGCCGTCGGATCCTCGGAAATATTTAGCTCGCGCTTGAGCCGATCGAGCGGACCGCGCGCCACCGCCACCGGGCCGTCCTTCGTACTCCAGGGCAGGCTTGAAAGCGAGACGTCCTTTACGCCTTCGACAAAGTGTCGGGGGCTTACGATGACGAAGAGCGAGACGTCGCGCGAGCGGCGCAGCTCGGCGAACCACTCGCCGATGACGTCCGCCGCGAGGAGGTGATGACTCACCGTGCCGGCCCAGGGGATCGCGCCGGGGGGGAGCGGAGTGGTTTTGGGGAACCTGTTACGGTTGACCGGTGCGGATGGAATTTTGTTTGCCAGGTAGCATGATCCAACGTAGCTGATCCCGCCCGAATCGGCACGGCGCTCACAAGCCACCCACAATGTCAAAACAAAACAGACGGCCGCGGGCGCGGCAATCAGCTTCGCCTTCCTCATGGCGCGGTGAGGATGCCCTTCGCCCAGAACGGGAGGTATCGGCTCAGGTCGGGATTGTCGGCGTACACGTTCGCCTTCCACTGCTCGTCCGTCATCCGGTCGGACATGGGATGCATGAACTCGTAATAACTGAAGGTGTAGCCGGTGGCGATACGTTTTCCGCCCTGGCCGTCGTTGAGCGCCACATACAGGCGATAAGGGATGCCGACCGCGGTTTCGAGCACCTGCCCGCTCTGGGCATTGGTGTAGACGTCCGCGACGAGCGCCATGCGAAACTGCTCCGTGTCATCCGCATAGCCCATGGGGTCTATCTCCACCGGAAGAACCAGATCCGCGAGCTCACGCGGAACGGTGACCAGGTACTCATTCTGTTCGTCAGTGATCGGACGATCGGCTATTTCCAGCTCCACGATCGGAAGAATGTTTTTTAGGATCGTCGCGTAACGCTCGAGCTTCTTGGGATAGCCGGCGACGAACGCCGAGTTGCCCTGCATGACCTTTATGAGCTCCTTCACGAGGAGGGAGGCGTTCTGGAAAAAGAACCGATTGGGCTCCACGTAATGGATGGGACGAGGCACGGGTATGGTGCGATAGGTCAGGTCGCCGTCCCCGCCGCGTTCGGCGTAACTCTGCTTCGCGTAGAGAATGGTGTCGTGCCGAAGCTCGGCCCACGCGCCGTGGCTTGAAAGCAAGGCTTTGGCGTTCCAGACCGGAGTTTCCGTGAAGAAAAACCCCTGGCCCTGCTCGAATTGCGCCTGACTCTTGACGAGGTAGAGGGTTCGGTTGTAATACGTCTTGCCCCAGAAGGCGGCGTCCGCGGACGAGAATTCCTTCTCAATGCCGTCGAGCGCCTCTTTCAAACCGGGCGTTTTCGGATAATCGGATTCGGCTAAAAACTCGTCCGCCGCCCGTGACCCGAACGCCTTCATGATATCCAGCCCCCGGACGTCTTCGCGTCCCGCAAGCCGGGACGGAGACACCAGCGTATGGATATAGGAGTCGTAGGTGAACCGCTGGCCGAAGAGCCGGAATCCTGAGGCCGGCATGACGTTTCCCACGGCGGGGGCGATGAGCGTCGAGTTGCCGGGGATCCTGGGCTGGGGGAATCGTTTCATGTCCCAGGCGAGGAAATCGACGATGGCTTTGGGATCGTCGCTCCAGGAGGACAAGTCTCCGAAAGGATATTCGTCCAACGCGGGCATGACGTCGTAGAGGGAGAGATCGTCGGACATCCCGATGAGTTGGGTGATCGGGTCGTAACAGGCCCTCCATTCGGCGAGGAGCTCGGGTTTTTCTTTGGCGATTTTGTTGATGACGACGGCCACCGGGGTGAGGAGGAGCGACGCGTCCAGCGCGTTTTTCCGCTCGGCGGGATCGGTGGAAGCGGTTGAAAAGTCTTTATTGAAAACCGGCTCCTGCGCCAGGTTCATGTAGAGGTGGATCCTGCCGAACCACATCATGGCGCGGAAATAGGCCGAGAGCACCCCGTTTTTCGTGTAGTGGCCGCGGGGCTTGTACTGCGAATAGTCCTCCTTGTATTGAAAATTCGGCGAGAGCGCGAAACCGGCGGCATTGTCGATCAGTTCGATTTCCCTGCGGACTTCCTCCGGGTATGATTCGAGCACGGCGTTGCGGTCGACGTCATTGTAGACGACGTTTTCTTCGCCGTATTTTGACCTCTCCCTGCCGCGGACGGGCGCCAGCTCGAGGAGCGCCTGCGGCACCTGGAAGTAGACCCTGGTCAGTTCGAGGGTCCGGGTGAAGCCGGGTGCGTCTTTTTTATCCTGTTTTTGAAGCTTCTCCACTTCCGCCAGAAAGCCTTTTGCGATCTTTTTCAGAAGCGGTGTGAATTTATCCTCTTCGGAGGCGGCCAGCATCCGGTCGAAGAGGAGGTGCAGGGTATGGGCGAAAATATCGGTCGTGAAAAACAGGCAGCGTTCTCTTTCGTAACTTTCTTTTTGATACAGCGCGACCATGTCGTCCGGGCTGTAGGTGGACAGGTGGTAATCCTTCTTGGACGCCGCCTCGAAGGCAACGCGGTTTTTGGCGAGATTGATCCGCGCGTTTTTTCCGATCGGTTTCCTTCCGTTGTAGTCGTAGAACGACGACGATTTCTTCGGTTTGGTGTAGTAAAAGGAGGTGAGTGAATTCGCCAGTGCGGCCGCCCCCAGCCCGGTAAGGTCGGCGCCGAAGACGAGTCCTTTCCGGCCCCGATACGTGGCTTCGTAGAAGTAATTGTAATTGTCTTCAAACTTGAAAACGTCGCCCATGCCGGATTCTTCGGAGTTGGCGATCTCTGTCACGTTCGAGAGAAAAGCGCCGAGAGGCAGCGGCTCGCCCTTGGGCAGCTTCGCGAGATCTTTCGTGGAATTGAGCTTTGCCCCGGGATAAAATCTCGCCACCCGACTGCCCACCACGGCGGTTTTACCGGAGGTTGTTTTCTGTACGGGCACGGATCGGAACTCGATCGTGTCGCTCAGATACCGCCGGTGGGCCGCGCCGAGCGGCTTTACGTTCGGATCGAAGACGAAGTCGGCATCGGGAATCGTCACACGTTCGGCCGGCTCGCCCAGTGCGGCCGGCGCTTCGCCGATCGCCTGGTCCGGTTCGTCGGCGGTTCCCCCGTCGAGCGAGAACTGTCGTTCCGTATCCGGACCGGCGGCAGGCGTCGCTTTTCGGCCGCATCCCTGCAAAGCGAAGAGCAACAATACCGCACATGAAACGATAATCGCTTTTTTCATAACCCGTTCCCCCTTATCACCTCTAGGGTAGCACCAAGGGCGAATGGAACGCAAGGCGGGTGAGGATGCGCGGCGTCGTGCTCCCGTCTACTGGTACACTTTCCAATAGTACTTGAGCCATTGAAGGAAGGGATGCTCGACTCGCTTCCAGCGGCGGTTGAGCCGGCGGGCGTACAGGCCGATGACGAAGGCCGCGAGCTTGCCCCGCAGAAGCCGGGCGACGACGCGGTGCGGCGCGTAGAACCGGCCGTGGGCGCGGATCTGCGCGCGCTGCAGCTCGACGCCGGAGAGGCGGGCGGGCTTGAACTTGACGTGGTGGGCGTCGAAGTGGGTCCAGTGGCGGTCGATGATCCGCCGATCCTTTTCCATGTCGCGGTAGAACGGGGTTCCGGGAAAGGGGGTGAGAATCAAAAACTGCGCCGTATCGATCTTTTCCCGGACGGCGAAGCGGAGGGTGGCGCGCGCCGTGTCGGCCGTATCCGCGTCGAAGCCGAAGACGAACATGCCGTGCACGTGGATGCCGCGCTTTCGGATCTCGCGGACGGCCCGGCGCATGTCTTCGATCGTCTGGGATTTCCTCATTTCCTTGAGAGCCGCCGGATCCACCGATTCGAAGCCGATGTAGAGGGTGGTGCAGCCCGCCCGCCGCATAAGGTCGAGGAGCGCCGGGTCGCGGGCCGCATCCGTTCGCACCTGGGTGCTCCACCGTAAACCGAGACCCGAGTCGATCATGGCGCGGAGGAGCTCCTTCGTGTGAGCCTTGTCGGCGGCGAAGTTGTCGTCGTAGAAAAAAACGTCCGTGCGCTTCGCCTCGTAGCGGCGAAGCTCGGCGATGACGTTGGGAACCGAGCGGAACCGGTAGCGCCGGCCGAACATGCCGGTCACCGAGCAGAAGGTGCAGTTGAAGGGGCAGCCGCGGGAGGTTTGCACCGGAATGGTGCGCCTGCCCAGGAGGAGGTTCCGCCGGTAGTTGTGGACCAGATCGAAGTCCGGAAAGGGGAGCGAGTTCAAATCGGTGACGGGCGAACCCATTTCATTGACGATCGATTCACCCTCCTTCCTGAACGCAAGCCCGCGGACTTCGGCGAGCGGAGTTCCGTTTTCGAGCGCCCGGACCAGGGCCGGCAGGATGGGTTCCCCCTCGCCGCGAACCACGTAATCGGCATGCTCGAGAGCTTCATCGGGCAGGAAGGTGACGTGCGGACCGCCCATAACCACCGGAATTCCGCGGGCGCGGAAGTGATCTGCGATTTCGTACGCCGAAAGGGCGGTGGCGGTGATGGTCGAGATCGCGGCCAGGTCCGCTTGAAGATCCATGCCCAGGATCTGGCTCTTTTTTTCAATACAGACGCGGGAATCGTATCCCAGGTCGCGCATGATGGTGGCGAGCAGGATGTTCCCCAGGCGGGGGAGCTTGAAGCGCGTAAAAATATTTAGCGTTTCCGCAACCGGCTCGATGAAGATGATTTTTTTGATATGCATTTTCCCCTCCTTGTAAACTATACCTATACGTATACGTATACGTTAATATATGCCAAGGGAAAATAAAAGACAAGTGCCTTTTGGGAAATAATAGGGCGATCCGTGAACGATTCGGTTCGGTTTGACGGGAAGATTAATAATAGAATGCTTTATTATAGGCCGCGTAAACCGCTTTTTCCGACGGAAAGTCAGCGCACCTAAGCCCGCAACAATCTTGGGGGCACCCCTCGTTACGAGTGAAAAATAGAGACGGCGAGATACGGGCGGACGACTATGCTGAAAACCAAATGGTTTTCAGCATTTCCAATCATAATGGTTTTCTATTTCCTTACCCGATAAAGAGCTAAACCATGTTTCTGGTTGCGGAAGTAGAAAACCATTTTCTATTGAGTATATCATACTGTTGAATAAACCGTGTTTTCCGCTCCGCGGAAAACCAGCGGTATTTTCAACAGCTTCCAAAGATGTAAACCAGAAATTGCCGGAACCTAAACTGAGGGTTTTTTCACGCTTTTTGGGCTGTTTTTGCTCAATTGTAAGTATATAAAGTCGACTCCGGCAATTTCATAAGCAGGTTGTTGAAAAAGCTCAACTTTTTCAACAACCTGCTACTCCGCCTCCACCACCAGGGTGCCGAAGGAAAGCGGCGCCATGTCGACGCTGTAGACCGTATCCCGGACGAGCACCCGGAGGTCGGTCCGCGTCCCTTTCCGGTTGTAAAGCGATACGACGGTGCGGCCGGCGGGATCGATGAAGCCGACGGCGTCGCCGATCGGCCCTTCGTTTTCGAGCATGCGCGAGCCGGGCGGGACGAACCGCGCGAACGACGCGACCGCGGCGTACATGGGCGTGTAGCGGACGGCGCGCGTCCCGGGGTCGACCGTGATCGGACTGTTCTGGGGCCAGGCGCGCTCGGAATCGATGTTTTTCCCGGCCGGGTCGAGCACCATGTTCCAGAGGTCGTACACCGTGACCCCGGCCTTGAGCCAGTCGCGGATTTTTTCCCAGGTAAAGCAGGCGTAGCCGAGGTCGTTCTGCGGCATCTCCGGATCGAAGCCCGGCATCCAGGGCCAGTTGCCGCAATCGGTCTCTGTCTGCCACAGCTTGAGCCCGGGCGCGACCGCCCTCATCTGCTTGGCCAGATCGAACGCGTACCACTGCAGGCCGCCGATCGAGACGTGGCGCCGGGCGCGCTCGTCGGTGAGGACGGTGAGCGCGTGGCCCATGAGCATCGGCTGGTTGAAGATGCCGAGCATGATCGCGTCGCGGAGCCCCTCCTCCCGGAAGAGCGGCCCGAGGTGGTCCCGGATGAAGACGAGGTACTGGACCTGGGTCCAGTCGCACGACGGGTAATGCGTGAGCGTGCCGGGCTCGTTCTGGACGGCCACGGCTTCCATGGCGAGCCCTTCGGCCCGGTAGGCGCGGATGAACTTGAGAAGGTAGAGGGCGTACGCCCGGTAGATCCGGGGATCGTCGAGAAAATTGCCCGAGTCGAAGGACCGGTTGTCCTTCATCCAGGTCGGCGGGGACCAGGCGCAGCCCCAGAGCCTGAGTTTCGGCTGGAAGGCCAGAGCTTCACGGATGTAGGGGATGAGCGATCCCCGGTCCCGCTCAATGGAAAACCGATTCATGTCCACGTCGCCGTCGGTTTCGTTCAGGGAGTAGCGGTCGACGGCGTAATCGCTCGACCCGATGGGAACGCGGCAGACGTTCAGGCCGAGCCCTGCGGACGGGTCGAAGAGCCGGCGCAGCACCTCGCGCCGGGCGGCCGGATCGAGTCCGGAGAGCGCACGCCAACCCTGCTCGTTGAAACAGCCGCCGAACCCCTCGATGGTCTGGCGCGTTGCCTCGGGGTAGACCGCGACGTGCGGCCGACCGTCGGCGGCCGGGACATTGATCGGCTTTGCCGGAAAAGAATCGGCGGTTGAAGCGTGGAAGACGGCTTTGGCGGAGGGGCTCTTGCTCATCGAAACACTCCTGTGTAAAAACTAATCACCCGCCGCGTCCGGCCGGGACCGGGAAGGCGCGGGATGACGGCGTTGGCATCGGCCATTGAAGCGCCCGGGGGACGCTCGGGACGGCCGGCTGCGATTCGATCGACCTTTATATTCGCTTGACTTTCGAAGTTGCGAGTCCGGAATCGGGCTGTCGTGATTCAGGCGGCAGTATAGCGACGCCGCGCTGTCGCGTCAATTGATCGGCGCGGCCCGCTTCACGGCGGGTTGGCTGAAAACGATCTTTCCCGTCTCGCGTTGCTACTTGTTATTATATGGGATGTCAGGCGCGATTGCCCGTTTTTTTGCGATGAATCGATTCGATCGCGAAACCGGTCGCGCGGCCCGTTCCGGATTTGCCTTTCGCCGCGGCCCGTGCTAAATTCCCATTCATGAATCAACTCATGGCCGTGGCCCTTTCCGGCGGCGTGGATTCCTCCGCGGCGGCCCTGCTGCTGCGCGACCGTTATCCGCGCTTCGTGGGCGCCACCCATTTCATCTGGCCCGACTCGCGCTGCTGCAGCCTCACCGTGTTCAAGCGCGCCGAGTACCTGGCGCGCAAGCTCTCCATCCCCTATTTCGTCGTCGACGTGCAGGCCGCCTTCCGCGGGGATGTGGTCGACGAGTTCATCGCCTCCTACATCGCGGGAGCCACGCCCAACCCCTGCGTGCGCTGCAACGAGCGGGTGCGCTTCACGGTGTTCTACGACGAGCTCCGGAAAAAACTCCTCGCCGAAAATCTGCTCTCGGACGGCGAGGAGCTTCTCTTCGCCACCGGCCACTACGCCCGCGTCGGGAACGAGGGCGGACGATATTTCATCCGCAAGGGCCGCGACCCTGTGAAGGACCAGTCCTATATGCTCTACCGCCTGCCGCAGGCCTTGCTGCCGCGGCTCGTCTTCCCGCTCGGCGGGATGCTGAAAAAGGAAGCGATCGAATACGCGAGGCTCCACGGCCTGTCCGCGGCCGAGGAGCCCGAGAGCCAGGACGCCTGCTTCGTGGATTCGAGCTACATCGATTTTATCGTGCGGGAAACGGGCCGCGCGGACTTGCGCGCGCCGGGGGAGATCGTCGACACGGCGGGCCGGAAGCGCGGGGAGCACCGGGGCTATATCGGCTACACCGTGGGCCAGCGCCGGGGCCTGGGCCTGGGAGACGGCCCCTGGTACGTGGCCGGAGTGGATCCGGAACGCAACCGGGTGATCGTGGGCCGGGAGGAAGAGGCTGGGCGGCGCGAGTTTACGGTCGGGAACGCGAACTGGTTCATCGCCCCGCCGGAGAAATCCCTGCGCTGCGGGGTCAGGATCCGCTACCAGACGCATGAATCGGACTGCCTCCTCGAGCCGCTCGGGGACGGACGGGTGCGCGCCGTCATCGACCGGCCCGAATTCGTCACCCCGGGGCAATCGGCGGTCTTTTACGACGGGGACGCGGTGATGGGGGGCGGGGTCATCGAGCGGCCGGAGATATAAGTTTAGAAATCGTTTTGTTCCTTCCCCGCAGGTACATTGGGCCGCGGAAAGGTTCATTCGATCAGCAGAATCGCGAACCGGTTGATCTCCGAGGGATTGTGCGCGATGACATGGACGTCGAAACCCGCGTTGCGGGCGGTTGAGTACACGTCCACCGCGAAAGCTTCCGGGCTGGGCCGCGAGGCGGCCTTGTCCAGGCATTCGGCCCGCGTGCCCGGGCAGTCGGTGCACGCGGCGCAGCAGGTCTGGTTGAGGAGGAAGGCCTTCTGGTGGCCGGATAAAAACGCCTCCCGCTCGATCTCAAGCAGCCTGGCCGTCATGTCCTTCGACCACGCGGCCGGGTACGCGTCCTTGTCCGCGTCCACGCTCAGGCGGAAGAGCAGGGCGGTTTCGTATTCGTTGAAGAAGCGGCCGCAGTCGGCCACCGACGGGGTGTTCGGCGGGCAGGCGCCCAGGCCGTAGTCGCGGCAGCCGAACTCGCATTTCACCCGCACCCACTGCGCGGTCACGATCGCCCTAGGATCGATCCACTTGAAATCGAGGAGCCCCCGCTTCACGGCCGCGGCTTCGATGCGCTGTCGGTCGACCATCGCCTTGTCCCTTCGGTCCCGAATAGGTCAGGGCTTTTCCGCGCCCTTTGTTTTTCCCCGCGCCGTCTCGGCGATCCGGATGTGCAGCTCTTCGAGCTGTTTCTTCGTGGCCGGCCGGGGCGTGCCCATCATCGTCTCCTCGGCCTTCTGGTTCATGGGGAAGGCGGTGACGTCCCGCAGGTTGTCCGCGCCGGCGAGGAGCATGACGAGCCGGTCCACGCCCGGCGCGATGCCGCCGTGGGGCGGGGCGCCGTACTTGAAGGCGGTGAGAAGGGCGGAGAAATTCTTCTCGACCTCCTCCTTTTTATAGCCCCCTATCTCGAAGGCCTTATACATGATTTCGGGCGAGTGATTGCGGATGGCGCCGGAGGAGAGCTCGATCCCGTTGCAGACGATGTCGTACTGGAAAGCCTTGATTTCGAGGGGATCCTTGGAATTGAGCGCCTCGAGGCCGCCCTGGGGCATGGAGAAGGGGTTGTGGGAGAAAACGACGCGCTTCGTCTCGTCGTCGAGCTCATACAGGGGGTAGTCGACGATCCAGCAGAAGCGGAAGACGTTTTCTTCAATGAGGCCCAGCATTTCGCCCACCTTGGTGCGGAGCTCTCCCGCGATGCGGACGGTTGTTTTGGG
Source organism: Spirochaetales bacterium (assembly GCA_016934415.1). Classification (GTDB taxonomy): domain Bacteria; phylum Spirochaetota; class Spirochaetia; order SZUA-6; family RPPD01; genus JAFGSW01. Next base: position 14,892 of record JAFGSW010000038.1, on the reverse strand, counting down.
CTGGTTGCAGACGAAGAACATGACGTCGCCCTTCTCAAGCCCGCCTGCCAGGCGCAGTTTTTCCAGGTCGGTCTGCGGCAGGACCTTGGCGATGGGGCCCTTCACGTCTTCTCCGGTCCAGACGAGATAGGCGAGGCCTCCCGACCCAAGGGCCACGGCGAAGGCGAGAAGCTCCTCGTAGAAGCTCTTCGGCTTGCCCGCGATGCCCTTGACCGGCAGGGCGCGCACGATGCCGCCCTTGTCCACGATCTTTCGGAAGGCCTGGAAGTCGCCGGCCTTGAAAATATCCGTCACGTCGATGAGGCGGAGGGGATTGCGCAGGTCGGGCTTGTCAGTGCCGTAGGCGAGGAGGGATTCCTTGAAGGTGAGCCGCGGGAAGGGCGCGGACGTGACGGCGCGCGTCGAAAATTCGGAGAAAATTTTGGTGAACACGTGCTCGATGACCGCGAACACGTCCTCCTGCGTGACGAACGACATTTCGACGTCGAGCTGGTAGAACTCGCCGGGGGAACGGGTGGCGCGCGCGTCCTCGTCGCGGAAGCACGGCGCGATCTGGAAGTACCGGTCGAAGCCCGCCGTCATGAGGAGCTGTTTGTACTGCTGGGGCGCCTGGGGCAGGGCGTAAAATTTTCCGGGGTGCAGGCGGGCGGGTACGAGATAGTCGCGCGCGCCCTCGGGGCTCGAGGCGGTGAGAATCGGCGTCTGGTATTCCGTAAAGCCGAGCTCCTCCATGATGCGGCGCAGGCGGGAGATGATCCGCGAGCGCAGGACGATGTTCGCGTGCAGCCCCGAGCGCCGGAGGTCCAAGTAGCGGTAGGCGAGGCGGGTCTCCTCGGGACATTCCTCCTCAGGGAAGACGGAGATGGGCGCGTCGGCGCATTTGCCCAGGACTTCGTAGCTCCGCGCCGCCAGGTCGATTTCGCCGGTCGGGAGCTTGGGGTTCAGATTTTCCGCGTCGCGCGCCTCCACCGAGCCCTCGAACATGACGACCGATTCCTTGTGCAGGCGGGACGCCTCGTCGAGGAAGCCGGATTCGGGGCGCACCACCACCTGGGTGATCCCGTAGTGGTCGCGCAGGTCGATGAAAAGCACGCCGCCATGGTCGCGCTTATTGTGAATCCAGCCCGACAGCCGGGCCTGGGCGCCGATATGGCTCTTGCGGAGCTCGGCGCAGGTATGTGTCCTGTACGGATGCATATGTGTCCTCGTTCCGTCCGACTATGCAAATCGCGAGAGACCGTAGCAATTGCGATCGAGCAGAAGTGGAGCAGGTTGTCCGAGTGTATTATGGAAGGGTCGATTTGTCAATGAAGGAGGGAGAAGGTGCGATTTATTTCGGGGGGCTCAACGAACGAACATTTAATTAGCACTTGCAAACTTTATAACAAAGTAAAAATATTTCATCAAAAATTAACGACAAAATTCTGTATAAATTCATTCCAATCAGTGTTCTGGCTTAAGTTATAATTTGAATAATTAACTGAAAAAGGGGCCCAATAGCCTGAATCCGCCGGCAGGAGGATACTTACGCCATGAGCGTTTCCAACCATATTACTCGTATTTACGTCGCGAATGACCACGGAGTTGAGGTCTGTTATGAGCGCTGCGGCGGCATTCTTGACTGCATCGGTACTCCCCGTGAGATGATTGATGAGCTGATCGGCAAAAGAATGGAGATCCATGTAGTCTAAAGCTGATGCGCTACTCGGAAACAGAGTCGAAGCCGAACGACTGTTACGGACTTCCGTTCTATTGGTTGGATCGGTGATTGCATTGAGTAATGTGGCGAATGTTTGAAAATCAGAAATGAGCCGGTCGAAATCATCCCCCAGGCTGAGAGCCGAATAAGTTCTGTCCCACGTGCTGGTAGACCACCAGTCATACCACGCGTCCACAATCGCGATCGCCGCATCCCTGGTGGAAATGGGGGAATTTTTTAAGCTCTGGAGAATTCCGTAGTAATTATTCCCGTCAGTCGGTGTTTCCGCTTCCGAGCCGACCAGGAAATCCACTTCGTCTTTCCATTCGTAGGCGACTTCCAGCATCTGCATCGAGCAGACGTCCATGTTGACGATGTCGATTTTTCTGCCGGTCACCGCCCTCGCTTCTTCGAGCGCCGTTCTCACCTCGACTATCGACAGAAAATTATCACCGGGGGTCGACTCATCCTGACAGAGCCCGTTCAGCACGCCGTCGCCGTGTCCCCAGAGGGTGAGGATGGTGTGGTCGGCCGGGCTGAGTTGGTAGCATTTGATGATAAAATCCCGCAAGGTAACCGGATTGGACATATCCAACTCGCCGTAGTCCTCAATCACCTGGGAATGAATATGATCCAAATCCCAATCCGAATTTATTTTATACAGCCGGGTGCCGGTCCACTCACCCGCGGCGGAACGGTCATACAGTACGAATACGTTCACGGAGGACGTTGACCCGGGCCCGGCGAGCTCCATGGCATTGATGTTTTGGATGCCGATCTCGTCCAGGCTGTTGTCTCCGTCCATGTAGACGATCAAATTCCACCGAGCGACGCGGTAGGATATCATGCATCCCGACAGCGTAAATATGAGAAGCCCGATGCTCAAAATGACGCGAAACGGGATGAGTTGAACCCTCTTCATAGCGTGTTCCGGACCAAATGATAGCCTTGTCCCGTTCAAACGTCAAGGCTTTAAAATCATTATACTTACATTTGAACGAAATAACCGCGTTCCGGGGGGATAACCTGTGATGGATACCTTTTATTAAAAAATCGTTCATCTGAAAAATACCACTGATGGTTGTGGCAAAGGTTAATTTTATGTAACATTTTATCGATTCAAGTTTTATCCGATTGAGAGGTATTTTTCGCATGCGTGCTATGAAATGGATCAACCCCGGTATATCGGCGATTGTCTTCGCCTTATGTCTGGCGGCGGGTTTGGCGGGCTGCGCGGCCAGGGCGACGGATGTTCTCACAAATCCGGAGGTTTTCGGGCGCAGCGCGGATGACCTGCACTACGCCTGGGCGCAGGTCGATAAAAACGGCAAGGTGATCGCTGTGGTGGACGGTCGGCCGGGTGCATTGGAATCCGATGAGATTTCAGCGATCGTCTTCAGTCCCGACGGCAGTCACTACGCTTATTCCGCCAGGAACGGCTCAAAGTGGCGAATGGTGGCGGATGGCGCGCCCCTGGGACCCGAAGTGGATGAAATCAACCCCGCCTGCGTCGTGTACAGCCCGGACGGGAACCGCCTGGCTTATGGGGCGCGGCTGGATCAAAAATGGCATGTTGTCATGGACGGCCGGGTCGACCTGAAGGCCGGGTATGACAGTCTTGCATCTTTCGCCTTCAGCCCGGACGGCCGGCGCTTCGCCTGCGTGGCCGGATCGGACGCCAAACAGGCCGTGGTGGCGGACGACCGTCCCGGCCGCTTCTACGATACGACGAGCGAACCCGTCTGGAGCCCGGACGGGAAGCGCCTGGGGTACGCGGCGACGGAAGACAACCTCCACTTCGTCGTGCTGGACGGCAGTGAGGGCAAGCCGTATGACTGGGTGGGCCCGCCCGTTTTCAGCTTCGACGGCCGGCATTTTGCGTACGGCGCGGCGAAGGGAGAAAAACGGCTGGTCGTGACGGACGGCACCAAAGAGGGTCCGGAGTACGAGATGCCCTTGAACATCGACCCGATCGCTTTCGGTCCCAAGGATCATCGGTTGGCGTACGCGGTCAAAAAGGACGGGCAGTGGGTGATGGTGGTGGACGGCCGGGAAGGGCCGGGATACGTCGACATCGCCCTGGGCAGCATCGCCTTAAACCCGAGCGGCAAAGGTTTCGCCTACATCGCGGCCGTTCCGGGAGCATGGGTGGTGGTGGAAAACAGCCGGCACAGCCCCTCCTACGATGAGACCGCGGGCGGCGGTCAACTCACATACAGCGCCGACGGCCGGCACCTCATCTATGGAGCGCGAAAAAACAAGAAATGGTTCATCGTTCTGGACGGCAAGGCAGGGGCCGAGCTCGATTACAAGGAAATCACCGCGCCCACATTCAGCCCCGACGGAAAGCATATCATGTACAACGGGCGGAAAGGTAAAAAATGGTTCGTGGTGGTGGACGGCGCGGCCGGCCCGTCGTATGACAGCGTCCATCGGCCTTTGCTGACGAATAAAGGCGTTGAATATCTGGCGGAGCGCGAAGAGGAGGATTCGCTCCTGCGTTGCCGGCTTCCCTTTACCAGTGCCGAGGCGGGACGGACGGTGGAAACAAAACTGAGCCCGCTCCCCAAGGAAGATCCCGCCGAGATCTGCAAGCCGTGCCGCCAACAACAAGATCTCCTGAACGAAGAAGAATGAAGTCGGCGCCCGGAGCCTTGCCCGGGATTGAAAATGATCGGCCGGAGAGCATCGGGGGAAACGTCCCGAATGATCGCCGCTGATGATTCTTGCCCGAAAGGCCGCGCTTTGTCGGGTATTTTCGATTATGATTCTTTGTCATGCCGAGACTCAGTAAAGTCTCGGCATGGCAAATGTAAAACGATTGAGTATAAATTCCGAAATCGTTATGGTACGATGTCTTCGCCCGTTGGAGAATCAATGATGTCCGGTGCGCATATCATACGCGCGGGAGGTAATTGCCATGAAAAAATCGATATTTGTTTTTTCCATTTTGGCGGTGTTTTTCATCACGGCCTGCGGCCGCGATCCCATTCCTTTCCGCAAGGGAGAGAAGTGGGGGTTCTGTAACGAAAAGAAGGAAATCGTCATACCCCTGAAATACGATTACGCCCGCCCGTTCCGCGAGGGTCTCGCGTTGGTGGTGATGCAAAATCCGCACATACGGATCGGTTATATCGACACCAGCGGCCGGGAAGCGGTCCCGCCGCAATACGAAGAGGCGGACTCATTCACGGGAGGGCTGGCCCCGGTTAAAAAGGACGGCCGCTGGGGCATCATCGACAAAACCGGTCACATCGTGGTTCCCCTGCAATACGACAAGGTGGGAAAAGTCGCGGAAGGCATGGCTGTCGTCGCCGCGGCCGGCACATTCGGATTTTATACTGAAAACGGCCGGCTGGTCGTCCCCCTCCGCTATGAGCAGGCGGATTCCTTCAGCGAAGGCCTGGCGCCGGTTATCTTGAATAACATGTGGGGCTACATCGATAAGGACGGCCGGGAAGTGAGCGGCTTCATCTACCAATTCGCCGACAGCTTCGCTGAAGGTTTGGCGATGGTGAGGCAAGGCGAGAAAAACGGGTTTGTCGATCCTAAAGGCGCAATCGTCATTCCCATGAAATACCAATGGGCTTACAGCTTCAGCGAGGGGCTGGCGGCGATTGAGATGCAGGACGCATGGGGATTCGTTGATAAAACGGGTCGGGAAGTCGTCCCGCCCAAATATGCAAGCGTCCGGAGCTTCACGGAAGGGCTGGCCGCGGTCGAACTGAACGGCAAGCATGGCTATATCGATCAGACCGGCCGGGTCGTTATCCAGCTTCAATACGACCAAGCCGGATCCTTCAACGAGGGGCTGGCGGCGGCCGGACAGGGCGGCCCGATCGGCTTCATCGATCATACCGGCCGGGTCGTTATCCCGTTTAAGTACGAGGGAGCGGGAATATTCGCTTCGGGCTTGGCACCGGTTATTGCGGGAGGCAAAGCCGGATACGTCGATAAAAACAATATCGAATATTGGGAAAATTAATGGCGGGCGTGTTTCACGGAACCGGGCGTACTGGCAGGTTGTTGAAAAAGGCGAGCTTTTTCAACAGCCTGCTATAGGAACGGGAACCAGGACGGGAACCACTTGAGGACATCCTTCACGAAAGCCGCATCCACCCGGGCGCCTGATATCATCGGGTAAAATAAAAAGAATAACAACATGGCGATCCCCAGGTAGGCGAACATCCCCCAGCGCAGGCCGGGCTTTTTCTCCGCCAGCGTCTTTAAAACGAAGACGACGGCCAGAATGAGGAAGGGAACCGAAGCGAAGAAATGATAGATGAAGGTTTGCTTTCGGGGAATGACGGCCCAGGGCAGGTACTGGGCGGCCAGGGCGGTCAATATGAAAAGCCCCGCCGGCAGGCGTTCCAGAAAATTCAAGCGCGCGCCGGCCTGCACCGACGCACCGGCGGCGCACTCCGCGACGCCGCGTCTTTTTTTCTTCAAGTTCCGCGCACCCCAAAAGAGGAGAATGACGCAGGGAGTCGATATGAGGAAGATGAGCGCGCCCACGGCCGCTATTCCCGCCCACCAGATGGCGGGATTGCCGAAGGAAAAAATGTCGGAAGTCGTGTCGTGAAAGAGGTACTGATTGCCGCTATAAAACCACATCGGCCGGTAGACGACCGGCCATTCGTACCAGGGAGAGGCGAATTCGTGCGGCTTGTTTTGGGCGGCGTGGAAGCCGTACATCAGCTTTTGTTCGTCGATGACGAGCTGGAGGGGACCGGTGCCCGGATTGGCCGGGCCGCGCACCGCCATGAAGGGGATGTAGGAAGCGAGGTAGATGGCGGCCGGCAGGACGAGGAACACCGAAACCGAGAAGACGCATACGAGACCGGTGCGCTGTAAAAAAGGCCGGGTATGGTTCCAGAGAAGTCGGTTGGGCGAAGGGGAAGACGCGCCGCCTGTAGCCCCGGCTCCCGTTCCGGCGGCGGGATCGTCTTTTGGGAGCGTGCGGAAAAAGCCGCGGAAATACCGGATGCCGGCGAACGCGTACCGGGCGATGAGGGCCAGAGCCAGGCCCATGCCCCCGTATAGGGCGATCCACTTGGACGCCGCCCCGAGGCCGAAGCAGAGTCCGGAGAGAAAGAGATTGAGGAACAACTTTCCCGGGCGGGGGGAGAAGGGATCCTCCCGCAGGGCGCGGTACATGAACCAATACATGAGGATGATCCAGAAAACGCCGAAGACGTCGATGGTCGCAATCCGGGTCTGGCTGAAGTGCATGAAATCAAAGGCAAGCAGGAAGGCGCCGACGAAGGCCCACTCCCGTTTTTTGAACAGGGCCACGCCGAATGCGTAGATGACCGGTATCATCAGGACGCCGAAGCAGGCGCCCATGAAGCGCCAGCCGAAGGGAGTGAAACCGAAAAGCTCGACGCCCAGGGCGATGGTGAGCTTGCCGAGGGGCGGATGGGATTCTTCGTAGGAATCCAGCCCGAGCGTGTAATCGTAGGCGCTGCGGGCGAAGTAGCACTCGTCGAAGTATGTGCCGTTGAGGTAGCTGGGCAGGAGGGGCACGCGTCCCGGCTCGTCGCAGACACGCCGCGGGTCCTCAACCGGCCGGGCCGCAGCCGTCCCCGGCAGGACGGCCCGGATCGGGAGGAGCGAACCGTCTTCGTCCGAGAAGACGGCGATCTCCCCCAGCTGGGCGCCGGGCCGGACGGCCGTGACGCGCAGGTAGCGCGTCTTGAAGCCCGTGTTCTCCATGCGCCAGAAAATCTGGAGTAGATCGTCATTGAGTCCCTGCTTCAGGGATTTCGGATTACGCCAATACTCGAGGTCGTCGGAAAAATCGAGGCGGTAGGAGCCTTTCCCCAGAGCCATGAAATACATGATCCGGGAAACCGGCACGGGGGCGCCCAGGTCCAGGGTGAAGCTTTCGCCTTCCTTCTGCGCGCTGTAATAGGTCTGGGGCGAGTCGAAGGTGCCCAGGTGATAAAAGGCGATGAAGGCGTAGATCAAGGTCAGGCCGCCGGCCAGAACGAAATCCATGCGGCGGCCTTTCAGGACCGGCTTTTTATTCAGCGTTCTATATACGAACAGGGCGAAGAGAAGGCAGGCGAGGACGATGAAAATCGCCAACCCCGGGCCCGGCCACGGGTACGCCGCCTCACTGGGATCTTCGGGTACGGTCGGGTTCCCGGACGCGGCCGGAGGCGGACCGGCGATGCGCCGCAGCGACGCATCGTCCAGCCAGACGCGGCCGCGGACGTGCTGGTCCTGAGCCCCGACGAGCACCGCCGCCGCTACCTTTCTCTGGTCCGCGGCGGTCTTGAAGAAAACCTGCAATTTCCCCCAGCCGTTCGATGTTCCCGAAAAACCGCTCGCGGCCGCGTTCAGGCCGGGCACCGCGAGGTGGACGCCGGCGCCGGCGGATTCAAGCGACTCGGTTTTCACCCGGACCGATAGGCGATAATACGTATCCGGCCGGACATCGACGGTTTGAAATATTCCCGCGGCCTGCGGGTCCTTGATATCGATGAGAAGCGCTCGGCGCCCTTCGTAGACGTCTTCGTCCGAGAAAGAAAAAACGGTCGAGCCTTGTCGGCGGTCGCTCTGAAAAATTTCCCAATCGCGAGGGGCGCTGTTTTGAGGGCTCCCCGGAGCGGCCGACTCCAGCCCGGGGTTGCGGAGAAGGTTGACTTCGGACGTCGCGGCCGGCTGAGCCTCGGCGACGGGAATCGCCGCAGCAAAGAACAGTGGGAAAAGCCAGAGCGCCGCCGCTGGGGGTAATTTCATCGCTTCTTTCCGATTGAACAAGATGGCAGATCTCTTCTCATACTACTCGGAATACGGATTCCGGGTCAAATAGCGAAAAGGGAAATCGATTGCGGCTCTCCTGCCTCAGGGCACGCACATTTCTCTGCCGCCCCTCGGCCGCTAAGATGATTCGCCTTGTCAAAAGTGATGGAGTCCATTAAAATCACAACCATGGCATGTGGGAAACGGGTGATAGGTATTTACATGCCCGAAAGGTTTGAAATGACGAGAAAACCCTTTCCAAGAGGTCTGAGCGCGCTCTTGCTGGCCGGTTTACTTTCCGGATGCGTGGAAAAGGTGAAAGGACCGGGCATGCAGTTCGGCTCTGAAAAATACGATTTTGGAACCGTTGATGCGGGCGAAATCGTCAACCATGTATTCAATTTTACGAACAACGGCACGGAAATGCTTCTCATAGCCGGCGTGGCTTCAGCGGGCGGCCTCACGTATGTTCGGGATGTCACCAACGAATTGGAGCCGGGGAAGCGCGGGACAATTTCCGTCTCGCTGAACACAAAGGGGCTGGCCGGCAAAGTGACCCAAGATTTTTTGGTGGTAACGAACATTCGGGACAGGTCGAATATCCCGCTGACCCTCGAGGGGACGGTGAGAGAAGGCTCCGCCGTCGCCGGAATGGACAAGGGCGCCGCCTTTTGGCTCATCCAAACCGGAGAAACGGTCGTCGGCGGCAGTGCATCCGCGTCCAAACAGGTAAAAATCGCCTTTGACAAGGCGTTTTCCGGAACGCCCAAAATCGTCGCGACGGTGAGGAACGAACCGGGATTTAGCGGGGGAGACACCTTCGTCGTCACCGTACGCAGCGTCTCCACGACGCACTTCATCGCCAATATCGTGCGGGTGGATAAGGCGCAGCCGTGGACTCAAAGCCCTCTGCTCGACTGGGCGGCGTGGGAATGAACGCGGCTTGAATATCACGGCGCCGAATGCTATGCTGTATCGGAAGCGGCAAAGGCGTTCCAAGAATGATGATGACGCGTTTTGCGCAATCGAACCCCGAGGAAGCCGCTGGAAGCCGCGCTACGAAAAAGCGCTGCGAGTAATGCTTCGCTCGCAGTGACAGTCGTTGTCAAATCGTGTTGTCAAATCGTAGAGAAGTGGATACCGATCCGGCGTCGCCGGGATAAGACGAGGTCATAGCGATATTTGATTTTTTTATCATATTGCTTTTCCGATCAACATGAGAGGGAGACATTTCAATGCGAAAACTACTCATTTCTTTTGCCGCGCTGGCTATGGTTCTAGGCGGCGCGTGCACCCCGCAGGCTCAACCCGGTGAAGTCGTGTTTGTCAAGGGCGGGCCCATTAAAAACACCAAATCCGGTTTACATACAATGAGCATAGCCGTATCCGATTTTTATATCGGGAAGTATGAGGTAACCCAGAAAGAGTGGGTTGACGTCATGGGGAGCAATCCATCGAAATTCAAAGGCGATAATTTGCCCGTCGAGTCGGTGAGCTGGTATGACTGTATCGAATTCTGCAATAAAAAGAGCTTAAAAGAGAGTCTGAAGCCGGTCTACAATATAGACAAGACAAAAAAGGATCCGAATAACAAGAATGACAATGACGATATGAAATGGACGGTGACGTTCAATGAAGGGGCCGACGGTTACCGATTGCCGCTGGAGGTGGAATGGGAATACGTCGCCAGCGGCGGGCAGCTGAGCCGGAATTACAAATACAGCGGAAGCGATACTATTGATGAGGTGGCCTGGTATTGGAAAAATTCAGGCGACAAACCCTTGAAGGGTTATTGGAGCCGCGAGATCATCGAACAGAATCATAATCAAACAAAACCCATCGGCCTCAAAAGCCCCAATGAATTGGGGCTGTATGATATGTCGGGCAATGTCAGGGAATGGTGTTGGGATTGGTATGGAGATACTCTCTTCGTGAGCAGCGGTACTGAACGGGTTTGGAGAGGCGGCGGCTGGCTCGGCGTCGAGGATCCCTGCACGATCAATTTCCGGGGATACCAAGCACCGAACGTGAAGTGGGACGATACGGGGTTTCGCGTGTGCCGCAACAAGCCGGCCGAAACCGGCGAGGCCGAAGGCGAATAGAGATCGCCGCTTATTACGGAGGCGAGGGCATCGGATACGTCTTCCGAACACGATTGAGGACGTATCATCCCGTCGTGCTATTACGGCGTTAATTTCCTATACATGTGAAAATTGCGCTCGGCTTCCGTATGCATGCCTTTGGCTTTATAGGCGTTTCCCAGGTTGCCGTAGGCGTTCGCGTCCCCGGGATTCATTTCGATCGCCTTCCGATAATCTTTGATCGCCGTATCGAGATCGCCTTTTTCGGAATACGCGATTCCCCGGACGCCGTACGCCTGCGCATAATCGGGTTTCACCTCGATCGCTTTATCGTATTCTCCGATGGCAAGATTAAAATTGCGATTCATCAAGTAGAAATTGCCCCGATTGTAATACGCTTCGGCCAGGCCGGGTTTGAGCTCGATGGCCTTGTCATAGGCCTCGAGAGCGTTTTCCTGGTCGCCCACGGCTTGATACGAAAGTCCCGCATTGTTGTACGCTTCCGCGTAATTCGGATTCAAATCAACGGCTTTGAGATAATCCCGGATGGCGTTTTTAAAATCGCCCATATCGAGATACAAATTCCCCCGGTTGTAATAGGCCTCCGCCAGGCTTGGTTGGGATTCGATGGCCTTATCGTATTCCCGGAGAGCGCTTTTCCGGTCACCCGCGGCTTGATACGCGAGGCCCAGGTTGTTATAGGCTTCCGCGTACTTCGGATACAGCTCTATGGCTGTGCGATAATCCTTCACTGCGCTTTCCGCATCGCCTTTCGCGGCGTACGCATTCCCCCGGTTGTAAAAAATATTCGCGTCGCGTGGATTGAGCTCGATGGCTTTATCGTAATCCTTGATCGCCTTATCAAAATCGCCTTTCTCCGCGTACGCGTTTCCCCGGTTGTAATAGGCCGGGGCGAAAATCGGATTGAGCTCTACGGCTTTCGAGTAATCTTCGATTGCTCCTTGAACGTCGTGTCCGAGCAGTTTGACATATCCTCTGTTGACGTAATTCATCGGATTGTTCGGGTTTTGGGAGATCGAAGTATTCCAAAAAGCAATCGGACCAGAATATGGACGGGAATTGATGAAAGTGAAAATGGACAGCAAGGCGAAAACGCCGAAAGATCCGCCGTTCACCAGAATTTTTCTTTTTACTTTTTTTTCTTCGAGCCATTTTTTCGGAATGCACAAGAGCCCAAAGAGCAGTATGCCGATGAGCGGAAGAAAGAGGCGATGACTCAAATAATCGATAAATCCTTCTTTATAAAGCAATGTCGGCAATAAGAGGCAGAAAAACCAGGCGAGGCAAAAAAATTTTTCTTTTTTCGATCGGTCTTTATTGAGAAAAAATATCACAACCATCAGAACGATCAATCCCGCGCCGACCAATGTTTTAAAAAGGGAGAAACTCGGTATCAATTCGATGTTGAACGGCAGGAAAAAGTTTGTCAAAGATTCGGGTATCGTTCGCAAATTCGAGATGAGCGGAAATAAACCGACTTCATTCTCCATCGATAAAACGCCGATTGCTATGGAGCGCAGCCACAGCCAAAACATTCCCGAAAGACCGTACAGCGCAATGTTGATGAGATATTTTTTTTCAAAAGGTTTTTGAAACGAGAAAGTGAAGTAATATATGATGAAAAGCAAAGGAAGAAGCGCCGCGGTTTCTTTGCAAAATAAAGCGATGGTAAAAGCGGCCCAGTGCAATAGCAGATAGACGGCCTTTTTCTTTTGGAGATGTTCGATAAGGAATAAAAAGGACAACAGGGAGAAAAGCGTCAACAGCACATCTCCCCGTGACGGTATCCAGGCCGTAAAAATCGTGAAAAGCGGATGCACGCTGTACAACAATGTGCCGATGAACGCCGCCTTCAACGGTATGGGGAATTTTCTCAATAAAAGAAACAGCATCCAGGCCGTCAGCCCTGAAAGCAACACATTGGTGAGGTGATACATCCACGGATTGTTCCCGCCGGACAATTGTATGTCCATCATGTACGACAATGTCTGCAGGGGGCGGTAAAAGCGGCTGCTCTTGATGAGAGATGCGTCCGTGACGAATGCCTGCGGCGCGTTTCGAAAATCGCTTAAAAAACCGATTTTATTGATAATCAGGTCGTGATCGTCAAAATAAGAAAAACCAAAGCCGACGGTTGGCATGTAAAGCAGAACCGGCAGGCAAAAAACGATAATGGGAAGAATCGTATTTTTGTTTTTATTCAGAAAAGTCAAGAACGGTTGGTGTGAATGCTGGTTTATTTTATCGGCGGCCGGCTTTTCCATTTTCCCCTTCATGTTACGACATTAACATCCAGTGGTAAACTCGCTTGGCCAAATAGACGAAGTGCTTGAAGGTTTTAATCAGGAGGATGTGGCGGAACAATATCCGCGGACGGAGAAAAAACTTGAGGAAGGCTTTTTTCTGGAATTTCTTCAATGTTTCCTTGGTCAAATCCCGGGGGATATACGTGGCGGTCATGTAATGGACGTTCCGCCAATCGATGCTTTTCAATTCGCCTTTTTCCTCCAATTCGTAATAAATCGGAGAGCCCGGAAGAGGCTGGAAATTTTCAAAATTCGCGCGCAGCAGCGGCAGCCGGAGGGAATAGTCGACGGTGCGGCGGAGATCGTCCTCCGTCTCCCCCGGGAAGCCCATGATGAAAAACGCCGCCATGTCTATTTTGGCTTTTTGGATGAGCCTGATTTTTTCCTCGTTTTTTTCCACGGTTAATTTTTTATTCATCAGCTTCAGGACGCGATTGGAGCCCGATTCGAGACCCAGGGAAATCAAATACACCCCGCTTTTTTTCATCAAGGCCAGCAGGGATTCGTCCACCGTTTCGATCCGGATGCCGTTGGGGAAAGCCAGGCTGATCGGCAGATGGGACGCGACGATGTTTTCCAGCACGGTCCGGGCGTGCCGTTTATTGATGGTGAAATTATCGTCGATGATGTGGAACTCCCGGATGTGAAATCGGGAATAGAGCATCCGGATTTCATCGACGACGGATTCCGGGCTTCGGAACCGCATCGCCTGGCCGCTCAAGACGTTGGCGGAGCAGAATTTGCAGTCATAGGGGCAGCCGCGCGTGGTGATGATGGGAGCGATGGGGAAGCGCCGGAAAAAGGCGCCGTGCTGCGCCGGAGGATACGTCTGGGGTTGAATGAGGTCCCAGGCCGGCATGGGAACGCGGTTCAGGTCCTTCACGAAATGAGTCTTGTCATTGACGTTGATTTTGCCGCCGGTCTTCCACACCAGGCCGGGAACGGCCTTGGGATCGAGGCGTTTTTCCTGGAAGTGATCCATGAGGCGCGGGAAGACTTCGTCTCCCTCGCCCCGCAGCAGCCAGTCCATGCCGTCGCCGAAATACTCCATGGTCTCGACCGGCAGCAGCGTGGGATGGGGCCCGCCGGCGATGGTGGCGATTCGCGGCGACTCTTGCTTGACGAGCCGGGCGAGTCTGGCGACTGATTGCAAATCCGGGGTATAGCATTGAAATCCCACCACATCATATCGGCCTTCAGCAATGCAGTGACGGAATTTTTCATCGGAGAGGGGAGTTTTCAACATATCCAGAATGGTGGTGTGATGGCGGCCGGCCACGGAGCTTGCCAGGTACCCGAGACCCAACGGAGGCTGAATATGGTCGCTGAGACTGGGAGGTTTGACCAGGAGAATTTTCAACGTACGCTCCGTGAAAAAAACTGTCGCCCGGCGGAATTTTTATTTATACATATAATACAAAAAAGATCAATTGGAAGACAATCTTCCGATGGCGGGGGTACGGCGCAATGGGCGGACCGGTTTTTACAGCGGTAAAAAAGCCAAGATAATGAGAACGACCAGGACCAATGTGAATACGGCGAAAAATGGATTCCGTAACAGTTTTTCCGGTTCCTCGGCGGTATCGCGTTTCCGAATCGAAATGTAAATGAAAATGATTAAGTACATAATGATGCCGGGGAGAACGTACAGCAACACATACTTGCGGTACCCGACGGCAAACCAGACATAGGTGGAAAGAAAGGCGGCCGCGTTGACAATCATAAAGGCTATCAACCCATTGAGAGAATATTTTTTCAACGATAACCGGTACGCCTCGGCTTGCTCCCGGGTCAGAAATTTTTTCTCGGCCACTCGTTTGCCGACCATCAGGAAATTTCCAAAGGCCCACCAGCTCAAGAGCATGGAAAGGGGAGGGAAGGAATTGCCCAAAACGTACCAACCGATCAGAAAACGGATCGGGTTATTGGTCGATTCCAGCGTGGAATCCACGTACGGGATATTCTTCAGGCGGAAGGGCTTTATGTTGTACAGCGTACCTTGGACCAGCAGGAGGAGCAGGGCCGTATTGAAACG
>JAFGSW010000037.1 GCA_016934415.1 Spirochaetales bacterium | reverse complement strand
CGATTACAATCGCATCAAAGTCCATCGATTTCGTGATCCATTCTTTGCCTCAGCAGTATAGTTTGTTCGCGGCGCTTGGGCCAAGCAACAATTCATTTGGGGTTTACTTTAAATCAAATGTTACTATTTGAAAAGAACACGAGTCGTGCTTGGCGGGAGCCGAGTACAACCGCACTAAAATCTATTTTATTTCCCCACGCAGAACTTGGAGAAAACCGCCTCCAGGATCTCGGCGCTCGTCACCTCACCCGTGATCGAGCCGAGCGCGTCGATCGCTTCGCGGAGGTCGGCGGCCACTAAGTCATAGGAGGTGTGTCGCTCCAGGCCCGCGTCCGTCAGGGCGAGCGCCTCCCGTGCGCGCTCGAGCGCCTCCTTCTGGCGGAGCGAGTCGATGACCGCCGCCCCTCCCTCGCCTTGGAAGCTGCCGAGAAGGGCGCGGCGGATCGCGGCTTCGAGGTTGGGGAACCCGGCTTCGGTCCTGGCGCTGAACGGGATGAAGCCTTCCGGCGCGGCCGCGGGCGCGATATCGGTCTTGTTCCAGAGCCGGACGACGGGGGTCCGCCCCTCAATCGAGGCAAGGACCGATTCATCGTCCTTGGTCAGTCCGATGACCGCGTCGACGAGGTAAACGACGAGGTCGGACCGATCGAGAACTATTTGTGTCCGTCTGATGCCCTCGCCCTCGAGCTCGTCGCGCGTCGGCCTCAAGCCCGCCGTGTCGAAGAGACGGATGGGGATGCCGGCCACCGTAACCGCGCCCTCGATGAAGTCGCGGGTGGTGCCGGGCGTCTCCGAGACGATCGACCGGTCCTCCTTGAGGAGAAGGTTGAAGAGGGTCGATTTGCCCGAGTTGGCGCGGCCGGCCACGGCCACGCTTGCGCCCTCCTGGAACAGCCGGCCGGCCCCGTAGGTGGCGAGCAGGGCGTCGACGGCGGCGCGGGTGTCGGCGAGGATTGCGCGGGAGGGCGAGGCGTGCTCGTAGATTTCGTCCGGGTAGTCGATCATCGCCTCGATTCCCGCGAGCACCTCCACCAAGCCGCGCTTGAGGGCGTCGATCCGGTCGTGAAGGGCGCCTGACAGGCGCGAGAAAGCGAGGGCGCGCGCCCGGTCCGATCGCGCATTGACGATTTCGTTCACCGCTTCCGCCGCGGAGAGGTCCATCGTGCCGTTGCGGAAGGCGCGCAGGGAAAACTCGCCCGGCGCCGCGTCCCGGAAGCCGTTCCTGCGCAAGAGATCGAGCGCGGCCGCGATGGTGGGCAGGCCGCCGTGCAGGCTGAGCTCGACCGAGTCCTCGCCGGTGTAGGAATGCGGCGCGCGGAATACGGCGGCGAGCACCTCATCCACCCTCTCGCCGCTTGCGGGATCGGCGAGGAAGCCGTGGGCGAGGGTGTGGCCGGGCCGGTCGCGGAGCGGTTTCGTCCCGATGAAAAGCCGGTCCGCGAGGCCGATGCACCCCTCGCCCGATATGCGGATCACGGCGACGGCGCTTTTCCCCCAGGGAGTGGCGAGCGCGGCGATGGGATCATGGAGGGAGAAGGGCGGTTCGTTCATCGGTGTAGTTTTAAAAATAATCCGGAAACGGCCGGAAGATCAAGGCGAGACGACTTTTATCGCCTTGACCGCGTAAAAGTTGACCGCCTCGGCCTTGCCCTTGATCTTCTGGTTCGCGATGAGGCTGGTCTCGACGCGGTCCTTCACTTTTTCATTGATCGCTTCGGAAATGAGGATCATGTTTTTTCTGGCCAGGCTGCAAAGCCGGGAGGCGAGGTTGATCGGGTCGCCGATGACGGCGTATTCCAGCCGGTTTGTGCTGCCGATGTTGCCGGCGATCACCTCGCCCGCGTTGATCCCCACGCCTATGTAGAGCCCGTTGCCTTGTTTCTTGTTGATGGCGTAGACGGCCTTGACCAGGTCCACGGCGCAGCGGACAGCCGTGTACTCGTCGGTGAAGACGGCCATGAGCTCGTCGCCCACGAATTTATCTATGTCGCCTCCGCATTTTTCCACGATCTCGGTCTGGGCCTGCAGGATCTCGTTGAGCACGTTGATGACCGTTTCCGGGGGCCGGGACTCCGTGAAACTCGTGAAGCCGCGGACGTCGGAGAAGAGCACGACGATCCTTTTTTGCGTCACCCCGTCCTCGGCGCGTCCGCCGCCGCTCACGATCAGGTTTTCCGTGGAGCGGGAGACGTATTTGGAGAGGTGAAAGCGTTCCTTGAGGCCCTTGATCATGTCGTTGATTTTGGCCGCCAGGTCGCCGAGCTCGTCGCGGTTCTTGATCTGCACGCGGGCGTCCAGGTCGCCGTTGCCCAGGGCCGTGACCGCACCGCCGATCCGGTTGAGGGGCGAGATGATGAGCCTGCGCATAAAGAAGACGAGAAGGATGGTGAAGAGGATTCCGATGCCCGCGAACACCAGGGTGAGGATGAGCGTTGCTTTGTTAATTTGATTGAGTGTTCTGTCCACTGGAATAGTGAAGTGCGCGACACCGCGGATATAGTCGGCCTCGCCTGTGGACGGATCACCATGACAAGCCCTACACCGGACGTCATTGTTGAGGATCGGATAAAAGTATTCGATCCTTTGATTCTTTTCCAAGTCGCTGAATTCGAGAGGCGAGCTGGTTTCAAGGACTTTTTGGAAATTCGGGTTGTCGAAGATGTTTCGTTCCAGGCGCGGTGTCTTCGGGAAGACGATTTTTTTCTGGTAATTGTTGACGAAGTTGAGCGTGGCGTAATCGTTGAAGGCATTGCTGCCGTCCACGCGATAGATTCGGATTTCCTGGAACTCCTCGATTTCAGCGAGACTCTTCATGGTATTCACCGCAATCGGGGCCTCACCGCTGACCATGATGTTGCGGATGGTGCGGTTCAGTATCTCGGTATTCGTGAAAAGGGTCCGCTGAGTTGCTGATATGAGATTGTCGCGTTGAATGTACAAGGAAAAGGAGAGGGAAGCCGTAACGATTAAAAGGAGGACGAAGATGATCAGGGAGACGATTTTAACCCGGATGGAATTGATTTTCATCGCTTTTCACCCGCCAGGGGTTTATCGAGCGAACGCACGATGACATAATCGTTCGGTTTTTTCCCGGCGTGGCAATTGATGCAAAATTCCGGTTTGCCTTCCAGTTTGATCTTCCCGCTCGGCTCATACGCGGCCCAGAACCAGTCGCCGACGTCGGGATTGTAGCCCTTGACCTTGGCCATCACAGTGTAACCTACGTTGCTCTTGTCGGCGTCGTAATTCTCTTTAACAAGAATGGCGCCGTTGGGCGCGATCTTATTCTTAATCGGCAAAGCGTTTCTGAGTGCCGAATTTACGTAGATTTCATGATACCGGCCGTGGGGCGATTGGCCGATCTGCATTCCCTCGAATCCGGGCCATTCCTGGTAGTCCTCGTAGGGCGCTTCCACCGTGATACGCCGCCATAGCCGCGTGCCGGTTATCTCCGAGGCGGTGAGAGGGGGGAGGATTTTTTCCGTCTTTTGGCAGGCGGGGAGGAGGAGGAGAAGGAACAATAAAAACGGACTCAGGTGCTTCATACCCTCGATTGATTGTAGACGTGCGCCATGATCACGTCAAGGATTTCGTTCCGCTCTGGAATCCGGTGGGCCCGGCTCTCATGTCCCCTCGCCCTGCATTTTTTTCTTGAGTTTCTCGAGCTCCAAATCGGCTTCCGTGTCCTTGATTTTTTTTGCAGTTGTGTCCGGCTGGCCGGCGACCATTTCGAGCTCGGCGAGGAGGGCTTCCGGGTCGAGTGAAAGCTCGGGTTTTGATTTGAGCCTTTGCAGCTCGTCCTTCATGAAATTGACCTTGCGCCGCAGCTCCGCTTCCTCGGCCTTGAGCGTCGCCAGCTTGGAATCGATCTCGTTCACCTTCATCTGCGCCTGGGTGGCGAGCAGTTCCTCGTTTTTGGCCCGGGCCAGCCCGACTCGGCCTTCCCAGAGCGCTTTTTCCTGTTCCGCCTCGAGCCGCGCGCGCTCGGTCTCCTTCAGCGTGGTGATGAAGGCGAGGACGTACTCGGTGGCCGTCGCCTTGTCCATGCCCCCCAGGTCGGTGTCGCGTTTGCCTTCATTGGCGGCTTGCATGCGGGAAAAAAAGTCGTCGTTATTGGATTCATTGTCCGACATCGGCGCCTCCTCCGCCTGTTTTTCCGTCGCCTTTCGAGGCGATGGAAAAACACGGCATATTCAATTTAGGAGAGATGCGGAAAGAAATCAAGCCGTGTTCTTCGTGTCCTCTTTGTCGAGGAAAGCCTTGACGCAAGCCCCGGCCTCACCGTAATTTGTGCCATGGAAGAAAACCCACTGCGCTTCGGACTGGACCTCCAGGACGAGCCCGATCCGTTCACCATCGTCATTTTCGGCGCGACGGGCAACCTGACCCGGCATCGCCTCATTCCGGCGCTCTGGTCTCTTTTCTCCCGCAAGTTCATCAGCGATTTCCGGGTCATCGGCTTCGCTCGGCGACCGTGGACCGACGAGGTCTTCCGGAACACGGCGGCCGAGCATCTCGCCCCGGCTCCGTTCGGAGGCGACGACCGGAAGGCGGAATTCCTCTCCCGGCTCGAATACCTGGCGGCGAGCTTCGACGACCCGGCCGGTTACGACAAGCTGGCCGAGCGCCTCGCGGGCGGGCAGCCGGTCGTGTTCTACCTGTCCACGCCGCCGGAATCCTATCCCGTGATCGTCAAGCTCCTGGGGGACAAGGGATTGGCGCGGGGACGGCGCCGCATCATTGTGGAGAAGCCGTTCGGCCGCGACCTCGACTCCGCCCGTGAGCTCAACGCCACGCTCCTGGGACGCTTCGCAGAGCCCCAAATCTACCGTATCGACCATTACCTGGGCAAGGAGACGGTGCAGAACCTCATGGTCCTGCGCTTCGGCAATTCAACCTTTGAACCGGTCTGGAACAGCCGCTACGTTCACCACGTCGAGATCACCATGGCGGAAACGGTGGGCGTCGAGGGCCGGGGTAACTATTACGAGCGGGCGGGCGCGATCCGGGACATCCTCCAGAACCACCTTCTCCAACTTCTCTCTCTCGTGGCCATGGAGCCGCCCTCGAGCCTCGAGCCCGAGGCGGTGCGGAACGAGAAGGTGAAGGTGCTGAAATCGATTCGGGCACCCGGCCCCGCCGCAAGCGGTGTCCCGTCCTTGGACGGAGTTCCGTCCTCGGACGGAGTTTTCCTGCGCGGCCAGTACGCGTCGGGAACGGTGGGAGGCGAGGCGGTGCCAGGGTACTGCGAGGAGCCGGGGGTGGCCGCCGATTCCCCGGTGGAGACCTACGCCGCGGTCCGGCTTTTTCTCGACACCTGGCGCTGGTCGGGTGTGCCTTTTTTCCTGCGCGCCGGAAAACGCCTTGCGCGCCGCCTGACCGAGATCGCCGTCCATTTCAAGCGGCCGCCCCTCGACCTTTTCGGCGTTTTCAGGTCCCGCCCCCAGCCGAACGTCCTGGTGTGGCGCATCCAACCCGACGAGGGAATGCGCTTCACGTTCAATTCGAAGATTCCGGGCTTCCTGCCGCGGCTCACGCCCGTGCAGATGCGCTTCTCCTACGGCGGGGCCTTCGGCGAGACCTCGCCCGACGCGTACGAGCGTCTCCTCCTCGACGTGATCCACGGCGATCCCTCGCTCTTCACCCGCAATGACGAAATCGAGGCGTCGTGGAGCTACACCACGCGGCTCCTGCGCGCGGCGGAGGCGTCCGCGCCGGGGACGCTCCGCCTCTATCCGGCGGGCACGGCCGGACCGGCCGAGGCCGCGCTTCTCCTCGCGCCGTACGGAGTGACCTGGAGGCGGTTGTGAGCGCATCTTTCGACCCGGCCGCCATCGAGCGCAGGATAGACGAGAGTCTTGCGGTGACGGGCCGGCCGCCCGAAGGCGCGGCGCCGACTACCGCGGCGCTCAGGCGCTCGAGCCTGCTCACGCTCGTCGTCGTTCACCCAAGCGAACGGCAGGCCGCTGTCGCCGCCCGGCTCGACTACCTGTTCGGCCGGCGGCCGCTCCGCATCATCCGTATCGAGACCGGCCATTCTTCGCCCACGACCGTGGACGTGTCCACGCGCTGCCTGCCGCACCCCTCCGGCGACGAAGTGTGCTTTCAGGAGATCGTCTTTTATAATGGTCCCGACGGCCGCGGGCTGGAGGCGGGGGTTTGGTCGCCGCTCGTGATCCGCGATCTACCCGCGGTACTCCTGTGGCCTGGCGAGGCGGCCGGCCTGGAGGGTTTTCTCGAGCGCTCGGATTTCGAGTTCGACAAGTTCGTCATCGATCTCGAAACCGAGATCGGCCGTTCCGCCCCCCGCGACGCTCCGCGGCTCGTGTTCGGGACGCTCGCCCGGCTGGCGCGGCGCTTCGGCCCGAAAGCGGGACCCGCACCGCCGGTCATCTCCGATCTCGCCTGGCGGGCCCTCACCCCGCTTCGCGCGAGGATCGCGCGGCTCTTCGATCCCGAACCCGCGCGGCCGCTCCTCGCCCGGCTCGAGCGGGTGGCGTTTTCCGGCCTGCCCGCCCTCTCGGCCGCGCTCCTCGTCCTGTGGCTCGCGTCCCGACTCGGCTGGTCGCGTTGGCGCAGTTCGAAGGAGGGACTCGTGTACAAGGGTCCGGACGGGCGGGCTATCGACGTGAAATTGCCGCAAGGTGAAGCGCGGTTCTCGATTGAGTTTTTCGCCGCGGGGGAAAAACCGATCGGCTTTGGACGGGGCGAGGCGTGGAACGTCGCCTGCGGCGAGGACTGCCTTCTCGCGGAGATCGACCACCTCACTCCCGATCCGGCCTTCAACGAGATGCTCGCCGCGGCAGCCAGGTTCGCGGGAGAGGCTGCGGCGGATTGAGCGGGGGACCGATACCCGTCAACCGTGTTTCGGCCGGGGAGGCCGCATGGCGGATCTTTTCGAGCATCGAGAGCGTCTTGAAGCGGAAGGGCTCGTGCGCCGTGATTCTCGCCGGGGGTGAAAGCCCGCGGCCGGTCTACCTCGCGCTGGGGGCGCTCCTCACCGGGCGCGTCGATCCCGGCTCGCTTTATTTTTTCCTCGGAGACGAACGCGTCGCCGAGTGCGGTTCGCCCGAACGCA
Source organism: Spirochaetales bacterium (assembly GCA_016934415.1). Lineage (GTDB taxonomy): Bacteria > Spirochaetota > Spirochaetia > SZUA-6 > RPPD01 > JAFGSW01. Next base: position 26,366 of record JAFGSW010000037.1, on the reverse strand, counting down.
ATGAGACCATGATACGGGAAAGTCTTTTCCGTGAGTTCAAGCCGCCGGAGGAGAACCTGCACTTTTGGGATGCGCTTCCGGTCACGCCCGGGGAAAGCGCCGCGCATTATTCGAAAAAAATCGATGAGTATTTCCTGCGACCGGCTCTGGCGCCGGACATCGCTCTCCTCGGACTGGGGGCGGACGGCCACACCGCCTCGCTCTTCCCCGGCGCCGAGGTCGTCGTCGCCGGTCGCCGGCGGCCGGTGGCCGCCGACCTGCCCCAGGGCGCCTTCGCGGTGTTCGTGCCGTCTAATAACCTGTGGCGGTTAAGCCTGTCGGCGGCCTTCCTGCGCACAAGCGGGGAAACGGTGTTTTTAGTCGGTGGGGAAGGCAAGGAGAAGGCGATCGCCGGGCTCTCGCGCCGGGACCGGTCACTGCCCGCGTCCTGGGCGGCGGGGGAGGGCGACGGCGTGGCGATTTTTCTTGTTATTTCAGATTGAGAAGCTCGCGGAGCAGTTCGGTCGCTGGAGCTGCGGCCGGCTCGGCGCTCGCCGCTATGGCCTCGCCCTGCGGCAAGAACAGCACGTCGTCGCCGGTCGAGATGTAATCGTAGAAGCTTTTCTTCTCCAGGGTCCCCTCGGACACGGCCTCGTCGAGCCCGTCGACGGTGAGCGTGCCGACGACGTCGTTGTCGGAGTACCGGTAGCCGAGCGTGCCGCTCTCGAGCGTCACCCTGCCGGTCTTGACGATGACGAGCTTGTCCTTCTCCTTGATCCCCTGAAAACCGCCCAGGTCGACGACGCCGCGGTCGAATTGCTTCTTGATGAGCGCGCCGCGGATGGGGAGCAGGTCGTTGAGGGTCGAACCCACCTTGAGCAGGGCGTCGCGGACCCGGTCGTTGCCCGTGCGCCCGGCGGACAGGTCGGCCATGAGCGTGCCGGTCTTGGCCAGGTACAGGCGGCAGCGGGCGTCGAAGGTGCGATCGCCTTCGTCGAACGTGAGGAGCACGAAGAAATCGTCCTTGGCGGCGCGCGCTTCGCGGAAAGCCTCTTCGAAGCTCCCGACCGACGGCTGCCCGTCCCGGACGCGGAGCTTCCCGTACCCGTCGATGATGTCGTGAAAGAACCGGGCTACGATCCCGGCCGAAGCCGGATGAATGAGGGAGTTGTGCGGCGAGAGGGAGAACACCCGGATGGAGAGGCTGCGCTCGTCGAGGTCGTGCTGGTCGATGCCCCATTTTTGGGACACGCGGCCGATGCTTTTCGTCTTGTAATAGGCGATGTCGTCGTTGATGCGCCGGTCGGCCAGACCCAGACCTTTCAGGATCTGGAGCTCGTTCAGGTATTTCATGGGAAATCCCCGGCGCCGGAAGATGTTGGCGAACGCCAGCCGCGCCTCCTTTGAAGCCGGGTCGATCTTGATGGCGCGGCGGTACTCGAGGAGCGCGTGATCGAGCATGTTCTTGCCCTCATACAGCCGGCCCTGTTCATAGCGGGTGTGGGCGAGGGCGACTCGTTTGCGGTCGCCCTGCGGGAGGTCGTCGATCGCGAGCTGTTCCAGCGCGAGGCGGCTGAACTCGTCGTCCGGGGAGAGGGCGATGGCCCCCTCGAAGCTCGCGATCGCGTTCGCCAGGTCGCTCTTTTTCCAGTAGGCGACGCCCAGGATGAAGCGCGCCAGGGCGTTCTCGGGATTTTGGGAGAGAAGGGGACGGAGGATCGTGACGGCCTGGTCGGGCCGGTTCAGGACAACTTCAAGGTTGCCGAGCAGGAGACGGGCGGGCTGGAAGTCGCCCTTGAGGGCGAGGGCGGTCTTCAGGCGGGCTTCGCTTTCGGGCCAGTCGCCCTGGAGGAAGTAGCCGCGGCCGGCGAGGTAGTGCACCAGGAAGTAATTGGGGTGGTTGGCAAGCGCGAGCTCCAGGTATTTGTTTTCACTCGCCGTGTCTCCCAGGCTTTCGTAGATGAGGGCGAGCGAGAGCAGGGTGACCCGGTGCTGCGGATTCATGACCAGCGCGTCCTCGAGCTGTTTGGCCGCGAAGCGGGTGCGGCCGGCCGCGATGTCGAGGAGGGCGATCCCGGTCATGGCCTCCACATTGTTTGGCTGCCGGCTCAAGACCGAAAGGAAGAGCTCTTTGGCCCGGTCGAGATCGCCTGTGACGATCCGGATGCGTCCCTCCAGGGTGAGCAGGGAGACGTCGTTCCGGTCGTATCGTTTACCCGCCTCCACCCAGCGGAGGGATTCGGGATACTCGTCGAGGAAGAAGAAGCACTCGGCCAACCCCTTGATGGGGTCCAGGTAATGGGGATTGAGGGCGAGAGCGGCCTTGTATTTTTCGACCGCCTGGAAATAGTTTTCGTCCCCTTGGGCCGTTTTCCCCTGCTCGTACAAGCCGATGGCCGGGGAGGCGGGGGAGGCCGGTTGGGAAAAGAGTCCGGGGGCGGCGATCAATGTCAGGAGCGCGACGGCACCCGCAAAAATATATAATGATATGCGCATCATTTTATATATCATCCGTTCCCCCCCCGATCGGGCGTTTTATGCGCGCCGGCCGCCCGGTGGCGTTTCACCGGCATCGTTCCCGGATAATTGTACACAAAAAACCCGGATTAATCTGCCTGTCGTTATTCTATTTTCGTCTCTTTTGAGGCCGGTGTTTACGGTGAGTGTGACGGCTGTTTCGGGCCCGTGTTTTCGCGGCCGACCGGCCCGGGCTCCGTTTCGGTCCTTGTGCCGGCCGTTTTCGGCCGGAAACCGGGCTTTGCGTGAGAATCCGTTCGTCGCGGAGCTCTTCCAGGAGGGCTTCCTGCTCGGCGAGCATGGGCGCCTCCGGGCCGTCGCCCGTGTGATCGCGGCCTGAAAGGTGCAGGAACCCGTGGACCAACAGCCGCTTGAGCTCCTCGTCCTCGGTCACGCCGAACCGGCGGGCATTGGCGGCCAGCCGGTCGAGTGAGATTACCACGTCACCGGCGGTAACGGCGTCGCCTGATGAGGGGGCGGCGTCGCCTTCGGTCTGGGAAAATGAGAGCACGTCGGTCGGCCGGTCGATCTTGCGGAAGCGGGCGTTGAGCTCCCTGATGGTCTCGTCGTCGCAGAGGAGGAGGGAGACCTCCCAGCCGGTTTTCCCCAGCCGGGAGAGGACCGTGCGGCAAAACCGCCCGCAGGCGGCCGTCCAGGAAGGTTGCTCGATTCCCCGGCAGGCGATCGCGACCCGGATCATGAGGCGGTCTCTTTCACCTTCGGGTAGACGATACGCTGGTGGAGATAGCCCTGCACGATCGCGACGAACACCCGCTTGATGGTTTCCAGGTCGTGGAGGGTGAGGCTGCACTCGAGGAGCTCCTCGGTGTGAAAGCGTTCCTCGATCAGGTTCCAGACGAGCTTCTCGATTTTAGCGGGCGTGGGTTTTTTCAGCGAGCGGGAGGCGGCTTCCACCGCGTCGGCGAGCATGACGATGGCCGCCTCCTTGGTCTGGGGCCGGGTTCCCTGGTAGGAGTAATCCTCGGGGGAGATCTGGTCGCCGTTCGCGTTTTCGGCCTTGGCCCGGGAAAAGAAAAAGCTGATGAGCCCCTTGCCGTGGTGCTGGGCGATGATGTCGATGACCGCCTGCGGCAGGTTGAGCTCCTTGGCCTTCTCCACCCCGATCTTGACGTGAGACTTGATGACGGCGGCGGACAGGCTCGGCTTCAGGAAATCGTGCTTGTTCAGGGCGTCCTGGTTTTCAATAAAGTATTCCGGTTGATCGACCTTGCCGATGTCGTGGTAGTACCCGCCCACCCGGGCGAGGAGGGCGTTGGCGTCCACCGCCATGGCGGCGGATTCGGCCAGGTTGGCGACGTTGACGGAGTGCGTGTACGTGCCGGGCGCGAGAACGAGCATTTTTTTGAGGACCGGCACGTTGGTGTCGGAAAGCTCCATGAGCCGGAAACGCGTCGGGGAATTGAGGCTGTGCTCGACCAGCGGCAGGAAGCCGAGGCTCAAGATGAGCGAGAAAAAGCCGTTTGAGGCGGCGATGACCGCGAGCTGGACGGTTTCCCCGACGGGAAAAACGCCCAGGACGGATATGATCGCCATGATGCATCCCTCCACGAGAAAGAGGACGAACCCGGCTTTCACCAGGTCGATTCTTTTCTGCACCCTTAAGACGGCCGCGGTGCCGGCGACTCCGGAAAAGAAGGCGAAGAGAAAGCCGTTCATCTCGTTCTGGACGAGAAAGACGACCGCGGCCAGGAGAAATGAATAGGCGATGCCGGCATTGGGCGAAATGATGATGGTCGCGAGCACGGCGACCATGGCGGTGGGCAGAAAGAGGGAGAGGGGGTAATCGCTTTCCGCCGGGATGACGCGGAGGACGATAACGGCCAGCGCCAGGTAGAGGACGCCCAGGAGGATGAGAAACAGCGTCTCACCGCGCGTATAGGCGCGTTTCGCGAGCGTGCTTCCCAGGAGGAACGCGCCGGTGATGAAGATGAGAACGAGGAAGAGGAGGGTTCCGCTCATTCGGTAGGCGAGGTTGGCCGCGGCTGATTGGATGAAGGCGACGAGCTTGGAGTAATCCTCGGGCGAGACCGTTTCGCCTTTTGAAATAAGCGGAAAGTTCTTTCGCACGATCTCCTGCACCGGCGGCACGGCGTCGCGCGCCTTCTGGCGGGCGGCGGCGGTGGCGGCGCTGTTGAAGCGGACGTTTTCCGCCGCCAGGGCGAGGACGATGTCGGCGATATGGTCTTTTTCCCGGCCGTTCGCTTTCAGCGAGGCGAGCTTGTCGTTGAGCCAGGTGGGCAGCGACTGCAGGGTGATCACCTCGTCGAGCGTGCGCTCATTGGCGATCCGGGTGGTGCCGACGCCGCGGGCGATGACGACGGCCTTCAAGCCGGCCGGGTCGCGGTCGACGCCTTTCAGGGAGACGATCCCGGTGTTGAGGGCCTCGAGGAGGAGTGCCTCGCTTTTTTCCAGGGTGTCCGCCAGGTCCTGGGAAGGCAGGGCGAGGAGGGCGGCGGAGGCGCGTTCGCCGAGGAGCTTGTCCGTGCCCAGGTTCTGATGCAGGCGGACCGTCTTGGTGTCGGCACCGTTGCCCTTTTTGGCGGCCAGGTATTCCTTCAGGTTCCGAAATTTATCGAGAATGAGGGTCGTGGCGTCCTCATTATACTGGAAGATTGGAGGGGCGGTCCGTTCGGCCTCGTTCTTTTTTTCCGCCGTCTTTTCCTGGTCCACCCAGACGAAATCGCGCTCGGGGATGATGTCGTAGGGCGCTGTTTCGGCCGGCCTGAAATCGGCGAGGTTGTAGCGGGGAAAAAGCTGGTCGAATTGCAGGGCGAAGACGACGACGAGCGTTGAAACGAGGAACGCCGCGCCGAGCGATACCCACAAAAAACGATTGTCGCGCGAAAGGGGGGCCTGAGTTCTGAAAAAATGCGGGGGGCGTTCGTTATTCGTGAAGGGCCTCGTTTTCATAGGCTTTCACTATTTTTCTGACCAGCGGATGGCGGACCACGTCGTGCTCGTTGAAGAACACGACGGCGATTTCCTTGATGGATTTGACGACCCGCATGGCGTGGAGCAGGCCCGATTCCCGCTTTTTCGGCAGGTCGACCTGGGTGATGTCGCCCGTAATGACGGTCTTGGAGCCGACGCCGAGACGCGTGAGGAGCATTTTCATCTGCTCGCGGGAGGTGTTCTGGGCCTCGTCGAGGAGAATGACGCATTCGGCGAGCGTGCGGCCGCGCATATAGGCGAGGGGGGCTATCTCGAGGAGCCCGTTTTCCTCGAGCCGCTTCACGATCTCGGGCGAGAGCAGGGCGAGCATGGAGTCGTAGATCGGCCTCAAGTAGGGGTTGATCTTCTGGGTCAGGTCGCCGGGCAGGAATCCCAGGCTTTCGCCGGCCTCGACCACCGGCCGGGTGACGACCAGTTTCTTGTGCGTGTGGTCGAACACGCATTTGAGGGCCTTGGCGACCGCCAGGTAGGTCTTGCCGGTCCCGGCCGGACCGATGCCGAAGACGACGTCGTGGCGGTCGATGGCGTCCAGGTAGGCGGCCTGATTGTCGCTCTTGGGAAAGACCTTTTTCGAGGCCTGGGGCAGGGCGATGGCCGTCTTTTTCAAGAGATCCCGGCCGGCGTTATCCTGGGTGCTCAATGATTTGTGGATGGCCCGGATCAGGTCCGACTCGGCGGGCTGGCCCAGTCTCACGAAATCCTCGAGTTGGCTTATCAAATGCTGAAAAATCCGCCGTTTTTCCGCGTCCTCCGAGTCGAGGATGACCTCATTTCCGCGCAGAAATACCTTCACGCCGAGGAGCTCTTCGATCAGGCTGATATTGCGGTCATTGGCGCCGAAAATCTCATGCAGGTCGCTTTCGGCATTGATCACTATGCTGGATTGCTTCTTCAAACATCCCTCTTAGGAACAGCCAATGTATATGTTTTCAATTTTAAAATCAATAGGAGGAGGCGATATTGAGCAATAAATAACTCTAATACCTCCATAGATTCGATGACTTTTTTTGTGAATGCAACGGAGCAACGCGTATTGCTATAGTTTCAGTCCGACGTTGTCACCGGTAAATTCTTTCTTGAATTGGGGAATCGGCACCCATTTCAGGCTGAAAGTCAATGCCGGGATCCATTCATACGTATTATTGGTGGTAAATTGGAACGAACCGGTAAATCCGATTTTCAAGACCCAGTCGTCCAGGTAATGGGTGATATTGAACGCCAATGTTTTCAGCTTGAAAAAGGAATTATATCGGTCTTCGATATTGAAAAAATTGAACGACCGCAGCAAGTCTTCCAGGGGGTTGAGCGGAGAGATGTTCAAACCGGGAGGCGCCTGAGGATCGTTGTTCACGGCGTCCACGAAAGCGGGAATGTAGCGGTAGACATTGTTATTGTACACATCAACGCTCAGGCTAAAGTCCATGAATTGATACACTTTCATAATCAATTCCAGATGGAGTGTGAATTTCGAGTCAATGACTTTCTGGAAATCGAACTTGAGATTTGTAGCGACCACGGTCGAAAACGAGATGCGGTTTTTCCAGCCGTAGATTTCCGGCAGATTGAGGTTGTATGAGATGTCAAGCGTGTGTGGAACCAGATGAACCGATTCCGATGCCTTGGGGTTGCCCAGGGCCGTCAGGGGCTGCATTCGTTCCGCCAGGAAGACCACTTTCAGGTTCCAGAGGTCGACGGTTGTGCGGAACAAGTCGATTTCATTGACGTTCGGGGTGAAATTATAACGTATATCCTGTACTGCCAGGAAGTGATCGGCGTTCAAATATTTATACTTGAAGAGACTGGCCGTTCCGCTCCACCAGTCATTGACGACGGTACCGACCTGATCGTGGTTGAGGGTGGTCGAAAGGAGCAGGATGGGATCAAGCGCCGCCGTTTCGGTCAGCCTCACCGGCGCGAAGAGCCAGGAATCGTCGGCCAGTTGTTTGTACTCGGCGAAAGCGCTCGTCTGGAAGATCCAGAGGTAGAAATTGAGCTCACCCCGGTAGTCGCCGATGTAAGGTGGGATATTGACCGTGAGCTTGAGGTTGTTCGATTTGTCCTCCGGCTGGAAAACGAGATTGGCGATCGCCTGGTGAAGGGTGACGGTGGTGCGATCGAACAGGAGGGCGTTTTCACGGTAATCGAGAATGGGGGTGGTCTTGAAGGCGATGTTGTAGAAATCCCACTTCAGGTTATAGGAGAGCTCCGTGCTCTGGAATTCGGGGATGGCTTTGAACGGGTTATACACCACCTGGAGTGAATTGATGAGATCGAGTTTAGTGAACAGTTTGTCCGCATCGGCCTGATCGAATCCTTGGAAGGGGGTGTAGCTGACCTGGTATTGTTGGGCCAGGCTGAGGCCGCCGGCGATTTTCAGGCTTTCCCAGAAGATGAGCTCATAATTCAGCGTGGTCGTCCCGATGTTATTGAAAGTCGAGTTCTTCGTATAGTAGGCGACGTTTTCAACATCCTGTAAGGTCAAGGGGTCATTGGCGAAGAGGTGCTCGGCCTTGACCTGCTGATTGATCGCGTAAAAAAGCCTGAAGCTGAAATACTTGATGGTGCGGTTGACGGGCGCGTCCGGTTTCGCTTCCGGCCTGCGCAGCCCGAAATAGTCGGGCAGGGGGGCGGTTTCCTCCCGCTTTTCGTCCGGCGGGAGGAAAGGTTGCGCGATATCGGGCGAACCGGTGACGGCATTCGGGCCCGGCGGAGTCGAAGCGGCCGGTTTCGGTGCGGCCGTCACCTGGCTGGAATGGGAATAATCCGCAATAATGCCGTTGGCTACCAGGGCGAAATTGGGGAAGGTAATACGCTGGGGGTAATAAAATCTATATGCCGGATCATAGGTACTGATGCCGCTTGTGTTGACGGTGCTGGCCCAATCGAATGAAAAATTGAACGGATCGATTCGGAGCGTCTGGAAAAGCTTCGAATTTAACGGTTGGGCGAAGTTGAAGGCGGAGGTAAAAGCCCACGACAGAGTGTTGCGTTGTGTATTGACGACGGTCGGCGTCGTCGACGTCGTTGTGCTGGGGATTTCAAAACCGATGATCTTGCCCCAGTCCTGGTTTTCTTCCCGATCGTAGAAATCGACGGGGAAAGTGGGGTCCGAAAAAAAGCTCACGTTCCCTTCAATTCGCTGAATTATCCCCCAATTCGTTTTAAATTGCGTTTCCAGGCCGAAGCGAAAGGGGACCTGCAGACCGAAGAAGTTGCCCAAGTTCAAATGATAATCTCCGCCCCCGTCAAACACGGTATATGCCGAGCCGTTCTGATAGATCGTGCGGGAGACTGCGAGGCCGCCGTTTAAAGTGATGTCGGGCGAGGCGTCCAGGTTGACTCCGGCGAACACGCCCAGCCGCGAATACAGGTCCAGGAACGCTTTGAGCTGTTTGATGACCGCGGTTTTCTGGCCCGCCGCGGGAGGCGTCGCCGCCGCGGCCGTCCCCCCCTGCGGCTTGCGCACCGGTTCGAGGAAAAGCCCGTGCAAGCGCATTTCGACGTCCTGATCGCCCGCTTCCTCAAGCTGCATGAACGAGAGGGCGTCGTCCTCGCGTTTCTTCTTGCCGATGAAATAGATCGTGTTCTGCCAAAAGGCTCCCTCGCGAAGCTTGAAACCGTAAACCGGATTAAAGAACAGTTCCTCGCTCGTGTAATAGTAGAAGGGGAGATAGAGAATGGGGATGTTCCCCAGGTAGAGGACGGCGTTTTGGATCGCCCATTCGCCCGGCGAATACACCCAGATGCGGTCCGCCGTAATCCGGTAGTTGGGGTGGGCGGGGTCGGGGCTCGAAGTGATGACGCCTTTTTCGAGCAGAATGGAATCATCCTTGAGACGAGTGACCGTTTCGCCGCTGTAATGGAACATCACGTTCTGATCGTCCATTTTTTTGGAGCGTTCGCCCGCGGCGTAATAGAGAACCCCTTCCCAATTGGCGGCGTCGAATACGAAGGTCTCGCCCGTAAAGGACTCCTCCTTGTCGCCGATCTTGCGCTTGTACACCACGCCGCCGGAGGCGCTCAGGGTGTCCGTCGTCTGGTTGTAAAGGATACGTTCCGCCTGGATGGTGTGTTGGGCATTGGTTTTTTTATCCGTCAAGACGATGGTGACGTGTCCCTGGATGATCACGTAATCTTCTTTGATGTCCTCAAGCGTGAAATATTCCGAGGAGCGCGCGGATTTGATGTCGATCGTCTTGAGGATCTCTTTCTGCCCCGCCGCGCTCTTGATTTTAAAAAAATTCTCAAGCCGCTGAACGATCGCGGTCCTGTCGCCCGACTCATCGAGGCCGAAGAGCCGGCACCAGGAGACCAACTCGTAGTAGCTTGCCGTTTCGATGTCCTGGTTCATGGTGCTTTCCACCATCGATTTGTAATCGGTCGCCTTCGGCGCGGGCGAAGGCGTCGGGGAGGGCGCCGGGGACGGACTCGGCGAAGGCCGCGGAGATGGGCTCGGCAGCGGCCGAGGAGATGGACTGGGCGAAGGCGGCGGCGTCTGGCTGAAGGCGCTCAGGCAGGAGATGAGTAATAACAGTATGGAAAGCAGGCTCTTTTTCATTTGACCGAAGACGACGTTATTAGTTTTATAGGGCGGTGGGATTTATGTCAATTCAGCCGAAATTGAAAAAATGAGTTCGCTTGAAACCGCTCCCGCGGAGTGTTATGATTGATTTGTAAAGCGGTTACACACCGGCACCCCGCCTCCGCCTCCGGAAAGGAAATACTATGCGTGATTGGCTGCATCGCACTCTCTCCCGTCTCGGCCTGGTCTGTCCGAAAAGCGGACGCTTGAAGCCCCCGTCGCGCCTTCGCGGCCTGGCCGTGTGCTTCCTGCCGGTGGTCGGTTTTTTATCCCTTATCTGGTTTTTAGTGCGCGTGATCGAAAAGCCGAGCCGGGCGGCGTATCCCTGCATGCGGGCGGCGGCTCCTCTCGCCTCGGGATTCGTCGTCTGGGTCGCGGCTCTGTTCGCCGCGCCGGTGATTCCCGCCGCGCTCCTCCGCAGGAAGGACGGAAGTCGCAGGAAGGGGCTTGTCGTCCTTTTGGCCGCCGCCATGGTTTTGGCGGGCGGACTGGCGGTGGTCTGCCAGACCGGCGATCTCGGCGGCGTCCGCTTCCCCAATGCCGTGACCGAGCCCGCCAACCAGCCGATGGGAACGGCCCGGGGTATTTTCCCGGGGCGCGTCGTTTGGGTGTGGAACCCCGCGGCCACCAATAAGCGACTCACCAATCGGCCCGGCGACGGCTACTTTTTACCGAAAAACACGGACCAGGCCGCCGTCGACACGATGCTGTCCGAAGGCCTTCGCTTACTCACCGGCAAGGACTCCGACGCCGAGGCCTGGGATGCGGTTTTCAAGTTTCACAACCGCGAACTCGCATCGGGAAAAGCGGCCGGCGGATACAAGCCGGGGCAGAAAATTTTCATTAAGACCAATGCCACCAGCGCCTGGGGGGGAAATTTCGAATCCGACCTGTCGGTGAAGCACAATATGTTCTACGGCATCGCCGAGACGAGCCCGGCCGTCGTCCTGGCCGTGCTGCGCCAGCTCGTCAATGTCGTCAAGGTTTCCCAGGCCGACATCTGGGTCGGCGATCCCATGAAGCACGTTTACCGCCACGCCTACGAACTCTGGCACGCCGAATTTCCGAACGTCCATTACATCGACCGCTTCTACGGCGCCGACAAGGAACGCGAGAAGGACGCCTTCACGGCTCAGCCGGTCATTTTCTATTCCGATCGCGGTACGGTCATGAAGGCGGGCATCATGAACAAATCCGAGACGGGCCCGGCCACGGACAGCGACACGCTCTGCACGCTCTTCGAGACCGCGGATTACGTCATCAACATTCCCGCCCTGAAGGGGCACAAGCGGGCGGGCGTCAGCATGTTCGCCAAAAACCACTTCGGCTCCAACGGCCGGGTGGCCGCCAACCACCTGCACGGCGGACTCGTCAACCCGGACGAGAACGACGCCCGCCGTCAAGGCTACGGCCTGTATCGCGTTCAGGTGGACCTTTTCGGGCATAAGTGGCTGGGCGGGAAAAACCTCCTCTATCTCATGGACGCGCTGTTCGCCGGGCCTGAGGCCGTTTATCCGCCCACCAAATGGAAAATGGTCCCGTTTAAAAATGACTGGACCTCGTCGCTCTTCCTCTCGCTCGATCCCGTGGCCATTGAATCGGTGGGATACGATTTTCTCCGCAGCGAATACATATCTGACACGCCGTACAGCTGGGTGCAGATGCAGGGCGTGGACGATTACCTGCATCAGGCGGCCGATCATGAAAACTGGCCGAAGGATATCGTTTACGATCCGGAGAACGACGGAACGCCCATCGGGTCGCTCGGCGTGCACGAGCACTGGAACAATCCCGTCGACAAACAGTACTCGCGAAACCTGGAGACGGGTGACGGGATCGAGCTTGTGAAAGCTGGCGCCGGCTTTACGGTGCCCTAGAGCGCTGCAATAAAAGCTGCCGCTTCAATTGACAAGCCTCGACGATGGCGCCTGAGGCACCGTGTATGAGCCGGTGTCACTCAGTGAGTCTTCCATTTCAGCCGACTGACGCCGGGTCCGCTCGACGAGCCGCTTTTTCAACTGCCGTTGGCGAGTGAGACTCATATAGCGTTTGTCGTATTGAATTCAGCAGTACGCTCGCCGAGCGTACTGCAGTTTGCTTTTCATCCGTTTTTCGTTATACTTCTCCATTAGCCGGAAAACCGGGATCAGACTCGTTTTTTTTTCTCAATAATATTGCTTTTGTCATACCGAGACTTTTATAAATCTCGATATGACAAAGAATTATGATCGGAAATACCCGACAAAGCGTCGCTTTGCGGGAATAAAATCTCGTCGCCTGTGCGGCGAGGAATCGCGTTCGACCGGGGAGCCGTTGGCAATCGCTCCGTCCGGCGTGAAAAAGAGGAGGAATCTTCCATGTTCAAAAAAATCTCCGTATGGTGCCTGGTTCTGGCGGCCGTATCGCTGCTGCTGGCCGCGTGCGGCGGCGGCAATGCCTCCGTGGACAGGATGTTCGCGCACTATGACGCCATGATCAAAATACTCCGCGACAACAAGTCGGATCCCGACAAGGCATTCAAGGCCTTGAACGACTACCAGGAAGCGAACAAGGTCGAGATGGATCAACTCGACAACGAAATAACGGAATTCACGAAGAAAAATCCGCTTCAGGCGGCCGGCTATCTCACCAAGGTAGCCGATAAAGCAGCGGAACTGGCGAAGTTGACCGCCGAGCTGACGGCCAATATAAAAATAGACGATAATCAGTGATTCCCGAGGCGCTCCGGCGCTTTCGTCGTTAATTCGGATCAAGAGGCTGTCCCGAAAGAACAGCCTCTTTTTTAAAACCACACTTTCGGTGGTGACTGTTTATTTCGTGGTCATCACCCACACGCCGGTCCAGGCCCCGGCGGGCGGATGGTCGGCCAGCTCGCGACAGCGGGCCAGGTAGGCCTTGGCGGCGGGATCCTGCCCGGCGATCGACTCGAAAATCTTCGACGACTCCCCGAATTTTCCCGCATAGTAGGCCCGCAGCCCGCGGTCGAACGCCGCGAGAGCGTCTTTTCTTGACGCGTATTCATCGTGGAGCATCGGCTCATGGACCGTCACCGGCTCGGCGCGGCCCATAACCGCGACGCGCGAAAGCTCGCGCGCGGGAAAGGCGCCGGCCGTCAGGGCGAGGGTGGCGCCGGAAATCATCGTGTACGTTCCAAACTGCTTGTTGGTGCCTTCCAGGCGCGAGGCGAGGTTGACCGCGTCTCCGAGCATGGTGTAATCGAACCTGGTCCGAGAGCCCATGTTGCCCACCACCGCCGGTCCGGAGTTGACGCCGATGCGCATGAAGAGGTCCTTCTTCACCCGCTCGCGGAAAATAGGACGCAGGCGGGTAAGCTCGGCCTGGCAGCGCAGGGCGGCGCGCACGGCCCGCACGGCGTGGTCGGCAAACTCAATCGGCGCGTTCCAGAAGGCGATGATGGCGTCTCCCTCGTACTTGTCGATGGTGCCGCCCTCGTCCTGGATGATGTCGGTCATGGCCGACAGGTAATCGTTGAGAACGCCGGTGAGCTCCTCGGGCGTGAGCATCTCCGAGAGGCTGGTAAAGCCCTGCAGGTCGGAGAAATAGATCGAAAGCTCCCGCTTCTCGCCGCCGAGCTTGAGGCTCTCCGGATGGGCGATGAGCTGCTCAATGACCACCGGGCTCAAATACTGCCTGAAGGCGCTTTTAAGGTAACGCTTTTGCCGCCCCTCGGTGGCGAAGCTCACCAGGCTCGCGCCGACGAGCGAGACGGCGATGCCGACCATGCCCGGTACGATGGGAAGCCAAAAACCGAGCGGGAAGGCGGCGAATCCGAGAGCCGGCACCAAAGGGAGAAAGCCGAGGTAGGCGATGGCGCTCCGCCAGGCCTTGGACACGGCGGAGACGATAATCGCGGCCGCGCAGCAGACGAGGGCGAGGAGGAGAGCCTGCGCCCAAAGCGGGAACGGCCGCATGAAGTCGCCTGAGAGGAGGTTGTCGAGTTGGGTGACGTGCAGCTCGACGCCGGGATATTGGCCGTCGGTGGGAGAAGGTTTCAAGTCGAAGAGTCCCATCGCCGAGTGGCCGAAAAAGACGTGTTTGTCCTTCAGGGTGGGAGGATCGACGATCGGCTTCTCCCCCTCCCTGATCCGAAGTTCGCTTTCAATGATGGCGTCCGCCCCGTAGGCCTTGTAAGTGCCGTCCGGTCCCCGGAAACGGAGAATGGCCCGGCCTTCATCATCGATGGGAACGACGGTGCCGTCGACAGTGAGCTCTCCGGGCTTGATCGAGAGCGAGTGCGCTCCGGGATTACCCGCCAGGTAGGCGGCGAGCGCGTGGAGGGGCACGACGTGTCCCGAAAAAGTGTTGAACAAGCTGACGCGGCGGTATACGCCGTCGGAATCTTGGTGCAGGTTGGTGTTGGCGAGTCGATTGAATCCCGGGGCCAGGTCGGATGCGGGAAAGGTTGCCAGGGGAAAATCGAGCATTGTGGGCCGAACGGCCGACCGCCATTCATCCAGGCCTGCGATCGAAAGACCCGGGTCCGAAAGAACGGCCGGCCATTGTTTCGCGGTGGCATTTTCGGTACCGAGCGCAAGCGTGCCAATCACCCGACCGTTTTCGGTGAGCGACCGACGGAACGCCTCGTCGTCTGATACGCCGTAAAAAGAAGGCTCCGAATAGATGACGTCAAAACTCAGGGATTTTGCGCCGGCCCGCTTGCAGAAATCCGTAATCACCGCCTGGGTTTCCCGGGGCCAGGGATAGGACCACCCCATCTGCTCTTTTCCCCAGTCCAGGCTGTCCTGGTCGATGAGGATGAGGACGATCCGGCCGGACGCCTCCGAAGGCCGGGCGGATACTTGCTGGCGCAGATCCCAGGTCTTGTACTCAAAGAGGTCGAGCGCGCCCGAAGCGCTCATGAGCAGGGAGAGGGCCGCGCCGCCTAATCCGACGGCAAGACCCTGCAGAAAGCGGCGAAGCGGAGGTGAAATCGTTACGGCCATACGCTGCTCAGCGAAGGGACAGCTCCACCCGGAAGCGGGTGACGCGGGCGGACGGGGGCGCGGGGGGCTCCTCGTAATTGCCGATGAAGTTCTTCACGTCCCTGATCCGGTCGTCCGGGTCGGGATGCGTCTTCGCGAAATCGAGTCCCTCAGGCTTGAGTTTCGTCTTCATGGTTTCGAGCACCCGGACGAGCGCCATGGGATCGTAGCCCGCGCGCTTGAGGATGACGACGGCCTCGTGATCGGCCTCCTTCTCCTGGTCCCGGGAGTAGCCCGCGACGAAGGCGGTGTTCATCATTTCCTCGATCGATCCTCCGAAGAGGCCGACCACTTCCTTGATGTCAGAATTCACCATGCTCGCCCCCAATTTGGCGAGGGCCGCGGATTGCTTGGACTGCTGGACGGCCTGCATCCCGTGGTCCAGGGCGATGTGTCCGATCTCGTGGGCGAGGATGGCGGCGACCTCGTCCTCGCTGCGCGCGCAGAGGAGGAGTCCCTTGGTGACGACCACGAATCCCCCGGGCGCTCCGTAGGCATTGATGTCCATTGAATCGAGGATCTGGAAATGGTAGCCGTTGAACGTCTCGGGTTTGTTCGAGCAGTAGGCCAGACTCGTGCCGAGGAGGTTCAGGTATTTATTGGCTTTCGAATTTTGGTACGGCTTATATTTCGTGAAAACCGTGGCGGTCACGGCTCGCCCCAGGTAGTATTTGTTTTCCGGGGTGAAATCATTCAATTCTTTCTGGATATCGTTCAGTGTTATGGCGAATTGGAAGACATCGTATACGTCGGGCATGTGAACGAACTCCCCCAGAATCATACAGCCGGAGAGCGCGAGAGCGATGAAACCCGTCAGCCCGAAGGCGATGAATATCTTTTTCATTCCGCACCTCCCAACGTATCGATGAGGCCGCCCGCGTCCATGAACGCCGCCGCCTGCTGGGCCGTCACGCTGTACTTCTCCATTCGGTCCACCCAGGCATAGTCGAGGTGCTGCTCGGATTTATATTCGGCTTCGATTTCCTTGGTGAAGCCCTTGCCCGCCGCCTGGATGTTGCCGCTCGAAGCGGTCTCCCCGACGTTCGCGCCGCTTGCCTTCATGTCTTCCTTGTACTCAATCAGGGAGGACATGTTGATCCACCCCGGACTTTTCCCCGACTCGAGTGTTACCTTAATCCAGCCCTTCTGAGGATCCGAGGCCTGGACGACAATGTCTTCATACTGCAGTCGCGCCACTATGCTTCCCAGATATGAAGGTTTTGATCGTATCTGGGCGGCGCGTACCATGACGCGTAATCTGGCGCCTCCTCCGGCCGAAATGAGGATAAGGCCGAAGAGAAGGATGAATCCGATCCAAAGCCACTTGCGCTTCATAGCCAATCCTTTCCGCCGCCCCGCGAACCTTCCGGGAGTAGAAGGTTCGCGGTTAACCGGCTGTTTCAAGTATATCCAATCCACCGATATTTTGCCAATTCATTTCGCATATTATACGCTTTCCGTCGATTCGCCCGAGGCCGGTAGCTGCGGGCGGTAACAAGGAAGCGCCCGGCATCCGAAGGGCGCAGCGACATTACATCCCGCGCCGTGAACCGCGACTCCGTGACTTTACGATCCCAGCACCTGGGCGATCTTGTCCTTCAGCTGGCGGACCGTGAACGGTTTCATGAGGAGCGGCGCATCCTGCCGATTCAGCCCGCGGGAGGCGATGATGTCGTCGGCGTATCCTGACATGAAGAGCGCCTTGATCCCCGGACGGTCGCGTTTGATCGTTTCGACGAGCGACACGCCGTTCATGTCCGGCATGATGACGTCCGTAACGACGAGGGCGATATCCCCGCACCGGGAGGCGAGCTCGAGCGCGCGCCGGCCGTCCGCGGCCGGCACCACGTCGAAACCGAGGGAGGAGAGGATTTTTTCCGTCATAACACGGACGTCCTCATTGTCCTCTACGAGCAGAATCCGTCCCGACGAAAGAGCGGCCTGCTGCGCGGTCGGAACCGGCGCCGATTCCGCCCCCGCCTGCACGGCGGGAAAAAACACGGCGAACGTCGTGCCCCGGCCCGGTTCGCTCGCGACGCGGATCTGCCCGCCGTGCTGGGTGACGATTCCGTATACGGTCGCCAGTCCCAAGCCGACCCCCACTCCCTTCTCCTTCGTCGTGAAGAAAGGCTCGAAAATATGCCGCATCGTTTCTTGGTTCATCCCCTCGCCGTCGTCCGCGAGAGAGAGGACGGCGTATGCTCCGGGCGGGAGCGCATTCGAGGAGAAGGCGAGCGCCGCCGGAAAGGCCGGAGCCGCTTCTTCGAGGACGGCATTGAAGGTGGCGACGGCGATTTCACCGCCCGCGGTCAGGGCGTCCTGGGCGTTGGCGGCGAGGTTGAGAATGATCTGGTCGATCTGCGAGCGGTCCGCCCTTATGTTAGAGAGTTCGGGATCGAGGGCGGTCCGCACTCGGATGTCCTCCCGGAGCGTCCGCTTGAGGAGCGACAGGATCGATGTGATCACGTCGTTCAGGTTGAGGACGCTCATGGCGAGCGGCTGTTTTCGGCTGAAGGCGAGGAGCTGCTGGGTGAGCGTCTTGGCGCGGTCCGCGGCGTCGAGTATCCCCTTGAATATCTGCTCGAGCTCGTTTGCTTCCCGGGTTTTCGCGGTGAGGCAGTAATCGGCGTATCCGATGATGGGGGTGAGGAGGTTGTTGAGATCGTGTGCCACGCCGCCCGCGAGGCGTCCGATGGATTCCATCTTCTGCGCCTGCAGGACCTGTTCCTCCAACCCGCGGCGGACGGCCTCAGCCGTGATCCGGGCGGTGACGTCGTCGATGGCGAAGACGACGCCCGAAATGTCCCCTTCGGCGTCATAAAGCGGCGAGCCGCTGATGGAAAGGAACACCCGCGTGCCGTCCGGTCCTTCAAGGGCGTGCTGAAAGGCCGTCACCGGCGAGCCGGTATCGAGCACGAGCCTGAAGGGAAGCCTCTCCGCGGGGATGGGACGGCCCTCCATATCCGTGATCTTCCAGGCGGGGTCATTGAAGCGGCGGGAAACGATTTCCGACTTGCTCAAGCCGAACAGTTTCTCAGCCGCATCGTTGGCGAAGGTGATCCGGCCGTCGCGGTCGACGGTGACGATGCACACCGGGCTCGTCGCCATGATGCGCTCGGTGAGTTCGCGCTGCGTTTTCAGGTCCGCATCGAGCCGTAAGCGCTCCGTGATGTCCGCGAAGCTCGCGGCCATGTAGCCGGGCCTGATCCGGAACGCGTGGACGTCATAGGCGCCGGCGATCCGTTCGTCCCGATACTCGACCTGTTCGTCGTGCCACACCCCTCCGCGCCGGGCGATCTCCGCGTAGCGTTCCGGTATTCCGGTTCCGGCTAAAGAAGGAAATGCGGCGGTGATGGTTTTACCGACGAGCGGCCGGTGGTCGATGCCGAGAATCCTGTCCGCCGCCGGGTTATAGCCGGCGAAAACGGCCTCGCCCGTCTCATCCACCCGGTAGAAGTGCATGCCTCGCGGCGTGGCTTCGACGACGGCGCGGAAATGGGCTTCGCTTTCTTTCAGGGCTTCGATCATGCGGTGTCGATCGGAGACGTCGAGGAAAAAACCGGCCAGGTAGCGGACGTCTTTGAGGAGGAAGGGCGAGGCGTGTATGTCGACACAAAACACCGTTCCGTCCTTGCGCCGGACGTGCAGGTCGGTCGCCACTTTGACGTCCCCCCGCAGCAGGGAACGGAATTTCAGCGCGACTTCATCTTTCATTTCCGGCGGATGGATGTCCGCGACCGACAGGCCGCTGAGCTCGTCGCACGAATAGCCGAGCATGGCGCAGATCGTTTTGTTCACCATGACTAATTTCATATTTTCATCCGCCAGGATGATGCCCTCGCCGCCGTTATCGAATATGGCCCGGAAGCGCGCCTCGGATTCCCGGACGAGTTCCTGAGCCCGCCGCTCATCGGTGATGTCGCGAGCCGACGAGAGCGCTCCGGTCATTTTCCCCGCCTTGTCCTTGAGCACCTTGCACCACCAGGCGAGGAGGCGCACGGCCCCGTCGCGGCGGCGCTGCCAACTCTCGAGGTAGATGACGTCCTCGTTTCCACTAAACAGGGGCTGTACTTTTTCGTACGTCTTCTGTTCGCCTATAAAGAAGTCGGCCGCCTCCCGGCCGATCACGTCGTCTCCGAAGAAGTTCAGACCGGCCCGATTGGCCCAGGTGTAGACCCTGTGTTCGTCCACTTCCATGATAATGTCGGGTATGGCTTCGAGTATGGCCTTGTAACGCGAAAAAATGGGGGCGGACCGCGACTTATTTCTTTTTTTCATATACGGAAAAAGTATAAACAAGCGGCTCCGGTTTTGCAATGACGAGAGGGGGAAAAAAACGTTTGACGATAAACTAAATATATTATATATATAGTATAACAATGAGTTATTCCCTTGCCTACACTCAGTCCATCGCCGTCCTGATCTGCGTCGGGGCGCGGAACGAGCTCCTGCGGATCGAGCGTGTTCCGGCGGCCTACCTGGCGGAGACTCTCGGCATCCCCCGCTCGACGGTCGTGGGCATCCTCACCCGCCTCGTCGCCGCCGGGTTGCTCGAGAGCAGGGAGGGGAAGAAGGGCGGCGTGAGGCTGACCCGGCCCGCCAAGGCGATCACGCTCCTCGATGTGTTCGACGCCATTGAGCGCAAGCGGCCCCTTTTCTCGTCCGACCTGCCGGCCGACCCCGATCGGAAGGAAATTGTTGAGGCCAGGCGCCGGGTGCTCGAGTGCTTCGCGGCAGCGGAGGCGGCCGTGCGCAAGACGCTCTCAAGCGTGACGATCAACACGCTCTTCGGGGTCACTCTTACGAACGGCACAACCCGCCGGTAGAGCGTCCCGAAAAGGAGTCGTTATGAGCATCGAGATTTACTATTTCACCGGTACCGGTAATTCTCTGCGCGCCGCGCGCGGCATCGCCTCATCGCTTGCCGGCGCCCGACTCATCCCTATGGCCGGCGCCCTCGGGGCGGGGCCGGTGAAAACTCGCGGCGAAGCGATAGGATTGGTATTCCCGGTCCATGGCATGACCGTCCCCCGCATTGTCGTCGATTTCCTGAAGCTGGTCGACTGCCGGGCATCCTCCTACTTTTTCGCGGTCGCCACGAGGGGAGGCACCGTATTTCGCGGCTTCCCGACGATTGAGCGGCTACTCGAAAAACAGGGGAAGAGGCTGAACGCCGGCTTCGTCGTCACGATGGCCGGCAACGACCCGAAGCTCAAGGTTTTCTCGATTCCCGCGTCCGATGAGTTTGAGAGGATAGAGGCGGATCTGGACGACCGGGTGAAAAGCATCGTCGACAAGGTGGGGGCGAGGGAAGACCGCCTGGAGAAGGCGGACGGGATACGGCTGAGCCGCATCGCCCCCGTCAACTTCATCTTCGAACGGCTGGTCCCTTTCATGGTGCGCCGACTGGCCCGGCGGGTCAAGCGTTATTTCTACGCCGACGCGCGTTGTGCCGGTTGCGGCACGTGCGCCCGGGTGTGCCCGGCCGGGAAGATCGAGGCGCGGAACGGCCGGCCGTTCTGGCGGCCCGAGGTCGATTGCCGCCTGTGCTACGCCTGTCTCAACTTCTGCCCCCGCGAAGCGGTTCAAATCGTCTCGAAATTTTGGATGAAATCGTACACGGCGAAGAACGGGCGCTATCCGCATCCCTGGGCGACCGTGCAGGACATGGCCGCGCAGCGCGGAGAGGGGCGGCTTACGGAGCCGCCCGCTTGATTTCATACAGGCGGCCGCTCGGGTCCTTCACGAAATACACTTTCCCGTCACCCCGCGGAATACGCAACGCGGGAAAACCCAGGCACTCTGCCTGTTCGAGGAACGCCTCGGGATCGGGGACGGCGAGGCAGACGTGGGCGATGCGTTCGGAGCGTTCGGCGGGATCGTCGTGAATGAAGACTTCGAAATGGAGCCCGGGGCCCGAATAGTCGTACGCGTCGAGCCCGCCGTCCACTCCGAAGAGGGGCAGGGTGATGGAGGCGGGAATCGCTTTGCGTTCGGATTTGTTAAGGCCGAGGAGCTCTCCGAAGAACCGATCGGCTTCCTCTTCCGTTCGGCAGGCCAGGCCGAAATGCTTGATTTCCATCGTCGCTCCTTCCGATTTATCCCGTTGCTGCCCCGCCACCGTTCGGTTGGATGATCACTTTAATCGCCTCCTTGCCTTCGAGCACCAGCCGAAATCCTTCGGCGATCCGATCGAGCGGCAGGCGATGGGTGACGAGCGAATCGACTCCGATTTCGCGGGCGGCGAGGAGCCGCACCGCTTCTTCTATATCCGGAGGTCCGCAGTAGTACGAGGTGAGAACGCGCATCTCCCGGGTCCAGTATGAGTTGACGGGAAGAGTGACCTGCTTGTCCGGTCCGGGCACGGCGAAGAAGACCACAGCGCCGCC
Organism: Spirochaetales bacterium; assembly: GCA_016934415.1. Classification (GTDB taxonomy): domain Bacteria; phylum Spirochaetota; class Spirochaetia; order SZUA-6; family RPPD01; genus JAFGSW01. The sequence goes on along the minus strand of JAFGSW010000037.1, from coordinate 4,923 downwards.
CGAGCCCGCCGCGTCCCAGGCCTGCTCCACCGCCGGGAGCGCGGCCGTGCAGAGGACGACGACGTCCGCCCCATGTCCGAAAAACTCCCGAGCTTTTTCCGCCACGTTTTCGGTCGCGGGCAGAACGAGATCCGCGCCGTACCCGTAAGCCCGCTCGAGTCTTCTCCGGTCAATGTCCGTGACGGCGACCCGGCAATCTTTCAGTTTGGCGAGCTGCACGTGGAGAAGGCCCGACATTCCGCACCCGAGAATGAGGACGTCCTGTCCGGCGCGCAGCTCCGCGATCGATTGGGCCCGGACGACGCAGGCGAGCGGTTCGATGAAGGTGGCTTGTTCGTAGGAGATCGATTCGGGAAGGGGCCAGGCGGCGCGCCTGATGAACGTTTCCGGCACCAAGACGTATTCCGCGAACCCTCCCGGCAGGCGCTCTTTTGCGCCGGTGCACTGCGGGAAATGGCGGGCTTTGCAGGAGCGGCATTCGCCGCAGGCGGCCTTGGGAGCGATGAACACGCGGTCGCCGGGGGAAAAGCGCGTCACCTCGACGCCGGCCTCGTGCACCACCGCCCCGAGCTCGTGCCCCTGGACGAGCGGCGCGCGCGGCAGCCGGTACCATTCCACCACGTCCGAGCCGCAGATGCCGCACGCCATCACTTTGACGAGCATCTCACGCGGGCCGGGCCGGGGCCGGGGCCGCTCCTCGATCCGGATGTCCCGGTTGTTGTACCACATCGCGACTTTCATCGGTCTTTTTCTCCACAGCAAATGGTTTTTCTATTTCCGTATTACTCCGCGGGTTTGGATCTTTCCGTTCTCACGCGGAAGGTTATCTGGCGGAGGCTCTTTTCCCCGCGTGCTTTTCCTTGAGCGTCTGGTAGAGCTCGAGCGCGTGTTCCGGTTTCGTATGCTTGTGCACGACCGCGCGCACGGCCTGGATCATGGCGACCGGATCGTCGCTCTGAAAGATGTTGCGTCCCATATCGACGCCGGCCGCTCCGCTTATGACCGCGTTGTAGGCCATCTTCAGGGCGTCTATTTCAGAGAGCTTTTTGCCGCCGGCCATGACGATCGGCACCGGGCAGGAGGCGGTCACCGTTTCGAAGTCCTCCTCGACGTAGTACGTTTTCACGTACGTGGCCCCGAGCTCGGCGATCATCCGGCAGGCGAGGCGGAAGTACTGGGCGTCGCGTTTCATGTCCTTGCCCACGGCCGTCACCCCCATGACCGGCATGCCGTGCCTCATCCCGAGGTCGACGAGCCGGGTCATGTTGTGGATCGACCTCGTCTCGTATTCGCCGCCGATGAACACCTGGATGCCTACTCCGCAGGCATTGAGCCTGAGCGCGTCCTCCATGTCCATGGCGATCTCCTCGTTGGAGAGCTCTTTGAGAATGCTCGGGCCCCCCGAGGCGCGCAGCACCATCGGTTTTTGGCTCTGCGGGGGAATAAGCGAGCGGAGGACGCCGCGCGTGCAGAAGAGCGCGTCGCAGTACGGGATGAGCGGGACGATGGACAGGTCGATGCGCTCAAGGCCGGTGGTCGGCCCCTGGAAGTAGCCGTGATCCACGGCCAGCATGACCGTGCGTCCGCTCCGGGGATCGAAGGTGCGCGCCAGGCGGTTCTTCATCCCCCAGTCGTAGGATTGGGCGCCTTTGAGCGGGAAGGGCTTCATCTTCTGCGGGACCTCGGGGCGATATTGCTTTTCTTTGGCATTGGTGTCGGCTTCAGGCATGGGAGGGCTCCTTTCATCGAATAAAAACAATGATATCGCAGAGAGCATAACATCCGGGAGGAGGTCGATCAAGGCGAGGAGTGGATAAAAAAGCCCGTCGCAGGGCATCGGTGTAGGATTTTTTTTGGGGAGAACTTTCCGAACCCGTCCGGAAAATTACAGATGTTGGAACGCGCGGCCGTGCGTCCCAACAATGAAGGGTTTCCTGGTATTCCTCGGATCGCTTTTTTTGGTAACGAGGGAAAATCGTCTTACACCTTCGTCGTCTGAAACCGCTTCTTGTCCTTACGGCAAATGATCTGCATGACGCCGCGGCCCACGCCCGCCGCGCCGGGAATGCCGCCGGGCGGAAAGGTCCACATGCTGGCAAGGTAGAAATTGTCCAGCCCCGGAACGGTCTTGGGAATGAATGGATGTTTGCGTTGGAAATCTCCGTCGAGCTGCCAGGTCATGTACGTCCCGCGCCAGTTGCCGGTGAGACGTTGGAAGGTGAGAGGCGTCGCCACGTCCGCTTCCTCGATTTTGGAGCGGAACCCGGGAAAGCGGCGATCGATTTCCTCTTCGCATTGCGCCCGTATCTTCTCCTTTTCCGCCTCATACGCCTCGCGGTCTCCCGCGAGTTTTTCCCAATAAAGCCAGTCCGCGGGGAGGTAGGTGCCGACGACGGACTTTCCCTCAGGCGCGAGCGATGGATCGTAACAGTAATTCTTTATTCCGAATAACGGAAGGCTTTGGCCGGCGATGGTGATCGGCTTTTCCAGCTCATAGGCGGTGCCGAGGCAGGAAATGTCGGCGCCGAAATCCATGTTTACTCCGAAGGAAACGAGCACGGAAGGCGGGTATGTCTTTCCGGTCTCCAAAAGCTCCCTGTGAAGCGGGTCTACGCGGCTTCCGTCGAGAAGCGAATGCAGCGCCGCACGAAGGTCCGATGCGCAGACGACGTAATCTGCCGGCGACTCGGCTCCGCCGGCCAGGCGTACGCCGACGGCGCGCCCGTCGCGCTCGATCACTTTTTCCACCTTGGATCGATAATGGACCTTTCCGCCCAGGTCGGTGAAGCGTTTCTCCATCGCGCGCGCAAGCTCAAAGGACCCGCCGAGGGGATAACCGGCTATTTTTACGTTCATCTGAGCGAGGGTGGCGATAAGCGCAAAGGCCGGCATTTTTTCGTCGAAGAGCGATCCCGAGACCGCCCGACGGAGGAAGTCGTCCCGGAACCACGCGCCGACGTCGCCGAGGGTGAGTTTCCCCAGCTCGGCGAAGTCTTTCATGAAGCGGCCCAGTTTGAAAATCAGGCCCAGGCCGTCGAAAAGGCCCATGAGCTCGGCCGGTTTCCCGACGGGCATGGAGAAACTCCCGAATTTGCGGATGAAGGCGCACAGCTTCTCGATGGCGGCCCCGTCCCGCGGCGCAAACTCCTTCAGGTGTGCCTCGAGGCGGTCGGCGTTGGTGTAGAAGTGAAGGACTTTCCCGTCCCGGCCGGCGAAGCTTGAGAAAATTTCATGGTTGAACATCGGCCGACCCTGGACGACGCCCAGTTCCTCCCAGACGCCGTACCAGTCGCTCGCCGGCGACGAGCCCACCAGCCAATGGATGCAGCCGTCGAACAGGTACCCGCCGCGCCGCCAGGTGGTGCAGAGTCCGCCCGGGAGGCTGTGCATTTCGTGGATCTCGGCCTCATAGCCGTTCATACGGGCGTAGCAGCCCGTCGCCAGTCCGGCGATTCCGCCGCCGATGATGACGATTTTTTTGTCCATAAAAATACCTTTTCCTCGATCAAGAATCGATTTTTCTTAATCTCACGGGAATGATGAAGGGTGTGTTGTGCATATAGTCTTGATATTCTTGAGAAAAAGCGGCCAGCTTTTTTTCTTCAAGGTAAGCTCTGAACACGAACAAGCCTATATGTATCAAAGAAAAAATAAGGAAAAAAAGTTGCGGACTCGTTAACGTAAGGCCGACCGCGGATATGATATAACCGAAATAAATCGGATGCCTCGAATAACGATATAACCCGTGTTTCACAATATCGCGCACCTGTATGAGAACGCTGAACGAGCGCCTCAAATGAAACACGGCGAGCGCGCTTATGACGCATCCGACGAGCGCAATTATGGAACCTATGAATGCAAAAACGAGTAATGTATTCAGGGGAACCAAGTAAAGATTCACCTCGTTCGGAATATAGCGAATAACGTTATAGGCAATCCAGAAATACGTGGATACGAGGGGAATGAAAATTTCGAGAAATCCCTTTGGATTTTGCAGGGGTTTTTTCTTTAAAAGCAATAAAAAACCGACAAAGGCGTTTACCAATGCCAAAATGAAGGTCACGACCATTTGAGAAATGAAAGTGGCTTGATTGATCCCAAGGGACGGCAATGATCGAAAAAAATCGGTGATCCGGGTCCAATTGAGGATAATGTGGCGAATGTTGCTGAACGCGAGAAAAAAGGCGCTCAATGAAAACAAATATTTTTCGATAAGGAGACTTATGGCTCCGATTATTTCCCGTCTCTTTGATTTTTTATCGCCAGTCATGTTCATGTATCCCGATTGAAAAGGTTCCGACCCTTATAGTTCGCCGGAACCACGGCCGCACCGCGGCCGTGGTTCCGGCAGGGGTCGGTAGTATCAAAGTTATTTACCGCCCGTTGCGGGCTTTCGTCAAGCAGTATAGCGCCGGCACTTTTGGTATTCAAGCCATTACCGGCTGATCGCATGAAAAGCGATGCGGCATCGTTTTTTCTTATCCGCCAATAGAAAGCCGCCCGGCGATTGCCGGGCGGCTTTTATCACGATTTCAAATGCTTGCCCCTTGCGTCGCGGCAGTATACGGAAAATCTCATGGTACCAAAACGACGTACGCGTTTACACACATCGTTTCTCCCGTTCGATCCGCCGCAGGTGCCGTTCGGACAGGGGGTTGTGTCGGCGTTCGGGCTTCATGCCCGACAGGTTTCCGTTCAACGCGATGTTGACGGAATCTCCTTTACCACCAACCGCCCCACCAGCTGCTGCCGGATGAGCTGCTCGAAGAGCTGCTGCTTGAGGAGCTGCTGCTTGAGGAGCTGCTGCTGCTGCCGGTGTTACCGAACCCGATGTAACCGTTGCAGTGCAGCCATTCGCTGTTGGATCCGCCGCAGGAGCTGCCATTCCAAACGCCGGTGTTGGTGCTCTGGCTTTCCGCCTGG